>SUWB01000066.1 GCA_015061745.1 Lentisphaerota bacterium | reverse complement strand
GGAATAAAAGGGAGCGTAAAACGCGACCGGTTATGCCGGATTTTGGCTTGACTGCGAAAGGGTTCGGATGTACCACCCTGTCCACACTCGTTTTTTTCATTTTTTCATACTACTTTTGACACTATCACCGTTTCCGCCGGTATAGTGGGTGATGATTGTTTCGATCAATCTGTGACGCACCACATCAGAGGGCTTGAAAAAGGTGAAACCGATACCGGGGAGATCCTGCAAGGTTTCAATGGCGTGTTTGAGGCCGGAACGTTCATTTTCTTTCAAATCCGACTGCTGGGGATCACCGGTGACAACGCATCTGGAACCGAATCCCATCCGGGTCAGAAACATCAGCATCTGGTCAACAGTCGTATTTTGGGCTTCATCAAGAATGATGAAGGCATTATTGAGAGTCCTGCCCCGCATAAAGGCAAGAGGAGCTACTTCGATGACGCCTTTGAGGATCAGGTTTTGTGCTTCATCGTAAGGCAGCATATCGTAGAGTGCATCGTAAAGGGGACGCAGATAGGGGCTGACCTTATCTTCCATTGAACCGGGCAGAAACCCCAGTCTTTCGCCTGATTCACGGGCAGGACGGGTGAGAACGATCCGGGAAACGTCTCCTTTGAGGAAAGAGGCGACCGCCATAGCCATTGCAAGGTAGGTTTTGCCGGTTCCCGCAGGGCCGACTCCGAAAACGACTTCACAGTTCCGCATCATCTCAACGTAGAGCTGCTGCCGTCCGGAACGGGGCATCACGCTGGGTTTTTTGGGGCTGACTTCAAGACGGTTTTTCCACAATTTTACCGGGTCACAGGGGGCCTGGCTGCGGTAGGAGCCGCAGAGAAAGTCAAAATCACGCTGGGTGATGGGGGATTTGCGCAGCTTGCAAAGGGCACTCAAATCGGTAAAAAATGAATTGACCTTTTCAATATTTTCCCGGGAACCTGAAACCGAAAGGATATTTTCTCTGGCAGAAATCTGCACGTGGAAAAAAGAAGACAAGGTACGCAGATTGCGCACCTCATCACCGGCACAAAGTTCGTTTACGGTCAGATTGCCTTCCAGAAAAATGCGGCGGCAGTCACTTCCTTGAACAGAGTGAATACCGCCAGATTCCGGAACTCCGGAAAGATCGTCTGTCATAATTCGGGGATCACCAGACGCATTCCAATGCTGAGACGGTTGCGGTTTTTGATGACTTTGGTGTTGGCATCAAAAATCACATCTTCCATACTGGCCCGGCCGTAATATTTCCGGGCAATGGAACCCAGGGTATCTCCGCTTTTTACCACGTGGAATTTTTCAGATTGCACTGTGTTGGCGGCAGGATCAGCTTTCTGCTCTTTTGCGGCATCTTTTGCTTCGGGAGCTTTTGACTCTTTGGGCTCGGAAACTTTGCCTTTTTCAGCGTCGGCAGGTTTGGCAGATTCCTGCTTGACAGGAGTGACTTCTTCGCCTGCGGCAGCACGGTCAACGACTTTTTCAGCGTCGTCGGGAACGGTGACGGAAGCAGCAGGAGCAGCGGCCTGGCGGACAGGATGGGTCACTGCGGGGGCAGGATACTGGGGCGGTCTGAAGGAGGTGTAGTTGTCTTTAAGCTGTCTGTACCACAACTCTTCCTGAGTTCCGCCTCGTCTCTGCGCCATTGAAGGATCACAACCGGCAAGGAGAGCAAGAAGTGCCGCTCCGCCGCATACACTTGTCAAAAACTTTTTCATCTACGACTTCTCCCGAACTGTAAAATTGTTCAATTAACCATTAAATTTGCTGAAAAGCAATGCCCCATTGTGACCGCCGAAACCCAGATTGCTGTTGAGAGCCACTTTGACTTCCATTTCTCTTGCGGTGTTGGGGGTGATGTCCAAATCGCAGTCAGGATCAGGGGTTTCGTAGTTGATGGTGGGGGGAACCACATTGTTGACAATGGACTGGACACAGACGATGGATTCAAAGCCGCCTGCAGCTCCAAGACCGTGTCCGGTGACGCCTTTGGTACTGCTGACAGCGACCTTTTTAGCGGCTTCACCGAGAGCTCCCTTGATGGCAAGGGTCTCGAATTTGTCATTGAGTTCAGTACTGGTACCGTGAGCGTTGATGTAACTTATATCTTCCGGATTGAGTCCGGCGTGTTTCATAGCCATTTGCATAGCCCGGGTGCCGCCGTTGCCGTCGGGAGCAGGGCTGGTGATATGATAACCGTCACCGGAGAGACCGTAACCTGCCACTTCGGCAAGGATGGTGGCTCCGCGGCGTTTTGCGTGTTCAAGTTCTTCGAGGATCAGAACGCCCGATCCCTCGGACATAACGAAACCGTCACGGTTTTTATCGAAGGGACGGCTGGCGTGAAGGGGATCGTCATTGCGGGTACTCATTGCCTTTTCTGCACAGAATCCGGCGATACCCAGCTTGCTGATAGAGGCTTCTGCTCCGCCGCAGATCATAATATCGGCATCGTCTCTGGCCACCATCCAGTAGGATTCACCGATGGAGTGGCAACCGGTGGCGCAGGCGGTAACGATGGCCATATTGGGGCCCTTGGCTCCGTAACGGATGGAAATATTGCCGGAAGAAATATCTGAGATCATCATAGGGATCATCAGGGGGGAAACCCGGCCGGGGCCTTTATCAAAAAGGGCTTTGCACTGTTCTGTGATGGTTTCAAGACCACCGATTCCGCTGGAAACAAGAACACCCACACGATTGGGATCAAGAGTTCCCCATTCGCCGTTGACAGGAAGCCCTGCCTGCTTCATAGCCTCATCTGCGGCGGCGATGGCATAGTGACAAAAAAGGTCCATACGTTTGGACTCTTTGAAGCTCAAATAGTCGCACACATTGAAGTCTTTGACTTCTCCCGCGATTTGAGTACGGTATTCACTCACATCAAAACGGGTGATTTTTCCCAGGCCGCAGCGACCGTTGACTACGGCATCCCAAAAAGTTTTTACATCATTTCCAACACAGGAAATAACACCGCATCCGGTTACTACAACTCGTCTTTTGTTCATCAAAATGGACTCCAATGAGTAAAAAATTCAATAAAAATTAAAACCCCGCTCCCGCCGGAACAGTGAAAACTGCCCTTGGCCGGCGACGGCGGGGTTGTGAAAGACTGATAATCAATAAATGAACATCAGGCCTTGTCAGCAATACGCTTTTCGATGTAGTTGATGGCGTCGCCGACGGTGTTCAGGCTGTCAGCGTCTTCATCACGGATTTCAGCACCGAATTCTTCTTCCAGTGACATCACCAGTTCGACCTGATCGAGAGAATCAGCGCCGAGGTCCTGGGCAAACTGGGCATCGTCGGTAACCTGGTCTTCAGAGACTCCGAGGTTTTCCACCACGATCTTTTTGATTTTTGCGCGGATTTCGTCTTTGGTCATTTCAGCCATTTTTCAAACTCCTGAATTTTTTTGGTTCGTTTTTCTTGTATTAAGAAACGTTAAATCTTATTATCTTTCGGACAAAGATAAATGTCCTTTGTATAATATTACTCCGTTTCTGCTGTTTGTCAAGTTTTTTTTTATTTTTTTTCCGTTTTTATTTGCTTACATCAACATTCCGCCGTCAATATTGAGCACCTGGCCCGTGACGTAGTCTGCATCAGAGGAGCAAAGGAAGGCCACCACATTGGCAACATCTTCAGGTTTTCCGGGCCGTTTGGCGGGGATCACCATCATAAAGGTGTCACGGACGGACTGGGGCAGCTTGGCGGTCATTTCTGTTTCAATGAAACCGGGGGCCACGGCGTTGACCTGAACGTTGCGGGCTCCGAATTCCTTGGCGGTGCTCTTGGTCAGAGCGATGACACCGGCCTTGGAAGCTGAGTAGTTGGCCTGTCCGGCATTACCCATACGGCCAACGACAGAAGCGATGTTGACGATCTTGCCGGAACGCTGACGGGCCATAGCGGTCACGGCGGACTTGGTGAAGTTGAAAGTACCTTTCAAGTTCACGGCGATGACGGCATCCCATTCTTCTTCGCTCATACGCATAATCAGATTGTCTTTGGTGATACCGGCGTTGTTGACCAGAATGTCGATCCGGCCGAAGTCGGCAATGACCTGTTTCACAGTGGCATCAGCTTCAGCGACTTTGGCCACGTTGGCGGCGTAAGCTTTGGCTTCATAGCCCATTGCGGTGAATTTTTCAGCAGTTGCCTGTGCCACATCCAGCAGAATGTCCACAATAGCGATCTTGGCACCTTCGGAAGCAAGCTTCAAAGAAATAGCTTCACCGATACCCCGGGCACCGCCGGTGACGAGGGCGATCTTGTTGTCGAGTTTTCCCATTTTTATATTCTCCTCAAGAAAAAATTTTTATCCTATATCAGAACTGGAAATTTTCCAGTGATTCCACACTGTTGATGTTGGCACTTTTCATTTCAGGAATCGTCCGTTTGAGAAGTCCGGTCAGCACGTTGCCGGGACCGAATTCAATCATCATCTCAGCTCCGGCTGCTGCGGCGGCGCGGACGCAGGACTCCCAGCGGACGGAGCCGGAAACCTGTGAAGCCAGATTCTTTTTCAGTTCCTCAACGCCGGCAGGGGCCGCCGCGGTGAAGTTCTGGTAAACGGGGATCCCGGGAAGTTTAATGTCCGCAGCAGAAAGGACTTCTGCCAGAGCATTTCCGGCGGGGAGCATCAGCTTGGAGTGGAACGCTCCTGCCACCTGAAGTTCGATCACCTTGCGGAATCCTCTGCCTTTGAGTTCGGCAACAGCGGCTTTGACCTTTTCTTTTTCCCCTGAAATCACGATCTGGCCGGGGGAGTTGTAATTGGCCACGTCAATTCCGGCAGCGGCACACACTTCTTCAATAACGGCGGCGTCGCAGCCGAGAGCAGTGGCCATACCGCCTGCGGCAGTGCGGCAGCATTCATCCATCAGATCTGCCCGCTTCTGGAGCAGTTTCAAGCCTTCTTCAAAGGTGAAAGCTCCGCCGCAGCACAAGGCCGCGTATTCTCCCAAACTCAGACCGGCAGCGGCACAGGGGAGTGCTTCAGGGAATTTTTCTTTGAAAACGCCGAGACAGGCACAGCTCATTGTGTAAATGGCACTCTGGCAGTAACGGGTTTCTGTAAGTCTTTCGGCAGGACCGTCAAAGATCACTTCTTTCAAAGAGTATCCCAGAACTTCATCTGCCGTGTCAAAGTACTTGCGGGCCGTTGTGTAACGGTCGTAGAGATCACGGCCCATTCCTACGCTCTGGGCTCCCTGGCCGGAAAAAACGAAAAAAAGTTTCATAAAACACATATTCCTTTAATATATTCCCGCCGGAAAGCCGGGAAAAAACCGCAAGTATCTCTTTCTGCGGCAGCTTACGCAATTACTTATGCACATTCTATAATATATCACACCAACGGGGAAAAGTCAAGTATCTTTCCGGGAAAGATAATTTGCACTGTATTTCCCCGCTGCACCGGCTGCAGCAGTACTTATTCTTCAATGATGACCACCGCAGCGGCGTACTCCCTTTCGTGAGTAATGGACACTCTTACATTTTTTGCTCCCAGAGCGGCGGCGGTCCGGGCGGCACTGCCCGAAAAGACCAGAGAAGGCACGCCGATGGCTGAGTCGACCACTTCAATCTCGTTGAAAGCACACTCCTGGCCGATGCCGCAGCCGAGGGCTTTGGCGGCGGCCTCTTTGGCGGCCCAGCGGCCGGCGTAGAAGTGGTGGGCACTTGCACGGATCTTGCCGATAGCCTGTTCGGCGGGGGTGTAGACCCGGTTCAAAAACTGGTCGCCGTGCCGTTCAATGACCTGACGGATACGGTCAGTTTCAACGATGTCGATTCCAAGACCTTTAATCATTTTTCATAACCTCCTGAAGTGAAGCGGTCCTTGAAAATGGCCGCAGTGTTTGCAATATCTTTGACGATCTGCTCTTTGAGTTCCGCCGGAGAAGGGAATTTTTTTTCGGGGCGCAGACGGGCAAAAAGAGATACTTCAAGCTCTCTGCCGTAGAGCTCCCCTGAAAAATCAAGCAGATGAACTTCAACTCGTCTTTCGTTGACGTTGTATGTGGGGGCAAATCCGATATTGAGGACTGCCGGATAGATGGTGTTTTCAAATTCAGCAGCTCCCGCATAAACGCCGTCCGGAACCAGCAAATCGTGGGCCAGATGCAGATTGGCGGTGGGAGCGTTGAGCTGGGGACCGGCAACGCGGAACCCTTTTTCTACGATGCCTGACAAGGTGAGGTCGCGGCCCAGTATTTCTGCTGCTCCCGCAAGATCACCTGCGCCGGCCCGTTCCCGGATGACACTGGAACTGATATTGATCCCCTGACGTTCCAGGCGTTTCACAGCCCGGAAAAGCAGACCGTTTTTCTGAGCAAAGCGGTCCAGCAGTTCAGCATCTCCCTTGCCCCCGCGGCCGAAACGCCAGTCTTCACCGACACAGATGCCCCTCAGCTTGAAACCGGGGATCCTGAGGAGTGCTTCAAGGAATTCTTCCGGTTCCATAGCTCCGAATTCCGGTGTGAAGTTGATGATGCCTGTTACTTCTGCTCCCGCCTGACGCAGCAGCCGCAGCCGCTGCGGTACACTGATAAGCAAACCGGGTGGGGTACTCCCGGGAATCACCGCCCGGGGGTGGGGCACAAAGGTCAATGCCGCCGGAAGGGCTCCTGCTGATGAAGCCATTTCAGCGGCCGTGCGGATAATCAGGCGGTGCCCCGGATGAACGCCGTCAAAAACTCCGAATCCGGCTACGGCGGTGCAGATGCCGGAAAGATGTGTGTCAAATTGAATTGAAAAATCCATAAACTTGTCGTATATTATATCAATTGAACGTCAAAAAAACTCAAGAATTGAGTCTTTTTTATAAGATACACTTATTTTACATTCCAGTCAAGGGGAAAACACTATGAAAACAGTAATATATCCGGGTTCTTTTGATCCTTTTACCAACGGACATCTGGATTTGGTGGAACGTGCCCGGTGTCTTTTTGACAAAGTCGTGGTGGCTGTGGCGGTCAATTCCGGCAAAAATCCCCTCTTTACTCTTGAGGAAAGACGCAACCTGATCCAGGAAAGCTGTGCGGATATGCCCAATGTGGAGGTCATCGCTTTTGAAGGACTGCTGGTGGATGCAGTCAGAGAACTTCACGCAGATGCCATCCTCAGAGGTTTGCGGGCCTTTTCTGACTTTGAATATGAATTGCAGATGGCTCTGATGAACCGGGAACTCCTCAAAGGATGCGAAACCATCTTCCTGACTCCCCAGCTGGAAAACTCCTACGTTTCATCGACCCTTGTGAAAGAGGTTGCCCGACTGGGAGCTGATTATGCCGCCCACGTTCCCCCGCCGGTGGCCCGGGCACTTAATTTACGGCGGAAGTCCTTATGAACAGTCCACGGACAAACCGTGTTCTTCAAATCCTGGCTATGGTGGCTTCCAATCCGAAGCCCACATCCCTCAGGAGTATTACCACTGCTCTGGGGGTACACCCCAGTATGGTGAGCCGGATGGTCTCTGACCTGATCGAAGCGGGACTGCTCACCAAAAGTTCCTACCGGAACGTGATCACTACCCCGGGAGTCGCTGTACTCGGACGTAATGCTGCAAAGAATCATCCGCTGGCACGTATTTCTCTGTCGCTGCTCAGGGAGCCTGCGGAATCTTTGGGATTTTCCTGTGAATTTGTCACAGTGACTCCAATGGGATTGTATCACTTTTTCAATGTGCGAAAGGGAACTCCCCCCGCTGCTCCTTTATGGAATTCCGACCCGGCGGCAGTGTGTCTGGCTGCTGAAGGGAAAACTCCGGAGGAGTGTCAGGCGATCCTTGACGCAGTTGACGCTCCGGAACAGGGGAGAGCTTTGTTCCGGGAACGCTTTGAAGCGGCTCGGCAGAATCAAATGCTGCTGAATTACCATTCAGGACGCTTCTGGCAGCTGTCGATCCCCGTCGTTTGCGGCGAGTTGGTCTGCGCTTTGGCTTTTGCCGGTCTGTCCGCAGCTGATGTGGACAAGGCACAAGTCGAATGTGTGAAGCTGGCAGGGCAGATCAGAAGTGCTTACAAGGAACTGATTGAAAGCAATGCTTAATATTGATCTTTTGCGTACCACATACCGGAATGGAAAATTTTTCTGCCGTTTCGCTGACCCGGATAAAGAGGAAAATCTCCAGACTGCCCGGACACTGCTCCTGATTTTCCGCAACGGGGTCGGCAGATGCCGCAGCGAGATCACCGATATGAGCCGCCGGGCGGCTCTGGGAGCTCAAGAGCCGAAATTTGCCGCAGGACTGGAAAAACTGCTTTGTGATATGGCGGTTTTTTCTGCTGCCGATCCGGAAAGGGATTATGGAGAACTCCGCAGAGAACTTTTTAAGCGTTCCGGAGCTCTCATCGCGCAAAAAGGAGATTTTTCCGAAGAACATTACCGCAAGCAGCTGGGAACGTGTGCATTTGATATCTACGGAGATCTGCCGGACTTTGAAATACTCAATTCTTTCAAGGAGATTTCTGAAAAGGAACTTATACACCGCTACAATACTGCTCTGGTTCAGACGATGCTTCTTTATGCCGGGAAACTCACGGTCACGATCCGGGAACCTGATACGGCTGAACTCAGAAAAGTGGTGAAGTTTATGAAGTTTTTCCGGCTCCTTGCGGAACTGACTCAGCTTGATGCCGGGCTCTTGCGTATGGATATCAGCGGCCCCGGTGCTTTACTGGAAAATGCCCGGAAGTACGGGGTGCTGCTGGGATCATTTTTTCCGGCACTCCTCAATTTGAAGCACTATAATATCGAAAGTGAAGTGGAGATCCGCGGCAGAAAAGGAAAACTTCTTTTGGACGAAAGTTCCGGCCTTGTCTCCCATTACCGCAATATTGCCGCCTATGTCCCGGAAGAAATAAAACTCTTTCACAGGTGTGTGCGGGAAAAAAAATCCGCCTGGGAGATCGTTGGGGAAACCCCTTTTATCAATATGGGAAAAGAGGGCGTTTGTTTCCCCGATCTGAGTTTCTGCCGTTCCGACGGAACAGTGTGTCATCTGGAACTTTTCCATCGCTGGCACAAGTGGAGTTTTCAGCCGAGAATGGAGTTCCTCAACGAAAATCCGGATCTGCCCCTGCTCCTGGGAGTTGACCGGGGGGCCGTCAATGATGAAGAATTTGACTCTTTATGCAGAGAATTCCCCCTTGCCGCAGCAAGGACATTCCGCTTCCGGGATTTTCCCGGCGTGGAAACCGTTTTGAAAATGCTTGATAAATTTGCTGAAAATAAAAAGCACTGTTCCCGACAAAGGCCGGTAAAAAGGTAGATGGAGTTGGGGCGGTGGGAAAGCCCTTTTGAGGAAAGGTCTTTTCCCCCCGCCCCAAACCCCACCCCCTTTTCCCAAACCTTTTTCAGTCACGCTTTTAATTTTTGACAAAAAGTCAAAAATTAAAAGCGGTCTGTAAAAACTTTCTGGGGAAAATAGTTTTCTTACCTACCCGTAATGGGAACAGAGCCAAAATAAAAAAGAAGAACAGAGCCAAAAGAAAAGGAAAAAGAAAAATGAGCCCCAAAAGTGAAAAGCTCCCTGTATGGGATCTTGAGGCGATCTATGCCAATGAGGAACTCTGGCAGCAGGACTTTGAAAAGATCCGGCCTCTGACTGAAAAATTTGCCTCTTTCAAAGGACATCTGGGTGATTCCCCGGAAACTCTCAGAGATGCTGTCAATACCTCTCTGGAATTGAACCGCCTGGTGGAAAAAGTTTATGTCTATGCCCATTTGACTCTGGATCAGGAAACCGGTGTCGATGCCAGCCGGGCCCGGTATGGAAAAGTGGAGTCCCTTCTGGCTGAACTTGCTCCGCTGGAAGCCTATTTTACTCCCGAACTGCTCCAGATTCCGGAGGAGAAAATGAAAAATTTTCTCGACTCTCCTGAACTTGCTTTCTGCCGCCGTCACTTGGAGGATATTCTCATTGAACGCCCCCACGTTCTTTCTGAAGCTGAAGAAAAGCTGCTGGGAGGATTTTCTCAGGTGTTGAGACTTTCAGGAACTCTTTTCAATGCTCTCAATGATACTGACCTTGAGTTCGGTTCCATTCGTGACAGCGAAGGTAAAAGTCACAAACTGACCCACGGTTCCTTCCGCTCACTTATGGAAAATCCCGACCGGGAGACCCGTCGTCGTACATTCAAAAAACTTTACAAGGTCTACCGCAGCTTCCGCAATACCTTTGCTGCCGCTCTGGAAGGAACTGTCCGCCGTCATACGGTGGGAGCTCAGTTCCGTAATTATCCCAATGCTTTGAACAGTGCCCTGACCCCCGACCGGGTCCCGGAAAGCGTCTACCGCAGTCTGATTTCTGCTGTCCACGAAAAGCTGCCCGCTTTTTATGAGTATATGCAGCTGCGCAAAGAGGTGCTCAAACTCGACAGACTGGATATGTATGATATGTACAACCCTCTGCTGCCCGGATGTTCCAGAGAGTATAGTTTCAGTCAGGCGGAGCAGTTGATCAAAGATGCAGTGAAACCTCTGGGCGAAGAATACGGGAAGTTTATTGACCTTGCGTTCAAACAGCGTTGGATCGACACCCCTGAACGTAAAGGGAAACGTTCAGGAGCTTATTCCAGCGGATGTTTTGATACCTATCCCTACATCCTTATGACCTATAAAGGACAGCTGGATGATATCTTTACTCTGGCTCACGAGCTGGGACACTCGATGCACAGTTTTTATTCCAACCGCACTCAGCCTTATATTTATGCAGACTATCGGATTTTCGTTGCCGAAGTGGCAAGTACCACCAACGAAATACTCCTTTTTGAACATTTGCTTTCACAAAGTAAAGACCCTGCGTTCCGGGCTTATCTTTATGCCCATATGGCTGACGAGATCAGAGGCACCATTTACCGGCAGACGATGTTTGCTGAGTTTGAGCTTTTTATGCACGAAAGTGTGGAACAGGGAATTCCGCTGACTGCTGAAATGCTGAGTAAAAAGTACTTTGAACTTAATAAAGAGTATTACGGCCCCGCAGTGGAACCTTCAAAGGAAATCGAACTGGAATGGGCCCGGATCCCCCATTTTCATTACAACTTCTATGTTTACAAGTACGCAACCGGTATGTCCGCAGCTTTGAAACTTGCCGCCAATCTGCGTTCCGGAGAGCCCGCGCTCAGAGAGGCTTATCTGGGATTCCTCAAGGCAGGATCTTCAAAAGATGTGCTTGACATTATGAAAGATGCAGGAGTCGATCTTTCAACGCCGGCTCCTGTGTGCGATGCTCTTGACTACTTTGCTAAAGTCGTTCAGAATCTCAAAGCCGAACTTGCCAAGTGCTGAACCTATGCCCTTGCGGCACAAAAAAATCCCTCCGGCCTTAACACGGTGCGGAGGGATTTTTTTTGGTATGCGCGGCATGCGCATTGACTCGTCGGTGAAAGTCCGATACAGGCCTTGTCAGTAGGAACTGTTAGCGAAAGCCAAGGGTGTCCATTGTGAGGTGGAATCTGAAAGAAGGCAATA
>SUWB01000011.1 GCA_015061745.1 Lentisphaerota bacterium | reverse complement strand
CTTCTTTCAGATTCCACCTCACAATGGACACCCTTGGCTTTCGCTAACAGTTCCTACTGACAAGGCCTGTATCGGACTTTCACCGACGAGTCAATGCGCATGCCGCGCATACCAAAAAAACCGGAACGGAAAAACCGTTCCGGTCAGTGAGCTGAATATCAAGATCAGCGGTAGAGAGGCCCGAAGTTGGCACAGGCACGATAGTCGGCACCCTCTTTGTCCATACCAAAGGCGTTCCAGGCGGCAGGACGGTAGATCTTTTCCTCAGGCACGTTGTGCATACACACAGGAATACGCAGCATAGAGGCCAAAGTAATAAGATCAGCACCGATGTGGCCGTAGTTGAAAGCTCCGTGGTTGGCACCCCAGTTGGCCATAACGCTGTACACGTCGGTGAAAGCTCCCTTGCCCGTCAGGTTGGGAACAAACCAGGTGGTGGGCCAGGTGGGATCGGTACGCTTGTTGAGCACATCGTGAACTTCAGCAGGCAGCTCACAGGTGTAGCCTTCAGCGATCTGGATCACAGGACCAAGTCCTTTGATCAGATTCATACGGCTCAATGTGATAGGCATACCGCCCTTGCTGGTGAAGTTGGAACTGAAACCGCCGCCGCGGAAGTATTCAACACCGGCAGGACGCCACTGAGTGGCATCAAGACACTTCCCGGCTTCAGCTTCAGAAATTTCCCAGTAGGGCTTCATCACAGGCTTGCCGTCACGGCTGCACTGGCCTGTTGCATCCAAAGTGGTGGCTCCGGAGTTGAGCAAGTGGATAAGACCGGGAACTTCAAGATCATATCCGGTAATACGCTTGACAGATTCCTTGCTCCAGAAAGTACGGACATCGGAAAATCCGGAAGCCGTACCGGTCAGCAGATGTCCGAAAAGCATCATAATACCGTTGAGAGCATCGTTTTCAGTGGCAACCACCATAGGTTCACGAATACCGTTCCAGTCAAAAGAACTGCAAAGCATCGCTTCAGTGAAGTCGCCATTGGGGAAGTGGTCAGTCCACTGACGCTGCCCCTGGAAACCGCCGGCAACAGCATTGTGACCGTCGCCTTCCTCACGGTAGCCCATTTCAGAAAGACGGGGATTGCCCTGCATCAGGTCGCGGACGATCATCGTCATCTTGACCACAAATTCCCACTCCGTATCAAGCTGCTGGCGGTTATGGCGGAGCTTTTCGGGATTGTTGTCGGCACCTTCCTTGCAGTTTTCTTTGACCCAGGCAAGAGCACGGGAAAATTCTTCTTTATCGTAGATACCCTCTTCCATACGGCGGATGATCTCGGTACTGTCCACAGATTCACAACGCATATTGAGGTAATCCTCAAAGAGCTCAGGTGAAACGATAGAACCGGCAATACCCATAGCGACACTGCCCACAGAAAGATAAGACTTTCCACGCATCCAGCCCGCCGCCACAGCGGCACGCCCGAAGGCCAGCAGTTTCTCAGCCACGTCGGCAGGAATGGAAGTATCGGAAGCATCCTGAACTTCACGGCCGTAAATACCGAAAGCAGGCAAACCTTTCTGAGCGTGAGCCGCCAGGACAGCAGCCAGATAAACAGCTCCGGGACGCTCGGTACCGTTGAATCCCCAGACGGCTTTCTGAGTCAGAGGATCCATATCCATTGTTTCAGAACCGTAGCACCAGCAGGGAGTAACGGTCAAAGTGGCGGTCACGCCGCATTCGGCAAATTTTTTCTGACAGGCAGCAGCTTCCTGCACACCGCCGATAGTGGTATCTGCAATGACACATTCCACAGGACGGCCGTCAGGATAACGCAGATTGCTGCTGAGAAGTTCGGCAGCAGCCTTGGCCATATTCATTGTCTGGACTTCGAGAGATTCACGAACGCCTCTGCGTCTTCCGTCAATAGTCGGTCTGATACCGATACGGGGGGTGGTGATAACCATAAAAATTCTCCTTACATATTAAAGTGTCAACAACACTCTTTTTCTTTCAGTTTCTCAAATCCCCATACGGGGCAATTTCCCAGCCTCCGGGTGAATTCTGAGGAATAGGACTGTATCCGGATCTTTCATACTCAGTGCAGCCGGCCAGAAATAAAAAAAGGAGCACCAGCATCACAAAGATGCACCAGTGCCCCAAAGGATTGTATGCTGAACGAAACATATTTTCTCAATCCGCGCTTTCTCTCACTTGGCGGGGAAGAAACGTTCCTGCAGAATTTCAAAAAGTGTGTAATCATTCATTTCAAGCACTTGCAATGCCACGGCGGCACCAAGAGCCAGAAACGTAAGTACAATAATCACAGTAAAAAATTTTGAATTGAACATTGCCGTTCTCCGAAAGTTTACTGTCAACGTTTAGTCGTTTTCCTGGGAGCTTCAGGAGCCTTCTCGTTCTCGATAACGACATTGACCACATCACCAACCTGAAGCGGCTTGGAGTCCACAGGGATATTGGCGATCGAAGTTGTTTCACCGACCTGTGAAAGCTGAAGACGGGCAATAAATTCGCTCTTATCGGCACCCTTGCGGGAAACCGCCAAAACCATTCCGGGTTCAACCACAGGGTTTACTTCAAGAGTACGGTTGCCGATATTCTGCTCAACGACAGAATATTTGCCGATATTGATGGCCACATAACCATACTTGGAATTGACAGCAATGATCTTGCCGGTCAGGAGAGCCCGGGCTTCTTTGGAACCGGGCTTCCAGGGCTTTGTCTCGCCGCGGGATTCAGGAAGCCCGAAAGCACGCTGGAAACTGACGATCTGGCTGTCGCGGTCTGCAATAACACCCTTGAGTCCTTTGATCTGGTTATTCAGACGGCCGATGTGGGCAAGCTGACTGCGGTTGGTCCGTTTGAGCGCGTCGATTTCACGATTGAGAGCTTTAGTCTGAGCCTGATACTTGTCAACCGCTGAAACAACCTTGCGAACCTCAGTCTGGTAATTCTTGGCATTGGGATAGGCACTGATGCCGAACCGCTTACCGACCTGAGAGATACTGGACTCATAATAACGTGAACGGTTACGGATGGCACTCAGCTCAGCTTGCATCGCGGTAAAGGCAGAAGCATCGCCGCTGAGAAGTTTGCTGTTGTCAACGGTGACACCAAGTCCGGAACGGACGGCTGCAATCAGGTTTCTGTAAGTCTGATCACGTCTTCTGACGGCATCACTCACATTGCCCACAACAATGCGCTGAGAGGTATAATAGGTATCAAGTTTGGCAAGTTTATCTTTGGCAAGACCGTTATTGGGCCTGACTGTATTATTAACAACAAACAAAGCGTTGGCAAGAATATCTCTCTCCTTAATAATGTTCCTGCTCTGTTTGGGAAGTTCACCTTTGAGAGAATCCAATTTTGCATAATTTCTGTGACCGAGAGCATCTTTTGTCAGTTTGCTGCTCAAGCTGGTTCCGCTGCCCTGATCGAGAGCCTTGGCACTTTCACTGACGATCTCAGCCATTTTATCCCACCCACTTGTAAACTGGCTGCGTTTTTCGTAGAGGAAATAAGAAAATACTGCCGCAGCGATAGAAAGCAACAGGATCAAGATACTCAAGACAATATTGATAGCCTTCATTTGTTATTATCCTTCAAATTTCATTAATGATATTTGCAATATATAATGTCACGCACTAACATTATCACCAAAACAGTGAAAATGCAAGTCAAAATTCATTTTTTTTGCAAAAAATCAGAGCAAAAACTTGACTCCTGTCACTTTGGTCAGCTTGGTTGCCAATTCTTCCATATCCTCACGGGAATCGACTCTGAGCTTTACAACAATGGTTCCGTAAGCCCCTGTCCGGGAAGTTTCTCCCGCCGAAACAATAACCTTGCGCCCCATCAAAACCTCTGCAATTCCTTCTTCAGAAATGGGTCTTGCGGCCTCTGCAATAATAATACGGTATTCCCAATCTCTGGGAAACTTTAATTCAGCATCTTTGATATTTTTCATTTTTCTTCCTTCCAATAGGGGGAAATCTGACGGAGCCGGGCAATCGCCGGGACCAGACATTCAACTGTGAAGTCGATTTCATCTGCCGTATTGGCAGCAGAAAGACTGAACCGGATCGTCCCGTGAGCCGCAGTGTAGGGAACTTTCATCGCCTGAAGCACGTGGGAAGGCTCCAGACTGCCGGTGGTGCAGGCGGAACCGCTCGAAGCACAAATACCGTTCATATCAAGAAGCATCAGGATCGACTCACCTTCAATGAACTCAAAACTGATGGAACTGGTATTGCAAAGCCGGTGTTCCAGATCGCCGTTGATACGGATACAGGGAATCAACTCCTGCACCTTGGCCTCAAGCCGGTCTCTGAGTGCGGCCAGATCCCGCTGAGTCTGTTCCCGTTCCAGCAGAGCCAGACGGCAGGCTTCGCCCAAGCCGATAATGGAAGCGGCATTTTCCGTACCCCCGCGACGCATACGTTCCTGATGCCCGCCCCAGATAAAAGGAGCAAAAGGCACTGTGCGGCGGACAAACAATATTCCCACCCCTTTGGGGGCGTGGAGCTTGTGCCCGGAAACACTCAAAAAGTCAATATCAATGGCATCGGCATCAATCAACTCTTTTCCGGCTGCCTGAACAGCATCTGAATGACAGAGAGCCCCTGCCCGGTGGGCGATTTTCACGGCTTCGGCGATGGGAAAAATGGTTCCGGTTTCGTTATTGGCCCACATCAGAGTCACCAGAGCGGTGTTTTCATCCACACTCTTTTCAAGGAACTCCATATCAAGCCGTCCCCGTTCATCCACAGGAACCTTGACGATTTCGACACCTCTGCGGCTCAATTCTTCACAGTAATGAAGTATGGCAGGATGTTCCACTGCACTGGTCACGATTTTCTTTCTGTCGGGCCGTGCTTTGAGAGCAGCATTGATAGCGGAATTATCACTTTCTGTGCCGCAACTGGTAAAGATGATTTCACTTGCACAGTTGTCCCGATCCCTGAAACGGACACCCAGCAGATCGGCACAATGGCGGCGTGCCTCCTCGATCTCTCCGGCGACGCTGCCGCCGAATGAATGGATACTTGAGGGATTTCCATACCGCTCACAGAAAAAGGGCAGCATTTTCTGCAGAACTTCGGGCCGCACTGCAGTTGTTGCATTATTGTCCAGATAAATCGTTTTCATTATTTCCTCCACACTCTCTCAGGCTGAATTCACAGCCGCAGTAATTCTGGCGGTAAAACCCGCTTTGCCGTGCGATTTCACAGCTGCGCCGGTAGCCGTCACGTTTTTTAAAATCCTCGGGAACAAAGTGTTCCCATTCTGAACCTGTTTCAAAGATCACCTTTGACTTTTTCCGGGGACTGACCGTTAATGTGGTACAGAACTCCTCTGATCCGGCAAAGGCAGCTGTCCGTGAAAGGGAAAAGCGGAAACAGCGTTTGCACCGTTCCCCCTGTTCCGGTTCGTTTTCAAATCCGGCAACCGCTTTGAGCCAGCTTTCGTGGTCATAGGGATCAACAACTACTTCGATCTGCTGTTCTTCGGCCAGTTGCTTCACTGAAGCCAATCGCCGTTCAAACTCCTCATAAGAGTTCAAATTTGAATTTGAGTAAAAGAGCACCACATTCTTTCCCTGCTCTTTAACTCTTTCAACGCACCCGCCTCCACAGGGGGCACAGCAGATATGAAGAATCATCTTGTCATTTCCTTTCTTCCGGCACAACATTCCACCAGCTTTTGCACAGCGGCATAAAACGCCGGAATCAGCAGAGTGCCGCCGACAGCGGCAACCAGCATACCGCCGAACACCGCTGTGCCGAGAGAAACCCGGCTGGCGGCACCGGCTCCCGTGGCCTGAACCAGAGGCATCACGCCGAGAACAAAGGAAAGTGCCGTCATCAGCACCGCACGGAACCGGAGTTTGGCAGCAAAGAGAGCTGCCTCCCCGATCGTTTTACCGTTTTCGTGCTGCACTTTGGCAAATTCAACGATCAGGATCGCCGTTTTGCAGGCAATACCGAAAAGCAGAATAAAGCCCACCTGGGTATAAAGATTGTTTTCCACCTTGCCGAACCAGAGAAAGAGCAGTGACCCGAAAAAGGCAACCGGCACCGAAAGCAATACCGCCACAGGAATCATCCAGCTTTCATACTGAGCCACAAGAAAGAGATACATAAAAAGCAGAGCCAATCCGATAATGACCGCCATCACAGGAATTTCCATTCCGGCAAATTTAACAGGAGCTCCTGCTGCTTTTTCCTGATAAGACATATCCGTCCAATCAAATTTCATCCCCGGCGGCAGATTTTCTTTTGCCGCCATTTCCATAGCTTTCATCGCCTCGCCGGAGCTGTATCCGGGAGCCGGAGCTCCGCTTATAACAGCACTGGAATAGAGATTGAAACGGTTGAGATACTGGGGAGCAAAACGGCGTTCCAGACGCCCCAGGGTGGAAAGGGGGACCATTTCTCCTTTCTGATTGCGTACCCGGAAACTCAACAACTGTTCCGGATTCCGCCGGTAGGGAGAATCCGCCTGAAGCATCACTTTGTACACTTTGCCGAATTTATTGATATCGTTGGCGTATGTGGAACCAGTAAAGCCCTGCAAGGCAGAGTTGATATCTGCAACACTTACCCCCAGCTTCATTGCTTTTTCCCGGTCTATTTCCAAATAGACCTGGGGGGTGGCTGCCCGGAAAGTAGAAACGGCTCCGGCAACAGCAGGACTTTTCCGCGCCGCCATACACACCTTGTCGACCGCCTCCTGAAGCCGCTGAGGATGAGTACCGGTCGTATCTTCGATAACAAAGGAAAATCCGCCCGTATTTCCGATTCCGGGAATAGACGGTGTTCCGAAAGCCATAATCAGAGCCCCCGGTTCATCTTTGGCAAGAATTTGCAGCTTCGCCCGGATCGCATTCTGGGTCAAATCCGGAGAAGTACGTTCGCTCCAGGGTTTGAGACTGACAAGAATAAAGCCGTTATTGGATGCCTGTGAGCTTGTCAGAATACTGAATCCGGGCACACTCATCGTTTCAGCCACACCGGGGATTTTACGGATCTTTTCATCCAGCCTTTTCATAATAGCCGTTGTCCGGCTGAGAGAAGCGGCCTCGGGCAGCTGAACAGACACAAAAAGCGATCCCTGATCCTCTTCCGGAATAAATCCGGCAGGCAGGATGCCGTAAAAACGCCAGCACCCCCACACGAGCAGAACCAGAACCACCATAAGAGCAGTGATATGACGGATAAAGAAGTTGGCAACTGTACCGTACTTTTCCGTCAGCCATTCAAAGAAACAATTGAACCAGCGAAAAAGAATAAAATTGCGTCCGCTGCCGGTCCCCTGTTTCATCAGCATCGCACACAAAGCAGGACTTAAAGTCAATGCGTTGATACTTGAAATCGTAACAGCCACCGAAATCGTAATACCGAACTGACGAAAAATAACTCCGGTGATCCCCGGCAGAAAACAGATGGGAACAAACATTGCAAGCAGCACAGCCGTCGTAGCGATCACAGGGCCTGTGACTTCTTCCATAGATTTCCACGCAGCTTCCCTGGGAGAAAGTTTTTCTTCTTCCATCAAACGGACAACATTTTCCACCACCACAATGGCATCATCGACCACCACACCGATGGCAAGGATCAACCCGAAAAGAGTAATCAGATTTATAGAATAACCTATAACAGACATTGCGGCAAATGTACCGATCAGAGAGACGGGGATCGCAAGAGTGGGCACCAGAGTGGATCGCCAGTCCTGCAGAAAAAGCCAGGTAATCAGGATCACAAGAAGCACCGCTTCAATGAGGGTCTGTTTGACTTCGTCAATAGAGGCAAGAATAAAGTCTGTTGTATCATAGGCCACGCCGTAAGTGACTCCCTGAGGGAAAGTAGACTTCAGATCTTCCAGTTTTTTACGGCACTGCTTTGCAATATCAACACCGTTGGCACTGGGCAGCTGATACACAGCCAGAAGTGCAGCGGGCTTTCCATTGTAAGTACTTGAAGATGCATAACTTTCTGAACCGAGTTCAATTTTTGCGATATCCTTCAGCTTCACCTGTTCACCGTGTCCGGTAGCACGAACGATGATATTGCCGAAAGCCTCAGGTGTCGAAAGACGCCCCTGTGTCTGAACGGAATAACGGAAATTCGCCTCAGAAGCTCCGGGAGCATCTCCCAATGCCCCGGCAGAAACCTGTACGTTCTGAGCTTTGAGGGCGGAACTTACTTCACTGACCGTGATATTCAAAGCCGCCATACGGTCTGGATCCAGCCAGATCCTCATAGCATAGGTCAAACTGCACAAAAGATCCACAGAACCGACTCCGTTGATGCGGGCGAGTTCATCTTTAAGGTTGATAGAGGCAAAATTGTTGAGAAAGAGAGATTCGTAACTGTTGTCAGGAGAATAAACAGCAATCACCATCAGCATAGAGGGTGACTTTTCTTTCACAATAACACTCTGCCGCCGGACTTCATCAGGCAGCTGAGCATTGGCCCAGTTGACCCGGTTCTGGGTATTGACAGTGTTGGCATCACCATCTGTTCCGATATCATAAACGGCATTGATAACAGCACTTCCGGTATCGGTGGCCGTACTGTTGATATACAAAAGCCGTTTAACACCGTTAAGCTGGGTTTCAATAGGCTGAATGACCGTTTCCTGAACCGTTTTGGCATCGGCACCCGGATAAGATGTCGTCACAGAAACAACTCCGGGAGTGATATTGGGATACTGTGCCACCGGCAAAGTAAAAAGAGCAACGATCCCCGCCAGAGTCATAACAATGGAAATGACAAAGGCGAAACGGGGCCGGTCAATAAAAAAGCCGCTGATCATTTGTTTTTCTTTCCGGCCGGAACGCTCTTTTTCTGAAAGAGGGCCATTTCGTGATACAAAACCTTGCATTTGCCGCCGGGCCGAACGTGCTGAATACCGGCATCAATGACCGTTTCTCCGGCTTTCACGCCCGATTTGACAACTGCAAAACCTTTATCCCGGTAAGAAATGGAAACGTTCCGCCGGGAAACAGTACCGTCAGGAGAAACGACATACACATATTCTCCTGCCTGATCCACCATAAGAGCCTCTTCCGGAATCATCAGCCCGGAAAGATTTTTCAGAGAAGTAATACGGATCCTGCCGAACATCCCGGCAGTCAAAGCTCCCTTCGGATTTGGGAATTCGGCTTGGATACGGAAAGTTCCGGTATTGGTATTGACCTTGTTGTCCCAGAAAGAGATTTTCCCGGGATAAGGATAAACCTTGCCGTCCTGAGTAATCAGTTCGATCTTGAATTTTCCTCTTTGTCCGTCTTTTTTTTCAAATACATTAAGCAAAAGCAGTTCCGGAACAACAAATTCCACCCTGACAACATCATTTCTGACAATGGTCGCAAGGGTTCCGGAAGAAGGACTGACCAGATTGCCTTCACTGTACCGGCTCAAACCGACAATACCGTCAAACGGGGCCCGGATCTTTGTGTAAGAAAGATTCTGTTTGGCGATCTCCAGTTCCGCTTCAGCGTTTTTGATATCGGCGTCCGCTTCCAGCTTTGTCGCTTCGACCCGGTCAAAGGTCCGTTCACTGACGGCTTTTGAAGACAGGAGCTGCCGCTGCCGTTTGTAATCGGTATCGGCATTTTTTCCGGCGACCTGAGCCCGGTTCAGTTTTGCTTGAGCTGCCTTGACTTTAGCTCTGTAAAGTTCCGGTTCGATTTCGTAGAGCAGCGTTCCTTTTTTGACTCTGCTGCCCTCGACAAAACAGCGTTTTTGCAAAAAACCTTCCACCCGGGCAACAAGATTGACCTCATCTGCAGCCTTGACTTCAGCAATGACCGTATTGGCAGGATTATAAGGATACATCCCGACCTTGATTCCTTTTACCGCAGGAAGTTCAGCTTTGACCTGGGGAACCTTCCGCTCACACCCGGCAAAAAAGAGGCACAATGCCGTTGCAAAAAGTAGAAAGAGCTTATGCATCAGCAGCCGCCTTTTCCGCAGCCCGGACAGCATTGTCCATAAGCATAGCGATGGTCATCGGTCCCACGCCGCCGGGAACGGGAGTAATAGCTCCCGCAACTTCAACAGCGGATTCAAAATCGACGTCACCGGCAAGTTTTCCTTTGCCGTCAGGAGTGGCAATACGGTTGATACCGACGTCAATCACTGCGGCACCGGGTTTAATCATATCGCCGGTAATAAAACAGGGTTTTCCGATAGCGGCGATCAGGATATCCGCATCCCGGGTAAAACGGGCAAGGTCGGGAGTTCCGGAGTGGACGACGGTGACCGTTGCATTGGCACCTTTATTTTTCTGCATCAGCAGTGCGGCCAGAGGTTTTCCAACGATATTGGAACGTCCCACCACAACGGCGTGCTTACCTGCGGGGTCGATCCCGGCAGCCTTGAGAAGTTCCATAACTCCGGCGGGGGTGCAGGGCAGAAAACCGTCAATACGGCCTTCAAGAATCCGGCCCACGTTACGGTCACAGAAACAGTCCACATCTTTTTCAGGAGAAATGGCATCAATGATTTTTTCCTGATCCAGCTGTTTCGGCGGGGGGAACTGGACCAATATTCCGTGGATCGCAGGATCGTTATTGAGAGCATCAATAGTTTCCAGCATCGTTTCCATTGTCACATCGGCAGGCAGATCGATCCGGCGGGATTCGATTCCCAGCTCGGCACATTTTTTGATCTTATTGCGCACATAAACCTGAGAAGCCGGATCTTCCCCGGCAAGAATAACTGCCAATCCGACAGTCACGCCCTTTGATTTCAGGGCCTCAACACGCTGTTTCACCCGGGCTGTCACTTCTGCGGCCACGGCTTTGCCGTCAATAACCTGTGCGGACATATTTCTGCTGCTCCTTTCGGTTCGATAATAAAAGTCAATATACACTTATACAATATACACCGGCAAACGGTATATTGCAAGCAAAAGAAGGGGCAACATTCCCCCTTACGCCATCTCTTTTACAAATCCTGCTTGAAAAAAAGTAAAAACGATGCTATATTATGCAGTATGAATATGAAATTTTCTGCATTATTGTGTGCTTTTTGCACAGCACTGCTGCTGTGCGGATGTAATTCCACTCCGCTCCGGCAAGCTGAACGTGCAATGGTCCCCGCCGATCAAGTCACAAAAGAACTGTTTGCCCGGCGGGCTGCGGCTTTGCGTGCCGTTTTGTCCCCTCTGCGCCTCAGAGGTGTCGGAATCAAACTGAGTTCCTATTCCCACAGAGTCCTTCCCGGCAAAGAGATCATCAATATGGTGAAACTTCTTGGTTTCAACCGTATCTACTGTTACATTTCCTCTGAAACAGAACTTGGAGATGAGCTCAAAGATCTGCTTCTCAACGCCTCGTCAGCCAATATTCCAGTTGAACTGGTGATCCGTCAGGGGGATTTCAAACGCCGTTTGCGGGGCAATGCCCTTGTCCGTCTGCTGCTGCCCCAGTTCCGGACACTGCCTGATTTGGCTTTGGATATTGCAGACTTCAACGACTCTCTGCCCTCCAAAGGCAAACTTGCCGGTGTCACAGTCCGTTTTGAACCCCATTTGCTGACATATGCCAACGGAGCAGACAAGATCCCCGGCCTCAAATACGCTTGGGATATCGATTCTTTCGGCCCCGGTCTCGACAATGACCAGCTTGTCTGGCTTTCGATTGAACTGCTCAAGCAGATGAAAGACAACCTGAAGGGAATGCCTCTGGCAGTGGAGCTGCCGGATTTCTACCCTGTCCTGGTGGCGGACAAGAAACTTTCAAAAGGGCGGATCAGTGATTTTTCGGCTGTCGGGAAAGTCATTATCCAGTGTTCCGGCAACAAACCTACTGAACTTGTCAAGATGAGCCGTGCCGCCTTGAGTGAAAGCCCCGATACCGCAGTTGTTATCCCCCTCGCCGACCACACTTCGGTCCGTACCGGTGCTTTGCGCCGCCGGAATTGGAGCGACTTTGTCAGAGCGGTGGATTTCTTCGTAACCTCAGCTCGGAAAAATAACTGTTCCGGGGTCATCTTACGACCTCTTTCCGAACTTGGTTTTATGCTTTTGGAACAGGAGTGAGAGACTTTTTATGCGTTGTCCCAGATGCGGTGCCGATAACGACAAAGTCGTTGATTCCCGCGGCAGCAAAGAGGAGCCGGTCGTCCGCCGCCGGCGTGAATGTCAGGATTGCGGCGGCCGTTTCACCACTATCGAATCAATTGTCCCCGATGAATTGACCGTTATCAAACGGACAGGCGGCAGAGAAGAATTCAATCCCGTAAAACTCCGTACAGGTCTGAACCACGCCTGCTACCGCCGCCTTACCCAGGATCAGGTGGAAGAGGTGGTGCGCAAAGTCACAAATTCCCTTTTAAGAGACTTCGAAAAAGAGGTGTCAAGTGCAGAAATAGGCCGTCGGGTTATGGCATTGCTCCGGGAATTGGATCAGGTGGCTTACGTCCGTTTTGCTTCGGTTTACAGGCAGTTTGAAGATGTAGATGCCTTTATTGATGAAATCAAGAGCTTGAAATGAGCAAAAAAATAGTTCTTAAAAAAGGGCGTGAAAAATCCCTGCTCCGCCGTCACCCCTGGATTTTTTCCGGTGCCGTGGAGCGTATTGAAGGAGCTCCAGTTTCCGGAGAAACTGTCACTGTCACCGCCGCAGACGGCACATTTCTCGGATACGCGGCATATTCACACGCTTCCCAGATCACCGGCAGAGTCTGGTCATTTGACTGCAATGACACCATTGATGCTGAATTTTTCAAACGCCGCATTTCCGCTGCCGCCGCCCTCAGAGAGAAATTGGGCCTTATGAATGCAGACGGAGGGTGCCGCTTGATTTTCTCTGAAGCAGATCAATTGCCCGGTGTCATAGTGGATCGCTTCGGAAAATTTCTTATTCTTCAGCTTCTTTCTGCGGGAGCTGAATTCAACCGGGAACATATCGTCAACGCCCTCTGGGAAGTGTGTGCTCCGGCAGGTATTCACGAACGTTCAGACGTTTCCGTCCGCCGCAAAGAAAATCTCCCCGGCCGTTCCGGTCTGCTCAAAGGCGAGGAACTTCCGGATGAACTTATTGTTTCAGAAGAAGATATGCTCTTTGCTGTTGACGGCCGCAAGGGACAGAAAACCGGATTTTATTTTGACTTGCGTTCAGCAAGAAAAATGCTCCGCCGTTTTTCAGCAGGAGCAGATATCCTCAACTGCTTCAGCTACACCGGAGCCTTTGCTGTAACTGCTTTGAAATCCGAAGCCAGACACATTCTCAATATCGACTCTTCCGCTCCCGCCCTCAAACAGCTGGAACGGAATATGGAAATCAATAACTTTGAAAGTTCTCAATATGAAAACCGCTGCGGAGATGTTTTCACACACCTGCGGGAACTTGTCAAAGAAAAACGTCAGTTTGATGTGGTCATTCTCGACCCCCCGAAACTGATCGACTCCCAGCGGGCCTTGATGTCCGGAGCCCGTGCCTATCAGGATCTGGCACGGCACGGATTCAAACTGCTGAAACCGGGCGGTGTTCTTTTCAACTTTTCCTGTTCCGGATTGATGACCGCGGATCTTTTTCAAAAAATCACAGCTTCAGCGGCTCTCGAAGCAAACTGCGATGCCCGGATCATTGCGCATTTGGAACAATCTCCCGATCATCCGACGCTGCTTTCTGTGCCTGAAACATTTTATCTCAAAGGGCTGGTCAGCTGCAAGCTCTGAAAGAGACCTTACTCTTTCTGTAAATTTGCAAGATCAACAGTGAATGTTTTTCCGTTAAGGCATACGCTGAAAAGATTTTCCCCTCTCTTTTCTATCCGGGGCAGCTTTTCATTTCTTTTGACCGGAATAAGCAAAGTGGCAAAGCGGCACTCTTTTTTTCCGTAAAAACTCATCGTCAGCGTTGAACTTTTGTGAAGTTTCTTGTCGTTACGCCCCACAAACCACCCCCCCATAGGAGGCGTGTCCACGCCGCTGAGGACACAAGATTGCAGTTCTTCTGCTGCAAGAAGCGGAACGATCAGAATATCCCAGGAGCGTCCGTAATCCGAAAGCCAGGCCCCGGGAATTTCAGAAGGCTGTTCCATTTTCAACGTATCAAGCTGCCAGCGCAATTCATAAGAGTGTACATTTCCGTCAAGAGAACTCAACGTATCCAGCACACAGAAAAAATCCGGTTTGAAAAAGTGCACCTCTCTGGTATGGCGGGCAGGACGGCTCAAGGGAACTTGCGCATCTTTTTCACAAAGAACAAGAGGTCCGAATTCATCTTCGTAAATTCCTTTGGCATAATCCATTGTTTCGTTGCTCACCCAGCTGCAGTCAACAGGTTTTTCCTGTTTCCGGGGCTGCTGCCGCCGCTGAAGCAGTCCGTCGACCAGAACCGTGTTGTGGTCAGCCGCCGACACACCGTACGCCCGGTAAATGGAGTGTTCATATTCGCCCCCGCCGTCATCATAAATAAGTTCCTCAGAACCTTTGTAAATGTTGATATTGAGTTTATCCTGGTGAATATGAGCCATTCCCAGCGGTCCCACATCAAAAGCACAATAAAGAGCCTCACTGCTCCAGTCAGAACGCATAACAGCCCAGCCGCCCCAGGGCAGAAAACGGGAACAGGAAGGAACCGATGCAGGAGCTTTTCCTTCTTTGCGTGCTGCAGCTCCCCAGCGGAAATCTTCCCGGCTGGGGAAAAATGCAATGCCCTTGTTCATCTTGGAGATCACAGAACAGGTAAAGCAGTCGTTGGTCCGGGGAGAATCCAGAGCGGGAGTTGCCATATCCAGTATGCTTTCAAAGGATAACTCCAGTTTGTGCAAAAAATCCGTTGGCACTTCTGCCTCTATCTTTTCTTCCCGGGCGATTTGATAAAAAGCCCAGGCACACCCCAGCATAACCGAATGATAATCGGGAGAAAGTTCATCATACACGCCGTCCGGCAATATCTGTTCCATAACAGCACGGCTGTATTGCCGGACCGCATACTCACGCATAGAAACGCTGCTGCGGAATTCAGGAAAAAGTGCACCAACAGTAAAAAGTCCGCTCATTTCCATAAGAAGCCAATTGGTACGGCTTTTATGATGAGCTTGCAAATGCAGGGCGTGCCGGTACATTGAACTGAGCATCAGGCAGATATTTTCATCCGTAAAATGAGGGCTTTTGCGGAACACTTCAAAGGCAAGGGGCCAGGAATACATCATCCGCAATCCGGCTTCAATGGTCCGCCACACACAATTGGGCACATTCCATTGTTCCCCCACAGTTCCGGCAGTACTTACCCAGGAAAAAAACTGATCATTGAAAGTTCTTGCATACTTTTCGTCCCCTGTTTTGGCGTAAGCGTAAACAAGATCACGCCAGAAATTCATTCTGTTAAGCTGCCAGAGCCATTCGTTATTGACAGCAGCCCCTGTCAACGTCGGATTGAAATGCCAATTAATTTTCCCTTCAGGAAATTGCCACGGAATATTCACAACTGTTACATTTCCGCCGGCGGCCCGATCTGCGTTTTCCACCGTGCACATACTTAAATCAATAGTCCTGCAGTATGTTTTTTCCGGGCGGGAACGGAAATATGCCGCCGTTGCCCGGATCAAATCTTCTGACGTTCCGTTTTTTACGGCCGTCTGATAATCGCTGCCCATAAGTTCCGGATCAAGCTGCAAAAAAAGTTCCTCAAGGAGCTCTTTTTGTTCAGGAAATTTAACATTTTTCATAAATGTGTCCTTAAATTTTCAACTGACAACTTTTTATTTTCACTATTCTTGAGTACAGTATATCCGGAAACGGCAGTGGGTACAATTATTGAAGTTCTGAGGAAAGAACGCTGTATCAGTACCTCCGCTGCGGGATTCCAGTCTCAGCATCTTGTCCACATCACTGCGTATGCGCCGGAAAGCACCACTGAAAGACAAAAGCCGGGGAGCCTGATACGCTCTGCCATTTTCAAGGTACCAGATCGTTACCTTTCCCGGATCGCAGCCGAGCTGATTTAAAGCATAAAAATTCAACAGAGCACTATTTTCCTCTGACGGGTTCCCGGTGCAAAGGGCATTAAAGTGCCCGGCATCCAGCCAGGCGGCAATAACTGTACAATAAGTATCAAGTTCGCTCCAGCATATTTTCAAAGGGAAAGGAAGTTCCAAACGTTTTTCAGCACTCACTTCCAGAAGTTGTTTCAGAGCATATTCTTCCAGCAGTTCAGCTTCTTTTCTGAGTACAGCGAGCACATTTTCTTTCAAACTCTGGGGCGAAAAGCCTTTCTGTGTCATTTCTAAAATCAAAGGTATCTTGTGATCGTGTTCCGGCTTACCGAGAAGCATATCCCGGTATTCATTAAAAAAGCGTTCTTCAAGCATATTTCTGAAATTTCCCGGCTCAAGGGCTCCTGTAACAAACAGTTCACGCATTGTGCTGTAAAGCAAACGCTTCACATATTCAGCCAAGGGGATCGTACTTCTGAGCAAATGGAGCAATTCAGCCTGCGAGGAACCAATCTTCAGAAAGGCTCCGCCCACTGCGCCGTAGTAGTGGCAGAAATATTCCCTCGGGCATCTTTCAAACATTTCCCGCCGCCTGAGAGACCAGGAAAATGGATTCAAAACCAAAGCATCGTTCCTGCCGGAAAAAAACTTCTTATCATCCATTTTTCTTTTCCTGTTTGTAAAACATCCTTGATTCATAACGTACTGCATAAAAAATAACACTATTCCCGCTGAAAGTCAAATACGCAACTTGGATTCAGTGTCAAAAAATTCTTTTTTTTCCCTGCTTTTAAGTTCCTCTTTCAACTATAAATACTTGTATTTCCCCCTGAAGGGTGCTATATTAACGCAAATAAATTTTTATTATGAGGGATTCAACAAATTATGAGTAAAATAAGATTTACAGCTTTTTCCGATTTGCATCATCATCCGGTCTGGTTCAAAACCGATGCCCCCCAACGCTTGACAGCTATTCAGGAGCGTGCCGTAAAAGACGGTTCTGAATTTCTTATTCATATGGGGGACTTCTGCCACCACGTTCCGGTGGCAAAAGAACTGATCAAACAGTACAATGAATTCAAGCTCCCCGGGTTCCACGTTTTCGGCAATCACGAATTTGACCTCAACAGCCACGAAATGGCTCTGGCCGGTTACGGCCTTGAATGCGGCTACTACTACTTTGACCATAACGGATTCCGCTTTGTCATCATCGACGAAAACTATTTTTCCGACTTTCCCGGGATCTATTTCCACTACTCTGAAAGAAATTACTTCGACCATCCCCAAGGGCGTGATTGGATTCCCCCCGAAGAAGTAGCCTGGATCAAAGAAACTGTCTTGAGTTCCCCTTATCCCTGTATCTTGTGCAGTCACGCGACATTGGAGTACGAAGGCGGCATTCAGAACCGTGATGAGATCCTCGAAATCATCAAGGCTTCCCAGAAGCTTCCCGGCCGGGTAATGCTCTGCATCAACGGTCACTATCACAGAGACAACTTCAATGTCATTGACAATGTGGCCTATCTGGATCTCAACTCAGCCTCCTTTGACTGGATCTCCAATCCGCATTTCTTTTTCCCTGCGGAATGGTACAAAGAGGTCGAAGGTCTCGGAAATCAGATCATCTTTGAAAAACCCTTAAGTGCCACCATTACCCTTGATACTGACGGGACCATTGATATTGCCGGAGCTGACGGAAACTTTCTGCTGGGTATCAGTCGTGAAATGACTGATAATCCCCCCTCTTTCCGGCCCTGTACACCGGTCATTCTGGATCGTCACGTCAAACTTGATTGACAGGTGTTTTTATGAAATATAAATCATTGAAGTACAACTTGCTCTTTTTTCTCAGCCGGGTCGTGCAAAACCGGGAGTTCAAACAGCTTTGTGAAGAATTCCTCAAAAAATATGAAGCGGCTCCCGAACTGGCCTCTGAAACCTGGGATATTCTCCGCAGTAATTATAAACTCCGCAAAAAATATAAAGACAAATATAAGATAATTTCTCTGGGCTGGGACTGTATGCCCCGGACACTGCTGACAAAAGGTTTACTCAAACCAAGCAAAAAAATGGGTGAAAAAGGTATGCCTTTTGATTTGGCTCCCTCTCCGGCAAGAGTGACAGCACATTTTCTGGAAAATGATTTTTCCGATTATTTTGACGGACAGTGGACTTTTGACGAAGAGTCTCAAAGCTGGCATAACGGAACTCTGCCTGAAGTTTTCTACTTTCACGACAGAGATTGCACTTCAGATGCCGCCGGTTTGGAAAAACTGCAAAAAAGATTGGCTTTGCGGATCGAAAATTTCCGGGAAGCAGTTTCCCTCCCCTGTCCGGTGCTTTTTGTACTGAATAAATCGAATTTGGATCATCTCTTCCACCCCACAGTACAGGAAGTGAAAGATGTTGAGCGTGTCTGCGAACTTATCAAACAGCTGCGGGGAGAAAAACCTTTCAGAATCATCGTTATGACCTGCAATCAGGATGATGACACAACCGATGTCAAGGGTGCAACTTTTGTCAAACATCTCTATCCCCGTCCTGACTATATCTGGCACTATCCTGAGCGTTTCACACCTGAAGGCATTGCCTGGGAAAATACCCTCTTAAAAATCTGCCGCAATGAGCTCTTGGATTTAATGAGGAGTGCCGGCGTATACAAAGAAAAGTAAGTTTCAACAGCCGTTATAATGAATTTCAAAAAAATATTTTGCAGCGCGTATGCTTTCTGTGTCAGATTCAGAAAAGAGTTGTTGACAGGAGTGAAGTTTCTTTGCTGTTTCAGCATTCCGTTGCTGATTTTTTGTTTTCACAGTTATGATTTTAAAATCAAATTCGCCGGTACCGCCTCACCCGATGCGATAAAGTTTTTTTACACTTATCCTTTCAGTGAACACGGAAGTGTTGTTGTTTCCGGAAATGAAAAAAACTTTTCTGTCAGCACCTTCAAACAGATATCACGATTCCGCATTGATATAGACAATCCCGGGCACTCCTTTTACGATCTTGAAGAAGTCCAAATCAACAATACCCGCTTTACAGGCAGGGAGCTTTACAAATTCATCCAGGGGAGTAATTACCTGAGAGCGGAATTGATCGGCAATTATTGCCGTCTGCATTTTAACTTCGGAAACAGTTTCAATTCACCACATCAGAACAACTATCCCGATCTTGATTACCATATCAGCTTCAAGATTCCGAAACGATTTAGATATACAGATTGCTTTTCAACATTCTTCTTTGTAAAAATCCTTCTTTACATAACTTTTTCTCTTTCGCTGTTTTTCTTCAACAAAAAAATATGTTTCCTTTTGAAAACGGCATACTGTTTCGTCCGGAAAGAATCCTATATTTTTCCAATTTTGCAGACAGGGGTGAAATTTCTTTGCTGTTTCAGTATTCCGTTGCTGATTTTTTGTTTTCACAGTTATGATTTTAAAATCAAATTCGCCGGTACCGCCTCACCTGATGCGATAAAGGTTTTTTACACTTATCCTTTCAGTGAACACGGAAGTGTTGTTGTTTCCGGAAATGAAAAAAACTTTTCTGTCAGCACCTTCAAACAGATATCACGATTCCGCATTGATATAGACAATCCCGGGCACTCCTTTTACGATCTTGAAGAAGTCCAAATCAACAATACCCGCTTTACAGGCAGGGAGCTTTACAAATTCATCCAGGGGAGTAATTACCTGAGAGCGGAATTGATCGGCAATTATTGCCGTCTGCATTTTAACTTCGGAAACAGTTTCAATTCACCACATCAGAACAACTATCCCGATCTTGATTACCATATCAGCTTCAAGATTCCGAAACGATTTAGATATACAGATTGCTTTTCAACATTCTTCTTTGTAAAAATCCTTCTTTATATAACTTTTTCTCTTTCGCTGTTTTTCTTCAACAAAAAAATATGTTTCCTTTTGAAAACGGCATACCATTTTGGCCGGAAAGAATCCTATATTTTTCCAATTTTATTGATTTGCGCTTTACTGTTTTCATTTCTTTCCTTGCGCCAATGTCTTTACAACTGGCCTGCTGATGCAAGATATGACGCTTTGCTGCATTCGGATATTGCCGTTGGAATGATTATTATCGGTATTTTTATGCTTTACGCCCTTGTCCGGCGTGTTTATATGCTGCTGGCAGCGGTAATTTTCCTGACACTTCTCTACTGTTTATACTTTGCAGATTGCTTTACAGTCTTTCAGTTTAATACGCGCTTGAATCTCCGGGAAGCTATCCGCTGGCTGCAGGATCTGAAAGGAACATCGTCCTTTGGCTTCCAGGCTTTGCATACTCCTTTTGCGATCTGGGAATTTTTGACCGTTATTTTTTCAACAGTTCTTCTGCTGCTTCTGAAAGCGATGAAAAAGCAGCATAAAAAAATATTCCTTGTATCTTGCACCATTCTCTTGCTCAGCGGATTTGTGTACCGCCATCTTCCCCGTGACCGGCATATTTTTGAACAAGACTTTGCGAATTTGTTTTCCTATGCCTATGCACAGACATTGTATGTTCCTTATTCAGAATCTTACCTGAAAAGCGTTACTCCATTTAAGCTGCAATACACAAAAACCCAAGGAAAAAACCTGCAGCGCAACGTCATCTTGCTCGTGGTGGAAAGTCTATCAGCCTATCAAAGCAAACTTTTCTCCGGGCTTCCATTTGACAATCTGAAAAACTTTGACCGTCTGATTAAAGAAAAAAACGCCGATTATTCCCCCTGCTATCTGGCCTCTGCCCACAATACGACTGCCAATACATTTGCCCTGCTCACCGGATTTACTCAAATCGTTGTTCCCGTTTATAATGTGGACTACGGAAATAAAAAATTTTACGGCCGGTGTCTGCCTGCCCAGTTAAAAAAAGAAGGATACAAAACAAGTTTCTTTTCCTCAAGCTCTCTTGTCGACAGTCTGGGAAAAGTCATTTCTGAAGCCGGATTCCATCATACTTACGATCACACAGAGCCTTTTTACAACGGCAACCCCAGATATATCTTCAATTCGGTGCACGATGATGTACTTTTTGACAGGCTGATAAAATTTGTCAAAGATTCCCGGGATGAAAAATTCTTTGCCTATGCAATGACAATATCAATGCACGGCCCTTATATTGATCCCCGGAGCAAAAAAGTTTCTTACGATGAAACAGTCAAGACCTTTGATATCAATTTTTCAAATTTTATGAAAAACCTTGAGCGGACAGGATTTTTTAACAACGGAGGCTTGCTTTTTGTTACCGGAGACCATAGGGTAATGAGTACGATTTCGGCCCAGGAAGCACATAAGATGCAATTTTTCACACCTCAATATGTTCCTTTGGCGATTTTTGGCGACATCCCCTGTAAGATCAACAGGAAAAAGTTTTTTTCGCATACAGATTTGCACTATTCTCTGCAGTATCTTCTGATGAAATCTCCGGAAAAACATCAATATCAGCGGAATATTTTTTCATCTGCCCCGGATCGGGAATTTTTCTGTTCCTTCTATCAGCAATTGGTCAATCCGAGTATCATTCTCTTTAACACGCCGGATAAAACAGGTAAGATACGTCTCAATGGAGACAATTCAAAAATCATCTGTCCCGGTCTTACTGACAAAGAACGAAAAAAAATCGAATCCTTCCTGGTTTGGATGCGAACCCGTTGACAATTGTTGCAGCGAAAAAATGGCAAACAAACAAGCTTGCACAGCAGCCCCCCAATATAAAAGACACAACCACTGGTACAATATTTTTCATTGCGAACATCCTGTGTTCAGCGTTTTTTCAAGTATTCGGCTTGTAAAATCAACAAAACGGGGATCTTTTTGTGTCAGGTCTGATGTTGCGGCTGAGCCGGAAATATCATCAGCCTCAAATTACTTCAAATATGTCCCCCCTGTCCGCAACCTTCCACAGCCAAGTACCGGCATCTGTCGGGTGTCACCGCCGTTTTTTTGGGGGGAGTAACTCCGGCACTGAAAAGAGTGATTTCTTGCGGTCCCTTCCGGGGAATTATTCCTGATTTAAGCCAATATGACGGCACGATATCACAAAGAAGGAGATTTTTGTTGAATCAAACGCACAGAATCGGAAACGTACAATTTTCATCAAAGTTGACTCATTCCGTAATCGCGCCGTAAAAATACCGCATTTTTTACGGTAATTGACCTATTTCCGCCGCATCTTGCAATTCCTTGAAAATAAATGTAATATCGTGACGAAAAAGAAACTGGAAGGACGCGCCAGAGCTGTTTCGGTCAAGGATTTACATAGTTGCCGCCATACGTTTTGCTATTACGCTGGACTGTACGGAATTCCATTGTCCATCGTTCAGAGCATTGTGGGACATATGACTCCGGAAATGACCAAGCACTATTCTGCTCACGCCAGCTTAAGTGCCAAACGTGAGCAGATGCGTCAGCTTCCGGAATTTATGATGTTAACAGGTAGCGAGCCAAGGGACTTTGAAGCCGCAGAACGTGAAGAATTACAGGCCCTGATCAGTACCCTTCCCATTGAAAAAGTACGGCAACTCCTCAAGGAATTGCGGTAAAGATTTTCTTTTTACAGCAATGGAGTCATATAAAGCGGCAGACAGGTAACTCCATTTTTTTCCATTACATCCGCACTGTGGAGTACATATGGTGTATGGAGTTGCTGAGCAAATTTCTGACGGAATTTCTGCAGAGAGGTCAAAGTATAACTTTTCCCGGATTTGACTTCCAGTGGCGAAATATTATGTCGGCTTGTGATTTTCTGCTTGGCAATAAGAAAATCTATTCCCATTCTCTCAGAAGCATCATCTCTGCTTGGATTGCGGTAAAAATACAAACGGTGATCTGAAGCAACCAGCATTTGGGCAACGATATTTTCAACAATCATACCTTCGTTGAATTCCAATTTGCCGAGTAAAAGTTTTTTATAGACTTCCTCAGAAACGATGGAATTTTCATCAAAGGCGTGACTTATCAGCAAGCCGGTATCTGCCATATAGCATTTCAATGTCATACGGTCACTGTTCATTTTCAACCCGGCGGTCGGAGCCGTCGAATTATAGCAAATATTAACGATCATGGCATCTTCCAGCCAGAACATGGCGTCCTCATATTCACGAAACCTCGCCTGTTTCCCGAGAGAAGCCAGATTGAAGCGTTTCTCGTGCTTTTGCAGCTGCGATGGGATTTCATCAAAGATCGATTCGACTTTGCGCTCATAACCTTTGGCGTGCTTGATAATGTCAGCCCGGTACAAGGTGAGAATATCACGCTTGATTATATCGACATTTGCAAAATTTTTGTTGTTAACGTATTCCTGAACAGCTTGCGGCATACCTCCCACAATCAGATACTGCCGGAAATAATCCATTGCTTTGCGGTGAATCACATCTCCCAGCGGACGCAGTTTGGAGAAACTCTGACGAATCAACGGCATCAATGTTTCATTTCCGCTTGCCCAGAGAAACTCCTCAAAATCCAGCGGATACATTTTAATGTGCCGTTCTTCAGACGGAATGACGATATCAGAAACGTTGGCTTTAATGGATACCAGAGAGCCGGTCTCAATGTAATCATACCGCCCATCAGCAACCAGATATTTTATTGCTGCTCTGGCGCGAGGGTACAACTGAACTTCATCAAAAATAATAAGAGATTGCCGGGGATATAACTGCACGTTAAAGTAGGCAGACAGGTAGGCAAAGAATGTATCAAGGTCATCCAGAAAGTCATCGAACAGACGTTTCACATCTTTATTGACCTTGTTGAAGTCTATCAAAATGTAGGACTTATATTCATTTTTGGCAAACTCTTCAGCAATATAGCTTTTGCCTACACGTCTTGCTCCGTCTATCAGCAATGCAACCCGTCCGGAATCCTTGGCTTTCCATTCCATCAAAGAATCATAAATTTTTCGTTTCATAAGTCATTTCCTGTTATTGAGATCACGTTTTCAAAATATTTTAACAAATAATATATCACGTTTTCAAGATTTTCAAGCAAAATAAAACCACGTTTTCAAGATTTTAAAAGTGCTCTCTATTCTGTATTATATTTTTTCAAACGAAAATCAGAGGCGGCGATTACTCAGACCTCAAACAAAGGCCGGGCAATCGCCGCTTTATCAAACGCTTAAAAGAGCGTTTTGTCACTATCGAAGAGCGTTCCGATAATCTGGGACTTTGAAACAGCTTGAATCTCTTCAGTTCCATTTGCGACCTGAAGCGTATACTGCTGCTTGCAAAGCTGATTCAGCTCCGTGTCACTCAAGTCTCTGCAGGAGGCAAGCTGCCACTCATCATTCAGCGTGAATTTGACACCGAACTGAACCTCTGCAGAACCGAAACAGTATTCTGTATTGAGTCCATTACGCTGGCAAGTCAAGCTAAAGTGCGAATATGCAAACTGCTGCACAAAGGGATCGGGGGTGTCCGTGAACACGATAACGGAAATTTCTTGTTCAAGGCAGAACCTCACCAGAGCATAATACTGTGTTTTATCATTGTGCATATCTTTTGAAGCGAAGATGACCAATCCGCTGTTCCGGACAAGTTCCTTGGCCTTTTCTAAGGCAATGTTTCCCGTCTGGCTTCCACGCCTTCCGGCATTCCTACGTCAGTATGCTGATCAACAGCGGAGTCAATCCCCTTGTCGTGCGTGATCTGGTAGGACACACCACCGTTGATATGACGGCACGCTACACCCACGTCGCCCTGGACACAAAAGTCAATGCGGTCAAAGTTCTTCCCTCTCTCGGAGAAAAGCCCACGCAATCCACTCCTTTGGCTTAAGCGGATTTTCTTGAGTAAAAAGAAAAAATAGTTGGAAATTTTCCAACAGAAATTGTCCACAATAGCTTTACAACAGTAAAGTTTATCCGGCGACAGCGGGGTAACGGTTGTAAACGTGCTCGTAGATCAGACCGGTGTACTGGTTGATGCTTTGATCATCGTAGCTTTGAGGCAGAGAAACGAACAACGAGTCGCGGATAAGATTACTGACGGCAGACCGAGTATCTTCTTTGTCCCGCCAATGGTCGAGTTCGGCTATTTTTTCTTTGACTTTGGCAAGAAGTTCAATGGAAATCTCTTTGATTTTTTTGATATCCTTGGCAGAAAGGGAGTCTTTGAAAAGCAAATCGTAGACAGAAAGCTCTTCATCGCTGGAAAAACCTTCACGGACATATCGGCGCTGCTCTGAATCAAGCTCACTGCTCAATTTCATCAAATCCATAAATGTTTTTTCTATCTTGGCTTTATCCTGTTCGCCGTTGTAGCTTTCAATGATTGCCTGATATTTTGTGTAGTAATCGATCCGTTTGGGATTGGTCGGCAGCATTGTAGAAAGCCGCTGTTCAATGAGTTCTTCGAGATCTTTCAGAAGCAGGAATTTCTTCCGTGTCTTCGCAAACTCTTTCTGCAATAATTCAAAGTCGATCTGACTGATATCAAAAGAACGGGGCGTACTCCGGTCGGCAGATTCAGTGGCAACATATTCATTGACGATTTCGTGAATTTGAACCATCAACGCTGTATTATCTGCATTTTTGCGTTTTTTCTGCAGTTCGTTGAAAATTCCGTTGACAGCATCTTTTTCCTGACGCATGGAAGGAGTAATATCATTTCGGTCTAAATATTTCCACAGCCTGAAAAGTTCACTTGCCGATGTTTGGAACTCTTTTTTGATCTCCAAAGTTTTGCATAATTCATTTGCTGCCTGCTGCAGCAAGGCGATACGTTCAAAACCAGAGGAAGCAATCAAGGCATCCAGAGAAAAGTTATTCTTCTGCAGGAATGTTTTGGTTGTGCCTATGATGTTCTGAATTCTATGAATAAGCTCTTCTTTGTTTACCGTCGGATCAGTTCCATTGCCGTGCCCCTCTTGGGACGTATATGCAGCCAACGCTTCACGCAGAGCCTTGACAATACCGATGTAGTCAAGGATGAGCCCGTTTGTTTTCCCTTCTGCCACACGATTTGCCCGAGCGATAGTTTGCATAAGAGTGTGGGCTTTGAGAGGTTTATCCAGATAGAGGCATGAGAGAGATTTTACATCAAATCCGGTCAGCCACATAGCACAGACAAAGACCACGCGGAAAGGATTTTGGGAATCTTTGAATTCCTTATCCAGTTCCCGGGTTTCCATTTTCGTGCGGTGCGGACGGATATCCAATCCCCAGGCGTCAAAAGCTTTGATTTCGTTTTGTTCCTGACTAACGACCACTGCCATTTCAGTTTCTTTCATCCAGTTGATCTTACGGGAAAGCTCTTGAGCTGTTTGCTGTGAAGTTTCTTTTTCGAGCTGCGTTTCCAGTTCAGAAATTTTAAGCTGCCAGTATTTTTGAACGAGATTATACATCCGGACACAGGAAATTTTGTTCAAGCAGACATACATAGCCTTGCCGCAAGTCCACAAGTCAGAATAGTGTTCAACAAAATCCTGAGCCAGCGCCTCAAAGCGTGATTCAGCAGTCAGCAAATGGATTTCCTTTGCGAACTCCCGTTCCAGCTTTTCCTGCTGATTGGGATCTAGATCGGCGGCTTCAACAGCTTCGATAATGCGTTCAGTAATTTCGGGACTTGTGATATCCTTGAATTTCTGCCCCCTGTTTTCATAGTAAAGAGGAACGGTTGCGCCGTCATCAACAGCCCGTTTGAAGTCATAGATGGAAACATAACCGCCGAAGGTCCTTTCTGTAATGTTATCATTAGAAAGGAGAGGAGTACCGGTAAATCCGATACGGGAGGCTGTGGGCAGTAAAGAACACATATTGTCGGCAAAGATACCATTTTGACTGCGGTGAGCCTCATCTGACATAATAATAATATCGTGGTCAGGAATGATCGGAGTTGGATTCCCTTGATTGAATTTCTGAATCAGAGTAAAAATAAAGCTGGGATTGCCTTTAAGTTTGTTGATCAGGTCAGAGCCGCTGGAGGCAATAAAATGAGCCCCCTTGACGGCTCCGAGAATACCGCAGTTTTCAAAGGTGTCGCTGATCTGTGAATTAAGCTCATCACGATCAGTCAGAATAACGATGGTCGGAGAGCCTTCAAACTTGCGGCGGATCTTTTGAGCGAGAAAGAGCATGGAGTAACTCTTTCCGCTGCCTTGGGTATGCCAGAAAACGCCCAGTTTGCCCTCTTTGAGTTTTCTGTTTTTGTAGGCTTCAACGGCTTCATTGACACCGAGATACTGATGGTTGCGGGCAAGGATTTTGGCAGTACGACCGCCTGAATGATCGAAGAGGATAAAGTTTTCGAGTAGATCAATGAAGGTCTCTTTTTTGCAGATCCCCCGGAGCATAGTCTGCAATTCCACGCAGCCGGGATCCTGTTCTTTAAGACGTTTCCATTCGTGGAAGAATTCGTATTTACTGCCGAGGGTTCCGACTTTTGCGTGATGTCCGTTACTCAGGATGAGAAACGCGTTGTAATAGAAGAGCTGCGGAATGGTCGCCAGATAGTCGGTATAATTGTTGGTATAGGCATCTTGTACATCAACATTAACAGCTTTGAATTCCATAAACAAAAGCGGGATGCCGTTAACAAAGCCCACAATGTCCGTCCGGCGACGGTGGAGAGAACCGTGGATTTTGAGTTCCTTGATGGCGAGAAAATGGTTGTTGGCGGGATTCTGAAAATCGATGAGTCTGGCGGTACGGATGGAGATTTTGCCATTGGAGAGTTTGACGGAAACGGGGATACCGTCACGGATGAGAGAATATTTTCCCTCATTGATCTGCATCAAAGAGGCAGAAGCGAGGTGAGCTTCGAGTTTCTTTTGGGCTTCATCGATCTGAGCCGGAGTGATCCAGGGATTGAACTCTTTGATTTTAAGGCGGAAATATCGGGAAAGCAAAATTTCGTGATAGTTTTTCCGTCCGAAAGTCCCCTCCGGTCCGAGAACTTCGGTATTGTAAGCAAACTTGACATCCCAGCCAAGTTCATCATGGAGCAGCTTCCCCGCACTATCCTGCACCAGAATATTTTCAGAATACTCGTAACTCATTGATTTTTCTTCCCTTTGATTGTAATAACAAATCAATCTTCAACGTAGACAAATGATTGTGGTGCGTTTTTTATGTCATATTGAGCCAATGTTCTCGGGCGTTTAAATTTTCTAGTTTTTCCTATTTTAATGGCATGAGCCTTTGTTTTATCGGCAAAATATGAAAAAAAGTAATCTCGGGAAATTCCTGCTTCATTTTGGGCAATTTCCCAAACGGCAGGAAGAGTTCCCGATATAATGGCATCTATTGTAAATTCTCCAATAATACGTTGAACAGGTGTGGATGCATATACTAGCACTCCTGAAATATCTGGCCGCTTAAATAGAATTTTGCGGAACTCATATTTTTTAGTTCCATCAAAAATTTTATTTGCAAATTCAGGTTTAATTGATAATAAAACTTTGGTCACTTTTAGATTCCTTCAAAATCGTGATAAATTGTTCTTTCGTGATTTCCTTAAAACCACGAGGCGCATCATCGATGCCTGCAAGAATTTTCAAATCAATAAGGTCTTTCATTGTCAAACGATGAGGAATTGAATATTCGTACAAAAATCTTACGGCAAAGGGTTTTCTGAAAGCATTATAATTCCACATTTCTTTCAACTTATTTTCAGGAAATACCGTGCTTTTTTTGCAAAATTTTAAAAAATCAGCTTCGCAGCCAAAATTGTTTACTACCTCATCTACAATGCCAATAGTAGTAATTACACTTTTGTAGTATCCCCCGGTCCTATAGAATAGCAATATATCACCATGTTGGGGATATGGCGGTAAAGCACGAGAAACATATACCTTAGATATGCAATTCCTATGTGGAAAGTCTTCGACAAACTCAAGTGGAGATTCTGTCGTAAGAATTGAATCAGGTAACAATTCAGTATGATACTCCGGATAGATTGCCAGCAGAAAAATCCTTTGATCACAACGAATATATGGATAGTTAGCCTTTAATAGGTTTTTATCGTATTGAGGTGTAAAATTTCTTACATAAACCTTTTCGTTCCCTTTGTTACCCCAATAATGGAATCCCCACTGTTCCAACAAAGCAATAAGGCGTTGCTGCTCAGTATTCTTGTCAAAGATTGTTACATATACTTCGTCGACTTTATTTTTTAATGCATTATCAAAAATAATCTTTATGAATCTCTCCCCAAGACGCAGCCCGTTACTGATAACCTTAAAGGTACCTACCTTTAGGCGCTTTTTAGGTTGAAAAGCAGGATTTATATCAAAATAGTTTTCGTCTTTATTTTCAATCTTCAAATAGAGAAAAGAAAGTAATAGTTTATTGGAAGAGTTTATAGTGACGTAGCATTCCTCATCAAATTTTTTGATAAACCATTGATCGAATCCAGGATAGTCGATGCGCAAGCTATCGAAAAAAGGATCTTGCAAATTTAAGCTTCCGAATTTAACCTTTTTTACATTAAGAACGTTGTAATTGACCAATTCGGGGTGTTCTGAGAAAACCTTTTCCAAAAAACTGTCAATGGTAAAAACTTTTTCTGCAATACCAAGCATTGAGGCTTTTTTATGAATTTTTTTATCCTCGGTAATCAAAATGTCCACACGATTGATAAAAACCTCATTAAGCAAAGATGTGTCGTTAAGATCGTTCGGCGTTGTGTCGACTTGAGTGGAAACATTTTTTACATCTTGGCATAACGGACTTGGATATTCGATTATCTCATAGCTACTTGTTTTTACCATAAAAGTATCAACTGTTCTTTCGTCCGCATATTTTTTCAATTCTTCGATTGAACAAGGATGCATACATTTCACATATTTTGCTCTGTCAAGCCAACGAAATAAAATACCAATATCCTGATTGATTACTCGATCTGCTTCGCGATGTATTATTATATTTGTGTCAAGCAATGCTTTCATTTGGCCTTCCTCCGGTGTTGACAAAATATTGTAAAAGCAATAATAACGACAATAAAAGCAATTCCAAACTCCCAAGGAATTTTTTGCCACCTGTTTTTAAGTGCAAAACATGATAATCTCCAACTTCCCAGAGCAAACAATAAGCTGCATACGACATTTATAATGACCGCAATTATAACTTGATCAGTACCGATTGTTTCTTGAGTAAAAACACTAAAGAAAGAATAGCTTGATTTGTCTTTATCCTCACTTTTACTGAAAGTAATTATATAGTCATCATTTTCGATGGACTTTATTTCCGGCAAATATTTTGTAAAAGCACTTTTCTCTAACTTACGAACGTTTTTAAGTTTATTGCTGTCTATAAAACTTATTTCGTAACTCGCCGGAACAGCGTGAAGACAAAATGCTTTTTCAATAGGACAAAATTGAGAATTACTTTGATTTTGCACGTCAAGGACCCAATTGGGTAAATTTCTTTTCTCATTAATTTTTATATCAAAAACATAACTGTTTTTAGCAATTCCTTTTTTTATCATAGCTAATTGTGATAAAGGAGTTTTTATCAAAATTCGAATATATGGATAAACTCCTTGAGGTGCTTTGTTGTTAAAAGTTAAGATAACCATTCCATCTTGCGGTTTCGCTTCATTTATCGGTAAAAGCATAATCTGTCTTTTATTTGTAAATGAAATTCGGGTCCCGTTGTGCTTATTTCCATTTACATCTCTTGTAGACTCAACAGTTTCATTAAATATAAAACGTGCATTATCAGAATCTGCAAATTTCTCATGCAAACTAATAATTTCGCAGTCTGGACTTAACCATTCAGCAAGAAAGGAGATTGAATAATCCACATTAAGCGATAATGTATTCGCCGCAATTTCAATTCCCAATTCAAAATAAGCATTACAGTCTCGCATGTTCCAAGTACATATATGCAGTTTCGAAATCGTTATTGGCAGCCTCTGGGAAGTCGTGCCTCCCATAATAAAAAATGCGTTTTCCATAATTTGTGAGCCTTTCAGAGTTTATAATAATTTTTGTAATAAGCGATTTCTTGATTTCACCAAATGTTCATTTTGTTTTCTCAAAATTGAAGTTTTCTCGAATAAGGATAAGGCGTTTTGGTGAAATTGCTTAAGTACTGTTGCTGACGGCAACATTACTCCAATGGCGTTGAGTATACTGGCTGTCATACTCGGGACAGCTGCTCCAATATTCATTGCATACATATCTATTGATTTTAAAAGCAAATAGGTAAAGAATCCAATATTCGGTTGCTGCATCAAGGCATAAAACATCGTATCAACGGTCCAAAATGATTCGTTGACGTACATAATGTTATTCAATGAACCTTTCCGTGGAATAAGGACAGCTTCACCATGGTGTAATGCCTGAGAACATTTTCTCATAAAACCACCGGCCCCGTATACAGGAATGTCGCCATCGGATATGTTTTTATGATCTTTTCCGTATTTAATTAAGATTAAATCTTTAAGTTGTGTTCTATGCCACCCCTCAGGCACTCCATTGATAATGCGAGTTGTTTCGTGGCCGGGGAAGCGGAGGTCGATGAACCATTCTTTATAGAGCCGCTGGGCGGCTTCTTCCAGAAGCTTGATCTGTTTCCGGTTGTTTTCAATCAAATCATCATACGCCGAAAGTATACCTGCAATTTTTTGCTGGACATCAAGCGGCGGCAATGAAAGCGGAATATTGGCTAAAATTGATGTGTTCAAATTCAGCATTGTTGAACCAACAGCATGCTTTTCTACCCAACCTACGGATTGCGAAGTCTGTAATTGGTAAAATACAAATTTCGATATCGCCTTAGATGAATCAATCGTAACTTTCAAACAACCTGTACCACACAACCAATTTGTTTCTGCATCTGTCGCATAGGCACATCTGCCGACGTCACCTCTGCGAGAATATAAAATGTCTCCGTCTTTTATTTGGTGCCGTGCAAGTCTTTTGACATGGGCTTCTCCCACTCTTGCGATAGATTGCTCTGATATTTTGCCTGCAATCAAATCTTTAGGCATAACAACAGGTGTGCCGATTGCAGAATAATCTGATTGGTGAAGCTGGGACCCAAAAGGGCCGGTTTGAATATTACAGGCAATATCGCCAAGTTTTATCGGCAGCCATTTACTCATGCTTCACCTCGCTTAAGCAAAACAGCTGTGGTATCAGGTTCTCCGTCAATTGCCGAGGGAATAACAAATTGATCATAGCCGTGTTGCTTTACTAATTCGTTAAACTTATTTATAAGCCAGTAATATTTTTGTCTCACCCGCAAATCACCTTGATTTTCAGCATACATTTTTGAAATTGCAGTCTGAAGTTCTGACAAAAAAGTAAGAGCCTTATCGTTTTTTTGGACCAATGGAGCAATGAAATTCACGTACCATTCACCATCAGCGTCCTTGAAAACTATATTTTCTTTGACTGTTTTGATTTTACCTGTGAAATGCGTGTTTTTTAAAAGACCATTATCCACGATTATCCGGGGATATATGGCTCGCTGGTTTTCCATTTCATAGGCTTTTACCAAAGCCTCGCCGTATACAAATACATCGTCGATATAAAAATCACCAAATGATATTGCGCCTCTGACCAATAATTCAAACAGTAATGCAAATGCTTGAAATCCTGCTGCCCAGCCAGCAATATACTGCCATTCTTCGAATATTGATTTACCAGCTTGAACCTTATGTGCAAACAAAATATTGTCACTAAAAATGCGAATATCCAATGCGGGCCCACCATAGCCAGGTACCAGCTCCATAATACTTTTTATCCCGTAATAGATCTTGTATATCTTTTGTAAGAAATCATCTCGCATTTCAATACTTTTCATCCTTTCACTTGCACCTAAAAAATCCAAGTGCGCAACGATGTATTGAGATTGTTCCAACTTTTGGGGAGGCAAAGGCTGATCACTCATATTCCCAGCTCCTTGAAGTTTGCGAAGATCTTCGCCATCAGTTCATTGGACTCTTGCTGCAAGGTCAGCAATTCAGCGTGGATCTCGTGCATTCTTTCGGTAAAATCCACACCGTCATCTTCCGCTTCGGCAACGCCCACATACGCCCCCGGGGTCAGTGACCAGTTTTTCTTTTCAACTTCTTTAATTGTTTCGATTTTACACAAACCGGGAATATCTGCGTATTTGCCCTCTGTTCCAAACTTTTCTGTCAGCCAGTTGGCTTCCTGCAAAATGGTGATGTAACTGTTGATGACTTCAGCAACGGCTTCGCCGTTTGTTTCCAAAGCCTTTTTGAAAGCATTCAGGCGGTTGAAACCTGCATCTTTCAGTTTGTCTTTCTGTGTCGCCGGGTTGTTGGCATAATTCGCCAACAGCCCGGCAGTGCATTTTTTATGGATTTCGGCAGCATTTTTCAAACTTGCAAGCAGCTCATCTGATTTTTCCAGCCCTTCAGCGTTCAAACCTTTCAGCTCATCGCAAAGATGGTCGATGGCACAGTCCCAATGACCGACACGGTCAACATCCAACAGCCGCCGATAGACTTGAGCAATTCCCTTGATCATAGCTGCTCCGTCGTGAAGTGTTCCCAGATAAGCTGCAATCAGATTGCGGTATTTTTCCATCTCTCCACGATAAAGCCAAACGATGGCATTAAGATTTTTCAACTGCCATTCAGACCACTCATTCAAAGTACGGTCAACTTCGGTGTAATAGCTTCGGGCATCAATGAAAAGGATTTTTTCTTTCAGCGTTTCAGACTTTCCCTTGTCAAAGAACCAGAGCGAACAGGGGAGACTCTTGGTATAAAAGAAGTTGTTTCCCACGCTGACCATTACATCAACATGACCGGTCTTAACCAGCTGTTCCCGGATCTCTTTATCTTTGCCCTGACTGTCCGTGGCACTTGAAGCCATAACAAATCCGGCTCGTCCCTGCTCATTCAGATAAGCGTAGAAGTAGGAAATCCAAAGATAGTTGCCGTTGCCTACCTCTTTGGCTTTATTCACACCGGGCATTCCGAAGGGCAGCCGTCCGGCAGCTTCGGTGGATTCCGCTTTGACCTTATCTACATTGAAGGGCGGATTGGCCATTACGTAGTTGCATTCCCCAACCAGATTGTGAGCGTCGTGATAAAAGGTATTGGCTCCGTCTCCGGAAAGGATCCTGCCGTTAAGTCCGTGAACGGCCATATTCATCAAACACAACTGGGCATTGTATTCCACCTTTTCCTGACCGTAAAAGGTCATGGTGTTGTTGGCGACCATTCCGGAGTGATTGACAAAATCTCCAGTTTGCACAAACATTCCACCCGACCCGCAGGCAGGGTCAAGCAGAATGCCGGATTTGGGTTCCAGCACATTCACGATCATTTTAACCAGTGACTTGGGCGTAAAAAACACGCCGTCATCAGACGCGATGTTCTTGGCAAACTTATTGAGAAAGTATTCATAGATCCGGCCGAAGACATCTCCGCCGATCTCATCAAGCAGATTGTTGTTGAAAATCCGCAGCAGTTCCGCAAGCAGAGCATCTGAAAACATCGTGTACTCTTTGGGCAAAACACCTTGAAGCTGTTCACTCTGCTGCTCGATCAGCTCCATGGCATTATTGACCGCCTCACCAAGGCTGTTAATAGGCAGTCCATCCTGATTGATCAGCCCGGCCTCAGCGATATTCTCTGGCAGATTCACCAGATAGGGGTATTGGGCTTCTTCCGACAGAAACAATGCGCTCTTTTCTTTGAAATCACTAGCCTCCACAGGCAATACTCTGCCATTGCGAACAGGACGATGAGCAAGAATTTCTCTTTCAACCAGTTTGAAACGGCTGTAGGCGTAGCGCAAAAAGAGCAAGCCCAGAACAGGCATACAGTACTGGTTGGAGGTAAGTTTCGATTCTGCCCGGAGCAAATCTGCGGATTCCCAAAGGTCATTTTCCAGTTTTCTGATATTGATCGTCATTTTACAACCTCCACATCTGCGGCCTTGCCGGACTTGACCCAGGAATCAACCTCATCTTTCTTGAACTTCCACAATTTCCCCAGCCGATGTCCGGGCATTTCACGCTGTTCAAGCCAGCGATAAACGGTCTCCCGGCGCACTCCCAGATATTCAGTAATTTCTTTTAATGACAACCAACAGTCTTCCATATCCGCAAACTCCCAAGAAGCAATAATTATTGTTCAGTAATAACATAGCACACAAAACAGATATTTCCAAATGCTTTTTGCGAATTTTCAGTTGTTTTGTATGACTTTGTAATGCAAGGTATACTTTTCAAATCTGCGGTCAAACAGACCTTGCATAAACATATCTTCAATGAACTGGAAAAATAAATTTATTTTCCGGTTGCTCTTCAAAAATTTTGACCTATATATTACCTCCGAGAGATAAGCTCACGATCAAATATGGCCCTGCCGCTCCTTTGGGATCGGCGGGGCTTTGTGTTTTTAATTCTAAACTGCAAGGAGGTAAAAATGAGAATTGAAAAACAAATGTTGAATGATGCCCTGCGCACTTTGGGCAAGGCGGTTTATCAGACGAGCCCGGTGGAGCTTTACAGGTCGGTCAGGTTCGTGGGAGAGCCTGGATGTGTCAGGGTTGGTTAGGGGTTAAACTATGGATAATATAACTCCAACGGTGAAAGTTCGCAAACCAAGGCAAAAATCGATGTTTTATGAGGGATATTTACCGTTGGAATCCGAAAGAATCGGAATATTCAGCTTCTTGCCAATCGAATGAATCTGAATATGTGATTAAAAATTTTTTCATTTTTTTGGGTGTGGCAGGCAGACCGGAATTTGTGTGGCAGAAATGTGGCATTTTCTGTCTGAGAAGGCAGGAATTTGATAGAATCCGAAGGAATGGCAAAAAAAAGAGAACTTGAGTTTTGAGCTCAAATCCCCTGAAAAAGGCAAAAAAAATGGTACACCCGACGAGATTCGAACTCACGACCTTCTACTCCGGAGGCAGACGCTCTATCCAGCTGAGCTACGGGTGCAGCCAATTGATTATCCATAATATAGTCCCCCTGTTTCAATTTTTCAAGTAAAAAAGAGCAATTTGTTTGAAAATTTTATTTTTACAGTGTATATTTAGCTGAAACGATTCAGGGGAAACGCCCTTTCAAGGCGTATATCCCGCATCAATGCAACAAAAAAAAGGAGTTCCCGTTATGGAGCTTGACAGAATATGGTGGGGGTTGGCTCTCGCCACCATTGCCGGATTGGCAACAGGAGCAGGAAGCCTGATTGCCTTATTTGCCAAAAAAGCCAATAAAAAATTTCTTTCCTGCGCCTTGGGACTTTCAGCAGGCGTTATGGTCTATATTTCCCTCTTTGAAATGCTGGGCGAAGCTCACACCGAACTGGGAAAGCTGTGGGGCTCCCGTATGGGAAGTCTGGGGGGAACAGCCGCATTTTTCGGAGGAATGCTCATTGCAATGCTGATCGACCGCCTGATCCCCGAAGCGGAAAACCCTCACGAAGTTCAAGATGTGGATGATGAAATCAAAGGAGCACACCCTTCCAAAAAACAGCTGCTCAGAGGCGGTGTCCTTTTTGCCATTGCGGTAACGATCCATAACTTTCCTGAGGGTATGGCGGCCTTTATTTCCGCTCAAGGTTCCACCGCAGCGGGCCTTTCCATTGCCGCAGCCATCGCCATCCACAATATTCCTGAAGGCATTACGGTGTCAGTTCCTATTTACAACGCCACCGGCAGCCGCTCAAAAGCTTTTGCCTACTCTTTTTTGAGCGGTCTGGCTGAACCTCTGGGGGCTCTCGCCGCTTTGGGGCTGATGCAGTTTTTCCTTTCCCCGGTACTGCTTCCCCTTATTTTTGCAGCCGTTTCCGGAATTATGGTCTTTCTTGCCTTTGACGAATTACTGCCTCTGGCAGAAAAATACGGCGAACATCACTGGGCCATCGGCGGCGTCATTACCGGTATGCTGGTTATGGCACTGACCCTTGCCCTGTAAAAATTTAAGGAGTCTGTTTTATGGAAGAAGAAAAAAAGATGACCATTGAAGTCGTCTGTGACCGTCCCTCCCATATTTACCGTTTGGGAGAAAAAGCAAAATTCACCATCACGACCACCGTTCCCGGCGTGGAAGTTGAGGCGGTCTTTACCGCTGACGGCGAAGCAGAACTCGGGCGTTTCAAAGTTGTCACGCCCTGCACCTTGAAGCAGACACTGCCCTTCCCCGGCGTGCTGCGCTGTACTGTCAGCGGTCCTGATATGGAAGTCGGCCTTGCGGGTGTCGCTTTTGACCCCGGAGCTATCCGTCCCGTATTGCCGGAACCGGAAGATTTCCGGGAGTTCTGGAACAACGCTCTTGCCAAACAGGAAAAAATCCCCGCTGATTTGAAAATCGAAGAACTGCCCGACCTTTCCGACGAAACCTTTACGGTTTCTCTCCTTGAATGCAGCACCGTTGACAATTTCAAGTGCTATGCCTATCTGCGCCTGCCCCGGGACAAAAAGGCTATGCCCCTCTTGGTCTATTACGAAGGTGCAGGAATGGGAATGCGGCAGGAACATTTCCCGCTCCACTGCCAAAATGCAGACAAGTGGCTTCCCGAAAGAGTCGCCCAGCTTGCTATTTTTACCCACCCCTACCGTCCCCCTGTGACCAAAGAAGAACACGAAAAAGCCCACAAGGAATATCTGGCTTCTTCCAACACGGAATCCTACTGGAGCATCGGTTTGGACAAGGGGCCTGAACACACCTATTTCTACCGGAGTATCCTCGGTTCTGTCAGAATGATCAATCTGGTGACAGAAATGGAAGGCGTTGACAAAAAACGCATTTCCTATCTGGGCGCAAGTCAGGGCGGCGGCTTCGGTATTTTCCTTACGGCTCTGTGTCCCCAGATCAACGCTGCCAGCTGCGGTGTTCCCGCTTTTTGCGACTGCGGCGGATTCCTCGCCGGACACCACCCCTGTACCTCAACCAGTTCCTATTTCCGTCAATACTATCAGGTTATGCGTTACTTCGATCCGGCAAACTTTGCTCCTATGATCAAAGTGCCTGTTTATATGAGTTGCGGATTTATTGATACCTGCTGCCAGCCCTCAGGGGTTTATGCTGTCTACAACGAACTTCAGGGCAATAAGATGATCTTCAATAAAACCTGCCACGGCCACGGCGGCGGTCCGGAAGAATATACACCGCTTTTCTGGTACTGGACAGCTTGCCATTTGGGCTTGTGCAAAGAATAATGACAACTTTCAATTAAAGGATATACTGAAAAAATGAATCTCCCCAATGCCGCTGCTCCCGTTATCATTGCCGTAGACTTGCAGGAACGGCTGATGCCCTCTGTTTACAATACCGATGAAGTCACAGCCAGAGCCAAAGTTCTTCTGGCCGGTGCGGCTGAAATCGGCGTTCCGGTCATTGCAACAGAACAGTACCCCAAAGGTCTGGGCAACACGGTGCCTGAAATCGCTGAACTTTTTACCCCGGAAAAAAACACAGTCGTTGCCAAAACCTCTTTTTCCGTTTTCGGCGAAGAAAACTTCAAAAACGCCCTCAGCCAACTTCATCCCAACACCTTGATTTTCTGCGGCGTGGAAACCCACGTTTGCGTGCTGCACAGTGTTTTCAATGCCCTTGAAGCAGGCTACAATGTCATAATCGCTGCCGATGCCGTCAGTTCACGCAAAGAGACCGAAAAAATCCTTGCTCTGGAATCCGCCCGTCAGGCCGGAGCCTGGGTATTGAGTACAGAATCGATCCTTTTTCTGCTGCTGAAAAACAGCCAGCACCCGGCGTTCAAAGCGGTATCAAAGCTCATCAAATAAGAGTCTCCGTTATCTTGTGCTCCGGGCACTCCTTTTTGCCCGGAGCATTTTTATTTCCTGAACTTGAAGCATCTGCTCAAAAGAGATTTCAGAATCTTCTCACTTGAGGACTTGAAATATTTACAGAATACTGTATCTTGAAGTCAGAGCGGAAATTTTCAGTACCCAAAACATTCCGTCTCAAAGTCCAAAAACAGAGGAGAAATTGTTTATGAATGGACACATCAACGGTTGGGCAGTCATTTCAAGACATCTGCTGCTGAGAGAAAAAAATCAGAGCGATCTGGCAAGACTGCTCCATATTTCCCCGGCGGCGATCACTCAGATCAAAAACGGCCAATTCCGGCTGAACCCCCTGCAGCTTCACGCGATCCCCACCTATCTGGAATTCAATCAGGCGGCCTGTGATGAATTTTTTTCAGAGATCTTCAACGCCCGGATGCAATTCTGCCACGGGGAACGGGTCATCAATGCCGAACATATCAACTGTACGGTAAAGGTTGAACGCAAAAATTGCAGCCGCAAGATCCCTGTCGGTCATATCAGCATACTTAAAAATTTCATTCCTGCACTGGAATCTCTGGCGGATTTTCTGCGCCGCCACACTCTTGACCGCTACGCCTGCTCCTGCCGTAACGGCAGTGTCGCTCTGGAAGTTGACGATGAAGTAACAGGCGGCAAAGGCTCCTCACTGCTCATCGTCAGCGGCGACTCCTATCCTGTTCCCGGCGAGCCCGCCATTGCCGCCTGGGACGACGGAACATTTGCTATGGGAACTTTCAACTCTGACAGCAGAGAACGGCACATTGCCCCTTTCTGCAGCACAACAGACAAAAAAAACAGAAAAACTGAATCTTTACGCTGGATCTATCCCATTATCCGTCAGGAAGCTGTCAACAGCTGAAACACACCTTTTCTCTGCCGCAGATCTCCATAATGGGACTGCGGTTTTTTATTGCAGCATTGTTGGCACTTGAGGACAGCTCATCATCTATTTATTCCTGAGCGAAAAGTGTTTCCGTACTTTTTTTAAATAATTGCTTGTTTTTTTCTTATATTGAGGATATAGTAAATAAATGTATTTTTTTCAAATCAATCCAAAATAACAAACAAGCAAACAGGATTAAATTATGAAAAAGTTGATTTTGGCGTTGCTGTTGTCAGGAATATATCTGACAGCAGGGGAGTTTCAGTTCAAAAACTCAAATTTTGACATTACCTTTGACACCAAAGGTGCTACTGTCAAAAAATTGATCCACAACAAAGTGGATTGGAATGCAGCCGGTCCCAAAACCCAGGGCAATTCATTTTGCGACAGCCGTATCGGCAAAACGATAGAGCCCAAAGTTCAGTTCCACGAAAACTTTGCCTCATTGAACTACACCATTGAAAGCTGGAAAAATTATAAAACTTCCGGTTCTGCTGACATCACCTTTACCGTTAAAGGCACAGCTTACAACTGGCTCCGGCTGCGCAAAACTTTCAAACTGCGTCCGGGAAATCAGCTTGAAGTGGTTTATGAACTTATCAACACCTCCAAAAAAGCTGAACAGGTCAACTTCAGTACCCGTTATTTCTTCCACCGTACCGACCGGGAAAACTTCTACTGGCTCCCGGGGGCCGGTGGAATCAAAAAGCTGAAACAGCAAAATTCTTTCTTTTTCTCAAAACTGCCTCCCCAGACCTTCCTTGCCATCGGTGCTGACGACAACTCAGGTCTCCTTATTGAGTTCCCGGCTGACAGCACCGCCGGACTGATGAACTGGTTTATTAAAGGCCGTTCCGCCACAACTGAATACTTTTCCGACGAATTTGTGATCCCCGCCGGTGGGAAACGGGTCTTTTCCATTAAATTTTACTTCACAAAAAATCTGAATTCTCTTATTACACAAAAGAAATTCAAAGCCCTCCCCATCAAAGGAAAAATCCCTGCTATGGTGGACCAGCTGAATCTGCAGGAAGACCGCTCCTACAAGATCCGCACTGTCAGAAAAGAAACTTCAGCGGAGTCCGATTTCTTTGACATCAACCTGAAAGCCCAATTCAAAGACTCTTGGCGTTCAGTCCTTCTCCCCGCCAATATTCCTCTTGACAAGATCGCTGTTTTCAAGCTGGAAAACGGAGCTCCCTCTTTTGACCGTCCTGTGGGTTATGTGATCAACGGTCGTGAACTGCTCCTCAAGATACCGGGCTTTAACCCCACCGGCAGCGTTTGGCGCAGTACATTGATAAATGGCGTTTTCTCCGAAAACTTCGGTTTACGCAAATCTTACAGTGCCGACAATTACAGTTGCCGTATCTACTACAACCGTACCGACGGTCTGAAACTGAAAGAAAAAGCCCCCGCCGGCGGCGAACTGATCCCCAACGGCAACTTTGAAACCCCCGATCCCGCCAATCCGGCGATCCCTGCACACCACCCCTTCGTTGCGAATAAAAATTACTTCGCCGACTATGTGAAAAATCAGGGTGTCAACAACAGTGCCTGTCTTAAGGGCGGAGAAATGGTCTTCCCGATGATCCCTGAAGCGGGCCGGAGCTACAAGCTCTCACTTATGTACAAAAATCTGGGCGGCAACAGTATGAGCCGCTGCTGGTTCTTTTTCTACGATGCCAACGGCAAGCGTCTGATGAAAATTTCAAAACTCCTCTCAGGCAATAAAAACAGCTTTGACTGGAAAAAACTTGAAGCCAAAATTTTTGCCCCTGAAGGGACTGCGATGATGGCTCTTTCCGTCAGCCGTTCATCTAAAAATCCCGCCCGGGTGCTGCTGGACAACGTGAGCATCAAAGCTGAACCTCTTTCCTGCGTAAAACTTTCTCACCTCGAAATGGGTAAACGGGAACTCAAAGAACAGTGGGGCGTACCGCTGAAGCATCTTGAAGCTCTCTCTCTTGATGTGGCCAACCCCCACAAAAAATGGTTCTATCCCGCAGAAAAGGTTCTGGATGTCCTCTATCTGCCTTTTGAACACGAAAGAGGCAGATTGCTCCGGGATAAACGCATCGTGGTGGAACTGGCTCAGCGTATGCCTATGAATTGCAAAGTGATCCCCATTCTGCGTAAATTTATTTCCAGTACCGGCGTTTACGGTGTTTATGTGGCCACTTTCGGCAAAGATCTTTCTCTCTACACCTCTGAATCCCTCAAAGCCATTAAGAAAGCCCCCAAAGTGGTGCTTATCACCCAGATGAAGCACACTCAATTCTCAAAAGAACTTGAAAATATTTTTGCCAACTGGCAGAAACAGGGCACTCACTTTGTAATCCTGAGCGGAACGTTCTTCCCCAAACTTCAGGGCAAAGCGGTCAAGGCACCTGTTTCATTCGTAATGCCCCAAATGAAAAAAGTCTCCAGGAACCGGGCTTTTGTCTGGCATAAAAAAGGCAAATCCTATGTGGTTGTCTGCAATACTGCCCCCTCTGCCAACCCCCTGATCCCCGAAAAACAGACAGCGACCGCCGCCCGTCACCGCATCACCTACATCAGCCGCGACTTCCCCTGGTGGGAATATCAGAATCTGACCAAACTTCAAATTCTGCGTTACCTTTCCGGTCTCAAAGTTGCTGCGACGCTCGTTTCCGCCAATGAAAAAGAGTTGACAGTCAAAGCTGCCAAAGCACTCCCTGTTACAGTTGAAGTTGTCTACAACAATATGTTCAAGGAAGTAAAAAAGAGTATCAGCTTCAAAGCTGCCCTCAAATCCGGTGTCAACAAGATCGCCCTGCCCCAAACAGACTTGCCTGAAGGAACTTTTGTCGCTGATGTACGTTTGCTCGATGCCAAAGGCAATGTCACTGATGCCGGTGCGTTCCGTATTGACCGGACTTCCCGGATCAATCCTGTCCTCACACTGCAGAACAGCGACGGAATTTTTGCCCGGAACAAAAACCTCGTTTTCAATCTTAAACTCTCAGCATTGCCCGCCAATGCTGTCATCGAAGCCGAAGTTGAAGACACCTACGGCCGTATCATCGCCCGCAAGAGTTTCCCTGCCAAGACAGAACAGACATTGACTCTGACACTTCCTTCTCCCCGGACAGTGCTCAACAATTTGATTTTCCACGTGAAACACAATGGAAAAACTCTTGCAGAAGGTATCAAAGAGTTTTCCTCCCCCGACGGTCCCACCGACTTCACAGAATTTTTCGGAACGACCTGGGGATTCCAGCGTTATCTGGCACGACACCTTGAACTTGACGGTGTCACCTCCAACTCACCTTACAGCCCCAACGTCCAGGACATCTACCGGTCCGCCCGTCTGGAAAATCTGGCGGCTTCTCCTATGGGGCTTGCCAGTTTCCGCAACAGCGCCGAATACCGCGGCGACAGAGCGACCGCCAATACTGTGCGCAACCCCTGTTTCCACGATCCGGCCTATCTTGCAAAGAATACTGCACTCCTTGACAAAAACTACAAGGGCAGAAATCTGCTGGGTTACTACGACATCCGTGACTTCTGGAGCGGTGATGAACAGTTCCTGGGCAGCACGGTTTGCTACTCACCCCACTGCCTGAAAAAATTCCGTGAACTTCTCAAGGCTGAATACAAGACCATTGCCGCTCTCAACAAAGAGTGGAACACCAACTTTGCCTCCTTTGACAAAGTGATCCCCCAGCAGCTCAATGAACTCAAATCCAGAGATAATCTTTCTCCCTGGCTGGACCACAAGATGTTTATGGCCGCCACATTTGCCTGGGGACAGTTCCGCAGCCACCTGCCTGACTTGAAAAGATATAATCCCTATGCCCGTATGGGTGCAAGCGGTACTCAGAAGCCCGGATACGGCTATGACTGGGCTCAGTATATGAAACATTGTCAGGTAATGAGCTATTACAGCGGCATCCAGATCAAACTGATCCACGACATCGGCGGCAAAGATATCCTCGCCGGACGCTGGCAGACCTATTGTTATGCTGACACAGACCAGGAAACATATTGCACAGCTCCCATTTGGGAAGGCCTGCTCCGGGGCGGCAATATGGTCGCTATCTGGCCTCCCACGATGACCAACGGTGACGGAACTCCCACTGTCAATGTGCGTTTTGTTAAAGCAATTCTGGACGAACTGCGCCGCGGTATCACAAAACTCTGGCTTACCTCAGAGGCCCGTCCTCAGATCGCTCTGCTCTACTCTCACAGTTCTCTTTTCGCCGCCAAAGGCACCTTTGGCGACAGTGAATGGCAGAACACCCAGACCTCCTGGCTCAAACTTCTGGATGATATGAAATATGACTGCCGTTACCTGAGCTATGAAAAGGTCGCTCAGGAGGGTATCCCCTCTCAGTACAAGGTGCTGATCCTGCCTGCAGCAGTTTCCATTTCTGACAAAGAAGCTGCCAACATTGAAAAATTCGTCAAAGCCGGTGGTACTGTCATCGCCGACTACTCTCCCGGACGCTTTGACGGCCACGGCAAACGCCGCAATTCACCTCTCTTGAACAAGCTCTTTGCCCCCTACAACGGTCCCATTGACATCGCCTATGCACAGCTGCCCCAGTTAGGCGGACGTTTCAAAGTCGCAGAAAAAGGGCTTCCCCTTATGCAGGAGAAGAAATACGGCAAAGGCCGTGCCGTGAATTTCAACATCTCTCTGAGTGATTATCACTTCATTCAACTGGGCGGTACCGGAGGTGAAGTTTCCACCGACACCTCAGGTGATGCCAAGCTCCAGCAGGCTATGCGTGTTCTGGTCAAAAAGCAGTTGGATAAATCCGGTGTCACACCCTGTATGGAAGTTCTTGATCCCAAAGGCAAAGATCTGCCCTGTATGGCTTTGATGCGTGAAGACGGCGGCACTTATGTCGCTGCCATTTACAAGGCTCCCACGCCCCCCCGTACCAAGAGTGTGCTGCCCCCTCCGCCTGACCGGATCAACCACAAAAAAGGAATCAATGTCACCGTCAAGCTGCCTGTAAAAGGTCACGTTTACGACTACCGTACAGGTAAATATTTCGGCTATACGGACAAATTCAAAACCTATATCGTTCCCGCCATTGCCAATTTCTATTCCATTCAGAAAACCCAGGTCAAGGGCGTGACCGTCAAGGCTCCCGCAGCCGTCAATGCCGGCAGCAGTGTCTCTCTTGCTTTTGCAGCAACCGGAGCAACAGGAGCTCAGGTCTTCAATGTGTCCGTCTTTGATCCTGCCGGCAAAGATCTGCGTATCTACCGTAAAAACTTCCGCACTGCCGGAAGTAACGGTACTTACACCTTCCAGCTGCCCTACAACGCAGCCAAAGGCAAATGGCAGATTTGTGTGACCCACGTCAACACCGGTATGAAGAAAAAAATCAGCATCACAGTAAAATAACAAACTATGAATACTTATAAAGTCACCGATTTCGGTATCCTGCCCGGAATTGCTGTCCCTCAGACAGCTCTTTTACAGCAGTTGATCGACCGCTGCAAAGCCGAGGGCGGCGGGAAAATCGTTTTCCCTGCCGGAAGCTACGTTTCAGGCTCCCTCGTCCTTTGCAGCAATCTCACCATTGAGCTTGAACTCAATGCGATCCTTTACGGCTCAATTGACGAAAAGGATTACCACCTTTACGATCCTGCCCCCATTGCGTTTTACGAAGGACGCAACGGCATCCGGGCATTGCTCTTTGCCCTTGATGAAAAGAACATCACCATTCAAGGTGAAGGTATGATCGACGGCCGGAGCAGCATCTACCCCCCTCACGAGATCCACCGCAGTGCTCCCCGGGTCATCTGGTTCGGCAACTGCGAAAATATCTCTGTTTCCGGACTCATAATGCAGAATTCCGTTTTCTGGATGCAGCATTACATCAAATGCCGCCACATTAAGATCCACGATCTGACAGTCCGTTCCCACGGCTGTGAAAATAATGACGGCATTGACATCGACTCCTGTGACGATGTGGAAATCTGGGACTGCCGGGTGGACTCCGGAGATGACGGTATCTGTTTGAAAACAGGGACCGACACCCCCTGTTCCAATGTGTATGTGCACGACTGTATTTTAAGTTCACATTGTGCAGCTTTCAAACTGGGCACCGAAAGCAATTGCGGCTATACAAAAATTCTGGCTGAAAGACTGCTTATCGTTCCTTCTGAAAATCTGAGCACCCTGCCCGGCGAAGACTTCCGTTCAGGTTCCGCATTGGGTATCGGAGCTGTGGACGGAGCTTTCGTTGATAATGTCACGATCCGCGACGTCAAAGTCTACGGAGCCCGCACCCCCCTCTATATGCGTTGGGGCAACCGCAAACGGGGCCGTCTGGGCGAACCCGGCGGCGGCGGTGAACCAAGTTACTTCCGCAATGTACTGCTTGAAAATATCCAATTTCACAACGCGGGTATTCAAGGATGCTATATCTGCGGTATGGAAAACTTTGATATGGAAAACATTACTTTGAGGAACTGCACTTTTGAATTTCCGGATGCTCCTGAAGCTCATTTGCAAAACCGCGAAGTTCCTGAGGAAGGTCATCCCTTCCCCAATTCAGCCTCTTTCGGCCGGGAACCTTTCCCAGCTTTGCTCTTTGTGCGTCACGTCAAGAACTTCAAGATTGAAAACGTGAAGTTCAAAAGGAATCCGGAAGATAAACGGAAAGAATATATTTATTTGTGATCTTCCCGTGATCCGGGGACAGTTGTTATGAATAAAGTTGACATATTGTTTGAAACGGCCCTTTTTATAACGGTTGAAAAAAAGGGGACTGTCAGAGAACTGCCCTTGCAGGAAGCTGCTTCTGCGGGGATAGCGTGTACCTTTGTCCCCACAGAAAATCAGGACAAAGATTACAAAGAATATCTCTTTACCTTTAACAGTAGAAACACCGGTTGCCATTTGCAGAAAATCCACTGGCGTTTTTCGCACATCATACTGCCGGGAGCAGACGATGTGCTTTATCTTCCCGACAAAGGAGGAGCCCGCTGGCCGGCTCCGGGAAAACTTCTTTTTGAAAATCTTGTTGTAACCGAGGGGCTCTGGCGTGACCGCCGATTGTGGCTCAGAGAATCAGGCCTTCTGACGCCGGATAAAGCCGGGGCCGAAGAAAACAGCGTGGAAATCCGGACAGCGATGCCCTTTTTCAGCTATATTTCTTCTCAAGGCAGTTTAAGTGCGTTTATGCTCGACAAAGGATTTGAAAACACCTTTGTCAAAGTTCACGCCCGAAAAAAGGTTCCCGGTATTGATATTGAGCTGCGTAAAGAATTCAACCGGGATATTTCCTTTTGGGAGTGTCCTTTTGTCTTGGGGAAACACACAAACTCCTGGCATCAGGATGCCCGATTCTACAAAAGTTTTTATGATTCACTGGCTCTGGGGATCCGCACTCCCGTTCCCCTGACTGCCGGAGTCCACGCCCATTACGATTTACGCTGGCAGGACGGAACGATCCACAACCGTTATTCCGATCTGCCCCGTCTGGCAGATCAGGCGATTGCCGATGGTTTTGATGCCATTGTTTTCGGCGGCTGGAACGCAGGCGGATTTGACAACAACTATCCCGGTTTCCGCCCGGATCCTCTTTTAGGAAGCGAAACAGAACTCATCGCTGCCGTCAAAGAGATCCATAACAAAGGTGTCAAGGTGCTCTTTTACATCAACGGCTTCAGCTACGACCGTTCCCGGGAGGACTTTGATACGGTGGGGAAAGCCTGTGCAATGCGTTTTGCCGACGGTTCAACCAGAGATGTACGTTGGGGCAGCAAAGTTCTGACCGGTATGTGTACAGGTTCTTCACAGTGGCGTGCCATTGTGAATGAAAATGTCCGCTATGTGTGTGAAGTCCTTGACGCAGACGGCGTCTACCTTGACCAGTTCAACGTGATCCCGCCCCGGTGTTACGCTGAGAATCACGATCACAGCCGCAGTGTGGCTGCCGGAATCTTTGAAGCCTTCCGCAAGATCCGTAAAACAGCGGGCCCCGATAAACTTTTCATTACCGAACACCCGCTGGATTCTCTCAATGCCAGTGTGGATTATCAGGATTTGGAAACTGTCTGGAACAATCAGGCACTTACTTTTCCGGAACTTTTCTGTTACACCTTCCCCGAAGCCGGCCGTATGGATCTGCTTATCCAGAAGCCCTGGCCCTGTACCGATCCTGAAGTGGAAGGCCGTCACCTCAGAAAAAATCACGACCGTCTCTTTTTGACGGGGACCGCTCTCTGGTGTTACGGCCACGCCGCCCGGACACCCGGCTTTGAAGAACATTTCAAACTGGGACAGAAACTCCGCAAAGAGTATGCTTCTCTTTTCCGGGAAGCCCTTTACCGCCACACCGACCATATTGCAGAAATTCCTGACGGTGTTTCAGGTGCCTGGTACGACTTGCCCGGAAAGCAGGGAATGCTCGTCATTGCCAACACCACTTCGCAGCCCGGAACTGTTCTCTTGGACAATGGGCAAAAAATTTCTTTTTCCGCCGATGCTCTGCAGGTGATCCCTGCCGGAAATACGCCTGAATAAAAAGGAAAGTAATTATGCCTGAAATCATTAAAAAACATCTTCCTTTTGTCAAGGTTTCTCCCCCTGACAAACACTGTTTTTTCGGTTACTTTGACAAGTTTCCCTGGGATAAAAGTGAAAGATATCTGCTCTGCCAATATGCTGAATTTGAGGGCCGCCAGCCCGAACCCGGCGAAAAACTTGTCCTCGGAATGATCGATTTGCAGGCCAATAACAAATTCATCAAACTTGCCGAAACAGACAGCTGGTGCTGGCAGCAGGGGTGTATGTTCCAGTGGCTCAACGACTGCGATGACACAGTCATCTACAATGACCGGGAAGAAGATCACTTCGTGTCCCGTACATTGAATATCAGAACCGGCGAGACCCGCACCATCTGCCGTCCGGTCTACTGTCTTTCTCCGGACGGCCGTTATGCGGCCAGTTTGAACTTTTCACGTCTCGACCGGGAACGTCCGGGGTACGGTTATCCGGGAGCATTTGATTTCAGTGCTGAAAACCCTGTTCCTGCCGATGACGGTATCTATCTGGTGGATCTCAAAGCGAATACTTCCCGGCTGATCGTCACGGTCAAAGAGGTAACAGAAAGGTTTTTCCGTTCAGATATGACACCCGGCCCGGGGTGGTTCAATCATATGCTCTTTTCGCCTGACAGCAGCCGTCTGGCTTTCTTTCACAGATGGCGGCTTTACGACAAGGACGGTACTCCCAAGTGGCACAAAACCCATATGTTCACGGTCAATATCGACGGCAGTGATCTTTATCCCCTCAATCTGGAAGATATGAGCAGCCATTACACCTGGGTGGACAACCGGAAAATCATCAACTTTTCCAACCGTTACCTGGACGGCTGGCAGTACCACCTTTTCACCGACCGGAGCCGTCAGGTGGAAACCATTGCAAAAGATGTTTTTCCCGGTGACGGACATTGTTCCTATTCTCCGGACGGGAAATGGATGATGACCGACAGTTATCCGGAACCGGATTCCCCCTGCCGGAAACTGTTTCTCTACGATCTGGAAAAAAAGATACCCTATGAAATCGGGGAATTTGCCGATGATATGTCCTATCCCATTCCGGCCCGGTGCGATCTGCATCCCAACTGGTCCCGTTCCGGAAAAAGCGTCTGCATAGATGCACTTTTTGAAGGAATCAGACAAATTTACTGCATTGATGTAACGCCGATCGTCGGCGGGTAAACTTTTTTCCGGAAAAAGAGCATTTTTGACTTGATAATCCGGAAAAGAGATTTATATTATAATAAGGACCGGTGTGAATCACCGGAAACGTGCCGGTCCTGTTTTCAAAAACTCAGCGTTTTAACGTATTTTGAAAGTGGGACGGCAACAACCCGCTTTTTTATTTGTATAAAAGAAAAATCTGATTTTCCGGAAAGGGAAATTTTAAGATAGAGTGCCGTATAAAGATGAAATGTTCCGTGCCGGAACTGCGTTGTTACAGCAGTGACGGATGGGAAGCCGGAAAAATTGAAGTGAGAACGATAAAATAAAGGAGCAAGTGTAATGAGCAACGAATTATTGACCCTGCTTGAATATGTTGAACAGCAACGCGGTATCAGCCGTGAAAGTCTGATCAAAGCCCTTGAAAAGGCCGTGTTGACCGCTGCACACAAAGGTATCCATCCGGCTAGCAATCTGACTGTTAAAATCGATCCTGCCTCTGGTCAGATCCGGGCTTGGGCAAAACTTGAAGTAGTAAATTCAATCCCCACCCCCGACCAGATTACCCTGGACGCCGCAAGGGAACAGTTCCCCGATGCCCAGCTGGGGGATTTTATCGACTGGGAGATCCCTCCCCGGAATTTCGGCCGCATTGCCGCCCAGACCGCCCGCAATACCATTGCCCAGCAGCTCCGCCAGGCAGAAAAAGAAAATGTCCTTGAGGAATTCAAAGACCGGGTGGGCCAGATCATCAACGGCGTCGTGAGAAAATTTGAAAACGGCAACATCCTCATTGACTTCGGAAAAGCTGAGGGGATTATGTCCTCAAAAGACCGTATCCACGAAGATCAGTACTCTGCTGGCGATCACATCAACGCCCTGCTGGACAGAGTGGATGTCAACTCTCCCGGCCCCAGTTTGATCGTCACCCGCAGTTCGCCGGCCTTTGTGGTCAAACTTTTTGAACGGGAAGTCAGCGAAATCCACGATGGTACAGTCAAGATTATGGGCATCGCCCGGGAACCCGGCAAAAGAACCAAGATCGCCGTCGGCAGTGATGACCGCCGCATCGATCCCGTGGGAGCCTGTATTGGTATGCGGGGAATCCGGGTCAAACGGATCACCGAAGAACTGGGGGCTGAAAGGATCGACATCATCCCCTACGATGCTGACATCCGCAAATATGCCGCCAATGCGCTGCTGCCCGCCAAGGTAAAAAGCGTGACTGTTGACGAAACCAAACACTCTCTTTTGGTCACAGTCAGCAGCGACCAGTCCAGAGTTGCCCTGGGCCGCAAAGCCCAGAATGTCCGTCTTGCCGGAAAACTTATCGGCTGGACTGTCACTCTGACTCAGGAAGAAGCCAAAAGCAGCACTTCCAACACGATGGAAGTGAAACTTCAGGAAGCTGCTGCCGACCTGGCCGCTCAGTTGGAAATTTCTGAAGCAACAGCCAGAAAATTTGTAGATAACGGATTTATAACCATTGACGGAGTCCGCGCTGCAGACCCGGAAAACCTGCTTGAAATTGAAGGTATCGACAAAGCAGAGGTCGACCGGGCTGTTGCCAACGCCGGAAAGAACGCATAAGGAGATCTAAAATGAGCAGTAAATCATTGACCGTAAAAGATCTCGCCGCAAAATACGGCGTATCTGCAAAACTGATTGCCGCTGAACTGGTCCGCCAGGGAGTGGAAGTCAATAAAGCCGAAAAAACTAAAATTCCTGAAGATATGACCGATCTCATTGAGTCATTCTTTGATGATCTCTATGGTCAGCAGGATGAAGAAGCTTTGCTGCCTAAAGGCGGCAAGCGTTCCGGTTCTCCTAAAAAAGGTTCTTCACGCCGCGAAGAAGGCTCTTTCAAAGACAATTCTCACAAAAGCAGCCAGTCAGGCAGCACTCAGGAGCAGGTTGCTTCCGGTGACGGAAACACCATTACCTTGAGTTCTCCCATTGTGGTCAAAACCCTTGCTGACGCTATCGGACGCAAACCCAACGAAGTGCTCACCGACCTTATCAAACTGGGTGAACTTTCCGGAATCAACAAAACCGTTTCAGATGCCAACGCCAAAAAAATCTGCGCGGCAGCCGGATTTGAACTGGTTATCGGTTCCGCCCCCAAAGCTGCGGTTCAGGAACCTGCTGCTGTCCGCACCCGGGAAATTGATGAATCCCAGCTGGCTCCCCGTCCACCGGTCGTGACTTTTATGGGACACGTTGACCACGGCAAAACCTCTTTGCAGGATGCCATCCGCCATACCAATGTCACCGCCGGTGAAGCCGGTGCCATCACCCAGCACATCGGTGCTTCCACTGTGGAATTTGAAGGTAAACACATTACCTTTATCGACACTCCCGGACACGCAGCTTTCACCAGTATGCGTGCCCGCGGTGCCAACATTACCGATATTGTCGTTCTGGCTGTTTCAGCAGTTGAAGGCTTCAAGCCTCAGACCGTTGAAGCAATGAATCACGCTCTTGCCGCCGATGTTCCCATCATCGTTGCCGCCAACAAGATGGACCTGCCCGGAGCGGATTACGATCAGGTTCTGCTTCATATGCAGCAGAACAACCTTACCAGTGAAGACTGGGGCGGTAAAGTCGGTGTTGTCAAAGTCTCTGCCAAAACCGGTGCGGGACTTCCTGATCTGCTGGAACGTATCCTTGTTGAAGCTGATATGCTTGAATTGAAGGCCGTTCCCACCGGTCCCGCTGAAGGTGTTGTCCTTGAAGCTCAGCTGGAACAGGGATTGGGTCCCACCTCACACGTTCTTATCCAGAACGGAACATTGAAAGCAGGCGATCCCATCTTGTGCGGTTCCTGCTGGGGCAAAGCCCGTATGCTTATTGACGACAAGGGCAAACGTATCAAAGAGGTGAAACCCGGTTTCCCGGTCAAAGTGGTGGGTCTTTCAGGAGTTCCCGAAGCTGGTGACCAGCTGTTGGTGATGGGTTCAGAAAAGGAAGCCCGTCTTGAAGCAGAACGCCGCGGAGAAGAAAAACGTGCCGAACAGTTGGCCACTTCAAATATTTCCACCGCTGACGACCTCTTTAACAAGCTCAACAGCGAAGGCCGCCGTTCTTTGAACGTCATTATTAAATCCGACGTTAAAGGTTCCGGCGAAGCCATTGCCCAGTCACTTCAGGAACTGCCTTCTGAAAAAATCAAAGTTGAAGTCATCGCCAACAGCGTAGGCTCCATCTGCGATAACGACATTGAACTTGCCGCTGCCACCAATGCGCTGGTGGTGGGCTTCCACGTACAGGTCTCTCCCGGTGTCAACGATCTTGCCGCCAAACGCAAGGTCGAAATCAGACTTTATACCATTATCTACGAACTTCTCGAAGATATCACCGCAGCTCTTGCCGGTAAACTGGAACCTGAAAAGCGTGAAACCGTCATCGGCAAGGCCCGGATCCTGCAGATCTTTGAACTGTCCAAAGGTCCCAAGATTTGCGGCTGCAAAGTGGAATCCGGTCTGGTCAAAGTGGGTGCCAAAGCCCGTGTCCGCCGCAGCAAGGAGCTGATCTACAATGGTGAAGTCACCAGTTTGCGTCACTTCAAAGAAGATGTAAAAGAGGTCAAAGCAGGTCTGGAATGCGGTATCCGCCTTGACAACTTTGCCGACTTTGTTGAAGGCGACGAAATTGAATTCTATAACATCGAACTCAAAAAGGCATCTCTCTGATGAGTCCAAGAAACGTAGACCGTATGACCCGGGTCAATGAACTGATCAAAAGGGAGTTGGCCGGGTTGATAGAAGAAGGCCGGGTATGGGCAAACAATATCCTTGTTTCCGTTACTACGGTAAACACCAGTACTGATCTGCGCAATGCCACTGTGGGTATCAGCATTTTCGGAGGCACCCCCTCTGAAAAGCAGAAAATTATGACAGAACTTGATCTGCGTAAGGTCAAGTGGCAGGATGACCTTGCTTCAGAGCTGGGTTTCAAGCGTACACCTGTGCTTTCCTTTAAGATCGACACATCCATTGAACGGGGCGACCGGGTGTTTGCCCTGCTCAACAAAAATGAAAATCAGGGAGAGGAGCAATGAGCTTCTCTGCCGACATACACTGTCAGGCAGCAGAATTGCTCCTGGCATCGAAAAAGGTGCTGATCTTCACCCATCAGCGTCCTGACGGGGACGCTTTGGGTTCTTCATTCGGATTGAAGTATTTTCTGGAACATAACGGAATAAAAGCTGAAGTTTTCATTCCGGGGAGTATTCCTCACCGGCATACAAAACTTTTTTCAGGCTTTTTTTCCCGGATTTCAGCGGAAGAACTCAGCACCTTTGACACCTTTGCTGCCGTTGACTGTGCCAATCCGGCCCGTCTGGGAGTTCCTGATTTTCTTACCATTGACGCCTTGCGGCAAAGCCGTTTCATCAACATCGACCACCACGGCGGAAACTCTATGGAGTCCGGATTTTTCAATCTGGTTTCTCCTGATTCATCGAGCTGCTGTGAACTTCTGGTGGACATCCTTACTTGTGCCGGCAAAGAAATACCTGAAAAATGTGCTCAATTCTTTATGACCGGTATGATGACCGACACGGGGTGTTTTCGTTTTTCAAACACCAAAGCCCATACCTTGAGGACAGCGGCGTTGCTTCTTGAAGCAGGGGCTCAATTGGAACCCATTGTCAATGCTGTATTTTTCAGCAAGCCCGTCACTCAGATGCGTTTTGAAAACGAGCTTATGCAAAACCATTTGAAGTTCGCTTCTGAGGGAAAAATCGCCTATGCGGTGATCCCTGATGAACTCACGGAAAAGCACAATTTCAATATCAAAGAAGATGAAGGTTTGATCGACCTTTTGCGTGAAATCGACGGTGTCATCATCGCAGTGCTGCTTTATCACGGTCCGGGAGGCATCAAGATTTCTATGCGGAGCAAAGACAGTCGTTTCCCTGTCGGCCCTGTGGCCCGGGCTTTCAACGGCGGCGGCCACGAACTTGCGGCAGGAGCCACATTTGAAGGAACGGCAGAAGAAGCTGAAAAAGCTCTTATTGCCAAATTGTCTGACCTTTTCGCCTGAACCTTTGTAAAACAGGAGCAAAAGAGTTTTTATGCTGATGATGTTGATGTATCACAGGATTCTGCCTTATGAACATCCCCAAGCCATATCAACGGCTCAATTCAACCGGCAATTGGATTATCTGTCAAAGCACTATCGCTTTCTGACTCCTGAGGAGGTCATTGCCTACACCAAAGGGGAACTTGCTGACAGTTCCAAACCTTATGCTGCTCTTTCATTTGATGACGGTTGGTGCGACAATCATCTTTTTGCGACTCCCATCTTGAAGGAACGGCATTTGCGGGCCATTCTCGCGGTTTCTGCCGGCTATCTTTACGATGCCCCTGTACGCACGACAGAATCCCCTGAGATCCTGAACCGTTCTATGGACGAAGCTCAAAAGGCAGCAGCGGCGGGGGATTTCCGTTCCTACGCCTCACTTCAGGAGCTGCAGGCAATGGCGGACTCCGGAGTCTGGCGTCTGGAAGCCCACGGCACGGCTCACATCAAAGGAGAGGGCAATTGCAGCTCTCTTGCTGTGCCGCAGCACAACGAAAGTCTTGAGGCATACCGGAATCGCTTAAAAGAAGACATAACCCATTGCCGCACGCAGCTGTTGGAAAAGCTGAATGTACAAACAGAAATGTTTTTCTGGCCCTGGGGACACTGGTCTGCCCCCGGGTATGAAACGGTGAAAGAAATGGGATTGCTTCAGTTCACTGTTGCCAAAGGAAGCATTAAAAAGGGATCTTTTGACCAACTTCTTCCCCGGGTCGGTGTTTCACCGCGGTGGAAAAAATTTCGCAAAAACTGTTTTGTGTTCCGTCATCCGGTTCTGGCGGCACTCCACGATCTGTTTCACACCGAAAAAGTGTGTTTCAACGATATTGTGAAAGGCATATAATGACTGTACCACAGGAATCATACCTTGACGGCCGGGCAGAGTTGGGCAAACACTGTTTGGAACTTTTGCAGGGGACTCCGGGAGCAAAACGGATCCTTTCCCACGTTTTCTGGGAAAATTTCTGGTGTGATGAAAAAGGCACTCCCCAAACTCTTTTTTATGATGCGCCCCTGGCAAAAAAACAAAACGTCCAGAGCTTTGACACTTACACAGCTCCCCTGATCGAAAAGAAAGGGAACTTCAGCCGTTTGTGTGTTACAGCCAACTGGGTCCTTGAAATGGGAAGTTTTGACGGCCTTGATTCCTGGTTCGGAGCTCTTTCAGGCAAAACCCGCAAAAAGCTCCGCTGGCTCCGCAATGCATTGCCCAAAGAAAATATTTCCATTGTGCCGATTGATTCAGAAGATAAATTCCGTCTTTTTGAAAAACTTTACTCATCTCAGTTCCCCAAATATGCCCCGGGCGGCGAGGACAACAACGGCGTATGGAAAATCTATCAGGAATTGGAAAAACAGCAGCGGAACTTCAGTTTCCTGCTTCTGGATGCACAAGGCAATCCCGTTGCAGCCAATCTGGGATATATCAACGGTTCGTCATTTAATTTTACTCATCTGACAAGAACCGCCTCCTCTCTTGATAAATATTCCCCCGGATTTTATTTGACCTACTGGCTGATCCAGGAACTTTTCACCACCCGTCCGGAAGTCAAATGCTTCTTTATGGGTCCGGGGACCTATGATTACAAGCCTGCGCTGCTGGGAAAACCCCTTCCGGTTTACCGCTATGTAAAAAATTCTCTTTTCAATCTGCCGGAACTGCTCCGGCTCCGCTGGCGGTACAAAAAAGAACTCCGCCGCTTCAAAGAGCAAAGTGCCGCCCCCAACCGGTAAGAGCAGCCCCCAAAATTTTTGAAGGGCTGTGGCAAAAAACTGTTTGAGTTTTTGCCGCAGCCCCCCTCATTTCTGTTGTTCCTATTTCCTCAGAGAAGCGAATGGGGGTGGTGTCCCGGATCGACCTGATACTGATTCCAGCCGGTTTTACAGTATTCATCGACACCGGTATCCCAGCCCAGCTGCCGGACGTGATGAGCCAGACTCAGCCGTGAGGCCATCGTCACGCCGGGGTTGACAGCCGGATTCCAGGCGGCATAAGCGGCTGTACAGAAAATGGTGATAAAATTCCGGTCGTGAGAAATATGCCAGGTAGTTTCCAGCATACCGAAAAGTTTTTCTTCCCCGGCAAGTTTTCCAAGACTTGTTATGCCATTCTGATTGAGCCAGGGGCAGACGATAACAGAAAATTCTTCACCCTTGAAAAACTTTGCAGTAGGCCATTCAGGTTCCGGATCTTCCGGATTTTCTTTGGGATAGCCGTACTGCCAGTCAGCAATAATAATATCTTTGGGAAGTTCCTTGTAAAGTTCGCTCAACTGATGCTCAGGCAGACCGCAAACGATATATCCCTTCCAACGTTCATCTCCCTGCTGCAGCAGCATATCGTGCCACATAATGACTTTTGTCCCAACTTTGGCAAAAAGATCCCTGAAATAACAGATATGCTCTTTGACAAGAGTTTTAAGCTCCCTTTTACGGCACTCCCGGCAGGTGCCGATATTGTCCGCTTCGTCACAGCCGATATGGAAGAAAGGCGGATAGTCAAAAAATTCATAAAGCTCCATAACAAGGTCAGTCAGAATACGCCGTGTTTCAGGATTGGTCAGACACCAGGTCCACCCTTCAGGTTCAAAGAGGGGCTGTAATTCGGGGGAGTAACTCAAGATAGCGTGCTTACCGGTAATGATCCGTCCGGCGGCAGCGTGACCGAGCAGATTGAACTGAGGAATAAGAGTGATCCCCAACTCCTGACCGAGCCGGATCAAGGCTTTCAGCTCGCCTTTGTCCAGTTTTTTATCCGCCCAGCACATTTCAGGATGGGAGTCAAAGGGAAAGATCCCCCAGCACTCAATGACAGCGTAGTTGAATTTGTGATAAGCGGCAATACGGATCTGCCGTTCAATATCCCACAAGGGGGTCTCAGGAAAAATACACAGATGGATACCTCTGAAAGCCAAAGCAGGTTCATCTTTTATGGAGCAGGGAACGAGGAAATATTCCGTCACCCTTTCGGTGCCTCTCTGGACTTCAGCCAGCTGCCGTAAAGTTTTCATTGCGTTCATCACGCCGTTAAGGCCTGAAGCACTTATGGAAATACGCTCTTGAGTCACTTCCACAGTATAAGCATCAGGATTTCCCTTTCCGGCTGTGGCACAGACGGAAACGCTCAACTGCGGAGAAGCCTGCCAAAAGAGGGAACTCCACTCTTTTATTTTTTCTTCGACACCGTAGACATCTGCAACACACGCTTCAATAATGCAATCATCTTTGATGATGTATTCTTCACCGTCATTAAAGGTGATTTCTTTGGGAACAGGGATCAGTCTGTCGGTCAATATTTTTATTTCGCGTTCTTCCATATTAAAAACTCTCCTGAATATCGCTTGAAATTTATCCCGGTCTTAATATACTTCCTCAGCCACAAAAAAACAACTTCAGAAATACCATTATCCTCTATCTTTATCTCTGCACTGTTGATAAATACCCCTTGCCGGCCTGGATACTGCTGTCCGGGAATCAAAAAAATCCTCTCCCGCAAAAAACGGGAAAGGAGCCGCAGAAACGGAAAAATCATCAGGGCATCAGCAGAGCCTGAAATTCATCAAGGGGAAGCTGACGGGAATAGGGGGACTGTTCAAAAACTTCTGCGTATTGGATTTTTGAGCCCTTTTCTTCGCCGTAGGCACGTTTCAGCACTTCACGGCCGTTGTCGGCAGCGGTGCGGAACTTTTGATTCCACTTCATCAAATGCTGTTTGCGTTCTTCTTCAGAAAGTTTGCTTACATCAAAGTTTTTATCGCCGTCGATCCAGGGGAGCCATTCGTAGAACTGTGACCGGTGACAGGCCATAGCGTCAAGTTTCTGATCCATCACGGAGTCGATTTCAATGGCGGCATCTATCCGCAGAGGGCGGGGATCGGTGAAACGGTCGAAACTGTGAGCAAAGACAGGACTCTGGTCCGGAATGGGGGTATCTTCACAGAAGTGGGGCACCATACAGGTATAGGCACAATCCATCACCAGCTGAGCCGTGGCCCGGTGATCGGGATGATAATCGCAAAGCCGGTGCGTAATAACCAGATCGGGATTCCAGCTGCGGATGATCCGCATAATCTTGATACGGTTGGCGAGGGTGGGTTCCAGACCGCAATCCTGTTCAACGATGACCTGATATTCGGCAATACCTGAAGCGATACCGGCCAGTCTGGCTTCTTCGGCACGGACTTTTGCAGTTTCTTTCCGTGACATACTGAAGTGGCCGCTGTCGCCGTTGGTGGCAGACACAAATTTCACCTTGTGCCCTGCCCGGGCCAGTTGAATGGCGGTACCGCTGCAGAGAATATCTGCATCATCGGGATGGGCTCCGATAAAGATAATACGTTTTTCTTTCATTAGTTATTTCAATCCTTTTTTTCCTTCGATCAAATCCCCGAGCAGCTCCGCATATTCTTTGCGGTCAACGGGGAATTTGACTTCACGGTTGGTAAAATGAGAAATAGTGATACCGTTGGCAAGTTCCACTGCGGCCCAGGCATCGGATCCGGGGGCGATGAGTTCGCCTCCCTGCCGGATGACGGAAGCGATATTTTTCCAAATCTCGGCGGCTCCCTGGGGGTCATCAGGGATGGGCAATTCCTCGATCACAGGAACAGCTGCCGGGAAGGCTTCTTCCCCTGCCATCCATTCAGAAACAGTTTTTTCCAACTTCTGAAAGACCAGTTTATCCACTTCACGGATAAGAGTTCCTTTTTCGCCGACGATCTCGATACGGTCGATACCGGGCAATTCCCCCGTATTGGCATAGAAGCGGATGGGAAATCCCTGTTTGCTGATAAAGGTTGCTTCCACTTCATCTTCGGTGTCGATATCGTGCAGGCGCATAGCAAGTTTACCGCGGACACTTGCCATTTCTCCGAACCACCAGTGGAGCAAGTCAAGGTTATGGGGGGCCTGATTCATCAGGACGCCGCCGCCTTCACCGGCCCAGCTGCCGCGCCAGCTCTGCATATCGTAGTAACGCTGACTGCGCATCCAGCGGGTACAGACGAAATCGACACGGATGATCTTGCCCAAGGCGTTTTCGCTGAGCATTTTCCGAATCATCTTATTGATGGGAATGGTACGCATAGAGAAGTTAGTGGAAAAAACCGTTCCGGCTTTCCCGGCTGCGGCAAGCAGTGCATCAGTTTTTGCGGCAGTTTCGGTCAGGGGTTTTTCGCACATAACGTGGAGCCCTTTTTCAAAAGCCGCTATGGAGATCTCGCCGTGACAGGGGTGAGGGGTCGCCACGGCCACCAACTCGCAAAGCCCGGAGTTGATAAGTTCCCGATAATCGTTGAACCGTGCCACAGACTGCAGTTCTTCGGCGGAAAGTTTAGCGGGATCAATGTCACACACAGCGGTGATCTGATAATTCTCGTTTTGAGCTTTGAGTATTTTGAAATGGGCATTGCCCATAATACCCATACCGATAATACCAACCTTGATGGGAGCCATAAAAAAATCCTGAATTAAATATTGATTTTTCTGCAAAGGGGGAAAATGCTTTCAAAGCTGTCTCCTCCTGCTTTTCACAATGGGGGTAAATATACCCCGGCAAAGAATAAAAGTCAAGAAGATACGGAAAAAAATATTGTTTTTCTCTGCCATACGGTTGAAAAAAAAGCCCATTCAGGATATATTAAGTAAAGTGACACCATTTTCGGGGCGTAGCGCAGTGGCTTAGCGCGTCTGCTTTGGGAGCAGAAAGTCGCGGGTTCGATCCCCGCCGCCCCGACCATTTTTTTGCCCTGACGGGCAAAAAAAATGAAGCCTGAAAAGGCTTTGCTTCATGGCTCGACAGAGCCGCTTCATAATCCGGAGGATTGCTTCATGCACCGGAGGTGCGCTTCACAAATCCGCCTTTTCAGATGAAACAGCTCCATTTTATTCCGCTATGAAGCATTTTCGCTTTCGCTCAAATATGAAGCACTCCGCTTACGCTGCGTATGACCTGTCATCCATAGCACTTCGTGCGACGGATGATGAGAAAATGAAAAATGAGAGTTTATCTATTTGTAATGCAACTCTGTCCGCATTATATTATAACCTTCAATCCAGTCCTTTATGGCTGGATTTTTTTATCTTGATTTTACCAAGTTTGGTAAGGTCGGCGGTCGTTTATGAAAGAATTATTTGTAAAGCCATACAACTTCAGAAAAAAATCTGCCGTAATTTTAAGATTTTGTCAGATATTACAGAAAATCTCCTCTATTATAGATAGACAGTAAACTTTGTCAGGATATTTTCGCAGGAATGTTCCGGATAAATTATAGCATTGTCTTGCAATTTATCAGAAATAGTGATATTGTATAACAAAGAATAACAAATAAATAAAATATGGAGAAAAGATATGTCAGATAATGATTTTCCCGGTTCGGATGCGATCCGCAAAGCAGAAGAACAAGGACTTGTTTTCAGCGAAGACAAAAAAACATTGAAAGAATGTACCAATAAAAAAATCGCTGAAGTCGTTATCCCCGACAGCGTGACGTATATCTGCGGTGAGGCGTTTTACGGCTGCACCAGTCTGACCAGTGTCGTCATCCCCGACAGCGTGACCCAAATCGGCGATAAGGCGTTTAGGGACTGCACAGGTCTGACCAGTGTCGTCATCCCCGACAGCGTGACCAAAATCGGAGAGTTGGCGTTTAACGGCTGCTCCAGTCTGACAAGTGTCGTCATCCCCGACAGCGTGACCGAAATCGGCTGGGGGACGTTTTCCAGCTGCACCAGTCTGACCAGTGTCGTCATCCCCGACAGCGTGACCGAAATCGGCAGGAGGGCGTTTGACGGCTGCACCAGTCTGACCAGTGTCGTCATCCCCAACAGCGTGACCGAAATCGGCAGGGGGGCGTTTGACGGCTGCTCCAGTCTGACCAGTGTCGTCATCCCCGACAGCGTGACCGAAATCAGCAGAGAGGCGTTTAGGGGCTGCACCAGTCTGACCAGTGTCGTCCTCCCCGACAGCGTGACAAAAATCGAAGAGGGGGCGTTTTACGACTGCACCAGTCTGACCAGTGTCGTCATCCCCGACAGTGTGACCCAAATCGGCAGGGAGGCGTTTAACGGTGTTCAACAAGTTACTTCCAACAACAGCAAATTCAAAGTTTGTGAAGCAGGAGGAGTTATTGATGTTGACCATCAGATGTTGCTTTATGTTCCACCCTGTACAACAGCGTATATCATCCCCAACAGCGTGACCAAAATCGGAGAGGAGGCGTTTAAGAACTGCACAGGTCTGACCAGTGTCGTCATCCCCGACAGCGTGACCGAAATCGGCTGGGGGGCGTTTTACGGCTGCACCAGTCTGACCAGTGTCGTCATCCCCAACAGCGTGACGTATATCTGCGGTAAGGCGTTTTACGGCTGCTCCAGTCTGACCAGTGTCGTCATCCCCGACAGCGTGACCGAAATCGGCGATTTGGCGTTTAGGGGCTGCACAGGTCTGACCAGTGTCGTCATCCCCGACAGCGTGACGCATATCGGATACAGCGCGTTTTACGGCTGCACCAGTCTGACCAGTGTCGTTATCCCCGACAGCGTGACTGAAATCGGCGGTGAGGCGTTTCTGGGCTGCACAGGTCTGACCAGTGTCGTCATCCCCAACAGCGTGACTGCAATCGGCGATAAGGCGTTTAGGGGCTGCACAGGTCTGACCAGTGTCGTCATCCCCGACAGCGTGACGCATATCGGATACAGCGCGTTTTCCGGCTGTACCAGTCTGACCAGTGTCGTCATCCCCGACAGTGTGACCGAAATCGGCGGTGAGGCGTTTTACGGCTGCTCCAGTCTGACCAGTGTCGTCATCCCCGACAGCGTGACAAAAATCGGCAGAGAGGCGTTTTCCGGCTGCACCAGTCTGACCAGTGTCGTCATCCCCAACAGCGTGACTGAAATCGAAGAGTTGGCGTTTGACGGCTGCTCCAGTCTGACCAGTGTCGTCATCCCCGACAGCGTGACCGAAATCGGCGATTTGGCGTTTAGGGGCTGCACAGGTCTGACCAGTGTCGTCATCCCCGACAGCGTGACAAAAATCGGTTGGGGGGCGTTTCATAACTGCAAAAGTCTGACCAGTGTCGTCATCCCCAACAGCGTGACGTATATCTGCGGTGAGGCGTTTGAGGGGGCAGGCTGTGAAGAACAGGTCAAACGCGATTATCCGCATTTGTTTGAGTGAAAATCATTATTCCAAGGCATTATTTGCCAAAGTCGCAAGTTGGTATCTTTTTTCGGGGTATATTGCAGTTATTCCGGAATGGCGGTCGTTTTGTTTGAGCTGAAAAATTTTCTCTGCTTCGTAAAAAGACAAAAACAGAGATATTTTCGCTATTTAGCGAAGCGATGACCATTTTCTATTAACTCGCAACCGTTTGAGCTTGAGAGAATTTTCCGAATCAAGCAAAAATGGCCGCCCAATTGCACTATATACGGAATTTCAGACACGACCTTTGAGTCTATCTGAAATTCCGTTTTTTTATTTCCCTGTTGAAAGCTGCTTCCTAAATCCGTATCGGGAGGTGAAAGTCAAAGTATTTTTGAAAACAGAAAACTCCCCATATCGGGAACAGTGCCTTGAATTTCACACAGCTTCTTTCTGAATATCACTTGACAATGGGCAACTGCAATGCTATATTAAACACTATGTAACATTGGGGTGCTGTTGTCACGGGGACAACGGCTGAGATCAAACCCATTGAACCTGAAACGGGTAATGCCGGCGTAGGAAAGAAAATGAAAAATATTTTTGTTACACCTTCTGTTATCGTGTGCAATCCGCACCGACATACCCAGAACAGGAGCATAAAGTGCTCCGGAAAGGATTTTTCGGTATGTCAGCGGAAAACATTATCTCAACAGCAATCATCAGCAAATTCAGCGAAAAACTCATTGACGGCCTGAAACTTGATGTCGCCCTCGTCGGCGGCGGCCCCTCCGCCCTCGTCGCAGCCCGTTATCTGGCTGAAGCAGGATTGAAAACTGCCGTCTTTGAACGCAAACTTGCTCCCGGAGGCGGTACCTGGGGCGGCGGTATGCTCTTTAATGAAGTCGTCGTTCAGGATGAAGCTCTCCACATTCTTGATGACTTCAACATCACCCACAAAGAATTGGAAAATGCCCCGGGATATCATACCCTTGATTCCGTGGAAATGGCAAGCGGACTTATTTTCGGTGCCTTGAAAGCCGGTGCCAAGATCTTCAACTCTGTCAGTGTCGAAGACCTGGTTTTCAAAAACGGCAAAGTCAACGGTCTCGTCATCAACTGGACTTGCGTTGAACGCCTCGGACTTCACGTCGATCCCCTGACCGTTATTGCAGAAAATGTGATCGACGGTACCGGACATCCCAGCGAGATCCTCAATCTGGCCGTCAAAAAAGCAAAGATCCAGCTGGACACTCCCACTGGCGACATCATCGGCGAAAAGCCTATGTGGGTGGAAAACGGCGAAGCATCAACCGTGGAAAACACCCGCTGCTATTTCCCCGGTCTCTATGCCTGCGGTATGAGTGCCAATAACGTTATGGGCGGCTATCGTATGGGACCGATTTTCGGCGGTATGCTTATGTCCGGACGCAAAGTGGCAAAGCTCATCATCGAAAAAGGCCGCTGAAAATGCGTACCCTGACGGAACGCATCGAAATATTCAAAAGTTCTGATCTCTACCCGGTCATCAGTTCTGAATTCTGCAACGGACGCGATACTTGTGAAATTCTTTCAGGGATCGCAGCGGCCGGTGCCAGGGTCGTTCAGATCAGAGAAAAGAATATTTCCGACTGTGCAATGTTTGAACTGGTCCGGAAATGCAAAAAGATCACCGACCGCTGTCAGATGCTTCTGATCGTCGATGACCGTCTCGACATTGCAATGGCAGCCGGTGCAGACGGAGTCCATCTGGGACAGGAGGATTTTCCGCTGCCTGAAGCTAAAAAATTAGCTCCCGGAATGTTTTTCGGTGTTTCAACTCACAACGCAGAAGAAATACAAAAAGCTCTCGCAGAAGGATGCTCCTATTTGAACATCGGCCCTGTGTTTCCCACACGCACCAAAAGTGTCGCTTGCGGTGCCCTGGGATTGGAAAAAGCTGAAGAACTAAAAAAACTTGTAACGTGTCCCTTTTCTGTAATGGGAGGCATCAAGGAACATCATCTGGAGCTTTTGTGTTCCAAAGGATTCAACCATATAGCAATGGTCACGGAAATAACACAAGCCCCCGATGTTGAAGCAAAGGTCAGACAATTGCGGCAAATAATGAAAGGCTGCTGAATAATACAGCTTTTCCACTTTTGAACGGATCAACAATTACAGGTATTTTATGACACAAATAGAATATGCTCAAAAAGGGATCATTACCCCGCAAATAAAACACGTTGCCCAAGCCGAACAACGGTCTGAGCAATTTATCGCTGAACGGGTCGCTGCCGGAACTGTGGTCATTCCGGCCAATATCAATCATAAAAATTTGATCCCCTGCGGTATCGGACGGGAACTCAAAACCAAGATCAACGCCAATTTGGGCAACTCCACCTTGTCCAGCTGCCCCGGTGCTGAAAAAAGCAAACTTGCCATTGCTTTGCATTACGGAGCAGATACAGTAATGGATTTGAGTACCGGCGGTGAAATCACCTCCATCCGGCAGGCCATATTGGAACAAAGTACCGCCCCTCTGGGAACTGTTCCTGTTTATGAGATCGTTGCCCGTTATGGAAACAATGATTTTGCAGCAGACAAGATCTTATCCGTTATCCGGGAACAGGCGGAACAGGGGGTAGATTATATGACGATCCACGCAGGGTTACTGCAGAAATATGTTCCCCTCGCCCTGAAACGGAAACTGGGTATCGTCAGCCGCGGCGGCGCATTGCTGGCCGCCTGGATGCAGGAAAATAAAAAGGAAAATCCCTTCTATGAGGCCTTTGATGAAATATTGGCTATATGCCAAAAATATGATGTCACATTGTCTCTGGGAGACGGTCTGCGTCCCGGATGTCTGGCAGATGCTTCCGATGAAGCACAGTTCGCCGAACTGGATACCCTCGGTGAACTGGTATCCCGCTGCCGGGCGGCAAAGGTTCAGGCAATGGTGGAAGGTCCCGGCCACGTTCCTCTGGATCAAATTCAGGAAAATATGGAACGGGAACGGAAAGTTTGCGGCGATGCGCCCTTTTACATTCTGGGACCGGTGGTCATTGACTGTGCTCCGGGATACGATCACTTCGTCGCCGGAATGGGCGGTATGATGGGAGCGTATTACGGTGCGGCAATGCTGTGCTATGTCACCCCAAAAGAACATCTGGGGCTGCCCAATGCCGATGATGTCCGCAGGGGTGTTGTGGCATTCAAGATCGCAGCACACGCTGCCGACGTGGCTTTGCACAAGCCGGGATGCCGCGACCGGGACGATGCCATTTCCGATGCCCGTGCCAAATTTGACTGGGAAAAACAGTTTGAACTGGCTCTTGATCCTGAATGGGCAAGAGAACTGCGGCAGCAGGCCTTGCAGGAAAGTTCAGCTCCCAATCAGCACGGATCAGAATACTGCACTATGTGCGGCCCGGATTTCTGTTCTGTCCGTTTGAGTGCAAGATTGAAAAAAGGTCTTTCATAATATATTGACCGCAATCATTGCAATAAAAAAGTTGGCTAAGGTTTTCCGGCCAACTTTTTTTATTCTGTCAAATTTTTTTCAACTTGTCTTTGATTTTTCATTCCTCGTAAGCATTATAGGTTTCGAGGGCAAATTTTCCGATTTTATAAAGCAGAGCCAGACCGTCCCGTCTGATTTCCAGGGGGAGCTGCCGTAAGGGGCCTTCGCCGTTGCAGTGGTTCAAAAAAGAATCTGATTCAAAGGTGAAACTGCCTTTGTAATCAATATCCAGCAAGCCTTTGACCACAGAATCAAGTTGAAGTTTTCCGCAGTAAGGAGCCAAGTGCTGATCCGAATGAACGCCGTTGTCGTGGATATGGACTGCTTTCAAGGCAGATCCCAATTCTTTAAGTTCGGCATATTGATCAAAGATCCCGTCCATTACAGCGTGTCCGGTGTCCCAGCACGCCCCCAGCAGAGGATGATCCATATAGGCAATAAAATCATTCATCTCCGCCCCGCGCCGGGGGAAATAACACTTGCCGGCGTTGCCGTTGGATGTGTTTTCAATGCAAAGAGTCACGCCGAATTTTTCAGCAGCACTCAGCACATCTCCGACAAACTTCCGGTTGTATTTGTAATATCCGTCCCGGTCATCAGGATATGTGAACTCAGGTGAAAAACTCGTATGCATCACTGTCACAGGGATCCCCAGCATCGCACAAGCTTCGACAGAACGCTGCATCGCCCTGATACAACGGTCGTAATCGCTGCTGTCACGCCCCGGATTGTAGCCGGGAGCGTGAGCCTGAACAAAGGTGAATCCACATTCATCGGCAGCTTCAAGAGCCTCTTCGATCTCTTTTTTCCAGGCAAGATCACTTTCCTGCATATAAGGAGAATCTTTATCCGCGTGAGCATAATAAAAGGAAAAATCCAGGTTTTTGAACCCTGTATCCCGATAACTGCGGATCGTATCTGCGATCCTCAATCCCAGTGGATACATTTCTCCGATCGTTGTTGCAATTTTCATTTTTACCTTCTTAATCAGAGTTTGGCTGCGAACCAGTCAAGAGCAATCTGCTGAACTTCCGCATTGTAACAATGGACCGTTTCAGGACGGGCAAACCCCACATTGTCAGGGACTCCGGCCCGGGTGTAAACCTCTTTGATCTTTCTGAAAGCCTCATCCACGCCATCAGAAGGAAAGAGGTTGTCTTTGCTTCCCACAATATACATTGCATTGACCGGGAATCCTGATCCCACTGCGTCAGAAAGATCCATTCTGTTCCACACTCCCGGCAAAGGCGAAAAGACACCGATAGCCCCTTTGAAGTTGGTTTCAAAAGAGCCCTGATTGGTGGTCATCCACCCCACAGAGACACCTGCTTTGAGCCGGGGTTCAAGAGCCAGCATCATATCGGTACGCCAGCCGCCGCCGGACAAACCTGTGACTCCCAGACGGCTGCCGTCGATCTCTTTGCGGCTGAGCATATAATCTATACAACTGCGGTCATCGGCAAAATTGATTCCCGCCCAAGTGGTTCCGGCCCAGCCCAGCTGAAGCAGAGCGTGGCGGAAAAGTTCTGCCTTCTGATTTTCAAAATAGTGATACGCGGCAGTTCCATTAAAAGTTTCAAGCAGTTCAGCCGGATCGAACTCCCGTTCCCGGGGAGCTCTTTCGCCGAAGTGGAATGCATCAATGCAAAAGACGGCGTATCCGGCAAGGCAGAAGCGTTCAGCCAGGGGGACGCCGCTGTAATATTCCTGCTGAAAAAGCTGGATATGCCGGGTTTTGGTACGTACCAGACGGTCTTTCCCGAAATAGAGGGGGCCGCCCCATTCGTGCTGAAGCAGGATGCCCGGCAGGGGACGGGGCGCATTTTTAGGCAGCAGCAGATATCCTTTGACCCGGAACCAGGGAGTGGTATTGAATTCAATGGTCTCCTGGGTATATTCGCCGAAATCCACCGTTTCCAAAACTTTTGCATCAAGATCGCATTTTGGGGGATCGTAGTGAAGTCCCTGTTTCAGACAGGTCTGAACAGCCTGCTGCCATTGAGAAATATCTTCCCATTTTTCCGCCATAAGATCGCAGGGGCGTACCTGACGGAGTTGAGCAAAACAATTTTCCATTTTTATTTATCCTTTTTGTTTTTGTAAATCAGTTGATAAACTCTGCCATTGGTACGGGGATCGGAGTTATCAGGAGTTCTGAAAATAATAAGATTCTGGCAGCGTCTCCAATTGGTAATGACCTTGCCGTTTTCGGTAAATCTGTGACGTTTCAACGCGGCAGCAGCCTCGACTTTATCTTCAGGCCGGGGATTGGGGACCATAACAGTTTCAGGAGATTCATTATCAAGTATGGCACACCACTCTTTTCCGGCTTTGTTGATGTCAGGATAGGGATAGATCCGGGTCAGAGTTTCTTTGAAAGATGGTTTATCCTGCCATTTCCAATCTTTTTCTGAGGTGTAGACCAGTTTAGATTTTCTGCCGTTCGATGCCGGATGAGAGTTGTCAAAAGTGGTAAATTCAATATAATTTCCAAAAGAGACCCAGCCGAGCACGCCGTTATTCTGGATAAGTCTGTGCAGATAGCCGACCGGGCCCGCAAGGCGGCCGTTTTCATAAAGTTTCAACCGCCGCACAGCCATATTGTAGTGCACCATATCCTCTTTATCCAGATAGCGATGAGCCCCCCAGCCGGGGAAAATGGGGGTTTTAAGAGAATAAATGTAGTGTTTCCACTGAGGATATGCACTCTTTTTGACCTTGGAACTGTCGATATCAATGACAAAAGAATCCATATCCTGCCACTTGAATTTCATCTTGAAACACTCCTCTTCTGTAACTCCTGCTTTACGCAAAGTTTCCAAAGCATAGGGAAGTGATGCCCAGTACATCAGACTTGCAACAGGCAGATTTGTACAGGTCCACTTTTTGTCATATTCAGCCATTGAAGCTCCGGAAGCAATGGAGTAATCTTTTTCAATGAAGCCCTTGATCAGCATAAGCAGAACCTTGAGGGTATGGAGATTTTCCGCTGTGGGAGCATACTTGTATGCCAGCACCGCCGGCATATAGGGGGGATATCCTTTAGGCAGCCACGCTATCCTGTATCGGGGAGCATATTTTTTGGCTCCTTCAAGGACCGCCTTTTTGAGCACTCCGGGAAGGATCTGTTCCATATAAAGATATCCGTGGGCATCATAGGAGTTGCCTCTGAAGTTATCACTGCGGGGAATGGAGGGTTCCTGCTGAAGTGCTTTCAAAACCTTGTCAAGATATTTCTTTTTTCCTGTGATCTCATAGAGCCTGACAGCCATATAACGGGCGAAATAAGTTCCGGGATTGGAGGCAACTTCCTCAAGGACTTCAAGAAAACGCCCCTCCCCTGTCAGCAAATAAGCATAGACTCCTTCATCGCTCAAATAGCCGTAATTCAGAGGAAACGTTCCCCAGTGCTGCTGATCGTGACGGCGGCCCAATCCGACCTTTGAAGTTCCGCCCTTATCCATAGGCCAGTCGTGAACAGTGTCCACATCGGCCAGATGCCACGCCATATCCAAACCATCCCGCAATGTACGCTGATCCCCGGTACGCAGGTAATGGACAAAAAATCCGATCCCGGTGGCCAGATCGCCGTTGCTCCAGCCGGTGTATCCCCGGAAAGGAGTTCCCTCGGGATTTTTCTGTCCCATATGGTCACCCATTCCGTGAGTCCCCAGAGGGATATCCCCCCAGTCCATCATACCGTCAAAGTGCCCAGCTCTTTTGTAATTGTGAAGATACTTGAAACTGAAATCCAGCATTGCGCTGCTTTTGGGGAATCCTTTTCCCGGCAGCAGATATTCTCCGCACGCAAGAGTTGAACGCATATATTCCGGGGAAACCGCCGGAATCTCTATCTTGTTGATCCTGTCGGCAATATGGGGATTGCTCCAGGAAAGATGAAGTTCGTGGGTTTTAGCAACTCCGAAACCGCCCTCGGGATTGGGATATTCCAGATAACGGCGGTCAACCCCCTTGCGGCGGCGCAGATCCAGAACCTTGCCGGAGTTTTCGGGCCAGATGTGAAAGCTGATCCCCTTTTTGTCACAGCTCAGCTCTTTTGGGAAAAGGCGGGCAAAGTCTTTGACGGCAGCCGTCAATTTGCCATCGTGCAGAACTCCTTTTCCGGAAGGAGAACTTTTTTTACGCCACGAAACAAGGTGGTGGACTCTGGGAGTTCCTGTCACAAGCTCTTTTTGCACCGTTTTGCCGGGACGGTTGATGCGGAGCACCATAGAACGTAAAAAGTTCTTATCCGGATGACGGGAACAGATAAAGGTGGTCTGGATTTTCAGGGTATCTTCATTTTTGTAAAGTGTCAGCCGCAGGATATACTTGTACCCCGCCTCTCCCGCAATGCGTACCGTCGCCCGCTGAGGGCCGTTTTCTTCCACAGAGATCTGCCGGGGAGCGGCACTGGTAAAGCTGGAAAAATTCCGGGCTGCACCGGCACTTTTGAGCCAGTTTTCCCCCTCGCACTCCCCGGGGGAGTCGTGCTGAAGTTTCACAAGAAGCTCTGCACTGCCCTTTTCGCCGTATCCCTCATAACAGAAAAGAGGGCCCTGTTTGGGAAAGGTCACTTGAAGGTGCCCATTGGAAAGGACTCCATTCTGAAACAGCAGTTTTCCCTGATGTTTTTTCCCGACAGTGAATTTCCCTTTGAATCCGGCAGGCAGATCCGTGTCAAAAAGAGCCCATTTGACCGAACCGTCACTCCAGCTGGCATTGACTTTGACCTGAAGGGGTTTTCCGTTCAAATTAAGAACTGAAGCATCCTTAACCGCCCCCTGTTTGAAAGGAACGCCGAAAGTAACAGGGCCTGACTGTCCTTTATAGGTCACTTCAACAGCAAATACGGCAAAGCTCCAAAAGAACAGTACCGGGAAAAGATTTTTTACAAATTTCACGATTATTATTCCCTTATCTCAATATTTCTTCAGGTTTGGCGGTAAGATAGAAGCGTTCAGTACCTTTGACCGGCTTTGCACTTGTGAAAGTAAAGGGATAACTTCCTTTATCAAGGAAGAAATACCAGGCAGTCCGGCTTCCGGTATAGAGGAATCCCCAGCCGGGATTGTGGACCGTCAGACGGGCTTCTTTGCCGCTTTTTTGTTTTCCGAAAGCGGCAAAGGCACGGCCGCGCATATTGTCAATATTTCCGCCTTCGACAAAGAGGAAATAACATCCCTTTTGGGGAATGGTGATACGGCCCTTGAAAACGCCTTTATTAAAAGAAACATCTTTGACGGGAATAAGATTTTTCCGGTTGGCAGGGATAAGCTGTTTGTCATTTCTGAAATCAGCGTAAACACTCACCGCCTTTGAATATCCGTCAGCGAACCGGACAAGAGCCATACCGTTATGAAGTTTTGCAGCTTTGATCTCTTTGGCATTGAGGGAAACACTGAAGGTGATGCTTTGTCCGCTTTTAAGTATTCCTTTGGCGGGAGTCACCTTGAAAAAGCTGTCGTTGCAGCGGACCTGAAAGGGCTGTGCGAAATCTTTTCCGGCAGCTTTCAAAGTGAAACGGAAAATCTTTTTCTGATTTTCGTGAGTGAAATTGATCTCTTTTTTATCAAGACTCACAGGAATGGGACGGTAAGGAATATCGATCCCGTCATCCTGAAACGCTCCCAGATGCTTTACCGGAAGCCCGGGCACATTCGCCGCCCGGTTGCGGGCGGGGGAATCCTTTTTCAAACGCAGATCGCCGTTGTCCGGATCAACATAACGGGGATCGGCGTAAAGAGCATTTTTTTCCTGTCCGATAGAACGGACAAAAGCGATATGAGCTTTTTGAACTTCGGCAGATGCACCGAAAAAGAGATCGTTGTCCAAATCCACATTCCACGCTTTCCAGCGGGGAGCGATATAAAAAGAGGAGTTCGTAACAAAAAGATTGTTGCGGGTAAAGGCCTTGAGGATCGGATTTACAGCAGGATCTTCTGTATGAGAAGCATTCAAAGCTCCGTTGCCGCCTGGGACATAGAGACTGTTGTTAATGATAAAAACAGCTCCGTCGCCCTGATTGCCGTGACCGTTTTTAAAAGAACTTCCTTTGTAATTATTCTCGTCACCCGGTTTGCAGTAAATGTTGCGGAACTGATAGGAGGGGCCCAAACGGCAGCTCCCTGTTGACACACCGCTCAAAGTGCCCTGCACCTTGTTGTAATAGAAGCGGACATTCATTTCTCCGCCTTCAAGTTCGATACCGTCATCATTGCCGTACGCAAAGATATTTCCGTAAATATCGGCATCCCGCCCGAAACCGCCGTTGATAAGGCCGTTTCCGACAGATTCAACAGCATCGTTCCACCGTCTTTTATCGCTGCCGATAAAGTCGTTGTAACGGATGACAGTGCCCCCTTTCACATAAGCCACGCAGACGGCTGAAGGTCCAGCCGGATGAGAGTAAAACCAGCCGTTTGCGGTGGAATGGGGGGCGTGGATATAACATCTTTCCACCAGCTGATCTTTACCGCCTTCAATATAGATACCTCCGTCCAGATTCACCACCCGCCCCTTAAAAGTCCAGCGGCCCATCTGTTTCATATCTCTCACACCGTCATAAAGTCCGAAGTTGCTGATGTCGCAATTGCGGATAACGATATTCTGACTGTTGAAAAGTTTTATGGCGTGACGGCTGCCGTTGGCATCAATGGTAAGACCGTCAAAGATCACATACCGGGCATCGTAACAATTGATAACGGCACCGTTAAGATTTTTTTCTCCTTTGAGTACGAATCCGGGAGCGGCTTTATAAAGGGTGTATCCGTCGGGAGTACCGGAAACGACTTTATGCAGACGGCCTTTGAAATTGCTGCTGTCAAGAACGATCGTTCTGCCGATCTTGAACCGGGAACTCCGGGTACGGAACACCCGGCGGAGTTCAGAAGTTTTTTCACCTTTGATTACCGCTTTGAACTCGTAAGCCGTATCCTCTTTGAGCAGCATAATGGATCCCCGCCACGCTTTTTCCCGCTCCATATCCACAGGATCAAGGACGACGATCCACTCCTTTTTTCCCACTGCCCGGTACCAGACTTTGGCAGTGTACTTTTTGCCCCATTCGGCTTTGGTCCGGTTGATATAATAAGAACAGTTTTCAAAAGTGGGCACAAGAGTCAGCCGTCCGGAACTGATATGCACCTGAGTTCCGTCACAGTCGGTATATATATTGGTCATACCGTCAGCTCCCCGGGTATCAGCAAGGGGGGATTCCTGTCTGACATAGAGAGAAAAGGTTACTTTTTTACCTTTTTCGACGGAAATTTCCTGAGTAAGGGGGGCAGTAAAATTGATTCTTGCGTAATGTTTCCCTGCCAGAGCTCCGGAAGTGCCTGAACTTTTGGGCCGTCCCTGCCAGCTGGCGGGAATACCTTTTTTATCAGGATTTTCAAATCCGGGATTTTTCAGCACAGCTCCCTGAAGTTCAGCCTTGTCAGCGTGAAGGAAAGGATGTGATTTTCTTTTCCCGTTAAAGGCAACGCCAAGAGTAAGCAAAACTTTTTCACTTTTCTCCGGCACAAAGGAAAGTTCAACTTTCTGCCACCGGCCGCTCAAGTTGTCTTTTCTCAAAGTGAGCTGGTGCGTATATTTCTTTCCCTTTTTGAGTTTTGCCGGGATCTCTCCGACAGTGATTTTGCCTTCTTTGTCTGCGGTAAAATTCCTGACCGGTCGGGTGCTTTTTATTTCCAGATTCAATATACCTCTGGGGGCAGAACCCAAAAGGGTCAAGGCTGAAAACATCAAAAGGGCACTCAGGCAACTTTTTAAAATCCGGTTGCCGGACTTCATTTTCCGGAAAAGAAAATCTTTCATCATCTCACAGTTCCTTAAAATAATTTTTTAGAATTACGGTCTTGAGGATAATATAGAACACGCCTTTCCTCTTGTCAAGCATATTAAAGGACGGGAAAATATTTTTTTGCATAAAAAAGCAGTCTTTCCTCTCTTTACAATAAGGAAAGACTGCTTTGGAATAAAACTTTGAAGATTTACTTCAAAGCAAATTTCATCGTCATCACCAGGCGGATCACCTTTTGGACACTCTTGGTGTCGTAAATGCCGTAATCACTGGTCTCAGTGCTGGCGGGAGCAGTGATCTGGATCACCCCCTGCCGGGCTTCCATAAGAGCCCCCAGTTGGCTTCCGCTGTGCTGGGCGGCAGTTCTGGCACGCTGAGCAGCAGAAGCACTGGCGGCGTTGACCAGCTCAAGTTTGTACTGTTCAGGATTGTTGATGAAATACTGGGGAGTTCCAACAGAAACCTCCATTCCCTGTGCGGCCAGTTCGTGAATCTTGAGCAGATTCCGGGAAACAAGCTGGACATTATTGGTACGCACCCGCAGAGAATAAACAAGTTCGTAATGACTGAAAATGGTATTGGTCGTCTCTTTGCCTCTGGCATCTTTGGTTTTGACGGTACGGTAATGGGCATCACAGGAAATATTCTCATCTTCACGCATCTGAGCGGTGAATCCCAGAGAATCCAGTTTGGCAAGCAGATTTTTCTTATCCCGTTCAAGGGCTTTGTATCCGGCGATCCGGTTCTGTCCCTTGGCCGTAACGGAACAGGTAAAAGCTGCCAGATCTGAAGTCACGAGCTTTTCAGCGACCCCTTTGACAGTAATCTGTTTTTCAGAAGCGTGCTGAATACGGAGCATAAAACGGCTCAGCATAAAAGAGGAAAGAACGATTCCTGCGGTAAGAGCGATGACAGTGATTGAGGCGATGACGACGACGGATTTTTTCATACTGGCGTTTCCTTTTTTTTTGAGTTGATGATGAACGATATGATGTCCCTTTTGGCGGGGGGATAATATAGTGTCAGGGGGGAGCTTTTTCAAGTGCGGAATTAAAGAAATTTTAAACTTTTTTTCAGATAAAAAAATCTTCTTTTTATTGCAATTTCCGAATTGAATTTACCCCCCTGTGCAGTTATATTATATGCGAATATACAAATTTTAACGGACGGAGAGTTTTTATGTTGGACTTTGATTCTTTTTTGAAAAATTCCGCTCCCTGGCGGGGTGTGGATTTCTGGATGCTCAACGACACGTTGGATGAAGAACAGATCCGGAATCAGCTGACTGAAATGCACGACAAAGGAGTGGGTTCTTTTATCGCCCGTACCTACACCGGATTGAAGTCCGATTATCCCGGCCCCGGATTCAAGAAAAAGCTGCACTTCATCGTAGAGTGTGCCAGAGAATTGGGGATGAAACTTTTTCTTCAGGCAGGGTATATGCCTGAAGCCGTTTTCGGCCTGCCGGAACATTTCACCGCCCGGTATGTTACAGAAACTTCCCCCGGAAAATATGAGTTCCGTACCTCGGAACTCTATGTCAATATGCTCGACCCGGAAGCGGTACAGTTTTACATAAAAAGCTCCTATGAAGATATGTGGCAGGAGTTCGCCCCGGAATTCGGGAAAACGATCCTTTCTATCTGGGTGGATGAACCAAGTTACAGCAGTGCAGGCCTCCCCTGGAGTGACGGATTGGTACAAAAATATCAGGAACGCTGGGGCGAAGAACTCAAGGCCTCTGAGCTGTTTCACAATACCCCCGGCAGTGCTGAAACAAGATACCGCTACTGGAACACCGTCGTCCGTATGCTGGAGGAAAGCTATTTCAAACAGGTAAAAAAGTGGTGCCACGCCCATAATCTGCTTTTCAGCGGTCATCTGCTGGGAGAAGGCAATTTTCACGCCAATTTCCTCCGGGGCGGAGCGATGATGCCTTTTTACCGCTACTTTGATATTCCGGGGATCGACCTTTTGACAGCGGATATGGCCTTTACAGATTCTCCCCTCAACCGTTTCGGAGATGCCCGGGTCATTGTGCCCGACCTTTACACCACGCCGCTTCAGTGTGTTTCCGCCGCCCGTCAGGCGGGCAGAGAAAAGGTCCTCTGTGAAATGTATGGAGTCAGTTCAGAAAATCTGGCTCTCAGAGATCAGCTTTATCTTTTTGATCACTTTGCCTCTTTCGGAGTCAACTGCCGCTGCGTCCACGGATTCTTTTACAGTTTGCGGGGACGGAGCAAAAGAGCTTATCCTCCTCACGTCAACTACTATCAGCCCTACTGGGAAACCTACAAGGCTCTCACAGATGAATGTGCCTTGAATTCCTGGTTCATCTCTCAGGGCAACTCTCTTGCCAAAATCCTGCTGCTTCTGCCCTGGAACACTGCCGCATCACTTTACGCAAGAGGAGATATGGCTCCCGACCACCTGCCGGAACTGGCAGAGCTTGAACAAAAGTTCCTCGACCTTGAAGTAACTTTGCTGAGTTCAGCCTTGCCCTTTGATCTGGGGGACGAATTTGTTATGGAAGATGAAGGCTCCGTCAGGGACGGGAAATTCATTGTCGGTCAATGTGCCTACGATACAGTGGTGCTGCCCTGGGCGGAAAAACTTTCTGACAGCACTTTGAAACTCCTGCATAAATTTACGGAATCAGGCGGCAAAGTTTTCATTCTGGGCAATTCTCCTTTTACTCAAGGAACAGTTCTTGAAAACAAGTTCCAGCTGCTTCAGAACCTCCTATGAGAGACTGTTTGTCAAGTTTTATTTGTAAAAAAATCGTAAAATAATGGGATAATCAGCAAAAGATGATTCTAAAAAGGCTGCTTTTGTCTTGCTCCTATTCGCGTTCTGTAATGCTTC
>SUWB01000010.1 GCA_015061745.1 Lentisphaerota bacterium | reverse complement strand
CGATATCTTCATCCGGTATAATGAACTGCACTCAAGTTACTGAACCGCCGTATGCCGAACGGCACGTACGGTGGTGTGAGAGGACGGCTGTCCAAATAATGGACAGCCTCCTACTCGATTTTTTTTTCAATTTTCTGCCGGAGCTTTCATAAGACGAAGCCCGGGAACTGAGTCCCAATCCTCATCCCATTTGAAAAGTTTTGGGTCGGTTTCGCTGCTCCAGGGATTGAGATCCACGATCATAATACGCTCGTAATTGGAGGTGAAGTAAACGTCCATTACCAGCGGCTCTTTGGGAAGACGCCAGGATTTTGCATTGATGAAAAGCTGACATCTGCTCCAGAGAGTTTCTTTTATGCCCTCCAGACGGCGGAAATGACGGGTCAGATGATACTGGCTCATTCCTTTGAGTTTGCCGTCTTTGATGAAAAGACGGAACTCTCTTGCACTTGTCATATTACGGTAGGGACGCAGGCAAATGGAGGTCAGCAAGCCTTCCTGAGCTGCTTTGCGGACTTTTTCACTCTGACGCAAAGTCTGCCACGCACTGCGGGGAGAGTAGACTGCTCCGCCCTTGGCACGGAACCGTTCTGTGTCTGTGGGCGCACAACTGTCCACGCAGACAAAACAGTTGCCCGGTATTTCAGCCATAGGCTGACGGAGTTCCTCAATCATCAGGGTGTCGATCCGTTCTTCCTCGTCCAGGTCGTCCAATTCGCCTGCTTTGAGCAGGGCGATCGCATCTTTGGGCAGGGGAACAAAGGTGGTAATGAAAGTATGGGCGGCCAGTTGGGGGTACCACTGGGGAAGCAGCCAGAAGTTGCCGGCATCGGAAGATGGGTTATTCATATTGATCAGATTCCTCATTTTCAAAAGGGGTACGTTCAAGTCGGGCAATCACAGCCATCCAGTAGATCAGCAAAGTGATCATAAAGACGGTTTCGTATGTTACAAAGGGCAAATCAAGAATGGGAAACAATGAAGCAATGACCATAGGGGGAAAAGAGGCATAAATACCGCATTTCCACATCTCTTTGAGAGTGAGAAAACGCAATCTGCCCGTGGGGCCGTTCAAAAGACGGTACATTCCCATAAAAATCAGCGTATAGAGCCACACCAACAGAAAATTCCGGAGCGTAAGACCGAATTTGAGGCAGAACCCCAGCAGCAGTGCAACACCGTCCCAGATGTCATTAACGCTTTCCTGCCGGAGCTTTTCAGGAGGAACAGAAAACTTTTCCGGTACATTCCGGAAGACTTTTCTGACCAGCTCCATAGTGCCCGTGGAACGGTTCATACTGCCGTATCTGCTGACGGTGGCAATATCGTAATTGCCGCCTGAAAGAGGCAGAGCAAAAGTCAATGCTTCAGGCGTCCACACAAGAACCATTCCGGAAACAGTTTTGAGCGATTCCGGAACATTTCTGGATAAAGCTGTGTAATAGAAACGGCCTCCGTTGGGCAGGGGGATTTCACGGGGAAGGGTCGGAGAGGCCGCCGGACAGACCCAGTTCCAGCCTGAATTTTGTTTGTCAACGCAAATGCTGCTGCCGAAAGAATTGACAAAAGAAACTTTGGCGGCTTCAAAAATTCCTGCCGTACGGCGTTGTTCGGCATACGCAGTGATAAAAGCAGTGATGATGCTTAAAATCAGCAGATGCCAGATGCATCTGCCCCAGGAATTGAGACGCAGGGCATAAAAAATATCCCTTCCCGAACAAGTGCCGAAAAAGGCTTTGAAAAAAGAGACGGGCTGGGTCATTTTATACTCTTGGTACGCATAAAGGATTTGCTTTCACCCAGACGGCGGAGCCGTTTGATCCCCCCTGCTGCTTCGCGGGCAGCTTCAGGAGAAAGACGGTCGGTAAAGAGAATGCCGTCCAAATGGTCAAGCTCGTGCTGGATACATCTGCCGAGCAGTCCGCCGCATTCACATTCAATGATCTCTCCGTCAAGTGTGGCACTGCGTAAAATCACCTTTTCGGGCCGTTCCACAGGCGCATAAAGGTCGGGGACAGAAAGACACCCTTCGTCCCGGACAGCTTTGTTGGTGGAATAGGACAGAATTTCAGGATTGACCAGCACCAGAGGCATACGGGGCAGCAATTGCTCTTCGCCGGGAGTGGGATCCCCCTGAACAGAGTCAGCAGGCACATCAATGACCACCATTCTTTTGGAAACACCATACTGAGGAGCCGCAAGACCGATGCCGTTAAAGGCAACCATTGCTTCATACATTTCCTGAGCCAGACAGAGGGTGTCAGCATCCACGTCGATGACGGGATCAGCGACCCGGCTCAAAACCGGATCGCCGATAGTACGGACAGAAATGCGTTTTTTGGATTTGAAAAGCATTCAAAGAATCCTTTGGAACTTATTTTTTTCGGGGAGCTGCGGTGGGAGAAGCGGGGATCCCTGCCTTCTCAGCTTCGCTTTTAACTGCGGGCTTGGCGGCAGCTTTTTGGGCCGCAGGTTTTTTGGCGGCGGGCTTGGCGGCAGCCTTTTTGTCCGCAGGCTTTGCAGCAGCCTTGACGTTCGTGCGGGCCGCAGGAACACCGGATTTCAGCATAGGACCGGGAACACTGACCTGCTGGGCAGGTTTCTGGGGAGCGGTCTGGGGACTGGATTGCAGTTTTGCGGAATCCAGACTTTCAAGACCGGGAGCCCGGTCGGATTTCACCTCTTTGCGGCTTTCATAGAAAGCAGCACTGTTGGCACCTACTGCGTAATCAAGCTGAGCTTTGGCATTCTGCACGGCAACGTAGCTGGAAGCAAGCTTGGATTCATAGGAAACCAAGTCGCGCTGAGCTTCATTCAAACGGGTGAGTTCAGCGTTGCCGGCACGGTATTCGTCGTCCACCAGGTCACGCTGCTTGGCGGCCAGATCACGGATCTTTTTGTTGAGCCGGGTCTGTTTCACCTCTTTGATATAGTTGGCGTAGGCCGTACGGACTTCACCCACAACTGCAAACCACTGGGCGGCGACGTTGTAATCAGCCACAGCAAGATTGGCCTGATATTCGCGCATTGTGTTGTAGCGGGCCAAACCGTTGAAAAGAGTCCAGTTTACGCTCAAACCGTACGCAATGGAGGAGGTGTTTCCATAGGTATGTCTTTTTTCGGTGCCCCAGTTGCGGTAGCTGGTGGCATCGGTACCGAAGCCCATTTCAAAAAAGGCGTTGACGGTGGGAGAATAAGCTCCATAGGCCTGATAAAGCTGGTAACGGGCAGTTTTGAGCTGAGCACGGTAGCCTTTGAGATCAGGACGGTTGGCAAGGGCGGTGTCAAGGTAGATCTCAACAGCAGGCAGGTCGTGGAAGGTCAAGTCAAGTTCAATGGGGAATTTGACGTGAGCGGGCAGGGTCCCTTCGGGATAACCCATAAGAACAGCAAGGGCATACAAAGAAGCATCGTAGGTATAATCGGCATTGATCATATCCGCATCAGCACTGTTCATCAGGATCTCAAAGTTCAAAACATCGCTCAAAGGCACGGCACCGGCCTGGAATTTATAGTTGGTGTCTTTCAAAGAAATCTGCTGGAATTTCCGGTTTTCTTCAGCGATGCGCCGCTGGGCAATGGCCAGAAGCACATTGTTGTAAGCCTGAGCCACAGCGTACATCATCTTGCGGCAGTAATCAGCGTCCATTGTCTTGGCATATTCAACGTTGTTCTTGTTGGCAAGAATGTTGAATTCCCGGGAAAGACCGTCAAAAATCAGCCAGTTGGCACTCAAAGCCAGACTGGTGCCGAATTTATCTGTGCGGGGGTGGTGGCCACTGCCGACACCCATATTTTCACTGCCGCGGAGCCAGGAGTGATTGTTGGAAAGCTTGTAGGAGGCAGAAATCGTGGGGGCCCAGGCTCCCATTGCCTGATAGTAGCGGAACCGGGCCGCTTCGACGGAGTGATGGGCTGCAATGTAGGTCGGATTGTTCTTGAGAGCGATTTTCTGAGCCTGGTCGAGAGTCAGTTTTGAGATACCGTCAAGAAGCTTGTCAGTCTGATCTTTTTCGCGGTGAGTATAGCTGTTGCCCAAAGCTGCTTTGGGTACGGGCGCATAGTTGTAGCAGCCCCCTGCGGCGACTGCGGCGACAAGAGCAAGGACTCTTACGGCAAATCTTTTTGTTTGTTTCATAAAACTGAAATTCCCCTTTTATAGACAATGTTTCGGTACTTTTGATTATTATAGCATTGTTTTTAAATTTTTTCAACCCCCAACTCTAAAAAAAAGCCATTTTTATGAGGTTTTTTTCTTAAAATGACTCATCGGTCATTTTTTGGGGTCACGGGAAATAAACTGCTGCTGTCCGGCGTTTTGGCCCTTGCGGTTTCAGAAAAGTCCGCTTGCGGTTTTTGCCGCGGCAAGCCGCCGGAGCTTTTCTTCCGGAAGCCGGTCGGGCAGGGTGCCGCCGATACTTTTGACTGTCCTTTGATATTGGGAAAAAAGTTCATCTTCCGGAAGCCAGGCGGGTTCTGCGGTCACTGTATCAAGCTCCCTGATAAGTTCAAGAGCAAGGGAACGGTAAAAGAGGTCCAGCAGGGAATCGCTTTCTTTGGAATCGGCACGGGCACGGTGGTAAAGACTCATCGCATTAAGGTGGAGCACCCGGGTACGGGGATAGTTGGAACACATCAGATTCCAGGGCACATTATCAGAGAGCGTTTCATCGCCGCCGCTGCGGAAATCGCTCCGCAGCAGCACCGTGGGCATATCCACCATCTTGGCAAAACAGAATTCCACCACTGTACCCGAATCAAGGTCGGCTCCGTCAAAGTTGGCAACGATCAGATCACATTCAAAAAGCAGTTCAAAATCAGCATCACGGATGCTTTTTGCACTTCTCAGACTGACTTCACATTCTCCGTCCTGAGGCAGCATAACCTTGTAACGGTTGTCTGAAAATTTTTCCACGGCCCGGGCAAAGAGCAGGTTTCCGGCAAGATCTTTGGCATCAAAAAGGTCTCCGGCGAAGTAGATTTTCAACGGTTGTTTCATAGACAGAAAGTCCCCCTTTTATTTCCGGAGCAGTATTTCACCTGCCGCAACCGGTGAGACGGTGTCGATAAATCTGCCTTTGCCGTAAACAGAAGCCCGTTTCAGAGGACGGGTCTTTTCGATCTGCACGGAGGTGATTTTTCCTTTACTGACATTCAGCTTGAAAGGTGCTCTGTCGTAATGATATCCCTGATAGCCGGTCATAAAGTTGAATTCGACACGGGAACCGGGTTTCCCCTTGAGCGTGTATTTCTTTTTGAACTGTTTTTTTGCTTTGGTGGGCAAAGAATAAAGTTCAAAAGAAACTTCAGAACAGCCCTCAAGAACCATTGAAACAGTGTACCACCCGGGGAGCAGCGGAGCAGATTCAGCACTTTCGCTGTTCCACAAATTGATAACTTCAACACCGACCTTCCCCTTGCCCGGGGAAACTGCCGGAAGCGTCATTTCCTTTTTCAATACCGGTACGGCAATGGCGGCAAGGAGCTTGTAGCCTTGGGCGGTGGGATGAGCCCCCCTGAGATTTTCCCGCTTTTTCCAGCTGTCGAGGCGGGATCTGAGAGGCTTTTCGTATTCGATCCAGACGACTTTGCCGGAGGGAAAGAGTTTTTTGAATTGGGAACGGAGTTTTGCGTTGATCAGAGAACTGGTGCGTTCACGGACGGTGGATTCGCCGTTGGGACCGAATGGACTGGGCAGAATGGAACCAAGAAAAACCTTTTGGGTACATTTCCTTGCCAAAAGAGCATTGACGATCTTTACGATTCTTTCAACGGCGGCTGAGGCGACTTTTTCGGAATGTTCATCCTTTTTGGCCGCCGCCGCATCGTTGACGCCGATCAGAAGATGATAGTAAGGGGCATCCGGGATCCGGACGGGATCTGTGACCCGGCGCAAGACCCGGGTGCTGGAGTCACCGCCTTCACCGGCGTGGGAGTAACCCAGAATACCTGTATGGGTTCCCGCAAAGGCAAGCTGGGGGAAAAGTTTGAGGAATTCACCTCTGAAGTGATCTCCTGCCTGGGCCCAGGTGACACTGTCGCCGATCATACACAAAACGGCCTGCCGTCCGGCAAGATATTCTGCCTCGGCGGCTTTGAGGGGCCGCAGGACTTCAAGTTTGGAACTGATGCCGTCGTTGGAAAGTTTGTCGTAGGTGCATACAGGGATCTCGCCGGATGGTGCTCCCTGAAGCAGAGCTGCCGTCAGGAAAGTTCCTGCGGTGAGAAAAAGGTTTTTGAACATTGTAAGTTTCCTCCGGAATTTATTGTTTTTTACACTTTTATTCAAATATATCACAACTTGACAGATATTCAACGGCAAAAAGTAAAAAAATGCTTGCAAATATTTTTTTTTAATATATATTAAGTGGACAATGAAAGCGGAAAAATATTTCCGGATACATATTGTTGAAAAATTATTCTTTAAGGAGTGAAAAAATGCTTAAAGCCGGTTATGCCCAGGAAGTCATCACCCCTCCCGCCGGAGTGGATCTTGCAGGCTACTTCAACAAACGCCTCAACACCGGTATGTACGATGACCTCTATGTTAAAGTCGTCGCTATGGAAATCGACGGCAAACGCACCGCCCTTGTCTCTCTGGAACTTTGCAGTATCGCCAAGGTGATGTTCGATGCCATTAAAACCCGGATCGATGCCGAATTCGGGGAAGGGCTTTATGAAAATATGCTCATCTGTGCCACCCATACCCACACCGGTCCCCGATTCATCAATAAGGAACAGCAGGAAGATGAAGTGACCCAGTATGCCTTTGACCAGACTGTCGATGCAGTCGTCCGGGCCGTGAAACGGGCCTTTATGAGTCTGCTGCCTGCTGAACTTGAGGCAACCAAAGTTTTCAACAATCCCTACGGTTTTGTCCGCCGTTACTGGATGACCAGCGGCGATATCGTTACTAATCCCGGCTGGAGGAATCCCAATATCGACAAACCGGAATGTGATTATGACCGTACCATCAATATTCTTGCGCTCAAGCAGTGCGGACGTATGGCCGCTTTGATCTGCAATATCGCAAATCACGGCGATACCATCGGCGGAAATTTCGTTTCAGCCGACTGGTACGGACGTTTTGCTCAGGCTGTGCAGCACGAACTCAAATCCAGTCTGCCTGTTATGGTGCTGGATGACGCTTCCGGAAATATCAACCACTTTGATTTCCACCAGCAGATCAACCAGACCGGTTATCACGAAGCAGTCCGCATCGGCAGAGGATATGCCAGAATCGTTCTGGATGCCCTGGCTGATCTCAAGCCTGTTGCCGCCGATAAGCTTCAGATCAAAAATACCACCGTGACAATTCCCCACCGTCAGCTGAGTGATGAGGAAGTCGCCGCAGCACAGAATATTCTCGATACCGTGCCCGATATCAAGAAAGAAGGTGATTTTGAAAGTCAGGACCTTGCCAATAAGGTTCCTGCTGCCTTGCGTTATTTTGCCCAAAGGGCTTTGGATTGCAAGGCCAAGAGCACTCCTTCTCACGAATGCCGCCTGACCACCATTGAAATTGGTGACAAACTGGCATTTTTCTCTCTGCCCGGTGAACCTTTCAACGGCATTGCCGAAGCGATCCGCAGTGCCAGTCCTTATGAATACACCTTTATCGCAGAACTTGCTCAATCTCCTTCCGGCTATGTGCCTATGGCAGAGTGTTTCGCCCGGGGCGGTTATGAAGTCCAGCCCGGTGTCGATACTGTCGCTCCTGAAGCGGCTCAGGCTATTATTGACGCTTCCGTCAAAAATATCTGATTCCTGCAATAAAAACAAAACCCTTTCCCGCTCCGCTGTTTTCCGGCAGAAAAGGAAAGGGTTTTTTATTGGCGGTATTTTATTTCCGGGGACGGTAAAAGAATGCGCCTCTGCCTTTGCCGTCAAAAGTGACCCAGACAATGGCTTTGTCGTTGAAGTAAATATCCCCCCGGCCGCCGGTGGTGAGGGCGATTTCATTGCCGGCAGCGTACATTTTACGGCTGCGCAGCTCGGCGTCTGCACGGCGCAGCAGTACGTAGGCTGGTTCTGAAGCGTTGCGGAATTCGCCGCAAACACTGTTGTTCCCCAGGCGGGTGATGGCAGTGATTTCTGCTCCGCCCGGTAGAGAAGGCAGTTCAGAGGGCCATTCAGAAGGAGCCGGCAGCCGCCGGGGGACCGTCATCCGGAAACAGCTGAGAGGGCGGCCTTTACGGGAGGAAACAAGTAAAAATCTTTCGATCATTCTATCGGAGAGTTTTCTTTCAAAACGGATCGTTCCGCCTGAAACATTCAAATTGTCAACCTTGAGTTTTTTTAATTGCAGCACAATTTCTTCAATGTCCCCCCGGACGGCGGAAACTTTGACTGCCGTCGGAAAAGAATTTACACTGACAGAGGTGGTGTACAGTACCTTTTCAATGCCGGGGAGCAGGGCGGCAATTCTGTCGCTTGAGCTGCCGCTCCGGCGGCCGGGACCAAGCCAGTAAACTTCTGCACAAAGCGAAAAGACAGTGCCCGTCAAAAGTATCGTCAACAATATTTTTTTCATATTTCACAACTCACATATTTTCCGGAGTACCACTCCCGTCCACACGATCTTTTCTTTTTCTGCCGGGAAACAGATTCCTCCCGGTTCGTCACTGAAAAACCAGTAATTGCCGTTGATTTTTCTCAGCCGCTTGCAGACAGCTTTCAACGCCCCCTGCTGCATAGGATTAAAAACGGCAACAACGATCTTGTTTTCAGGAATCTCTTTCAAGGTCGCCTGACGGTGCACCACCAGTAAATCACGATCGCACACCAGGGGAGCCATCTGCTGTCCCTGGACGCGCAGCATCAGATGTTCCAAAGGACCGTTGCGGTGGACAAGTTCAGGGTCTTGCTGAAGCTCTTTCCACTCAATGACCGGCGTATTCTGCATTGCTTCCTCCAGAGAGCCGGGACAGAGGATTTTTTTGAGTTTCAACCAATTACTGTCAGAAATCGTTTGTACCTTGCCGTGCAGGTAGCGGGACAGATTGGACGGGGATATCTCAAGTTTTTTTCCCAGATTTCCGATACCGCCCAGACGTTCAACCGCCCGGTTCAGGGCCAGAATGATGGTTGCATCAAGTTTCATCGCGCAAAAATAAATTCCTCTCAGGGACTCCGGCGGAAGTCCTTATTTATAAAATAATGCGTTCAATTGTGTATTGCAAATTTTTTTTGAAAAAACTGTTGAGAATTGCACGGATGCAATTATATTGTCTTTTCAGAGGAGCTTTCCGCGAGATGAAATGCACGGATGAATGAAAATGAAAAAATTTATCCTGACATTTTTGTCACTTGCGGAAAGGAAAAATTGCATTATGAGTAAGTATGACGAAAAGATCAGGGACTCTTTTGACGAGATCCGCAAGTGCTATCTTGCTTTGTGCCCCGAAAGCGAGATCATTACCAAGCTGGGGATTTCCCGGCGTACCTTTGACCGCTACCGGAATGAGTATCCGGAATTCCGCGCTCTTATTGACGAATGCCGGGAAGAAGCGGCGGCAAAGGCCGCTGAAGAAGTGGAAAACGCCCTGCTTAAAAGAGCTACCGGATATGATACAGGCGGCGAAACACCCAAACATATTCCTCCTGATGTCCGGGCAGCGATCTTTTACTTGAAAAACCGCCGCCCCGCTCTCTGGAAAGACAGACAGGAAATCGCAGTACCGGAACTGCCGGAAATTCATCTGACTGTCGAAGAAGCGGAATTGTGAAAAATCTGACCTTGTCCACAAATTGCACAAACAAAAAAAGAGGAGTTTTTTATTGTGTCAAATCCAGGATATCTTTTTACGCGCCGTCACCCCGATTATCTGAAAAATGAGGCCGTTTACCGGCACTGTGCCGAGGCATACTGCGGCGGTACTTCATACCTTGAAAAAACATTGATCCGGCATATTTCAGAAATCGATGTCGAATTTGCCGAAAGAAAACGGCGGGCTTATTACTTCAACTATCCCCGGAATATCGCAGACCGCATCACTCAATATGCTTTGGCTGTCCCTCCGGTCAGAACCGGGGCGGATCCTGCTATGGTGGAGGATTGGAGCAGAACCGGACTGCGGACCAATGAGGTGATGAGGAAACTTTCAACCTGGCTCACCGTTTACGGAACCGTATGGGTCCAGATAGATGCACCCTGTTTTTCCGGCCCCGTCAGCAGAACTGCCGCCGCAGCGGCAAAGCTCAGACCCTATGTCAGGATCCTTTCGCCGCTTGAAGTGACCGACTGGGGGTATGGGCAGGACGGAGGGCTTGAATGGGCCGTTATCCGCGAAGAATATTATGAAAACCCTGATCCTTTCAGAGAAGGGGAAAAGATCACCTGTCTGAAACTGCTCCGCCGGGGCAGCTGGCATTTGTATACCTGCCGGAACGGGGAATGCAAAGAGACGGCCCAGGGAAAACTGCCGGGAAAGGAGCTGCCGATCTTTCAGGTTTCTGAATCTGAGTGTGCCGACGGCGCAAGAGGACACTGGTTTGAAGATGCAGTGCGGATTTCAGAGGCGATCTTTAACAATGAATCCGAATCTCAGATGAATATGGTCAAACAGATGTTCGGGCTGCTGGTGGTTTCTGAAAGTTTTGCAAGAGGAGCCTTGCCCAGTAAACAGGAACAGCAGCTTTCATTTGCATCGACTGTCGCCCGCTCTGCCGCCGTTATCGAATCGGTGGAGGAAAAAGGAATCAGCCGCTACATCAGTCCGTCAGGAGTGCCCGGGACTTTGCTGAGACAGGAAAATGAAGCCTTGAAAAGAGAACTTTTTGAATTGGCCGGACTGAGCGTTTCATCATACAGCCGTGATGCCCAGAGTGCCGAATCAAAGGCGTGGGATTTCCGCAACGCCAGCTGTTTTCTTGCCGCCCGGGCCGATCTGCTGGAACAATCTGAACAGAGAGCCTGGGAACTGCTCCACCTTTTTGACAACTCCATTCCTGTGCCCGCAGTGGTCTATAACCGGGAGTTCGCCGTCAGAGAGCTGGAAAAAAGTATCGCCAGTCTGCTCCAGCTTTCCAATCTGGATGCAGGCGAATCATTCAAACAGAGTATCAACAAGACGGCCATTGAGATGCTTTCGGGAATATGCCCGTTGCCGGAAAGAGAGAAACTCGCTTTGCTTGAGGAGATCAAGCCGCAAAAATAAATGTGTTTCGCGCGGGAACAGTGTTGTCGGACCGGAGTGATGAGGAGCATTCCGGGAAGGTTCCCGCATATTGTAAAATGCCTTGAAAAGAGGAGGTAAAATGAATCTCAAAGAGGCAATTGATGCACTGCTTTCGGGCAGGGATATCCCCCCTGAAATCCGGGAGCTGCTCGCAAGATTTGACCCGGAGGCACTCAAAGAGGAGTTGAGTGCCCTCCACAGTCAGCTTGAAGAACAGGAAAATGCCAAGCTCAGCACAGAAGAACTGCTCAAAAAGCAGCTCAACACTGCCCTGAGCGAAAAAGAGGAACTGCGTCAGCAGCACGAAACATTGCTGCGCACCACTCTTGTCCGTCAGCTGGCAGCGGAGTACGGCTGCGAAGATCCTGATTATCTGGATTTTCTCGCAAGAAAACAGAATGTGGACCTTAAGGATTCTGAGGCTGCTGCTGAATTTCTCAGAGGTGCCGCCCGGAACAGTCCCTACTGTTTCCGTGCTTCGGTTCAGCCGGGGTCCGGCTCGGGAACTCAAACAGAAAATCCTTTCCACCCAGGCGGAGAGGTCCCGGGAGGAGACAGAATCTCCCGGATCGTCAGCAGTTTGAACTCTGCTCCGGAAATGCCGTAAAAAAAAGTTCTTCACTTATATAAAAATTCCATACTCAGAGGTTAAAACAATTATGTTGTACAGTTACAGTTTTTCCAATCGCAAACGTGATCTTTCTGACATCCTTTCAACTGTTGTCAAAGAAGAACCCCGTTTTATTTCCAATTTCAAAAACGTTCCCGATGCCCGGATGCGCAAGCACGAATGGCTGGAAGATCAGATGCAGGGACGCTCTATTACGGCATCCGCCATCGCTTCCGGAGTCCTTACTGTGGGACCCGCTGATGCCGCCAAGGTCAAAGCAGGAACTTTGCTCGCTCTTGAAAATACCACAGCCCTTTTTGCCGTGACCGCTGTGGGAATTTCCTCTGTGACGGTGGAACTTGCTGCCGCTAACGGTTCTGGACTTACCGTTGCTGCTTTGCCTGCTGCCGGAGGCGTTTTCAAAGTGATCTCAACCCCTATGGGCGAAGGAAGCATCAACGGCGACGGTGAAGAAAATTATGCTCACTCCAATGCCGAATACAACACCACTCAGATCTTTCGTAAAGAGATCGTTTTGAGCGGTTCCGCTCTGGCAGTGGGCGTGTACGGCAGTGCCGACAATCAGCTCAACCGGCAGACCGCTTTTGCCCTCGCCGATCTGGCACGGGATCTGAACCGGGTGGCCCTTTTCGGCCGCCGGGTGGAACCCGCTCCCGGTGTCAAAGGTGAAGCAGGCGGCCTCTATGCCTTTGCTGCCGGTGAGGACGGTTTGTGTATCGATGCCGATTCCGGAACTATCGACAGCTTCATTATCAATGACGGAGCCCAGGCTGTTCTGGGAGCGGGCGGCGAACCCACTCAGATCCTCTGTTCTCCCGGACAGGCCCGGATCATTTCAAATGAATACCGCAACAATTTGCAGATACTCCGTTCCGATGACCGCCGGGGAGCTTATGTGGCGGTCATCGTCAACGATATCAACGGCAAAGGAATGACCATTATGGCCGATCCTGATATGCCTGATACTGAAGCGTGGATCATCGACCCCGAAGGTTTCGGTCTGGCCAGTCTGCAGGGACGGGGCATCAGTGATGAAGATGCCACTCCCTCCGGATTTGACGGTATCCGCCGTACTGCTCTGGGGGAACTGACTTTTGAGTTCCGCAATGCCAAACAGCGTTGCTGCCGCATCAAAAATCTGATGGGTTCCGCTGAAGCGTTGAGTATGCTCCGCGCCGACTGATAAGAGTGTGCCGCCTCCTTTCTCTTTTCGCCGTACCGGGAAGAGAAAGGAGCTTTTTGACGAGGTGAAAAATGAATATTCCGGAAAAAATTGAACGTTTTATCGCTTCCCATCTTGCGGGAGCTTTGTATACTTCTGCCACCCCGGATCAGCGTCGTGCCGCGTTGACGATGGCAGAACACGATGTCCTCTGCCATACGGGGAATGCTGTGGATAAAGAGTCCGAACTCTTTGCCGCCGCCGTGGGGGAACAGGCTATCTATCTGCTTCTCAACTGCAACCGTCTGATGACTCCTGCCAGAGAAATCGTTTCAGAAACCGTGGAAGGAGCCGGAAGTGTAACCTATGCTTCAGGTGAATTCCGCGGTTTCTTTTCGCCCCGGGCATTGGAATTATGTAATGCGCTCAAAACGGGAAAAATTGCTTTGCAGAGAGGGTGAATGATGAGAAAACATAATGATTCAAAGGCGTGTTACGGGAGCTTTTCTTCTCAGGCAAAGTGTAAAAGCTGTGTTTACAAAAGTTCCTGTGAGTTCTACACAAAAAGTACTGTCGGCCTCAGCGGAAGGCAGGGGCTGGTCAGTTTGGACAATGCCGTGGGAGAATGGTTCGCCGATCCCAACTGCCGGATCCCCGGAGAGGAGGAACTGCCGCCGCAGTTCCGGGATGAGATGATCGCCGCTCTGGCAAGAATGCTTAAGTGGATTATGTCCCTTGACGGCTATACCTTGGGAATCGTGGCAGAAATGATTTCTCCTTCTCAGCAGCGTCCCGGCGGTGTCAGTTTGGCGTATCTGGCGGAACTGAGAGGGTGTACAAGGCAGTCTATGCACGAAAAAATGGTGGATTCCGTATTGCGTTTCCCGGAACTGGCTGCTCTTTTTCAAACTGCTCTGCGCAGGGTGGGCGGTTTGAAAAGTAAATTTAAAAGTTGCGGCCGCTGCCAAAAAAATCAGTAAACGGATATGGGGAATTTCAAATACAGTCCCGCTCAACAGGAGGCTTTGAGCTTGTTGGGATCGGGAGCCCGTTTCTGTCTGCTTTACGGCGGCAGCCGGTCCGGTAAAACCTTTGTGCTCTGCTGTGCTCTGGTTATCCGGGCTTTGAAAGGAGCCGGCTCCCGCCACGCAGTGATCCGGCGTCACTTCAACGGTGTCCGCAGTGCAGTGGGCAATGACACGATGCCCAAAGCACTGCGCTGCCGTTTCCCCGGGGTTGAGTATGAATACAGCAAAACTGATTCTGTGTTCAGATTTCCCAACGGGGCGGAAATTCAGCTGGTCGGACTGGATGATGCTCAGCGGGCGGAAAAAATATTGGGCAGAGAGTTTGCCACATTGTACTTCAACGAGTGTTCCGAATTGGATTTCGGCAGTGTGCAGACGGCTCTGACCCGGCTGGCTCAATATGTGCCTGGACTTTCAAACAAAGCCTTTTTTGACTGCAATCCGCCGGGGAAGTCCCATTGGAGTTACCGGATGTTCGTTCAGAAACTCAACCCCGCCGACAATACGCCCCTTGTTTTGCCGGAGCAATATGCGATGATGCGTATCAATCCGGCGGACAACAAAGAAAATCTGCCTCCCGGATATATCGACGATACTCTGGGGACTCTTTCTGTGCGGCAGAGACGGCGGTTCCTCGAAGGACAATGGCAGGATGAAGTGGAGGGGGCTTTGTGGAACAGCGAAATCATCGACCGCAACCGGGTGGTGAATCCTCCGGAACTGCTCCGGGTGGTCATCGGAGTCGATCCAGCCGTGACGGCAGGGAAAAATTCCGACCTGACCGGCATTGTGGGAGCGGGAACGTCAGCGGACGGCCACTATTATATCCTTGCTGACCGCAGCTGCCGGGTCAATCCTCTTGAATGGGGGCGGGAGGTGATCAAACTGTACCGGGAACTCAACGCCGACCGGGTCATCGGTGAAGTCAATAACGGAGGCGATCTTATCCGGACGATGCTTTGTGAACTCTCTCCGGGATTGCCCTTTCAGGCGGTTTCCGCCCGCAGGGGAAAAGTTCTCCGGGCGGAACCTGTGGCGGCACTCTATGAAAAAAATCTTGTTCATCACGCAGGACTTTTTTCTGATTTGGAGGAGGAGATGTGTTCTTATTCCCCCCTGACGGCAGTAAAGTCTCCTGACCGGCTTGATGCTCTGGTATGGGCGGTCGCGGCTCTTTCTGAACCCCGGGAAAAACGTTTTATCCTGGCATAATTTCAGTAAAAGCACCCTTGAAAAAACAGACCTGCCGACTTATATTATAAGTGAAGTTAATTTTTGGGGGAAATTATGTCAGAGATCAAATCTGTTTTTGCAAGAGAAATTCTTGATTCCCGGGGGACTCCCACCCTTGAAGTTGAAGTCGAAACCGTCCGGGGCGTGTTCGGCAGAGCTTCAGTTCCTTCCGGAGCTTCCAAAGGGGAACGGGAGGCTTTTGAACTCAGAGACGGCGACAAAAAGCGTTTCCGGGGCAAAGGCGTCCTTAAGGCAGTGTATAACGTTGAGGAGCTTATTGCTCCTGAAATCAACGGTATGGACATCTGTGACCAGTGGGGCATCGATCAGGAAATGATCGACCTGGACGGCACTCCGGAAAAATCCCGGTTGGGAGCCAATGCCATACTGGGGGTTTCTCTCGCCTGTGCCCGGGCTGCCGCTTTGGAACTTGGATTGCCCCTCTACCGTTATGTGGGGGGGACAAATGCAAGAGTTCTGCCGGTGCCTCTGCTTAATGTTTTCAACGGCGGAGCCCATTCCGGAGCTCCTGTCGCCTGTCAGGAGTTTATGCTCCGGTGTAAAAAGGCCGACAGTTTCGCCGATGCCATTGAAATGGCAAGTTCTGTCATTGCCTGTCTGCGTGAACTTCTGCTGGGGAAAGGATATTCTGTCACTGTGGGAGATGAAGGCGGATTTGCGCCTGCGGGATTTCAAGGCGGGACCATTGCTGTGCTGGAACTGCTCAATAATGCCGTTGAAAAAGCTTCTCTTGCTCCCGGAAAAGAGATTTCCATTGCCATTGATATGGCGGCAAGTTCCTTTTTCAAAGAGGGAATCTACGACTATTCCGTGTTTGAAAAGGAGGGGGCAAAACTGACTGCTGATGAACAGATTGCATTTATCAAAAAATTAGTGCACGGTTACAACGTTGATTCTGTTGAGGATGCCCTCGCCGAAAATGAGTGGGAAAGCTGGCGTACTCTTACTGCCGAACTTGGCTCTCAATGTCAGCTTGTCGGAGATGACCTTTTTGTGACGAATGTTGAACTGCTTAAAAAAGGCATCGCTGAAAAGTGTGCCAATGCCGTCTTGCTCAAACCCAATCAGATCGGAACTCTGACTGAATGCTGCACCGCCGCCCAACTGGCTCAACGCAGCCATTTCAACACCATTATGAGTCACCGTTCCGGTGAAACCTGTGACAGCTTTATCGCTGATCTGGCGGTCGCTCTGGGAACGGGGCAGATCAAAGCCGGTTCTCTTGCCCGCAGTGAACGCCTTGCCAAGTACAATCAGCTGCTCCGTATTGAGGACCAGCTGGGGGAAGGGGCTCTTTACGGAACATTTTAAGTGTGATTTTTTAACACTGTAAATTAAAGGAATAAATAAAAATGATCGACCTTACCAAACCTTTCCTTGAAAAAGGAGAAAAAGTTATCTGTTTCGGCGACAGCCTTACTGCCGGAGAGGGCTCCTATGTGAAATATCTTCAGGCTCTGCTGCCTGACAACACCGTTGTCAATGCCGGACGGGGCGGGGATAAGACCCCCTGGGCTCTGACCCGGTTCCAGCAGGATGTCATCGATCAGGAGCCCGATGCTCTTTTTATCTTTCTCGGTGCCAACGATGCCGCAATAGGCCGGGGATGCTGGGCAGATGAACCCATCGTCACGCCTGAAGCTTTCCGCTGCAATCTGGTCTGGATGGCACATCTCTGTCATTTGAAAGGGATCAAAAAGATCTCCATTGCCACGCCTTTCGGTCTGGAAGGAGCTGCTTATGAAGCTCACGGCAATATCATTGCCCCCTATTACCTTGCCGCCCGGGAAGCTGCCGATGCAATGGGAGCTTATTCAGTGCCGCTGGATTCTCTCTTTTTCAAGCTGCGGGGCAATGCTCCTTTGAGCGAATGTGTCGTCACCCGTGACGGAACTCATCCTCACGCTCCCATATACGAAGATATTGCCAAAGCCATTGTAAAAGCGTGGAATATGTGATGAAAAAACGTCCTTTGATCGGAGTGACGGGAATATATGCCCGGCAGGGAGTGACGACCCTTTATCCCCACCCTCAGGATTATTGTCAGGCAGTCCACGATTTTGGCGGCATACCGGTGACGATCCCGGCTTTTCTTACAAAAGAGGAGTCTTTGCGCTATCTTGAATATGTGGATGCAATGATCTTTATCGGCGGGCCTGATATTCCGTCTCAGATGTATAATGAAGAACCCCTGACAGAGCATTGTACCTTTCTGCCGGAAGAAATTGCAGAAGCTCATCTGGCTCTTGTGAAACAGGTCTTTCAAAGCGATATGCCTTTTATCGGCGTCTGTCTCGGCTGTCAGGAGCTCAATGTGGGTTCCGGCGGCAAGCTGATCCAGCATCTTTATGATCTGACTCCCCGGCATCGCAACACTTATGTGGATACTGACACTAACAAGCGTCCAGACACCTATCACTTTGTGGAAGTTGCAGAAAATTCTCTGCTTGAAGAACTTTTCGGTTCCCGGCGTATCAGAGTCAACTCCTGTCATCATCAGGCAGTCGATCCTGAATATGTGGCTCCCAAATTCCGGATCACCGCCAGAAGTACCGAGGACAATGTGGTGGAAGCCATTGAATACAGTGACCGTCAATTCGGTTTGGGAGTCCAGTGGCATCCTGAACGTATTGACGATTGGGATCACCGTAAGAGAATCTTTGAAGGATTCATTGCTGCGGCACAGAAATTTCACAGCTGAGCACAATATTTTCACAAAACTCAAAAGTCTGCTGCAAGGCCGCCGGAAAAAGGGGCTGCAGCGGATTTTTTTTGCCGTTTTTCAATTCCTTTTCAAAAGGTCCTTTATCCGCCCCGACTCCTCACCCTCTTTTACCGATTTTTGCCGGGAACAGCGTTTTTCAGAACGCTCTGTTCCCTAATATGGGTAGGTAAAATAACTTTTTTTTCCGGAAAGTTTTTATAGACCGCTTTTTATTTTTGAGCAGTCAAAAATGAAAAGCGTTACTGAAAAAGGTTTGGGAAAGGTGGGTTCCGTCTTCGTTGCACTACGCCGGGACAAGGGGGCAAGCAAATACAACGAAGCCGACGTTTCGGCCTTTCCTCAAAAGGTCTTTCCTCTCGCCCCAACTCCTTTCACCCTTTTTACCGACCTTTATCGGGAACAGCGTTTTTCAGAAAGAGGGCAAAGATGATGATGCTCCAGAGGATGTAGCTGTGGTCGAGTTTTCCTGACTGGTGCTGCCGCCAGAGGGTTTTGAGTGTTTCCGGATTCAGGAATCCGCTTTGCAGTAATTTTTCTGAAAAGAGCAATTCTTCAGCACTGTTGTACCAGCGGTTTCTGAGAAGTGAGGCGACGGGAACGCCGAAACCCTTTTTGGGGGCGGAACGGATTTCCGGGGCAAGAAGATGACCGAAAGCCTCTTTGAGGATGCTTTTGCGTTCTTTGCCGCAGAGTTTCATTTCCCAGGGGATCCGGGAAGCAAATTCCACAACTTCCCGGTCGAGGAAAGGTGAACGCACTTCCAGACTGTTCGCCATTGAACTGATATCCGCTTTGGGAAGAATATCTCCCGGCAGATAGGTGTGCAGATCCATTTCTGAAAATATTTCTCCCCGGTCTCTTGTTGTGAGCGTTCCTGCATTACGCCGGAATCTTTCGGCTCCTGAAGAACAAAGCTGACTGTAAAACTCCTGTGAAAAAAGTTTGCGCCGGAGCGTTTCAGGAGCCCGGTCAAGAATGGCAAAGTAACGGTTCTTTTCTTCCGTGCAGCTGATACGCAGAAATCTTCTCAGCCGTCCGGAAAAACTCCGTTCTCCCCGGTCGGGGAAAAGGGAGATGCCTTGCAGCATACTCCGACGGAAAAAACGGGGGAGTTTTTCCAATTTCGCCGCCATAGCCATAGCAAGATAACGTTCATAACCGCCGAAAAGTTCGTCGGCTCCGTCTCCTGACAGGGCAACGGTGATTTCTTCTCTGGCAAAAGCACTCAAAAGAGCCGTCGGCAATATGGAACTGTCTGCATAAGGCTGTCCGCAGTGAGCGGTGAGTTCCTCAACAAGAGAGAAGTCCGGAATATCGACTTCACGCTCTTTGCAGATCAGATTCCCGCCGCTCCGGCCATTGATAAAGGCCGCCCCGATGCGTGCAAGAGCCCGTTCATCGTAACGGCTTTCCCTGAAGCCTACTGTGTAGGCACGGCAGGAGTTGCCCTGGAGCAGTTCCGCCGCAAGGCCTGTGACGATGTTTGAGTCGATGCCTCCTGAGAGAAATACGCCGGTCGGGACGTCTGAAACAAGGCGTTTGCGGACAGCTTCAGTGACCAGACGGCGCAGTTCTTCTGCGATTTCCGCCCGGGGAGCGGTGTGTTTCTTTGACAGATCAAGCTGCCAGTAGGGGTGGAGAGTTCCTTTTCCGGCAGCACACTCAAAAATCATATAATGGGCCGCAGGCAGAGCGTAGATCTCTTTGTAAACCGTATACGGCTGGGGAACGTAAAGCAGCGAAAAGTAATCTGCTAAAGCCTCAGGATCAAGAGTTCCGGGACAATCCGGGTGGCATTTCAGGACTTCAAGTTCGCTGCCGAAAACCAGAGAGCCTTTTTTGATGAAGTAATACAAGGGCTTCTTGCCCATCCGGTCACGTCCCAGAATGAGACGCTGTTTTTTACTGTCCCAGAGGGCAAAGGCGAACATCCCTTCAAGACGGTTGATAAAGGTGTCAGGGGATTCCTCATACAAATGCAGCAAAACTTCCGAATCAGATGATGTGGCAAAGGTATGGCCTTTTGATTCCAGTTCCCGCCTGAGGGAAGCGAAATTGTATATTTCTCCATTGATGACCAGAGCAAGAGAACGGTCTTCAGAATAAAGGGGCTGATCTCCTGATTCAAGATCTATGACCGCCAGGCGTCTGTGGCCCAGCAGAACTCCCGGAGCAGCAAAAATACCGCCGCCGTCGGGGCCTCTGTGGTACATAGTTCCGCACATTGCGTTGAGGATCTCTGATTCATTATATTGATCCCGGTGATTGATGATGCCGGCGATACCGCACATTTAATTTTCCTCCGCTGTTCTGAATTGCCTTGAAGGAACCGCCGCAGGCCAGCAATGCCGGATCGTCGTGCTGAGTTTGCCGTTCCTCAAATGACGCAGAGAGTACAAAGCTTCTCCGCGGATTTCCGGATGCACAGAGTTGTAACGCAGCTGATTGTACAGCTCTGTACTGCTGATATTATAAAGGCCGTGGCCGATGTACAGTTCTGTTCCCGGATAACGCCGGGCAACTCTGACCCACCAGTCGGTAAGAGCTGCGTAGGCTGCTTTGGGGTGAGCAAAGTTCCAGTAGATTTGAGGAATGATATAATCCAGATATCCCCGGCGTACCCAGAGAAGTGTATCTGCAAAAATATCCTCCCTGGCTTGCATTCCTCCTGTCAGGGAACCGCCTTTTATGTTTTTGGCATTGGCCCAGATCCCGAAAGGACTCACACCGAAACGGACACGCCGGGAACGGCACAGACGGGAAACTGCGGCGATGAGGCTGTTTACATTTTCGCGCCGCCAGTCGGCAAGAGAAAGACCTTTGGGGTTATAGTGCAGAAAACTTCTGCGGTCAGTACCAGGCTGTAAGGGGGTGTAAGGATAGAAGTAATCGTCAAAACAAATGGCCGATACCGGAGCTCTGGAAATGATTTCATTGACCGTGTTGAGAATATGATTGATGACCTCCGGGCGTCCGGGATCGTATTGCAGAGCCCAGGTACCGTTCCGGTTGCGGCTTGCCAGTACCAGATCGGGGCGCAGCCGGGCCAAATGGCGTGCGGGGAGGGTATTCAGATATTTTTGTTTGCTCAGAGAAGTCGAACCGGTGATCCGGTAGGGATTGAGCCAAGCGTGAAATTCGATGCCGTTGCGGCGGCATTCACGGACCATATAGGGCAGGGGATCGAAATTTCCCAGGGGTGTTCCCGCACGGCCGCTGATCCAGGCACTGAAAGGATTGTAACGGGAAAGATAGACCGCATCTCCATTGGCACGGACTTGAAAGAACAATACATTGCAGTTGTGGCGGCGTAACTGGGCAATGACAGCTGCAAAATTTCTTTTGAACTGTTTTTCATTGGTACAGCGGGGAAAGTCCAGATTGTTGACCACGGCGCACCATACCGCGCGCATCTGCACCCGGCGGAAATGGAGCTGCGGCAGATTGACGGGGGTATTGGAATAGATCCCGGCATAGGGCACAGGAATGCCTTTGCGGTTTTTCAGGATTTCCCCTGAAAGGGTGAGGACTCCCGCAAGTGCCAAAAGAAAAAGAACGGTTTTAGATGTGTTCAAAAGATGATTTCTCCTGATGAAAAAGGTTATTTTACTGCGGCATCAAAGGCATCCATATAGCACTCCCAGTCAGACAGAAGCATATCGTGACGCCCCTGCCGCAGAAAATAGCTCATATCTGTGCCCACAGGGGTTTCCGGCGGCGGGGGCGTTGCATTGAGTACTGTCTTTTTGCCGTAAAGTTTGTAGACCGGTGCTGCGTGCCAGAAGGAAAGGTATTCTCCTCTGGGATCGGCCCAGCGGTCAAGGGTGGCACTGTGGACTGCCACCGCCCGGGGGGCGATCAGGGCAATGAGCTGGTGCTGATCCACAGAAAGTTTTTCAGGAACTGCACAGATATCTTTGACTGTATGGGTGAACCAGTAGTTGCCGAAACCATTTTCTTTGGCACACATACTGAAAAGAGTTTCTCCGAAAAGTCTTCTGCTGGGAGCTGCTCCCCCGCAGCCGGAATCATTAACGCAGACCAGTTTGAAACGGGTATCTTCCGCTCCCGCCCAGAGAGCTGTTTTTCCCAGCCGGGAATGTCCGAAAACCGCCCCTTTCTCTGCATCGATCAGGGGATTTGTTTCCAGGCAATCCAGCATCCGTGAAAGTCCCCAGGCCCAGACGGCGATAGCGGAAATATCTTTGCCCCGGGGACGGAGTTCCTCTGTTGAAAGAAAGAGAGGCAGAATACTTTTTTCCCACCCTCTGTAATCGTCCGGGAAAAAATCGTGATAGGAGCAGACCGCCACCGCAAAAGAGCGTTCCATAATCCTTTTGAGGGGGAATCTTCTTGCTTGAGAGCCGTAAGTCCGGTCAAAGTCCCGGAACTCTGCTCCCACGCTCCCTGTTACAAGGATATCCGGATCATTGCAGACAACGTGATTGCCGTTAAAGGTCAAGCCGGTGAAGACCGGAACCGGTTTCCGGGCAGCTGCAGGAATGAAAAGCAGCATAATGGCTTTATGACTTTTGCCGTTATCCATAGAAAAAGTCATTTCGATCTGCTGCATAATGGCAGTTCCGTCAAGAGCATCTTTCTTTTCAGAAAGAAGTTTGTACTGCGTACTGTCCGGCAGAGGAAGTCTGCGCCCGTACATCTCCTTGCGGAAAAGTTCCAGCAATGCCGGTCTGTTGGCTTCCCATTGGGCAACAGAATCTATGGGAACTCCGTCAACGGTACGCAGAACCTCAGGCAGAGAGAAAGGGGGAACTTGAGATTCATCGTAATTGACTTGCCAGGGAATTTGCTGTCTGTACATTTTTTATTTCCTCGAAAAAAGGGAGCAGTGTTAAAAATCCAAAGCCAGAGCAAATGTTTGGAGTTTTGCGTCGATCCCCACCCCCTGTTCCCGCTGGGCTGCGATAAAATCCTTGAGTTCCTTGCGGGGAACTGTAAAGACTTCAATGGATTCGTTTTCTTCAGGATGAGCGACCGGGGCGTGATCTTTGTAGTAATTGCCGTCGATTTCCATTGTTACGAGGGTGACGGTTTCGCCCGACATACCGGGGGAACTGTTGCCCGGGGGCAGACAGGAAACAACACGCCCTTTGTAACCGGTTTCTTCGCTGAGTTCACGGACAGCGGCTGTTGCGGCATCTTCACCGGGATCTATCAGGCCTGCCGGAAATTCCAACACCATTTTTCCCGCCGGAGGACGGAATTGGCGAACCAGAACAAAAAGGTCATCAGGGACGATCCGGGGAATGATCAGTGCCGCTCCGGCAGCAGAGGTACGGCTGACCGCTTCCCATTTCCGTTTGATTCCCCGGGCATCGGTAAATTCAATGATTTCCATTTGCAAAAATTTGCCTCCGGCAACCCGTGTTATCTTGTCGATCACTGCTTCCATATCTTGGGACCCTTTCCTGTTCTTTTTTGTTACAAAAATATAAAATGCACTTGAAAAATCAAAAAATCAAGTTATTTTATATAAAAGACCGCAAAAAGATTCCAAAATAATGCGAATGGCCTCCCTTTTGTCCAAAAAACACCGGATGCCGATGCTGTGTGGCGGGAGTGCTCAACGTCTGAAAAGTTGATATGTACAGATACAGAAAACTTTTTATGTGTACCTCAGCTGAAAAATAACGGTTTCCCATTCTCTGACAGGATGATGCTGTATTTTTTTGAAAAAAGCTGTTTTGTTCCGTTGGAAGATATTTTTTTCCCAGGATCATACGTTGAGATGATTTTTCGCTTTTTGAGGGCTTGTCTTACCGGTTCTACGGAAAAATTTTCTGTAAAGTTTTGTGTTTCCGGATGATTTTTTCTGAGAAAACCGGCTGAAATCAAACAATACCGCATAAATATCCTTTGTGAAGAAGGTCCTTTACTGCGGAAAATAAAAATCTTACCGGAGTTTTTTGAGTTTTATGATTCTCGGCATTACCGGAGCTATCGGCTGCGGAAAAAGTACTGCCTGCGGGCATTTTGTCAAACAGGGATGGCGTCTTTTTGATGCTGACCGCACCTGTCATACTCTTTATGCACATATTGATGCCCCTTTGGGAAAAGCAGTTTGCAGCAACTGGGGCAGTGAATGTTTTGCAAGTGACGGGACAATTGACCGCAAGATGTTGGCCGCTAAAGTGTTCAACTCAGAAACAGAACTGAAAAAACTGACGGAACTGCTTTATCCGGCTCTGTTTGCAGAAATGGAATCCGGCATTGCCCGGGCCCGCCGGGAGCAGGTCAATATGCTTTGCGAGGTTCCGCTGCTTTTTGAGTGCGGCTGTGAAAAATACTTTGACCGTACCGCAGTGGTCTGGTGCAGCAGAGAACTCAGACACGAAAGATTGCGCCTCTATCGCAATTTTACTGAGGAAGAGATCATCGCCCGTGAAGCACGGCAGTGGTCGGCAGATAAAAAACTTGAAGCAGCTGATATCGCTTTTATAAATAACGGCGGCCCCGGATTTCTTTACCGCCAGATCGACGATTTTATCAAGGAGTTTTGTATATGAGCAACGACAACAGCGAAAAAAAAGATCTTCTCCCCGCAGAAGAAGCCGCAGCCCCTGCCGCTCCCAAAAGGCGGGGCCGTCCCCCGAAAAATCCCCGTCCGGAACAAAATCACTCTCCCGCTGCTGATGCCGCCGCAGCTCCAGCCGCCCCGGATGAGGCTCCTGCTCCCAAGGTGAGAAAGCCCAGAAAAAGTGCTGCTGCAAAGCCTGTTGCGGAAAATCCTGCCGGAAAACAAGCTGAAGAAAAATCCCCCGTTGCTGCTGAAGTGTCTGCCGGGGAACAAGAAACTGCTCAGGAGTCCGGTAAACAACCCTTGAGTTCTGCTCCCGCAGTTCCGGGAGATGCGCCGCTTCCTCCTATGCCGCCCCCTCCCGCCGGTGTGGAGGTTTTTGCCCCCGAAAGAGAGGAAGGCGAAAGAAAAAATCACGATGCTGCTCCCCAGCAGGAAGAACGGCGTAATAATAACAATAACAACAACAATAATAACAACAATAACGGTAACGGCAGCAGCCGTTCCGGTGAAACGTTCCGCGATCGCAAGAAGTCCCGGAACAATGATCATAAAAAATCCCGGAATAATGACCGGAATGACCGGGAACGCTTTGAACGCGGTGAGCGTTATGACAGGCAGGATTACCGGGATTACCGGGATGCCCGGGAACGGAATGAATACCGTATGGAACGGGAAGGCAACCGGCAGGAACGGACCGGAGAAAGAGGCGATTACCGGGAATACCGTGACGTGGCCCCGGAATCTATTATCCGCGATCCTACTGCTCCCAGTCTGGATATTGCAGAACTCCAGGGCAAATCAATGGATGAATTGACCGCTATGGGAACTGAACTGGGTATCGAAGGTATCGGTGCTTTGGAAAAGTCTGCACTGATCTTTGAGATCCTGCGTGCCAATGCCGAGAAAAACGGTCTGATGTACGGCAGCGGATATCTGGAAGTGCTCCCGGAAGGTTTCGGATTCCTGCGTTCACCCGAGTACAGCTATATGCCAAGCTCCGAAGATATCTATGTCAGCACCTCTCAGGTGAAACGCTTTGCGCTCAAAACCGGTGACTATGTAACAGGACAGATCCGCACCCCCCGGGAAAAAGAACGCTATTTCGCAATGCTCAAGGTGGAAACCATTAATAACGATGTCCCCGAACGCAAAAAGAATATTATCCCCTTTACCAGTCTGGAACCCTATTTCCCTACTGAAAGACTGATCCTTGAAAATTCTCCCACGGAATACTCCACCCGTGTGGTGGATCTTGTTACCCCCATCGGCAAAGGACAGCGCGGATTGATCGTTGCTCCTCCCCGTACCGGTAAGACAGTTCTTCTGCAAAAGGTGGCTCAGAGCATCAGAAAGAATAATCCGGAAGTCCAGCTTATTATTCTGCTCATCGACGAACGCCCCGAAGAAGTGACCGATATGAAGCGGGTCATTGACTGCGAAGTGGTCAGTTCAACCTTTGATGAACCCCCGGAACGTCACGCCCAGGTGGCTGAAATGGTCATCGAAAAGGCCAAACGTCAGGTGGAATACGGTCACGATGTGGTGATCCTGCTTGACAGTATCACCCGTCTGGCCCGGGCTTACAACACCTTGCAGCCTCACAGCGGCAAGATCCTTACCGGCGGTGTGGATGCTGCCGCACTTCACAAACCCAAACACTTTTTCGGAGCCGCACGAAACATTCAGGGACACGGCAGCTTGACCATTATTGCCACGGCCCTTATTGATACCGGCAGCCGTATGGACGATGTGATTTTTGAAGAATTCAAAGGTACCGGTAATATGGAACTTCATCTTGACCGGAGCGTTTCCGACCGCCGGATCTATCCTGCTATCAATATGCAGGCTTCCGGAACCCGTAAGGAAGAATTGCTCGTTCACCCTGAGGAACTGCAAAAAATGTGGATGCTGCGCAAAGGATGTACCGATGTGCCCTCCGGTGAGGCCGTTGAAGTGCTGCTCAGCTATCTGAAGAAGTTTAAAACCAATGTAGAATTCCTCTTTTCAGTCAAGGATAACTTCTGATGAGCGCAGGACAGGAAAACAGAGGGCGAATCCTGAATATTATCCTCGGGATTTTTCTGGTGTTGTGGATCATCACCACGGCGGTACTGATCCTGCCTGCCTGGCGCAATTACAGAAATGTCCGCGCAGAGGAGGACAAGCAGCGGGCATTGCTGGATGCTGCTAAACTGGAACGGCAGAAGCAGCTGGAGAGACGCAAACGGTTGGAAAGTTCGCCTGCTGAGATTGAAAAAGTCGCCCGGGAAAAGTACAATTTTGTCAGAAAAGGCGAGATTGTTATGACTTATCCGGTACAAAAAAACGTGCCCGGAAAAAATATGGAAAAAAAACCAAAAAAATCCGGAAAAACGCTTTAATTTTTAATAAAACGCAAATATATTATGCAAGAGACAGGTCTTAAGATCTGCGGGAACAAAACAGTGTACTTGCCGTCCGAAATAAAGGGCGGTCTAACAATTTAATATGTAGGGAGAAAAAATGAACAAAACAACAAAGACTCTGCTGATGGCGGCGGGATTGATACTCCTGGCCGGTTGCTCGACTGAAGTGATGGGGGAACGGCGTTTCAAAGGAGATGTTCCCCAAGATGACCTTGACCAAAAGGAACAGTCTTCCGTTCAGAAGCCTATGGGGCCCGTCCAGCATCAGGAAAGAGCTGTTGAGAAGACCCCGGTATCTGATACTCCCCGTTTCAAACCTATGCAGGGTGAGTTCGCTGATGGCGGTATCGAAGATGAAACTCCCCGCCGCAAAAAAGCCGCTCCCCAACGGAGCAAAAAAGTGGCTAAAGGCGGTGTTTATGTGGTCAAACCCGGAGATACGCTGGGCCGCATCGCCCGTCGTTACGGCGTCTCTGTCAACGCTTTGCGCAGTGCCAACAACCGGACTGCCGCTCAGGATCGTTTCCTGCGTCCCGGTTCAAAATTGGTGATCCCCGGCGGAAGTTGTGCCAAAGCTGCTCCCAAAGGCAAAGCTGCCCCCCGTACCGGTAAAAAGATCACCGGTAAACTCAATGCCGACGGTACCTATACCATCGTCAAAGGGGACAATATTCCCAAGATCGCCCGTAAGTTCGGTATCCGTGCCAAGGCTTTGCAGGCTGCCAATAATCTGAGTGATGAAGCAACCACCAGACTGCAGATCGGTCAGAAATTGGTTATCCCCACCGGCCCCGATGCCCGTTATACCCGGAAGAAGAATGTTGTCAAAAAAGCTGCTTCCAAGAAAGTTCAGCCCCAGCAGAAAGAGGTGAAGCCCGCTGCTGACGACAGCATTGTTGTGCCGCCTGCTCCTGCGCCCGCTCCTGCTCCCGCTCCCGTTCCGGTCGATTCCGTTGTTCCCGCTCCTGCTCCTGCTCCCGCTCCGGTTGCGGACGGTGAAACGGCCAACGTTCTGCCTCCTGCGGATACAGTCAGTGTCGAATCTGCGACTCAGTTCGTTTCGGTTGCCGGATACAAAGATCTGGCTGATTTTGCAGCCAAACATAATACGACGATTGAAGTCCTCTGCAAACTCAATCCCCGGCTCAACCCCAGTGAGCCCCTGGCTCCCAACGATATGCTTTACGTTCCCAAGAAGTAAGTTTTGCGGAATACAAAAGGCTGCTGCAAGAATAAAACATTGCAGCAGCCTTTTTTTTCAGGTTGATTTTTCAACTTTGATCAATCGTAGTCAAAGTAGTGGTAAAGGTACTTAGGCAGTTGTTTGGGGAACCAGACTGTGAAAGGCGCGTAATTATTTCCCGGGCGGCCGGCTGAGGCGAAATCTATAAGAGTCCGTTTGTTGTACTGAAGTTTATTCAGAAACTCCGCCGGGGCCTCGGCAGCAGAACTTTCGGTCAAAACCAGGGGCCCCCGCATAAGAGCGGTAAAGGGCTCTTTGCCGGGGTGTGCCACTTCACGGGCTTTGGGGTCAAATTTCAAAGTCAACGTTTCATCGCGGCTCCATTTGCGGCTGATCGTGAGGTAAGAATTTTGAGGGCTTTTGAGCAGACAGTCCTCATAATAAACTCCGGTACAATATTCGGGGATCCGCAGGGAAATGGTGAACTTGTTACGGCTCTTGATCGTAATTTGGGCAAAGTTTGAAACAGGATGATTCCCCCGTACTTTTACAAAGGAGCCTGAAGGAAGCTCAATATTCATATCCTCATAGAGATTGAGTTGGATTCCGTTTCCTTCTAAAGGCATTGCTGCCAGCAGGGGAGCTTGCAAAAGGCCTTCTGCGGCAGCGAAATTGTAAAAATCCACGCCCTTTTCCATAGAAAGGTATGTTTTTGTACACTCTGCAGACAGAGGCCCGGGAGCAAGATATCCCCAGGAACAGGTTTCCGGCTCCCAAGCTCCCAGAAGCGCATTGTAAAGGGTGCGCTCCGCCCAGGCGGCGGGGGATGATGAATGGACAGCCCGGTGACAGGCTTCAAAGAAATTCAGGCACGAAGATGTGACGGCACTGTTGCCGAAATTGCCGCCCCGGCAGCTTTCTGCTGTCTGGGCAAGTGCGCCTTTGCACCAGTATGAACCGTCCCGGCTGACTCCGCCGCCCGTGCCGGTGAGGAAAAGTTCTTCTGAAACTATTTTATCGAAATAAAGCTTGCAGTATTTTCTCCAGCGGGGCGAAAAATCAACATCAATGAGTGAAAGTTCTGCCAATCCCTGAAAGCAGGCATTGAGCCAAACGGCATTGCCGTTGCCCAGTTCGCAAGGTGAAAGACCTGTTTGCAGTGCCTCAAGCACATTGTGCTGCTGAGAAAAACCCATTGAAGCGATATAACGGGCAAAGGCAAGAAAACGCTCCTGCCGGGAAATCTGCCAGACGCCCACAACGGCATCAAGGATTGCAGAGGAATCCAATCCCCCCACCATACCGCAATGCAAGATGGATCTTTTTCCTTCTCCGACCTGAGTCATAAAGTGATCCATCATATTGACACAGCATTGCCGGATTGCTTTATCTTTTCCCATAAAAGTATAAGCCTTGAGCAGGGCTTTGAGCAGATTTCTGCGAGATGCCACATCCCAATTCTGAAGCTGACACTTTTTAGGCCAAGCGGAAATACAGCCGTTTTTTTCCTGCAGTTTCAGCATATCTGCAATGGTTTTGCGCAGTTTTCGGTCAAGAATCTCATTTGAAATGAAGTGATTGGCAGTGATGCCTGCGCTGACAACGGTTCCCCAGAGCAGAGTATTTTCCTTTGCTTCAGGGCCTTTTTTCGTACGGAAAGGCTCAAGCAGAACATCGAAGTCAATTTCTGTCAGACGGCAGGAGCAAAAATGATCCAGGGCTTTTCCCAGAGGGCCAAGCAGTCTGAGTTTCCAGCTTTCACTGTTTTCCAATTTTTTTATTCCTTTATTTCAAGAGCTTTTCAGCATAAAATTTCAATAAAAGGCATCATAAAAGCTGCCTTTTACCTAATATACACGCAAAAAAGTTGAAATAACAGCGAAAATTAAAAAAAAAAGCTTTTTTCTCTTGCAGAATGTTATAAACTTTGCTATATTATCACCTGCAAAGGTGATAGAACAGTTGAACTTTCAGGAGTGATTATAAAGATGAATATTGATGAATTGCCGGTCGGGAGTGCTCCGACTCCTTTGAGCACGCCCTGTTTTCCTATGCGCTGGCAGCATTTCCTCTGGCGCAACTGGGGATTGGTCAAGGTCGAAAAACTGGCAGCAATACTTAAATGTTCCACAGAGGAGATATTCAAGGCTGCCGGGGATATGGGCCTGCCCCTTCCGGTCAGGGTCAACGAAAAATGGCTTCTCAGAGGATATTTGACCTTGATCAGAAACAACTGGCACTTGCTCAACTATGAACAGATGCTTGAACTTTTGGAATGGACTCCGGAAAAAATGGCCTACACCTTGAAGGAAGAAGACTTTTTCTGGGTCAAACTGGGCAAGTTGAAGCCTGCTGCAACTGTTCTGCGTTATATACCCCTGACAGACGAGGAACAAAAGGAAACTGCCCGGATCAAAGAGATCATCGGGGAATATCTGACTCCTGAGCAGCTCATCCGTTCCGAAGATGCTTATCAATTTGCAGAGCTTTATCACGGACGGGGAAACGGAGAAAAAAAGAAAGAGGACGGTTTCAAATTCAACTTTATCCACTCTTACGCTGCCAGCTGTGGTGATGTGTTGGGAGAAGCTGATCTGTTGGATCCCGTCCCCGAAAATTTGATGGCTCAGTACAGCTCTATGGGGATCAACGGGGTTTGGTTTCACGCCATACTCTATCTTCTCTGTCCCATTCCCGGGGCGGAAAAGTTTTCAGCCGGATACGAAAAACGCCTTGAAAATCTGAAAAAGATCGTCCAACGCTGCAAGAAATACGGCATCAAGATCTACCTTTATCTCAATGAACCCCGTACGATGCCTGAGGAATTCTACACATACAAACCCGACTGGCGGGGACGGGACGCCAGGGGGGCTGTGGCCAACTGCACCACAAAAACGTCTGAAGTCCTGGAATATCTGGAACGCTCCCTTGAAACGATCTTTACTGCCGTTCCTGATCTGGGAGGTATCCTCACCATTACGATGTCTGAAAATACCACCAACTGCCACTGTGATGCCCAGGGAAATGAATGTCCCTATTGTGGAAAGTTCCCCCCTGAAAAGATCATTGCCGATATTAATGCTGCTATGGAACGGGGTATGCACAGAGCCGCTCCCGAAGCGGAAATGATCGCTTATGACTGGGCGTGGAGAAGAACTCCCCGGGACGTTACTTCTGAGGAATTCAAAAAGGCGGTTATGGAACTGCTCCCCAAAAATGAACATCTTTATGTGAACTGCGTTTCCGAATGGGGGAAAACCACTGAAGTGGGAGGCGTAAAAGGGATTTTACACGACTATTCCATTTCTCAGGTGGGCCCCAGTGAGGAAGCTCTGACCACCTGGCGCAATGGGGCAGAACTGGGAATCGGATGTGTGGCAAAGGTTCAGATCAACAACTCCTGGGAGCTGGCCGCAGTGCCTTATATCCCTGTTCCTTATCTGATCCGGGAACACCTGGACAATTTGAAAAAGGCCGGGATCAAAGGAATTATGCTCAGCTGGACTCACGGAGGTTATCCGGGAGGAAATCTGGAACTCCTTTCCAAAACTCCTGAAGAATGTGCCGCTGAACATTTTTCACCGGAACTGGCAGAATGTGTCTGTCAGGCGTGGCGGTTTTTCAGTGAAGGGTTCAGAGAGTTTCCCTTCAGTGTCGGTACAGCGTACACATCCCCCTGCAACTGGGGTCCTGTGAATCAGCTTTACCTGACGCCTTCAGGATATCACGCTACTATGGTGGGGTTCCCTTATGATGACCTCAAATCCTGGTGTTCATTCTATCCTGAAGATATCTTTGAAAATCAGTTTGAACTTTTGACAACCCAGTGGAAAAAAGGACTTGATATTCTTGAAAAGGCCCGTTCTCTGGTCAAGGATGAGGAAAAAGCAGATTTTGAAGATCTGGAAAATGTCGCGAAGGCATCTTATTGTCATTTGCGGTCAACCTGTCTGCAGGTTCGTTTCGTCCGTGCACGGGACAACGGATATGATAAAAAAATTATGGCCGAATGTGCAGAAGAAGAACTGAAACTTGCATTGGAACTGCACCATATCTGCCGCCGGGATTCCCGGATCGGTTTTGAAGCCAGCAATCACTACCTTTACACCCTCAACGATCTCCGGGAAAAGGTTTTGAATTGCAGATATATCTTAAAAATGCTTGAAAGGAACAATTAACTATGTACCCCACACCTATTTGGGATGAGAAAACTCTGCTCGTTTCCGGAGAAAGCTGTCTTTTTTTCGGAAAAGAACCCGTAAGATTGCTCTTTCCCGCTCAGGAAATAATCCGTATCAGTAATCCTCTCTTGGGCACAGTGTACCAAAAAGATGTCCACTTTACCCATACTCCGGGCAGCGATCTTGTGATTCCGGTGCCGGGTTCCGGCATCTGCGGCCTCCCGGGAGGAGTTTTCCCCGATCCTGCCACCGCAAAGATTTTTCCTGCCCGGGGGGCCAATGCCATCAAAGGTGGACCCGACGGAAAAATCCTGCTTTTTGACAACGGCAGCTTCTTTGCCCGTCATCAGGCAATCGTCGATTACAAGGCTGTGCCGGGAACTGTCTTTCCTCAGCTGCCTGCTCTTGAAGCGGGACAGCTGCCCCGCTTCTGTGCCAAACTCAAGGCCGGAGAAGAACCTTTGAGCTGTATCCTTATCGGAGACAGTATCAGTGAAGGTTACAATTCCTCGGAATTTGTGAAAGCTTTTCCCTATGCTCCCCCCTATCTCAATCAGTTCGCCCGGGCATTGAAAGAAAAATACCGGACACACATTTCCGTTACCAACGGTGCCATCGGCGGTACCGGCTGCGGAGGCTCGGTAAGGATCCGGGACCGCTGGCTCTACCCCAAGTGTGATTTGCTGATGATTGCCTATGGGATGAATGATTTTGGAGGTATGTCACCCGAAGAATACAGAGATATCGTAAGCGGCATCGTGGAACAGAAAAGAGCACTTCATCCGGAAACGGAATTTATACTTGTCAGTTCTATGTGCCGCAATCCCCTCTGGCACGGCGATATTTCAGAGCGTTCCAGAGCTTTTGCCGAAGCTCTCAAGAGTTTGGCTGCTCCCTGGTGTGCCGTCGCTGATGTGCATACGCTCTGGAGCTGGGTCCTTGAGAAAAAGAATTATTATGATCTGACCGGCAATGGAGTCAATCATCCCAATGATTTCGGACACCAGCTCTATTGCAAGGTCCTGACAGAGCTTTTCAGAAATATTTGAAATCTATATAACAGTTAAGGAGTTGAAATTATGCTTGGACTTGAAGAAGCCAGAAAAAAACTGATGAGGCGGCAGGAAAGCTTGCACGAACTGCTCCGTATCGCTTTGGGTGAAAACGCCGCCCCCGGTTATTGGGAACGCTGTTCTACTGCCGATGGGACCCGTTCTCCCCTTTTTGAAGAATATTCCCGGCAGATCTATGCCGAATATGAAAACTTTGCTGCCGCAGTCCGCAAGGAACTTTCACAATGCCCCCCCTGGCGTCAGGGGACTCCCATTACTTCAGAAAATTTGTGGCTGTGGGGCGGACCGACCCCTGAATGGGGCGGCTCTATGCAGCCTGATACGCTGGCGGCCAATGCTCAATATTTCAATGCCGTCAACGGTGTGTATGTTTATGGCGCGACCAGTGAGGAAATGCTCAAAAAACACGCCGGAATGGAAAAACTGCTCTGTATGGTCAGTTCCACCTGCCGTGCCCCCGGGCAGCAGCCCGAAAGCGATGAGGAGTGTGCCGAAAATTTAAGTAAATTTTCTCTCAAGTACCGGAATATTGTGGGCGGTATGATGGACGATATGACCGCAGGTGAAAAAACTGTGACACCTAAAAAGGTGAAACAGGTCGCCGCCATCAGTGCCAATCTGAAAAAACATAACCCTGATTTGGAACTTTTTGGCGTGGTCTATCAGCACGAACTTGCCAAAAAGGATTTTTCAGCACTGCTTCCTTATCTTGACGGTGTCAATCTCTGGTTCTGGCATCAGGAAAAATTACTGGAACTGGAAAAGAATGTGGATCACTGCCGCTATCACTTCCCCAGAAAAAAAATCCTGCTGGGACTCTTTCTTCACGACTACGGCACCGCCGATGCCGGGGCTTTGCCTGAATTGCTGATTCATCAGCTTAAAGGGGCCCGGCAAATGCTTGCCGACGGCAAGATCAACGGCCTGGTGATCCTGGGAGACCGGGAGATCCTCAAGTGGCCTGAACAGGCCGCCACGGTCCGCGGATTTCTTGCAGCTCAAGCCTGAGAGGTCATACCGATGCCGTCACTTATTATTCAAGGCAAACAGCCTTTGGGGGGAACAATCCGGGTGGGAGGTAATAAAAATGCCGTACTGCCTATGATTGCATCTCTGATGCTGACCGATGAACCCTGTGTGCTCCATAATGTGCCTGACATCCTCGATGTCCGCACGATGCTGGACATTGCCCGGCATCTGGGTGCTGAAGCGGAACTCAAAGGAAATACGCTTTATTTTCAATGTAAAGATGTGATCCGGACTGAAGTCGATAAAGAACTTTGTGCCAGAAACAGAACAAGTATTCTCTTTGCCGGTCCTATGCTTGCCCGCTGCGGCCGCATTGCCCTGGGCCGTCCCGGGGGGGACTCCATCGGACGCAGAAGGCTTGACGGGCACTTTTACGGACTGGAAAATCTGGGGGCGCGTTTTTCGGAAGACAGCTGTTTCCGTTTTACCCGGCTGGGAAAAAGATTGCTGGGACGGGAGCTGTTTCTCGATGAACCCAGCGTAACTGCCACCGAACAGATCATTTCTGCCGCTGTCACCGCAGAAGGCATTACCACCTTGTACAATGCCGCAAGCGAACCCCATGTGACCGATCTGGGGGAAATGCTCAACAAGATGGGCGCAAAGATTTCAGGTCTCGGCAGCAATATATTGACCATTGAAGGGGTGGAAAAACTCCACGGAGTTGAACACGAAGTCATCTTTGACCATATCAATGCGGGGAGTTTTGTAGCTCTTGCCGCTGCTACCGGAGCCGATTTGACCATTGAAGGTGTCCGGCCCAGAAGTTTCTGGATGCTCCGGCGTGTTTACGAAAGACTGGGCATCAATGTGGGACTTTATGACAACCATATTACAGTAAGTTCAGAGCAGAGCCGTCAGATCAAATATGATGCAGGAGGACCATTTCTGCAGATCTCAGACGGTCCCTGGCCTCAGTTCCCCACGGATATGATGAGCTGCACCATTGTGGCTGCCACCCAGTGCCGGGGAACTGTCACCTTTTTTGAAAAAATGTTTGACGGCCGGATGAACTTTGTGGACAGATTGATTGATATGCGGGCCAATGCCATTATCTGTGACCCCCACCGGGTGGTCATTACGGGGCCTTCGGAACTCCGGGGCACCGAACTTGCCAGTCCTGATATCCGTGCCGGTATGGCTCTGGTCATTGCGGCTCTCTGTGCAAAAGGGGAAAGCCGCATACGCCGGGCAGAGATCATCTACCGGGGATACGGAAATCTGGTGGAAAAACTCCGTTCCATAGGAGCTTGTGTCGAAGAAGTTGAATAAAGATCTTCTCGATCAAAAGGGCTGTTTGCTGACCTTGTTGAAGGTTTTGCAAACAGCCCTTTTGGTTTGGCTGAACACGAAGTTCAGTTGGCAACTCCGTTGGTAAAGAGCCGGGCATCAGGGCCCGCACCGGATTTGATACACCGGGGATCGGTGACTTTGAAAAGAGAGAAATCCCAGGGAGTGTACTTTTTGTTTTTGAGCCCGCATTCAAGGGAACTGAATTCTTTATTGAAAGCGGTCATTTCTGCAAAATTATCGCTTTTGTACTGTAAAAGCCGGGGAATCGCCGTAAAACCGGGATTGCCGAATCCGGAAGTGATTTCAGTATTTGCCGCCCGGACAAATTGGGGATAGGTCAGAACTGCCTTGGCGGCCGCCGGACGGTTGTTTTTGCACTTGTATCCGATAAAGAGCCTTTTGTCTGCCGGCTGCCGGAAATAGTACCAGTTGGAGTGCTCATTGAAACATTCAAGATGCCACAGATGGATCAGGCAATTCCTGATTTTTCCGGGGATATTGTCCAAGAAGATGTTTTTAGTGAAAAAGACCTTTTGTTCCGGCAGATTGTGTATGGAAATATGGTTGATCTGATTATTGCTCCAGATACAGTTCCGGATAGTAAGATCCGGACAGCGGGCAATGTTGGCTCCGTGGAACCCACGGAATACGGCAGAATGTTCAAGTGTCAGCTTTGAAGCTGCATTGGCCTTGATAAAGACAGGGGTGTAACTGTTGCTGCGGCCGTCGTAGAAACACCGCCGCAATGTGATATTGCTGCCGCCGTTGATGACCACGCCGCCGCCGGAACCGCCGAAAAATTCTTTGAAAAAAATACCGTCAATGACAATGTCAGATTTATTTTCAAGGATGATGCCGGCTCCAAGAGTTCTCTTGCCGTCGATCCAGACTTTTTCGCCGGGAACATTACGCAAAGTGACGCCGGAGGAACGCAGATAAAGGGTTTCCGTATAAACACCTCCCTTTATCATTACTGTATCTCCGGGACGTGCCTTGTCCAACACAGGGGCAATGGCAGAACCTGTGACTTTGAGAGTTCTGGGAGTTGCTTTTTTTGCCGCCGTGCTGAAAGCAGAAACGGAAGAAGATACCCGTCTGCGTTTCATTTTCCGGTCAAGTTCGGCCAATGTTTCGTTGCTGTGATGTGTCCGCAAGGGAGAATAGCTGTTGATCCGGAAATAATATTTCTTTCCCGGGGTGAGGCCTGTAATGGAAACCGAGTGCCAGTTGCTTCCGGAAAAGGAGTGGCCGACCTTTTTTTCGCATTGGGGCGTTTCTCCGTAAGAAAGTCCGGACGCAACAGCTGTTGAACTTGTCCACCATTCAATATCTGCAGAAGTATCGCTGACAGCGTAGACAAAGGGACCTGTAACGGTAATATCCTGAGGCGTACGCACCACCCGGATGGGCCCCTTTTCAAAACCGTCAAGGCTGATGATTTTTTCCAGATCGTGCAAGGTCGATTTGGGAATGAGACCGGTGTTGCTGTGGTGGAATCCGGTGGAGGTTGTGAAATCCGGAGCCTTTTCAATATGACAGTGGGCAATTTCAACATTTTCTGCGGCAACGGTGAGCTTTCCTTTGATAATGCAGTTGCGCAGCTGTATATTTTTTCCTGTGATCTTCAAAGGTTCTGTGATCTCAAGCTGTTCAAGTTTGAGATTTGTTCCTGAAATATTTCCCCCTTTGACGATCGCCCGTTTCCCTGCTCCGCGAGTACTGATTGAGACATTGTCTGCTTTGAAATTCAGAGGTGACCACACTTTGGGGGGCAGCAGAATGGACATTCCTGAAACAATGTTGTCAACTTTGCCGATGATCACATCTTTAAGAGGACGGAAATCGTGATTTTCAGGGTCGGCAAAGTGTTTGTGCCATTCATTTTTCCCGATCTTGAGTGAAGGAGAAATATCTTTGGGGTTGTAACCGTTCTGGCGGCTGAAAATATTATTGCGGCTGTTGGTAATGTTGATGTGACGTTCACTGTAGTTGTTTTCGGCGTAACTGTTGCCGATAGTGCCTTTGATATTGATGCCGTCTTCACCGAAACTGCGGCAGTTGATGATCTTGCAATCTTTCATAACGCCGTAAAAGCGGATCCCGATGGGGCCCTGACTGCCGCCTGTAAAGATTTTGTACATAGAAAGACAGTTACGGATCTCGTTGCGTGTCCCGCTCCAGCCGATGATGTTGCCGCCGGAACTGGGGGACTGGGAACCGTTGGCAAAGGCAACGCAGTTTTCAATGACAGAATCTTTCCCGCCTGAAAGGGAAATGCCGTTGGCGTTGAAAAATGAACGGCAGTTGCGGATAACTGATTTTTTAGGACGCAGCAGCTGCACGCCGTTGATCCCGCTCCAGGCTCCGATCCGGAAATGGGAATAGAATCCGGTGAAAGACAAGCCGTCGACTACAACATTTTCAGGATGAGCGATCCACAGACCGTTGTCCTTGAGCACTGAAACGGTCAGCGTATGTTTTTCAGGAGCTTTGCCGTCGCTGGTTGAAATGTAGAGTTTGTTCCCCTTTTTGAACCAGAAACCGAAGTTGAATTCCAGAAAACGCACGTCACTGGCAGGGAAATAGATCCTGAAAGAATCTTTTTCATTGACCGCAGTCACATTGTCGTTCCAGTCGGCAACGTAGACAAAACGGTAGCCGGGAACTCTGGTGAAACGGGGAGCGGGTTTGTCGCCGTGAATCAGCACAGAGCCGGGGAACTGAGCACGGATAGTCACGTTTTTAAGCGGCTTCTGCATTCTGACGGATTCATAATATTTGCCTGGAGCAATGGTCAGTGTGTCACCGTCTTTCAGGGCCTTGACACCGGCAGTAATGGTGGAATACTTTTTGCCGGGACCGACAAAAAGTTCTGCTCCTGAAAGAAGAAAAGCTCCGGTAAGAAGAAGGAGGAAATAAAATTTTTTCATTTGCAAATTCTTTCTGTTTGAAGTGAAAATAATACATATCAGGTTAATATAGCACGCAGAAATCATCATTACAAGTCATTAAAAAGTAATTCAGGAAATAAAATATCCTGACATAATTGTTACTTACGAAAAGACTTTTGCACAATGCGGAAGTTAAAAATCCCAAAGAAAGGAAATTTGCCAAATGAGTACTTACGATGTCACAACAATCAAAAGGCATACCTATGTTGCCAGTTTCGGCTCCACAGTAATCGCTCCGCTGGCTTCTGCCCCCCGGATCGAAACCAACCGGAAAACCGTGGAATCCACCATTTATGAAAACGGCGGCTTTGAGGCCGTGGCTTCTCTGCTGGTGCAGGATTGTGCCACTGTGACCCTTGAAACCAAGGATATCACCACAGCTCTTGAACTGCTGGGCGATTTTACCGCCGGAGAAGATATTATGGATGAAAGCCGCAAAAACACCCTGACTTTCACACCCCTTGCGGAAAATGAAAAAACACTTGTTTTCCCCTGTGCCTATCTGCAGCCCGATGCAAGTTACGTCCCTGCTATGGGACAGGATCACGTGGCAAAACTGGTCTTCAAAGCCTTTGCCGACAGCAGCACCAAAAAACTTTTCACATTTGCGTAAAATATGGAACAGATGACGGTCATCAGCGGCAGAGGAGAGCATATTGATCTTTCTCTGCCCGGAACGGCAGATTGGCACGCCGTGGAAACTGTGTGCAGAAAAATCATTGAAATGCCCTCCGTTTCCGCCCGGGAAAAGATCATCGGACTTTTCCGTCATTTCTTTCCGGAACATTACCGGGAAGCTCTGGAAAGGATCTCCGGGGCTGATGCCCTGAAACTGGCTTCGGCTTTTGTTCTTTTATCCCAAAAGAGCAAAGCCGGAGTTTTTACACTTTCTCCCGGCAGGGGGCGGGAAGAAAACAGTTTTTCTGTTTCCTGTGATGTTGAAATGCTGCCGGAAAAATGTGAATTCAGCTTGAGTGATGAAGAAAACAAATCTTTTACTTTCCGGAGCTCTGCAAAAATTCCTGAAGGACAGGGCGCGCAGAATGTGGAATGGCGGGGCGGTCTGCCAACAGAAAAAGAAAGTTTCTGTATCCGGAACACTCCCCGGAACTCCAACAGTTTTGCAGCAGTTGATCTTGAAGTCAAAGATGATTTGCAGGGAGAAGGAAATTTTTATTCCGTCGCAGAATTGCCCGGTAACGGATATGCTCCGGCTGTTGGAAATGATTTTTCAACAGCCGCAGGGAGTCAGACGATCACCGGAGAGGTCATTCTGGCGGCATACCGTTTCAAGTGGACATTGGAATATGCTGCATCACTGCCCCTTGAATTGCTCAGACGGTGCCTTGAAGTTGCCGGAGAAAAAAGAACTTTTCCGGCAGCGGCGATCCCGGAGGAACTTTATTCCCCTGAGGAGATCCGGCGTGCCGCTGAACGGGCCGCTGAAGCTGTGAAACACCTTAAGAAAGAGAGTCACTGAGCTTGTTTTCTGCCTGCGCTTTTTTTGCGTGAGGCAGAATTTTTTTGCGGAGATCCCACTTGAAATACTGGCAAATGAAGCAGAAAAGTGAAAAAAATCAGAATCAGCGCAATGAATATCATTACTGCCATAGTACAGGCGATCCGGGCACTGCCGTATTTGAAAAGCAGCTCCGCAGGGTCGTAGAACCAGATAAGTGCCAGATTGAAAAGAAAAACCACCACCGGAATGAGCCAGAGCCCCACAGTGGCATTTTTCAGATCCTCCCTGCTTAAAGTAATATGGGAGCCGATAAGCAGAGTAATGGTGAGCCAGAGCCAGGTTTGCCATTTCTGCCATAACTCCAGAGAGAAAAGAGCTCTGAGCATCCGGCAGATGAGAACGAGGATCCCCGCTGCCATATCGCTCAGGGTGTAGATTTCAGGGGGAGTCACTTCTTCCCAGACTTCCGGAAGCAGCCAGACCGTTGCAAGCACGATCAGGGCGACCCCGACAATAATAGGGCCGGTACCGATAAAAAAGTTTCCCGTCCGCTGGTAAAGACTTTTTGCATCCCAGCTGTGATCGACCAGTCCGAGAGTGCCGTCTTCGCCCGGAGAAAAGAGTTTCATTTCCAATATGCGGTGCCGGAAAATCAGGCAGAAAAGAGCGTGAGCTGATTCGTGGACGATCGTTCCCGGAACTGAGAGCAATATCCAGCTCTTTTCACCCAGCAGCTCATACCATTTCCGCCGGAGAGTCAATGTAATCAGCTGCAGCAGAGAGGCCAGCAGCAGAAAACAGCAGAAAAAGCCCAGGATGATTCCTGAGCTTATCAATGCTTTAAGTACAGTGTCAAGCACTGTTGAGGCAATGGCGGACCAGTCGATCAAGATTTCATCTTTCTGATGATATTGGTGCTGGAATGTCCGGGAACAAAGGAGATGAAAACGATCTTGCTGTTTGATTTTTCAAGAGCGGAGCGTTCACCGGGATCGAGGGATTCCACAGTGTAGTCTCCTCCTTTGACATAGACATCCGGAGCGAGAGCTTCCAGCTCCCTGTCGCACCGGGGAGAGTTGAAAATGACTGCTTTATCGACGGCTTTGAGGGAGCAGAGCAAAAAAGCACGGTCATCTTCACACTGCAAGGGCCGTTCCGGACCTTTGAGAGCCCGGACAGATTCATCTGAGTTGACCAGCACCAGCAGGGCATCAGCTTCATCTCTTGCGGCATCAAGGTAAACAGCGTGACCCTTGTGAAGCAGATCGAAACATCCGTTGGTAACTGCAACAGTCAGATTTTTTTCACGCATACTGTTGCGCCATTTGACCGCTTCTTCAAGAGAGAGGATATGTTCGGCAATACCACTCATATCATTCATCATCCTCTGAAACCGGACGGACTTTGACGCCGGCTTCAGCCAAAAGGTTCATAGAAACCGCGTCAATGGAGTAGCGTTGGTGATACACGACTTCAACGATACCGGCATTGATGATCATTTTTGCACAGAGCAGACAGGGGCTGAACGTGGTGTACAAAGTTGCTCCTTTGACCATAATACCGTGGTAAGCAGCCTGAACAATGGCATTTTCTTCTGCGTGGCTGCAAAGACACTCGGTCAAATGGGAGCCGGAAGGCGCATCTGAATTGCACCGGGGACATCCGCCGTCGCTGCAGTTGCGGACGCCTCTGGGGGTACCGTTATAACCTGTTGAAATGATCCGTTTATCTCTGACCAGCACTGCGGCCACCTGACGGCGGGAGCAGTTGCTGCGTGAGGCCGCTACTTGGGCAATATCCATAAAGTAACGGTCCCAGCCGGGACGTTTGCCAATGCTCATTTTTTCGTTTCCTCTGTTTTCGTTTCCTCAGATTTTTTGACAGCAGCACTGTTCCCCGGAGCAGCTGTTGCGGCGGGCGTCACAGTTTTGGGAGAAAGTTGCTTTGCCTTTTTGATTTCTTTAGTGCCGGCTTCATTTTTTGAAGACGTCAGCAGGTCATCAGCTTCAGTTTTCAGCTTTTTTGCAGCACGCCGTGAAGCGTAGTATTTGTTGCCCCAACCGGAAAGTTTGCCTTTTTCAAAAACAAGGGGCATACACTCTTCTTCCGTGGTCAGACCGTCGCCCCAGACGGGGTTGACGAAGTAGTACCAGCGGTCAGGAGTGGAAAATTCTTCCTTGACAGGATCGCCCATAATCTTGAGGACTTCAGCTTTGGTCATACCGACCCGGAGCTGCCGGGAACGTTCAAGATTTTTGGACGCCTGACTGTAACAGCCGGTCAGGCAGAGCACCAGAAGTGCTGCGAGACCGGCCTGGCAGAAATGCTTTACTGTTTTTTTCATTCTGCTTTCTCGAATTCATCCACGGTTGCACCGCAATCGGGGCAGACCCAGGATTCGGGAAGATCGGCAAATGCAGTGCCGGGGTTGATACCGTTGTCGGGATCACCCTTGGCGGGATCGTAAACATAACCGCAGATATTGCACACATACTTATCCATTTTTGTTGTCCTTTCTTTTTTTTTTATTTTATTTTTTCAAGCAGTTGTTCTGCAAGAGCTGCTCCTGCATCGAAAAACTCCTGAAGATCACTTTCAGAAGGCATATATTTGACTTGCTTCAAAGGCAAAGGCTGTTCCAGTTTCATCTCATCAAAACAAGCTGCGATCTGTTTTGCCCCTTCGCCGCTCCAGCCGCAGGAACCGAAGGCAAAAGCAAGTTTGTTTTTGAACCGCAGACCCTTAAGGTAATTGAGGGTATCTGCCATAGCCGGGAACACCTGATTATTCATCGTGGGAGCTCCGCAAGCCAGGATTCCTGCCGTGGCCGCTTTGGTGGCGATATTGCTGCGGTCATTGGAGTTCAGATCTGCCAGTTCCACTTCGACACCTTTGGAACGGACGCCGTCGGCAAAACTTTCCGCACAGTATTTGGTGGAGTTCCACATCGTTGAATAGACCACCAGAGCTTTGGCCCGGGGGGATTGTTCCGCACAGTTGCGGTAAAGGTCGATGATCCAGTTATGCTCCTGCCGCCACAGAGGACCGTGATCGGGGGCGATGATGCTGATATCCAGCCCGAGACCGGGCAGGGAATCCAGCAATGCGATGACCTTTTCGCTGTAAAGATTGAGGATATTGGCAAAATATTTGCGGACTTCAGCTTCAAGAATGCTTTTGTTATACATATCCGCCCAGAGGAAACTTCCGGCAAGGTGCATACCAAAGGCATCCTGAGAGAAAAGGATCTTGTCCCGGTCATAGTAGGTCACCATACTGTCGGGCCAGTGGAGCATCTTGGTATCGACAAAGGCACATTTACCTTTGCCGAGATCGACGCTGTCTCCGGTTTTGACGGCAGTGTAACCCAGGTCGCCGTAGTAGGCGGTCAGAGTTTTGGCTCCGGCAACTGAGGTGAAGATTTTTTCAGGCTTGACAGCTGCCGCAACTGCGGGCAGGGCACTGGAGTGATCGGGTTCTGCGTGATTGGAAATGATATAATCAATTTTTTCCGGTTCGATCACAGAGGCGATACGGGCCAGCATTTCATCGGCAAAGGGGGCTTTGACAGTGTCCACCAGAGTCACTTTATCGTCAATGATAAGAAACGCATTATAGGTGGAACCCCGGTCAGTCAGATAACCGTGGAAGTTTCTGACATTCCAGTCAGTCGCTCCCACCCACCACACATTGGCGGAAACTTGTATTGCTTTAAAGACTTTTTTCATCAACTGTTTCCTTGAAATTTGTTTCAGCACAAAGCTCCCTTTTGCAAAGGAGCCTTGCGCTTACAGAATTATTTTTTCCACAGACCGTGCAGATTGCAGTAGGCACGGACAATCAGTTTTTCTCCGGCGGGAACATAGAATTCGGCCACGGGAGCATCGCCGGGTTTCAAATAGCAGCGGTTGACATAAGCTCCATTGATGATCTCGATCCACTGGATATAGTGTTCAGCGGTCATCGGATGGTCGACACTGCCTACTTTGACACGGCTGCCGCCGGGGATGGCTTCCAAAACCGGAACGTGTTTCTCTTTGGCACCGTCAGAAGTGTTTTCTTTGCAAAGGATCATCTCTTCTCCGCAGCAAACGGGGGCCGCCCCCGGATTGGTTACTTCAACGGTCAGACCGCAGTGAGAACAACGATAAATGTCTGAAATATTGTTTTTCATAAAATGCACCTCCTGAAAAATTTTAATTTCCCGTACCGGAAAATCCGGAACTTCTAAAAAATTTCTTTTCATTGTCTAAATATAAGCGGTCTGAGAGTGTTTTTCAAGTTGAATAATGGAAAAAAACAGCTCTTTGCTTCAAAAATCAGAGAGCACTATTTGCAATCCGCTTTTTTACAGTGTAAATTAAGAAAAAGCTCTGTTTCTGACAAAGGACGGTCAAAGAGGTTGAGAAATCAGAAAACTTCCCCCATATCGGGAACAGAACTTGCAAAAAAGAGAATGAATTGCAGAATATTGCAAACAACAAATGAAAGTGAAACAAAGAAATGAATACCCGTATGCTTCAATGGCGGACTCCCGGCAGCAAGAGCTTTTCAATGGCTGTTGCCGGAGACTTCTGCCCCCGTGAAGAAAATTGTGCTGACCTGACCGCCCGTGCCGCTGAGATCGCCGCTCCTGTCAAACCCTTTTTTGACAGTGCCGATATGCGTGTGCTCCAGTGGGAGTGCACTGTGACCCGGCAGGATACTCCCATTGATAAAAGCGGTCCCAATCACAGATGTTACCCTGAGTGTACGGTTTTTGCCGAAGCTCTGAATATTGACACTGTGCTTCTTGCCAACAACCATACGGGAGATTATGGTGCCCCCGGCGTCAAGGATTCTCTTGAAGCATTTGCCCGCCTCAATATCCGTACTGTGGGAGCTGGAATGAATGAAGCTGAAGCTGCTTTGCCGGTCCACGCGGAATATAACGGTCTGAAAGTGTCTCTCATCAACGCCGCTGAATATGAATTCGGTATCGCTTACGGAGACACTCCCGGAGCTTACGGCCTTGATCCTGTGAAACTTGCCGCTCAGATCAAAGCTGAAAAGGAAAATAACGATCTGGTCGTCGTTACCCTGCACGGCGGTCACGAACATCTGCCTTTCCCCACCCCCCGGATGCGTTCCTGGTTCCGTTTCTTTGCCGACTGCGGTGCGGATGCTGTTTTCAACTGCCACACCCATTGCCCTGAGGGGTACGAGATCTATAACGGTGTGCCTATTGTGTACAGTCCCGGCAACTTCTATTTCCCCAACCGGCCCACTTCGCTGCCCTGCTGGTATATCGGCTATGTGCCCAAGTTCCTCTTTGATGCCGACGGAGCTTACGGAATGGAGCTCCTGCCTTACTTCAATTACAAAGCAGGGCTCAAGACGATGAATGAAGAAGAAAGTGCCGCTTTCTTTGCCTATATCGACACCCTCAATGCTCCTATTGCCGATGAAAAAGAACTGCAGAAAATCTTTGATGCCTGGAGTTCAAAAAGCGGTTATTTCAACGGTTTCTTCAACCGTGAAAAACCGGAATCCTTTGATGTGCGTGAAAGTGTCAAAGCCAATCTCGGTTTGCGCAATCTGATGACTTGTGCCTCGCATTACGACCTTTTGAGGAACGACCTGCTGCTGATGGAACGGTATGAACTTTCCCGGGCCCAGGAAAATTTCCATATTATTGAAAAGGCTCAGCATCCTGAGTTTGTGAAACTCTGAAAACAAAGTTGACAGCAATAAAAAGGGCCGTTGCGGAAAATATCGCAACGGCCCTTGATTTTTTGTAGTGATTCTTCAGCTCAGGAAGAAAGGATTGGAGATCAGATGAGCATTTTTACCTCTGAGTTCCAGATGCAGATAGGGAGCAGCTGTGTACCGAGCCACCTCAATGGTCCGTTCAATGGCAGTTGTTCCCGCAGGGAGCGTTTCACTCAGAACGATCTTGTCCCCGGCCCAGAGACGGAGCTCAGTGAGTTCTTCCGGAGCGGAGAAAGAACACTTGATCCCCTGAGCCAGGGCAGACACCGGAATCGTATCGCCGGGGAGGAATTCCCCCAGAGTAACGGCGGCACTGTGGATGCCGAATGCGGGCATAACGTGTCCGGCTTTGACCGCTTTGACCAGATTTTCCCGGGTGATATCCCCCTGATAGCAGATGAAGTTGCACACGGGATTGTTCCGCAAACGGGTAACGCCCCACATATCCACGGAAGCCATAAGGGTGATGTGGCTGCCTTCCATCCACGCCTTCTGGACGGCGTTTTCAGAGAAAGGCTTGCTTTCGATCCGTTCCGGTCCTCTGCGGGAAATATCCCAGTCATAGATGTCAACGGCATCGAAGTCATATTTACGCCAATATTCATCATCCGGATGAGTGGCACAGGAGGCTCCCCCTTCCTTTTTGATGTGCTCAAGGGCGGTGGTGATATATTCGTCCACATCAGCATCATCAAAGAGGGAACGGGTGAAGCGGTTGTAACAGCTGCGGACACCCAGAGCCAGCATATGGTAAGCATTCTGGCTGGTGGGGTGCTGGAAGTTGAAAGGATGATACTCCATACCGGGCAGCAGTGTGACCTTGTCATCGGAATACTTTTCGTAATCCGGGGCATCGTGGTAGCTCAAGGCATCCTTGAATCCCAGCACCGCAGCATCAAATTTGAGGAAACGCATAGCGGCATTGAGATCAGCCAGGGTGTGGTCTGCGGCATACCAGTCAAGGGTGTGCAGATGGGTGATGGTCTTTTTCCAGCTGTTTCCGGCGGAAATGTTTTTGGCAGGAGCAGCAGGAGCAGTGACAGTTTCGCCTTTGATGAAACTGTCAAAGTAATGGAGGGCGTTTTCACAGTAACGCTCCCAGAATTTCATCACCCGGTCATTTTCGTCAAGACGCAGTTCCGGGAAAAGGATCTGATTCCAGAGGAAAAGTCCTTTGCCGTATTTCATCTGCATTACAAGAGCACTGTTTTCAGGCATTCCGGCATCCATAAAGCTGCCGAAAACCTCCCATTTTTCCACATTTGTCAAAGCACCTGTCGCAGCGGTACGGACTCGGGTGGGAGCTTCATTCATATGAACGGCATCAAATGAATCAGCATCCAGTTCCCAGTAAACCATTTCATCAGGAGTGATTTGATTTGGGACACCGAAAAGACCTTTGCCTGCGTCCTCGATCCAGGGCTGGAGATAGGTCATTGAGGCGTGTTTGCCGCCCAGCGTCGCACAATAACGGTGGACAAGGAGGGGGCGGCCAGCTTCTTCAGGCAGGAAACAGGGATTGTAACGCCGCCAGTCCTGGTGCATAATCCAGCAGATACCGCCGTTGCGAACGTAATCGTGAAGCCGGTCACGGTCATTTTCCAAATAGTCGTTGACACCGCTCTGGCTGATGATAAGAACATCAACTGTGTCGTAGTAATTCTTTTGGGAGTAATCGACCTTTTCCACATTGCAGTTGAACTTTTCTTTCAGAAATGTTCCGATGTGGTAATCCAGTTTGAACCAGTGTTCCCAGTAACCGATACGCAGGGAGCTTTTCATAGGAACTGTTTTTCCTCAGAAATTGTGGCAGACCAAGCCGTCACGGAGCTTGGGTTCAAACCAGGTGGATTTGGGAGGCATAATTTCGCCGGCATCAGCAATTGCCATCAATTGGTCAACTGTGGTGGGATACATTGAAAATGCAATGGCATAGTCACCGGAATCCACCAGGCGTTCCAGTTCTCCGGTGCCCCGGATACCGCCGATGAAGTCGATCTCTTTTGAGGTACGGGGATCTTCGATGCCCAGCAGGGGATTGAGAACGTAGTTCTGCAAGACACTCACATCCAGTTTTTCGATGACGCCGAGGGTGTTCAAATTAAAGGTGGGGATCGCCTGATACCATTCGCCTGCAATGTACATATTGAAGCGTCCGGGCTTTTCCACGGTGCCGTTTTCAGCAGGGGTGATGATGAATTTTTCGTTCAGCATCGTGAGGAATGAAGCAGGGGAGAGATTGTTCAGGTGGCGCACTACACGGTTGTAGGGCAGGATCGCCAGCTGTTTGGCAGGAAAAGCCACAGCCAGGAAGTAGTTGTAATCTTCGGTTCCGGTGTGATTGGGGTTGCCGGGGGCACATTCAGCGGCGGTCCGGGCGGCGGCGGCACTGCGGTGGTGTCCGTCGGCGATGTAGAAGCAGCTCACCTCTTTCTGGAACCAGACAGAAAGTTCACGGCTGCGGTTCTCATCCATACGCCACAAGGTGTGCTGGATCCCGTCAACGGCGGTGAAGTCAAAGAGGGGTTCTTTGGTCATTTCATCGGCGATGATAGCATCAATGTCATCGGAATCCTGATAGGTAAAAAATGCAGGACCTGTATGGGAACGCAGAGTCATAACGTGCCGTGTGCGGTCATCTTCTTTGTCGGCACGGGTTTTTTCGTGTTTTTTGATGATCCCGGAATTGTATTCAGCGGCGGAAGCAGCACCGATGACACCGGTCTGGCTGCGGCCGTCCATAATCAGACGGTAGATGTAGAGATGGGGTTTTTCATCCTGAGTCAGGGGGACTTCTGCACAAAGTTTGTCATAAGCGATCTTGGCTTGGGCATAGACTTTGTCGTCGTGCAGATCGATGCCGGGTTCCAGGTCGATTTCCGGTCTGGAAACGTGGAGGAAAGACCAGGGATTGCCTTTGGCAAGCTCTGCGGCTTCCTGAGTATTGACAACATCGTAGGGAACTGCTGCAACTTTGGAAGCACGTTCGACGGGGGGCAGAATGCCGCGGAAGGGAAGGAAAGTAGCCATTCTCTTATACCTTTGGGATTTTTTTGTTTTTATATGGGAAAATTTGTTTCTTAAAGTAAACTCAAAAGGAGTGCAAGAGAAATTGCTTGCACTCCTCAAGAGAAGCATTTTACTGATTGTCAGGCTCCTCACCGGCAGCTGCAGTGGGCTGCTCTGTTTCAGTTTGGGGAACCTGTTTTTTATCTTTGACTTTAACACCGTAACGCTTTTCAAGCACTGAACGGTTGGAATTTGAAATCGCTTTACGCTCTTTTTCTTCTCTTTCACGTTCCTGAGCTCTTGCCTTATCTTTTGCTTCCTCGCGTTTGAAACGTTCTTTCTGGCGTTTGGTCATAGTGGATTCAACATCGCGTTTTTTGGCTTCTTTGCGGGGAGTTGAACGCACTGTCACTTCAAGAGTCAATGTGCTGCCTTTTTTGGCTTTGACAACCCCTTTGACCGGCTTGGGACGGGAAAGCGTTTCGCTCTTTTTGCCCTCTTTGCCGGCCTTGGGGCCGATCATTTCCTGACCGTTGACTTTGAAAAGTGTACAGTCGATCCATTCAAACTCATTTTTTCTGTCACCCTCTTTGCGGGTATAACCGCCGCCGAGGGTGAAAGAATACTCGTCATCACCGACTACTTTGAAAGTCAATTTTGCACTCTGAAATTTCTTTCTGGCACGGATAGAAACTTCAGTGGTATCATTGTACCGTCTGACCCGGCAGGTAATGCCTGAACGTTCCGTCAATTTAATGGAAGAGCGGCGGGCCTTTCCTTTAATGACGATAACGGCATCTCCCCAGAGGCTCAGGGCGCAAAAGAGAAAGAGTGTGATGACAGAGAGGAATTTCATTTTGCAACTCCCTGACGTCCGGCGGCGAAAGCCTGGGCGTTGGATTCAACAGCACCGGGTTTTTTGCCGAATTTTTCACGGACAGCAGCGGTGAAAGCCTGTTCAAAGTCGGCCTGGTCTTCTGCGTTGAGCAATCCTTTCTGCTCAAGAACCACAGACAGCACACCGATCAGAACAGAGTTGACGAACTTGGGACTGCCCACATCTCTGGAGGCAATACCCACAGCATCCACACCCACTTTGGTCATAGCCGCAGGCAGCTCAGGCAAAGTCACAGCGGTGTTGTCATAGATGAGGATACCGTCATCTTTGAGTTCGCCCACATATTTGTCAAGAGCGGTCTGGGTGGTGGCGATAAGCAGATCGCAATCCTTTGAAATCATCGGAGAGGGGATCCGGTTGCGGCTGACGATCACAGCACAGCTGGCGGCACCGCCCCGCTGCTCCGGACCGTAAGAGGGCATCCAGCTGACGTTGAAGTTCCGCAGACGGGCCATATTGGCAAGGGTGATACCCAGACTCAGGATACCCTGACCGCCGAAACCTGCCATCTTGATACGCAGCTCACGGTTAAAGATCTCAGAGGTGTTTTCTTTAACGTTTCCGGCACCTTCAACGGCAGGCGGGAAAAGCACTTTTTTGACGCTTTCCACATCGTGTGCAGGTGCAGCAGGGACGGTTCCGGGAGCCGTTTCAGCGGAACGGTCGCGGATGCAGCCCAGAGGAAATTCAGGGATCATCTGGTTTTCGATAAAGTCGTTGATCTGGTCAGCAGTCATTTTCAAGTTGACAGGGCAGGGAGCCAGAACTTCAACGAAAGAAAATCCTTTGCGTTCTTTCAGGTTTTCGATAGCCTTAAAGACCGCTTTTTTGGCATTCATAATCCGGGCGGTAGAGGTCAGTGCCACACGCTCAATGTAGATGGGAGCGGTGAGGGTGTTGACCATTTCAGCCACGTGCACGGGGAAACCGTCGGTGAGAACGTTTCTGCCGAAAGGCGTGGTAGCCGTTTTCTGTCCGGGCAGTGTGGTAGGGGCCATCTGGCCGCCGGTCATACCGTAGTTGGAGTTGTTCACAAAGAAAATGGAAATTTTCTCACCGCGGTTGGCAGCCTGGAGGAATTCGTTGAAACCGATAGCGGCCAGGTCTCCGTCACCCTGATAGGAAATGACGTAGGAATCGGGCACCGCACGGGCAACACCGGTACCCACCGCCGGAGCACGGCCGTGAGGAACGGAAATAGCACCCACATTGAAATAGTAGTAGGCAAAAACAGCACAGCCCACAGGGACCATAAACATCGTTTTGCCCTGAATGCCGTGGTAGTCAATGGCTTCAGCCACCAGTTTGTGCAGAATGCCGTGACCGCAGCCGGGGCAGTAGTGCATATTTTTCTTAATGGGACCCGGACGACGCTCAAAGGGATCAAAGAACACCGGGGAACGGCCGAATTTTATTTTTTCGCTCATTTGCTCAAATCTCCTTCAGAACTTTTTTCGCCGCCTCGACGACTTCGTCGCAGCTGGGAACATTGCCGCCCATACGGTTGTAAAGGTGGACGGGCTTTTTACACTCAATGGCAAGGCGGACATCTTCGATCATCTGTCCGGCAGAGAGTTCAAGGCTCAGGAAGCCTTTGCACTTGCCGTTGGTGGCGATCTTCATCAGGGCATCAGAGGGGAAGGGCCACACCATCTGAGGACGGAGCATACCCACTTTGTACCCTTCGGCACGGAGTTGTTCAATGGCACCGGCGGCCACGCGGGAGCAGATGCCATAGGCGACGATGACCAGTTCGGCATCATCGGTGTAAAGCTCTTCAGAACGCTGTTCATTGGCGACAACTTCGGCGTATTTGGCCTGAAGTTTGTGGTTGATAGCTTCCAGATCGTTGTGTTCCAGATAGATAGAGGTGGCGATATTGGCTTTGCCGTCAACGACTTTGCCCATTTTCCAATCAGGATCATAGGGACGGTCTTCAGGTTCGGGAAGTTTTACAGATTCCATCATCTGTCCGATAACACCGTCAGCCATAATGTAACAGGGCATACGGTATTTTTCAGCCAGGTCAAAAGCGGTCCGGGCGAAATCGCACATTTCCTGAACGCTGTTGGGAGTGAGCACGAGACAACGGTAGCTGCCGTGTCCGCCGCCCTTGGTCACCTGGAAATAGTCGGACTGTTCAGGACCGATGTTGCCGAGACCGGGGCCGCCGCGGGTGATGTCGACGATGACCACAGGAAGCTCGAGAGCAGCGATGTAACTGACACCTTCCTGTTTCAAACTGATACCCAGACCGGAGCTGGCAGTCATAGTGCGTTTACCGGCGGCAGCGGCACCCATAACCATATTGATAGCACCGATTTCAGATTCGGCCTGCAGAAAGACCCGGTTCAGCATCGGGAAAAGTTTGGCCGCGGAGTGAGCCACTTCGCTGGCGGGGGTGATAGGATAACCGAAATAGCAATCGCATCCGGCGATGAGAGCACCGTGGATGACGGCTTCGTTTCCTTTAAGCATCAATGAGTTGCTGTAAGCCATAATGATATTACTCCGTGATTTCCACAATGGTGATGGCACCCGGTTCCGGGCACTGGTAGAAGCACGAACCGCAACCGATGCAAAGTTCAGGCTCATCAGCCTTGATGGCGAGATAACCCTGTTTGTTCAGTGCGCTCCCGACGGCGAGCAGTTTTTTGGGACAGGCCTTGAGGCATCTGCCGCAACCTTTGCATTCATCAAAGGCGATCTGCACGCGGAATTTTTTTGCAGCCATTTTATTCTATTCTCCTGTTATTGGGAATTGCTTTTGCGGACGTTTCCCTGCAAAGGGAACAACCTTTTTGTATAATATATCACTCTTTTGTGTTTTTTACAAGAGCTTGAAGTATAAAAGTAAATACTATATTTTCAAGGGTTCACTGTTCCGGATGCAGTGGACGGTAACGTTCAAAGGCTTTTGAACAACGTTCAAGAATGAGCTTCAGTGAGCCCCGCATAGGATAAAGAAGGGTGTTTCCGGCAGTGACAGGAATGCCTGCTGTGCGGAATCCGATATGTTCGTAAAAGGGCTTCAGGTTGGAAATGCCGGAAATAATGACTTCGGAAACTCCCTGCTCTTCAAGTTCCTGAAGCAGGGGGACTGCCAGTTGGGAGGCTGTTGTTGTATGCCGGTATTGGGGAAGCAGGGCAAAGAGACGTATTTCTGCGAGTAAGCCTGCCGGGGGCGGCGTGCAGAGGGCATCGCCGAAGTGTTCTGCTGCGGAGTAGGGTGCTTGCCAGTGAGCGGAAATCATACCGGCAAAGAGATTGTTTTCTCTGTCGTATGCGGCGCGGTAGATGTTTTTGCAGTGAAACTTGTCAACAAGATAGTGCTCCGGGGACGCTGGGCGCATCTTTAATTCGTCTGCAAAGATCTTGTAATTAAGTTCCCAGAGCTTTTGGAAATCTTCCGGCGCAGCCGGAGTAATGATTTCAAGATTTTTCAGCATATTCCCAATCTCCTTGTATCTTGTGTAGGGAACAAAGCAGGAATGCAAAAAAAGCCCGGGAAAATTACCCCGGGCTTTCAAATCAAGTCAAGTGTGAAAAATCAGAGTTCTTCACCGACCATCCAACGGACGAAACGCTTGATCTTGAGGGTAGGAGCGACTTTGGCCAGAGTGGTCTTGTCGTCCATAACCCAGGGCTGGTTCATCAGGCAGACTTCAGAGTAGAAGCGGTTGATTTTACCGGCGAGGATCTTTTCCAGCATTTCGGCGGGTTTGCCGGCGAGTTTGGGATCGGCGGCAGCGGCGATTTCTTTTTCCTTGGCGATGACTTCAGCAGGGATATCGGTGCTGGCGACATAGCGGGGAGAGAAGGCGGCGATGTGCATACAGACAGCCTTCTTGAGTTCTTCGTCAACGGCACCTTCAAATTCGACGAGAACGCTGACGCGTCCGTCCATATGGTGATAACCGGCAAAGGTGCTGTCGGCATTGCCCTGGAAACGGACAGCGCGGCGGATCTGCATATTTTCGCCGATGGTGGCGATAGCGTTGGTCAGAACAGCTTTGGCAGCTTCGTTGACAGCTTCGGCAACGCAGCCGTCGCCGGCGGTCTTGAGAGCAGAGTCAGCCACATCGGTCACCAGCTGGCCGAAACGGTCGGTCTTGGCGGCGAAGTCGGTTTCGCAGAGAACTTCAACGATGGCAGCAGCGTTGCAGCCGTCGCAGATGGCGGTCCAGACTTTGCCCTGATTGGTGGAACGGCCGCTTTTCTTTTCAGCTTTGGCGATACCGCTCTTGCGGAGATTTTCGATAGCGGCTTCCATATCGCCGTTGGCGGCGACGAGAGCCTTTTTGCAATCCATCATACCGGCTCCGGTTTTTTCGCGGAGATCGGCTACCATCTTGGCAGTGATATTCATAATATTTTACCTCGGATTATTTCGGTGATTGATTATTCAGCGTCAGCGGCTTTGGGAGCAGCGGGAGCTTTGGGAGCGGTTTCGCCGTTGGCAGGAGCAGTCTTGCGGGTGCGGCGGGGTTTGGCTTCGCCGTCGGCAGGAGCAGCCTTGCGGGTGCGGCGGGGTTTTGCTTCCTTGGCAGGTTCTTCGTTGGCGGCCTGTTCTTCGGCGACACGCTTGGCAACTTCAGCAGCTTCGCGTTCCTCGGCGGCGCGCTTGTTGTAGATTTCTTTGGCAACTTTGATGGCATCAGCGAAGATGTTGGTGATGATACCGACGGACTTCACAGCTTCATCGTTGGCGGCAACGGGGTAATCCACCAGGGTGGGGTCGCCGTTGGTATCGACGATAGCGACGATCGGAATGTGCAGGCGGATAGCTTCACGGACAGCGTTCATTTCGTTGTTCACGTCGACGACGACCATCACTTTGGGAAGCTTTTTCATTTCGGCGATGCCGTCCAGGTCGCGGTGGAGTTTTTCAGCGCGGTGGCTCAAACTGGCAACCTCTTTTTTCTTCATACCGTTGACAGCGTCGCTGTTGAGGGTGGCGTCGATTTCGTTCATCTTGGCGATGCTCTTGCGGATGGTGACGTTGTTGGTCAGGGTACCGCCGAGCCAGCGTTCGGAAACAGAGTACATACCGGTGCGTTCAGCCAGTTCTTTGATAGTTTCGCGGAGCTGGGGTTTGGTTCCCACAAAGAGAACTTCGCCGCCTTCGGCAACGGTGCGCTGCAGGAAGTTGCAGGCATCGGCGATCTGACGCATTGTTTTGGTCAGGTCGATGATGGAAATTCCGCCCTTGACAGTGTACACATAATCTTTCATCCGGGGGTTCCAGCGGCGGGTCTGGTGTCCGAAATGACAACCGGCTTCCAACAGGTCATTGATAGTGATCTTGGCCATTTTTACAACTTCCTTTTTTCCGGCGCTTTACTTCCGCTTGTTTTAACTGTTTTTGCGGAGTTATGAAGTCGCCTTTTGGTTTAATATTGTCGGTGTTCTCTCCGATGAGACACCTCAATTTTCTTAATATACACCGGAAATGTCTTTTTTTCAAGCACTTTGCGGAGGTTTTTTCAACTATCTTCAGAAAAAGTTGATCACATACCGCCACGCCACGGCCCGGCAGAGGGGGATCCTGCCGTTATTCCGGCGTATCTCCCTGATGATGGAGTCTGCCACGCCTCCGGCAGAACGGGGGTTTTGTCCTGTGATCAGATTGCCGTCCCTGACGATATGGGGGTGCCAGGTGTTTCCGGAACTGAAAATTGCTCCCAGTTCTTTCAGTCTGTCTTCGAGCATAAAAGGAACGATCCCGTCAAAACCGGTCTCAGCTTCTTCCGTATTGGAAATGGCTGTCAGTTTGCGTCCGTAAATGACGGGATAGCCGTCATATTTCCGGGCTTTCAGCAAGGCGGCGCAGCCGTGGCAGACCGCACCTACGGGTTTGTCGCGTTCAAAAAACGAGGAGGCGATCCTGGCATTGCGGTGGTCGGTTGCCAGGTCCCACATAGAACCGTGACCGCCGGGATAAAACAGGGCACAGAAGTCATCAGGGTCGATGTCTGCAAGTTTTTCGGTGTTGTCCAGAATGGTATCTTCTCCCGCAAGAAAGCGTTTACTGTCGACTCCCAGGGCCCGGAGTGTAACGCTCCGGGGATCAATGGGGACTTCGCCGCCTTCAGGAGAAGCGACGGTGACGCTGAAACTGCATTCTGTGAAACGGTGATAGGCACAGGCGAATTCTTCCAGATTCAGCCCGGTTTGTTCTGCGGTGTACCCCATACGGTCGTGGGAAGTTACGGCGATCAGTACTCTTTTCATTGTTTTTCTCCTCTTTTTGGCGGCGGGTGAAAAATGTCTTTTTTGAATTTTTCTGCCTTTGTGCTGATGTTGTAAAAATACTCCTCTTTTTGCTGTCACCATATTTCATAATAGAGCGGTGATGCAAAAAATCAAGTGGGAAAATGAAAAAAAACTGCTTTGTCTATTTGCAAAACTTGCGTTTGCAGTATATATTTAAGACTGTGATACTATTTAAGTTTTCCGGGGGAAATCTCAATGACGGCAAAAAAAACCGCTGGTTCTCCCAGAGAACTGCTGTATGCTGTTTCTCTGGGGTGTCCGAAAAATCTTGTTGATACTGAAATGCTTACAGGGGCATTTGTCAATGCCGGGGTCTCTTTGACCTTTGATCCTGACTGTGCAACAGTCTACCTTATCAATACCTGTGCCTTTCTGGCCAGTGCCCGGAACGAGGCTGAGGAGGCGATCGCAGAAGGAGCTTTGTGGAAAAAGGATAATCCCGCCGGAAAACTTGTCGTTACAGGCTGCCTTGCTGCGCATCAGGAACTTGAGAACTTCAAAAAGAGATTTCCTGAAGTGGACATTTGGGCTGCTCCCAATGAACTTGACAAGGTGATTCCTCTGCCCTGTCCCGGGGGCGTTCCCCTGCGGCTGCAGTTGACTCTGCCTCACGTCGCTTATCTGAAAATCGCCGACGGATGCGACAACCGCTGTGCTTACTGTCTCATTCCTTCTCTCAGAGGGGATAAAAAGTCCAGAACCATCGCTTCCTGTATTGCTGAGGCAAGACAGCTGGTGGATGTGGGCGTCAGAGAAGTGATCCTTATTGCTCAGGATACCACTGCTTTCGGTGAAAACGGCGAAACTTTTGCCGGATTGCTCCGGGCTCTTGAAGATATGCCCGGATTTTTCAGATACCGGATTCTTTACACACATCCGGCGCATTATACCGATGAACTTATAGAAGTGCTCAGCAAGGCAAAGAAGTTTATTCCCGCTCTTGATATCCCCTTGCAGCACATCAGTGATGCAATGCTTGAACGGATGAACCGTCATACCGATTCAAAATGGATCAGAGACCTGGTCAAAAAACTGCGTGCCGCTATTCCCGGAATCGCCCTGCGGACCACCTTTATCACCGGATTCCCCGGCGAGACGGAAGCGGATTTTCAGGCACTGGTGGATTTTACAGCCGAAGCCCGCTTTGAACGGTTGGGTGTCTTTGCTTTCTCCCCTGAACCGGGAACTCCTGCCGCTCTTATGGCGGATCAGGTGGATCCTGCCGTTGCCGAGTGCCGGGCAAAAGAACTGATGCGCCGTCAGCATCTGCGTACAGCCAGAGCCAATGCAAAGATGGTGGGAAAGATTGTGGAAATTATGTTGGATGATGTGGACGGAGAATACGCTGTCGGCAGAAGCGATGCGGACGCTCCTGATATAGATCAGAATGTTTATGTCGCCTGGAAAAGGAAGTTCAGAGCTTCTCCCGGCGACAGAGTTAAAGTCAAGATAATCAAAGCCCTTTCCGGCGGAGATCTGGAAGGAGAACTTCTGCGCTGAAAAAGGTTTCAGAACAGAAAAAAAGTGGTTGAAACAATGAAAAACGTTCCGAATATCTTAACTGTCAGCCGTATCGTGCTGGTGTTGGTTTTTGTCCTGATGGCAACCCTTGCCGATCCTTATTATTTTGGCAAAAGCACCGATCAGATGTATCTTTTACGCTGGATCGCTTATATTCTCGTCATTCTGGCGGGAGTTACCGATTTGCTGGACGGTTATCTTGCCCGGAAATTCAACATCGTCAGTGATTTCGGAGCCCTTATGGATCCCCTTGCCGACAAGATTTTTGTGACCGGTACTATGCTTATGGCAATCGAGTTCGATCTGATGCCTGCCTTTATCGCCGTGCTGGTGCTCTGCCGGGAATTTATGGTTACGGGACTGCGTACCCTTGCTGCCAAAAAGCAGGTCGTCATTTCTGCCGACCGCTGGGGAAAATTGAAAACCGCACTGCAAATGATTATGCTCGCCATTGCCGGTTTTGCCTGGGTGATGGATGGCGGTGTCAATTATCTGCAGAATGCCCAGTGGTGGGGTGTCCGTCTCTGGTATGTGTGGCTTGCCTACTTGTGGAGTATCGTCCTGGTAACGGTTCTGTCCGGAGCCGGATATTTTATCAAATACCGCCATCTTTTTTTGGAACGGGCGGAAAAAGGAGAAAATAACTGATTATGGCACGAATCAGGAGAATGTTCTGCGCTAAAAAGCTTATTACTCCCGAGCAGAGTATAGCTAACGGTGCGCTGCTTGCAGAAAACAGTTCCATTCTTGCCGTAGGGGGGATTTCAGGATTCCGGATGGAAAAGGAAATCGAGGTATATGATTTCCCTGATGCCTATATCACTCCCGGATTTATTGACACCCATATTCACGGTGCCGGAGGTTTTGACTGTTCGTCAGTCGGGGAGTCAGTGAATCCCTTTTCCTCTATGTGTGCGATCTTGTGCAGCCGGGGCGTTACCGGCTTTTTTCCGACCGTAGTGGCAGATGACAAAACGCGGATGCTGAAAAATCTGGAACTTCTCGCCGCTGAAATGAAAAAGCCCGTGTCCGGAGCTGAACCCATCGGTATCAATATTGAGGGCCCCTTTCTCAATCCTGATAAATGCGGTGCCCAGCCTGCAGAATTTCTGTCGCAGATAGATCTCGGGTTCGCCCGGGAACTGCTCAGTGCCGGCGGCGAATTGGTCAAACTGATGACATTCGCTCCTGAATTGCCGGGGGCTGACAAACTGATTGAGCTTCTGTGCGAAAACAATGTGATGCCCGCAATGGGACACAGTTGTGCTGATGAATTTTCCGCTCTCCGGGCGGTTGATGCCGGAGCCCGTTACTGTACACATCTTTTTAATGGTATGTCCTCTCTGCATCAGCGGGATATCGGACTTATCGGTATCGCACTCACTGATCGCAGGGTGACGGTGGAATTGATTATTGACGGTGTTCACGTGCATCCCCGGATCGTGGATCTGGTCTGCCGCTGCAAACGGGTCAACCGCCTTATCGGTATCAGCGACGGCACGATGGCTTCGGGAATGCCTAATGGGATTTACACCATCGGTCCTGCAAAAATTGTTGTCCGCGACGGACTTTCGCAGACAGAAGAAGGTACTCTCGCCGGCAGTTCATCAATGCTTGATACCGGTTGGCACAGCCTTATGAGCTGCGGACATCTGAGCGAAAACGATGCCGCACAGAGTGTGACTGCCAACCCGGCACGGGTGTTCGGATTTGATGACCGGGGCGTTCTGCTTCCCACCCGCCGGGCGGATCTTGCCATTTTTGAAATGAAAACCAACCGGGTGCTTATGACTGTCCGGGGCGGCGAGATCATCTATCGGGATCAGGCACAATAACACAGAAGTATATTGAAAAACTTATGAATAATAAAGAGACAAAAAACAATTCTCCTTTGCCCTATCGTCTTCTTGACAGCGGCAATCTGAAAAAATTGGAACAGGTAGGTCCTTACCGTCTGGTGAGACCTGCGCTTAATGCTTTCTGGTCACCCAGCCTTGACGAAAGTGAATGGAATGCTGCTCACGCTGTTTTTACCCGGGACAATTCCGGCGGCGGAAAATGGGATTTCAGAAAACGTCTCCCCGAATCGTGGCTGGTGGAATATGCCGGATTCACGTTGAAAATGAAACCTACCAATTTCGGACATCTGGGCTTTTTTGCTGAACAATACCGGAACTGGGAACGGTTCCGCAAAGGAAATTTCAAAAACGGACTCAACCTCTTTGGGTACTCCGGCATCGGTTCAATGGCAATGGCTGCGGGCGGTGCCCGGGTGTGTCATCTGGATGCTGCCCGGGGAATGAACGAATGGGGACAGGAAAATATGCTTCTCAATCCCCAGGTGCCCAACGTGATCCGCTGGATCACCGATGATGTTAAAAAATTCATCAACCGCGAGGTGCGGCGGGGCAGCCGTTATGATTTGATCGCTCTTGATCCCCCCAGTTTCGGACGGGGAAGTTCCGGTCAGGTCTGGAAGATTGAAACCGATTTGCCCCGGCTTCTTGAGTGCTGCCGGGAACTCCGTGATCCGGAGCGGCCTTTCAATCTGGTGTTGAGCTGCCATTCCCCCGGATTTTCTCTTGAGGTCTTTTCCCGGATGGTCAGGGATATTTTTGGCGAGTGCCGGGTGGAAGGGGAAGAAATGACGATCCCCGAAAGTACCGGAAAAGTACTCCCCGCAGGAATTTCTTGCTGGTGTATTCTGAATTGATACGCTATAATAATTTATTTTACAGAAAAACAAAAATCAAGTGACAAAACAGAAAGGAACTTGAACTATGATCGGAACAGCTTTGACCCCTTCAGCCACCAAAGTGCTTTTTTGCGGTGCCGGTGAATTGGGCCGTGAAGTCGTTATTGCTATGCAGCGTCTCGGTGTGGAAACCATTGCCGTTGACCGTTATCCCAACGCTCCCGGTATGCAGGTTGCTCACCGCAGCCACGTTATCAATATGCTTGACGGAGCAGAACTCCGCCGGGTGATCGAACTGGAAAAACCTGACTACATCGTTCCCGAAGTGGAAGCCATTGCCACTCCCACTCTGGTGGAACTTGAAAAAGAGGGCTACCGGGTCATCCCCACTGCCAATGCCGCTTTGCTGACAATGAACCGTGAAGGCATCCGCCGTCTTGCCGCCGAAAAACTCAATCTGCCCACCTCTCCTTATGAGTTCGCCGGTACATACGAAGAATATGTTGAAGCTGTCAAACGCATCGGCATCCCCTGTGTGGTCAAACCTATTATGAGTTCTTCCGGCCACGGTCAGAGCACCGTCAAGAGCGAAGCTGACATCGACGAAGCCTGGCGGGTCTCTCAGGAAGGCGGCCGCGCCGGTGCCGGACGGGTCATCGTGGAAGGTTTTGTGGATTTTGATTATGAAATCACTCAGTTGACCGTCCGCAGCGTCAGCGGAACGATTTTCTGCGAACCTATCGGACATCATCAGGTCAACGGCGACTATCAGGAATCCTGGCAGCCTCAGGAAATGAGTCTTGAAGCCAAACGTCAGGCCCGTCAGATCGCCGGTGCTATTACTGCTGCTCTGGGCGGTCAGGGAATTTTCGGTGTCGAGATCTTTATTAAAGGCGATCAGGCTATTTTCAGTGAAGTCAGCCCCCGTCCCCACGATACCGGTATGGTGACGATGATCTCTCAGAATCTGTCTGAATTTGATCTTCACGCCCGTGCTGTTCTCGGTCTGCCCATTCCTCCCATTGACTTCTATGGTCCCGCTGCCTCCAAGGCTATTGTGGTGGACGGCAACTCCAGTTCTGTTTCTTTTGATATCCGCGAAGCTTTGTGCGAGCCTCTGACCGATGTCCGTCTTTTCGGCAAAGGCGAACTCCGGGGACACCGCCGTCTTGGTGTTTGTCTTGCCCGGGGTGAGAATGTTCAGGAAGCTCTTGGCAAGGTTATGGCTATGCGTGACAAGGTCAAGGTGGAGTTATGACAGATACTGTCCTTGTTGAAGGTATCTCTTTTAAAACGGTTCTTCTCCCCACGGCCAACAGCGTTATACTGCTGATCCAGGGGCAGAAGGCCAATCTGGGATGCGGTTACTTTTCAATGGCTGCGGCTGAAAAAATGCAGGACCGCTTTGCCATTGTCCGGGGGGTGAGCACCATTGATGAGGTGCTCAACGCTCCTGTGGCTGATCTCAGCCCTGAAGCTGCCAAATGCGGCGTAAGCGTTGGAATGCCGGGGCGTGAGGCACTGCTCCTTATGGAAAAAACAGCCTGAATTTGCGGCATCCTGCAGCAGATTAAGGCAAGAAAATAATGAGAATGGATTATGAAGTTTTATAAGTTATTAATCGTTGCCTTATCTGCCGCAAATATTTTTTCTGCGGCAGCAGGGGATTTACGTTTTCACCGGGGCGGGGTTACTTTTCCAATGGAAAAAATTTCCGCTGAGCGTTTCAATGTCCGGGGAACTCCCCGCGGGGAAAATTTATTGAAAGACGGCGATTTCAGTAAGGCCTTTGTCCCCTCCAAGGTAAGAACCGGCACCTGGCGAAAAGGGTGCTGGCTCTTTGGAGCCGAGAATCAGAAAAAATATTTTGCTCAAGCCCGTAAAATTTCTCAAGCCCGTACGACCGTTGACGGCGGCAGAAGTGCTCTGGATCTTAACCGCCCCATTGCTTTGGAACAGCTTATGGGGCCCAATGCTTCAGCTTTTTACATCTCTGCAACTCAGACTGTTCCCCTGCCTGATGCTCAAGGCGGGATTTACAGGCTGACGTTTCAGTACCGCAGTCAGAAAATCGGTTCTTCGACTTCCAGTCAGGCAGTGCTGATCTATTATCTTTCTGAAATCGAAAAAGGCAAAAACACCCGTTCCTATCAGGTGTTCCGCTATCCCCCGCAGCCCGGTTGGAGCAATAATACCATAGAATTGACTGTCCCCGCCGGGACAAAGGCTCTGAATGTGGTGTTCCGTTCTGACGGCTGCGGCAGGACTCTGGTCAGAAGTGCTCATCTGGAAAAGGTTGAAAAAGCCAAAGCTCCTCTGGTCATCCAGGTGACTCCGATGAAGATGCTGGACAATACCTTTGTTCTCGCTTCCGGTGATCCTGCCATTATGAGTATGCGTATCCGGAACACGCTGCCCAAAGGGGTTTTCAAAAATTACCGGATCGCTCTTGAAATGGAATTGCCCGCCGAGGTCGAGATATTGGGCGTTAATAACTTGTTTACCGGCAAGATGAGTTCAAAAGATATTCTCTGCAACGGTAAAAAGTACAAAAAGTGGACTTTGCCGATGACCACTCAGATACCTCTGTCTGTCCGTAACAATAACGCATTTACCGGTTGGAACGTTCCCGGTATTATGCTGTGCGGCAAAGGAAAACCGGGAAGTTCCTGGCAGTGTTCTCTTGCTCTTGTTGACAAAAGCGGCATCCTGAGCAACAAAGAATCTTTCACGATCCGCATTGCTCCGCCTCTGCCCAAAGTGATTATGGCAAAGCGTTTTCTTCCCGGTTTCAGTTCTGTGTCAGGAGATATCCAGTTCGGCCGATTCCCGGCTGCGGTGGAAAGTTTTGCCAGATTTGTGAGTGAAAAAAGCGGTACCCGCTGGATCACTGCTTCTCTTTCTGCCGCAGATTCCCGGCTTTACAGGAAATACGGGGTCAAATATGTGACAAGTGAACCCTGGGCCCTTGCCAACGGATACCGGGTGGGGCGAGTCCCAAATGATAAAAAGCCCTCCTATTCCATTTACCGGGATCTGCTGGGACGTCCTGTTGCCAATGGCGGTGCTTATGCTACTTGTCCTGCTGCAATCTACCTCAAAACGCCTTATTATTACGACGTTGTTGTGCCCGCTGTCAAAAAGGCAATTACCGGACTTGACGGTTTTACGCCCAACTGGGAGCCTTACACTTTCCGTAATATGGGATGTTTCTGTGATACTTGCAAAAAGGAATTTGCCAAATTTGCCAAGATCCCTGCGGAAAAAATCAACACCGTCTGGCCCAAAGAATTGCAGCTGGGCCGGAAATATCGTGAGACGGCCATCAAGTTCCGGGGCTGGCAGCACGGAAAGATGATCCTTGTGCTTCACGAAGAAATTATGAAAGCCGGCGGCAAAGAGGTGGGAATGTGTCCCGAAGTGGGAACCGACCAGATCATCCGGTACCCCCGTTACAATGCCGAACAGGGAGAATATTCACCCTACTGCTATGCCGGAAAAACCAAGTGGCTCAACGTCTGGGGTCCTTACATCTGGTTTATCGGCGAACGTCCTTATGTATATTCAAAGGCGGCTTATCTGCGTTTCTGGGAAACGATCCGTCGTGCTCATACGGATTACGTCAAGTCTCTGCCCGGAACAAGAGCAAAACTTCTGGCGATGCCTCACGGAAATCAGGTGGGGACTACCGCCCTCGGTCAGCCGGAAGGAATGGCAATGGATCAGATCAGTGCCTTCCTTGCGGGATTCGATGCTTCTCAGCTTTATTTCTTCCCCAGAGGATACGATCACCGTTTCTGGCGAGAGCTGGGACGCAGTTCCAGCTTGATTGCTCTTACAGAAGATTATGTAATGGGGGGCAAAAAGGTGAAAAACGCCAAAGTCACTCCTGTGACACCTTTCCCTGCTCCTGTTCAGAATATCAGCCCCCGTATGATGCCTGACATCAAAACAAGCGATATCCTTCAAGCCGTCAGTTTTGCCAAAGAGGGAAAGTATCTTGTGGCTGTGGGCAACTTCTGGGAAAAAGGAGATGTGGTTTTCAAACTTTCCGTTTCCGGGCTCAAGCCTTTGCAGACCTACTCTGTCAAAGAAATTCCCTATAACCGCCAGTTTACCAAAGCGCAGGGAAAACTTTTCAACGGCAGCGATTTGAGAAAGGGTATTCTGCTCCACGCCGGGGCTTTGCGCTGGGTTTTCTTTGAAATTGCTCTTTGCGATGCTCCTTCTGCTGTCCCTCAGCTGACGGCTGCCGATCTGGAAAAGCAGAAACGTTTTCTCAATAAAGCCAACAAAGCTGCTGCCGATGCCGAAGCTGCCCGGGATAAAGCATTGATGAGCGAAAACGATTTCGGCGAGTGGAAAGCTCTCAAAGATGGAAAAATCAGCTGTAAAGTCATTGATCCCAAAGGCAAAAATCAGCTGCAGATCAGTGCCGGGAAAAATAGTGTGACTCTCGATCCCCGGGGGCTTGTTGTGACTCAATGGATCGTCGACGGAGCCCCTCAGGCAGAAAGCAGATTTTCGATGAGCTGTTTCTGGAGTCCCGGTAAAAACGGTATGCAATCTTTTAACGCCTACCGGGTGACGGAGCAGAAAATAACTTCTCAAGGGGTGCGTATTGCCGGAGAATGTGTTACTTCCGGGCGGAATTATCCTGCTCTGGTTGGAGCAAAATTCAAACGGATCCTCACTTTTTCAAAGGATTTGAGTTCTTTGACGGTGGAAACGATCGTGACCAATCCCACCGAGATCTCTATGAATGATGTGGGATTCCGCTGGTATTTTATGCCTTCTGCCTGGAACAATAAAAATGGCGGTTATATGGAAATCGGCGGTAAAAAGATCAACCGTCCCCACGGATACAGTTTCTACAAAAAAGATATCGACGGTGCTTCCGAAGCAGTTATCCGCCGGATCTTTTTGGTGAAAAATCCCTCGATCTTTGTTCAGGGAAATGTGCTGAAATTCAAATCAGCCAAAGGAAAGTCTATGCAGATCACACTGCTGCCCGCTTCTTGTTTCGGAGGTGTGGCTGTCTGGGATACACCGGATCTTTTCGCCGCCACCTGCGAGCCTTTCTACAAGCCTCTGACCATTGCTCCCGGAGGGAGTGTGAGTTTCAGAACCGAGATCAAAGTCTACTGATTTTTTTTCAGTTCTTACAGTGCAAAAAACGCTTTATATGGTGTTTTTGCACTTTTTTTGTGCGGGAAAGGTTTGACTTTTACAGGTACAAGAGCTATATTCTTACACTTGAACAATATTTTGCGGAATGTCAGATAGTTATATTATGAAAAAAAGATTTCTTTCAACCTTTGTACTTTGCTGTTTTGCTCTGCTGCTTTTGAATGGCTGCCGCACTCCTTTGGATGAAAAGCCCCGGAATACCCCCTGGACTTTGTCGGAACTGGAAAATAAAGCTGCCGGAACAGATCCCATTGAACCCTTTAACAGAACTCTTTTTACCGTGCAGCACGTTATTATGGAGTATCCTGTGGATTGGATCGGCCGGGTGTATACGTCGATCCTGCCCCGGCCGGTCATCAAGTGCATCAACAATCTTTGTCTGAATCTGGAGTTTCCGGCCCGCTTTTTCAGCGTGCTGCTCCGGGCTGAATGGCGGGGGGCAGGGCACGAATTTCTGCGTTTTCTTGCCAATTCCACGTTGGGGATCGGCGGACTTTTTGATGTGGGACAGTACTGGTTCGGGCTCTACTCTACTGATTCCGACTTCGGGCAGACCTTTCATACCTGGGGCATCGACCCCGGATGTACCTTTATTCTGCCTTTTCTTCCCCGGGTGAATGTGCGTGATGCGGCGGGATTCATCTTTGATTACGCCTTTGATGCCAAGACCTATATTCCCTATTCCAGTGTGGTTATGCTCAATCAGGCCATTGTGGCTCAGGCTCTTTACAGCGGCGTCGTTTCCGGAGCCGGAGATCCTTACAAGAGTTACCGTGAGGCGATGGTGCTGCGCCGGGAACTGCAAAACCGTCTCTGGACGTATAAAAGCGGCGACCGGCTGAAAGAATTTTTTGTTCCTGTGCAGAAAAAAACACCTCCTTTCAAAGCTCCCGCAGGGATCAGAGGCGAATGGTGCGATCTGCCGGAATTCGGTGTCAGTTCGCCTGTTGTTTCCACTCTCAGAACGGTTTTGTGGCAGCCTGAAAGACGAGATGACTGGTGGTATATGCCGCTTTCGATTTTCAACAGCGATTTTGCCAACGATATGAAAAAAGTCTACGTCCCCACTGCCGGAGGCGGCGAGGTGACCTGCGGTTTCTGGAAAGCCAAAGCTCTTGACCGTTCAGATCCGGAAAAAGTGCAGCCGGAGCCTGTTCTTGTGGTGATCCTGCCCGGTGTGGGGGGCAGCTTCAATGGAGCTTCCACAATGGCATTGGCTGAGAGTTTTTACAAGAAAAATTGTTCAGTTCTGACCTTCGATTGTGCTTTTTCAGGCTCCTTTATGGAGCAGAGCCGTTCAGGAAAGCTGCCCGGAAATGTGGAGTATGACAGTGCTCTTTTACGGGAAGTGCTCCTTACTGCGGTCAAACTTCTTGAGGAAAAAGATCTGGTTGAAGAATCTCCCCGGCTGATTCTTGCCGGATACAGTTTCGGCGGCCTCTATACACTCAAGCTCGCGGATATGGAATATAAAGACCCACGGCTTCATATTGAGCGTTTTCTTGCGATCAATCCTCCTGTTTCTCTTGCTTATGCCTCCCGGGTGGCGGACACTCTTTCAACCGCAGGAAGCAAATGGAGCGAAAAAGAGACTTTCGATCTTCTTGCCGAGACGGCAGGAAGACTTCTCACTGCCCGGAGTCTTGAGGATAAACTTTTGAAAAAGGGACCGTTCCCCCTCTTTGAACCCGGGGAAGAAGCCGGCCGGTTTGCGGCAGGACTTTATTTCAGGCTTCCTCTGCGGCATATACTCTTTGAGGCCAGCCGCAGCGGTATGAAGCTTCCTGTCAAGACTCCTTACAAATGGGGCAGGCGCAACAAACTTTATCTGGAACTTGACAAAGTCAGTTTCAAAGAATATTCAGAACGTTTTGTTGCCCCCCAGTTCCCCGGCAAGTCTCTGGATTATCTCCTGGATCAGGGCGATTTGCGCAAGTTTTCCAATATGCGGAAGAATCCTGACGTCCGGGTGATCCATACCTGGGATGACCCGCTGCTTGCTCCGGAACACCGCCGCTGGCTGAACCGCAATTTTGGAAAAAAGATGATCTGGTTTGCCAGAGGAGGGCATCTCGGCAATATGTATGTGGACAAAGTCAAGGAAAAAATCGTTGATACGGCATTGAAATAAGAGCTTTTTGACAAATATCTCCTTGTAAAATTTAAAAAACGTGCTATATTATCACTTAACATTATGTATTTGAGAAACCTTTGAAAGGACCATTGAATTATGTCTAAAAAGAATATTCTTGCTGAAAGCGTGAAAGTTGAATACGCCAATCCTCAGCCCTGCTGCTGCGAAGCAACCTTTACTTTTGCCGCTGATGCTGTCAAAGCTGAAAAGAACAAAGTGACCGCTTACATCGGCGGTGTTGCCCGTCTGCCCGGATTCCGTGCCGGTAAGGCTCCTGCCTCTCTGGTCGCTTCCAAGTTTGCCGGTGAAATCAAAGAAGAACTCCGCAACCGCATTATGGGTGCCGCCTTTGCCAAGATCGAGGAAAACAAGGAACTCGAAATCCTGACCGTCGGATTCAAAACCCAGCCCGATCTGGACAAGGAAGGCGATCTTGAATTCACCCTCAATATGAACACCGCTCCCGAAATTGACCTGGGCGACTACAATGCCATCAGCGTTGAACTGCCTCAGGATGCCGTCAGCGATGAAATGATCGAAGAACGGTTGAAACTGTATCATACGATGTACGGTTCCTTTACCGATGTGGAAGAACCTGCCAAGGCCGATGATATGCTCAAAGTCAACTATGCCGGTGACTTTGAACTGCCCGAAGATGCTTCCCCCAGCCTGAAACGCCGTGTCGCTGCTGATGATACCTTCCTGATGCTCAGTGAACCCGAAAGCATTCCCGGCTCCATCGCCGCCCTTACCGGTGCCGAAAAGGGCAAGGAATACAGCTTTACTGCCAACTTTGGCGATGACTGCGGCGAAGATGCTCTCAAAGGCAAGAGTGTCAACTATAAAGTGACCGTTCTTGCCGTCCAGCGTCGTAAAGAACTGACCGATGCTGAACTGCTGGAAAAAATCAAGATGGATTCCATTGACGAACTCCGCAAGGTGATCCGTCAGGGACTTGAACGTGACAGCGAAGCCAAACGCCGTCAGGAAGCTGCTGATGCTGTTTTCAAGAAATTGGAAGAAGCTGCCGGCGATTTCCCCCTGCCTCCCGCTCTGCTTGACAGCGAAAACGCCAAGGAACTGCAGAATATCGCCCGCACCACTGTCCGCAGTGAAGCCGATGCCGAAAAGTTCAAAGCTGAACTCGACGAACACAAGAAAACTGCCGAAGCCAACGCCAAGGCCGCTCTCCGTCGTCGTCTGATCCTTGCCAAACTTGCCAAGCTGGAAAACCTGACCATTTCTGATGCTGAACTCGATGAACGTATTACCGGTATGAGTTACTACTACGGTATGAAACCCGCCGAAATGCGTACGGCTCTCGAGCGCAACGGTGCAATCGAAGAACTCCGTATGGAAATGGCTGCAGAAAGTGCTTTGGAAAAAATCGTTGCCAAGGTGCTGAAATAATCAAACTCAGCGGAATGTTTACACTGCCCGGTTTGAGTCGGTGTGAATAAAACTATCCCCGGCCGGGCGTGTCTCAACGTCCCGGTCGGGTGTTGTTTTTTGTGATTTTTTGAACATAGATGAAAAAATCATCTTTGTCAGAACGTATATAGTTGCCGGAAGATAATTTTTCGATTAACAAACGAAGGAGTTAAGTTATGGACAGAACAGCAAAATCTTATTTGGTTCCTACCGTCATTGAACAGACCGGACAGGGTGAACGTGCTTTTGATATTTACAGCAGACTGCTCAAAGAACGCATTATTATGCTTTGTTCTCCTATTGATGATGCTCTCGCCGGCTTGGTCGTTTCTCAGCTGCTTTTCCTTGAAGCTGAAGATGCCACGAAAGATATTTCTATGTATATCTGCAGCCCCGGCGGTTCAGTGACTGCCGGATTGGCAATCTATGACACAATGCAGATGGTCGCTCCCGACGTGCGGACTTATTGTATCGGTCAGTGTGCCTCTATGGGGGCTGTCCTTCTTGCTGCCGGTGCTGCCGGAAAGCGTTATTCTCTGCCCAACAGCCGGATTATGGTGCACCAGCCCTGGGGCGGGGCCGAAGGGACTGCTGCTGATATCAACATTCAGGCCAAAGAGATCCTCCGCCTGAAAGGGATTCTTTACGGAATTCTGGCATCCCATTCCGGTCAGAGTATCAAGCGCATTGAAAAAGACTCTGAGCGGGACTTCTTTATGAGCCCCGAGGAGGCTTTGGAATATCATCTCATTGATAAAATCGTGACCAAAAAGGGCGATAAATAAACTATGGCTAAAGAAAAACGTACTATCTGCGGTTTCTGCGGCAAGGAGTTTGACCGTATTCCCCACGATTTCTTTCCCAGCGGATTTGAAGGATTGGGGATTTGCAGCACCTGTCTTAAGGCCGGTCACGCCGCTCTGCAGAGTCATTCTGCCAAAGGGGAGGCCAATCCCGCTGCCAGTGCGGTGGCAGCTTTGAAAATCCCGTCTCCTTCCGAAATCAAAGCAGAGCTTGACCGCTACTGCGTCGGACAGGATGAAGCAAAGAAAACTCTGGCCGTCGCTGTGAGAAATCACTACAAAAGGCTTCAGACCCGCTATGCTGATCCTGACGCCGCTGCGGCTTTTGCTGAAGTTGAGATCGACAAGAGCAATGTACTCCTTATCGGCCCTACGGGCAGCGGCAAAACACTCCTGGCAAGTACTCTTGCAAAGATGCTGGATGTGCCCTTTGCTATTGCCGATGCCACAACTCTGACTGAAGCAGGCTATGTGGGCGAAGATGTGGAAAACATATTGCTCCGGCTTTATCAGGCCGCTGACGGAGATATTGCCCGTACCCAGATCGGTATCATCTATGTGGACGAAATCGACAAGATTGCCCGTAAAGGGGAAAATATGTCCATAACCCGGGATGTTTCCGGCGAAGGCGTGCAGCAGGCACTTCTCAAGATTCTTGAAGGTACAGTCGCCAATGTTCCGCCTCAGGGAGGACGCAAACACCCCAATCAGGAGTGTCTGCATATTGATACATCAAATATCCTCTTTATTTGCGGCGGAGCATTTTGCGGTCTTGCTGACATTGTCAAACGGCGTTGCGGCAGACAGATCATCGGCTTTGACAATGAAAAAGATGCAGAAGAAGAAAGTATGAGTATGGAAGAATTCCAGAAGAATCCTTTTGCCTTCTGTGAGCCCGGTGATCTGGTCCGTTTCGGTTTGATCCCTGAAATTGTCGGCCGTTTGCCTGTTCTGACCAGCCTTGCTCCTCTGACCAGAGATGATCTGGTCAAGATCCTTTCTGAGCCCAAAAACGCTCTGACCAAACAGTATCAGCGTTTGATGGCGATGGATAATGTGGAACTGAAATTTACTCAGGAAGCCCTTGAACTTATTGCCGAAAAAGCTGTGCAGCGGGGGACCGGTGCACGGGGATTGCGGGCTTTGCTTGAGGAAATTATGCTCGATGTGATGTTTGATGCACCTGCCAAAGGCGGCGGTGTCTGCCGGGTAGATGGTGCTGCGGTGCGTAAAGGAAGTGCCGCCATTAAAAAACGCTGATTTTTCAGTGTGCCGGGATTCGGGAAGCCTTGTTGCAGGGCTTCCCGGATCTGTTGGATTTTTTTTGATGTTTCTCTGAATAATAGAATCTTGTTGGAAGGAGCAGATGGCAGTTCTTGAAAACACCAGTACGATGGTGATAAACAATTTAGGACACGGTAACGGCGATGATACTACGACTCTGAACGGGGTTCCGGTTGCACTTTCCGGCCGTTTCGTTTGTTCTCTTGAATCTCTGCCTCTGAAAAATCAGGATCGTTACGAGTTGATCCGCAGTATCGGTTTCGGCGGTATGAAGTGTGTGCTTCTTGTCCACGATCACGATACCGGCCGTGAGATCGCTATGGCTCTTATGCCCGATTTCAAGGAACGTCCTCAGGCAGATCACGAACAGTTTATCCGTGAAGCCCGCATTACAGCCTATCTCAATCATCCCAATATTGTGGCAGTTCACGATATCGGTCTGGATTGCAACGGAGCTCCTTTTTACACAATGGCTTATTTACGGGGACTGCCGTTGACCACTGTGCTCAAACGTATCCGGGAAAACCGCCCCTTTGAAAGCAGCTACTACACCCTTGACCGGCGGCTGCGTATTTTTCAGCGTGTTTGCAATGCGGTCAATTATGCTCATTCGCTCAATATCTGTCATCTGGATATCAAACCCGACAATATTATGATCGGCGAATTCGGCGAAGTGCGGCTTTTTGACTGGGGGCTGGCGTGTGAAACCGACACCCGGGGCAAGGCATTGCTGAAAGGTTCCAAACTCAAGGGCTCTCCCGGCTATATGGCTCCCGAACAGATTACGGTCAATCCGGACGCTCCCCCTGTCAGCAAGTCAAGCGATATTTTTGCCCTGGGGGCTCTGCTTTATGTGATGCTGGGATTTGTTCCGCCTTTTTCCGGCAAAGATAATGAAGAAGTGCTGCTGAAAACGATGACCGAAGATCCCCCCAGGCTTGCGTCAGTTGCGCCGGGGCAGTGTTACATTCCTGCGGAGCTTGAAGCGGTTTGCCGTAAAGCAATGGCTAAAGATCCGGCTGAACGTTACGGTTCCGTATCGGAATTGCGGGCAGCGGTATTGAGTTTTCAAAGCCGTTCATTTCAGCACTCAATGGATATCCGCCGCCGCAGATATATGTGGTCGAGTATTATTCTGTTTCTTTTTATCCTTGCGGCACTTCTTCTTTCGTTCTGGAAATACTTTTGATTATTGAAGCGGGAACTTGTGTATGAAAAAACTGTTTATCCTTTGCCTGTTGAGTTTTTTATGCTTTTTGAACGGAGCGGCAGCTCCTGAGTGTTTTTCATCGGGCGGTGTGGCTGCCAACTTTTTGGATATTACAGGTAAGTGGAAAACAGGGGAAAGTTGTGTTCTCATCGAAGAAACTTCCTCCGGACTCAAATTTATTTTTTACACAGGGGTGAAAAACGGGGATTATACCTTTAAGCGGGCTCCCAAAGATTCTCCTGCTGTGGTGGGGCAGGAATCGGTGGAAATCCAAATCTCGCCCGATCCCGCCCGGAAAGTTTATTTTCATATCGGCATCAATCCCGCAGGAGATATTTACAGTGCAAGACAAAGGGACACTTCCTGGGAGCCTGCCGGACTCAAAGCGGATGTGAAAGATTGGAGCCGCATTGTCATTGAAATTCCTTTTGCCGATCTGGGACAGCAAAGACCCCAAAAGGGAACCGTGTGGAAGATCAATTTCTGCCACAACCGTTCCAAAGGCAGTTTGCGTCAGCATTCCAGCTGGGGCGGCGGCAAGGATTTTCACAATGTGTCAGAGTATGGCAATTTGCGTTTCGGTTCTTCCACAGCTCCTGTGGTTGTTATTGAAAAGCAATCCGGTCTTGATCTTGCTGCAAGGGTCCTTAACGGAAAATCTTATCAGCTTGAAGTTGAGGAAGATGGCAAACTGTGGCAGGGATGCCGTTCCCGTGAGGGCAAGTGGAGTTTTTCCGCCCCTGCTGCGGAACTCGCTTTGAAATCCCAGCACCGCCGGACCATCCGTTTGAAAAACAATCGGGGACAGATCCTCTGGCAGCGGACAGCTCAGTGCGGATTTGACAACCGTCCCTATTTGGAACTTGACCGCTATTACTACACCCCCAATGAGAAAAAGATTTTCTGGCGGAGTGCTTTCAAAGGGAAAAAACGTTTTTTTCTTTCCGGGCCTGCTTCCAGAAAATGGGAGTCTGCTGAAGATCAGGGAACATTTGCACTTCCCGAAGTTCCGGGACGTTATCAGCTGACGGTGCAAAGCGGTAATTACCGTTTTTCCCGGCTTCTTGAAGTGCTTGAAACAGCTCCTTTGATGCGGGATTGCAGCGGGAAATGGAGCGTTCAGGGGAACTTCCTCGTTTGCGGCACCAGAAAGCGTTTTCTGCTGGGCGGTTCCCAGACAAAGGTGTTGAAACTGCATCACGGCCCCTGTTTCAATCTGGGGCACATCACCGTCGGAAAGATCCCCGGTGCTCTGGAAATGGTGCAGCTTCCCGGCAAACGGCTCCGCCGTTCACCTCAGGGAACGGGATATGTTTTCCCCAAAGATGAAAAAAGCGTCCTTGATTTTTATCGTACCCTGGGAATGAAGCTCAACGGACAAACTTTGCAGATCAGCCGGATCTCTTACGAAGCCCAGATGAAAAGCTGGTTTGAAAACAATAAGAAATTTTTGGAAACGGATTCAGCCGCTCTCTACAAAAAAATCTATCAGGAATTGAAAAAGGCCGCTCCCGGACAGCTCTTTTCACTTCAGATCGACCGGCAGAATGTGGCATCACGTTTTGCTCCCGCTTGTGATGTTTTTGAAGTCGCTGTGAAGGGCAGTTATTACGCAGACCCTATGCCGGAAATCGCCCGGGAAATCAGAAATATCCGTAAAACAGTTCCGGATAAGGTGCTTTTGCACTGGTTCGGAGTGACCGTGCCCAATAATTACAGCCGCAGTGCCGAAGAATTGCGGGCGGAGCTTTATCTGGCCTTCATCAACGGCAGTGCCGGGGCTCTGCTTCATCTGGGACACGGATTTCTTCCTGCGGAACGCTCCCGGCTCTGGTCGGTTATTTCATCCACCGGGGCGGAACTTGATGAGCTGATGGAGGAGTTCCATTCTCACGCGGCTGTTCAGGTGAAAGAACCTGACGGATTCCAGCTGGCTCTGCGGGACTGCGGCAGATATTATCTGCTGGTAGCGGTCAACTGCCGGAATGCCGCCAACCGTTTGAAACTGACTCTGCCCGGTAAAAAGTTTTTCAGTACCGCTTTTGCCGGACTTGAAGCACGGGTGTTCCGGATCAGAAAATGAGAAAAGTCAATACATTCACGGCACTGGGGATCATTGTTTGTCTGCCTCTCCTTATGCTGCTTCAGCAGTTTCTTATGCCCCGCTCCTTTTCGGGAAAAAGGTGGAAACTGCCGGACTCAGTGGATATGAAACTTGTTGCTGCCACCGAGGAGGGGTTGGTTTTTAACCGGGCACGGGCAAAACATATTGCTTATGCCGCCGCCGTTTATGCGGCACAGGGAAAACACGATATTGCTCAAAAGTGGTTTCTGCTGGGAAGTGCTGAATTCAGATATCCCTCTGTAATGGTTTTTTACGGAGACTATCTTGCCTGGCACCGGCGTTTTCAAGAAGCACGTCATTGGTATAAGCTGGCTGCATTTTTTGCGGAACAGGATAAACAACTTGTTTTTTTGCAGATCCTCCGCAAGAAAATGGCATACCTTGAAGCAGAAGAAAGAAAGGCGGTCCGGAAATGAAGATCTGTTTTAAGAGAACCAATTTCGGAGCAGCTGTGCTGGCAAGTGTGCTTTGCCTCATTATTCAGCTGTGCATACTGGGATGCCGCCACGGTGGTGAATTGCACTTTGAATCTCTTTTTTTCTTTATGCATTACCTTGATGACCGTTCGCTGCTTCAAAAGATTTTTGATCCTGCCCGGAATGACTGGGGATTTTATCAGGCCCGTGAATTAAGTTATTTCTTTGACTGGATCGACACTCACTTTGTGGCGTTTCTGCTGAAAAAACATATCGTCTGGTTTCACTCGATCTGTTCACTGCTGCTCTGCGGCGGAATGGTTTTTATTCAGCACTATTTCACCCGGAAATTTTTTCCGAAGATACCGGGGATGCTGGTGACACTTTTTTCGGTCTTTTTTGTCCTTTCTGATGCTGTGACCGGTCTGAATTATTTCCGGTGTGCCAAATACCTGACTGCGTTCGGGCTGTGGGGAGCTCTTTTTGCCGCCTGGGGCACCTTCCGTTACGGGGATAAAAAAAGTAAAGCCGCTCTTTGTGCGTCACTTTTGCTGATGACACTCAGTGACCGTCAGGGATTTTTCTTTACAGCAGCTTTTGCCGGAAGTGCTGCTGTGCTGATGCTCTATTTCAATTGGAAACACACCCTTTTGTCGGCCTGCCGTATGCGTTTTCCGGTTTTTGCGGCGTTTGGGATGACCTGTTTCGGGATATTGAACAACCTCTTTATAACCCCTGCTCTTGTCCGGCTTTTTAACGGGTATACGCCGGACTTTTCCTATCAGCGTGATTTTTCTATCTCAACAGCCAGTGTAGGGCAGGGGGGACTTTTCTTCTTTGGAAATGCGGGAAACTGGTTCAGCAGCTTTACCGGCGATATCCGCATTGCCGCGGTGACAGGGGGACTCCTTTGTGCCGGATTACTGTTGTTTTTCTGTGTCCGGCACAGGAAAGGGGAACGGCGTGTTCTGCCGTTGGGGCTGCTCTGGGGATGCTGCATCGGAATGATGATACTTTGTGCATCAGCTATGGTGGCCCGTCATTCTCTTATTATGCTGCCCGATGTGGTTTACGGAACTTATGGAATCAACTTTTTTTCTTTGGTGCTTTTTCTGCTGACTCTGACGGCGGCAAGCGGCAATAAAAACTTCTGCCGGATAGTGCTTGTATTGGTGGCTGCCGGCATCGTATTGCGGCTGGGGGGAGAATATTGCGGGGACCGTTTTGCTCCGGAAGAAAGCTCTTTTTCCGGCTATAATTCCCGGCAGAGCATCTTGAAGGAAACTTTGCGGGATCCCCGGTTTGATGAGAAAAAATATTGTATGCCTCACAGAATGGAACTCTTTTTGCAGTTTTACAGAAAAAATATCTTGACAAAACCTTGATCGTGTTGTATATTATGAAAACAATCACGCTCCGCTGCGTCTTGTTGAAGTCCGTCAGCAAGGCAAAGGGAAGTGCAAGTCAAAAAAATGGAGAACATAAAAATGGACAAGAAAGAAATCATCGCCAAGTTCGCCCGCACCGCCGGCGACACCGGATCCCCCGAAGTGCAGATCGCTCTGCTGAGTGCCCGCATTCTCGCTCTGACTGAGCACCTCAAAGCCAACAAAAAAGACCACAGCACCCGTCGCGGTCTGCTGGCTATGGTTGCCCGCCGCAAAAAACTTCTCGCTTACCTTTCCAGCGAGAACTATGCCAAGTACATTGAGATCACCGACACCCTGAAGATTCGTCGTGCCAAGTAATTTTTCTCAGGTACTTGTTTTTGAAAAAGCTCGCTCCGGCGGGCTTTTTTTGGTATGCGCGGCATGCGCATTGACTCGTCGGTGAAAGTCCGATACAGGCCTTGTCAGTAGGAACTGTTAGCGAAAGCCAAGGGTGTCCATTGTGAGGTGGAATCTGAAAGAAGGCAA
>SUWB01000065.1 GCA_015061745.1 Lentisphaerota bacterium | reverse complement strand
TGTCTGAGCAAAGGAACAAATAGCCTTGAGAATTTGTAAAATAAGCTATGATTTTCTCCTATCATAACTTATTATACCTCCAACTTTCTGCTCAAACAATAGAAAAAGGCTGTTGCTCACCTTTTTTTGAGGTTTTGCAACAGCCCCGTAAACAACCGTTTCTCAAACTTAATCTTTGAGCCCTTCTTTGTCAAGGTCCTTGATAATGTCGATAGATTTTTCATCAGCCTTGTCGCTGGCTTCACCGCCCAGGGTCACGGTAATACCGGTAATCATATCTTTGATACGGTCACTGAAGTTGGCAAGAACAAACAAAGCAGCCAATGCGATAACTGCGACCAGGATCACATACTCCACAAAAGCCTGTCCCTTTTGACCTTTTCTTCTACGCAAAGTTCTCATAATTTTATCCTCTCTGCTTTTCTGCCGACCAGCGGCGTTAAAATGACATATCCCTTACGGCACGGTGTAACGCACCAGGCGGATCATTCTTTCGCCTTCATCCGAAACAACTCCGCCGAAAGACAACAGAACCATTGCCAATACTGTTACGATCAGCAGCATCAGCACAAATTCCAGAACGACCTGACCTTTTTCACAGCGTTTCAGTTTTTACCGCCTTTTTTCAATTTAATTTCATTGTTTTCATCGAGAACGATAACCGTGGGACTCAAGGTTTTTGCTTCTTCCTCTGAACAAAGAGAAAAAGCCATAATGGTCACCACGTCCCCCACTTTTCCCAATCGTGCGGCAGGCCCGTTGAGACAGAAGTCACGGCTTCCCCTGACACCGGCAATGGCATAGGTTTCAAGCCGGGAACCGTTATTTCTGTTGGTAACGAGTATTTTCTCATAAGGCAATATTCCTGCTTCTTCCAACAATTCAGGATCTATGGCCAAACTTCCTTCATAGTCGATCTCACACATCGTAATGGTCGCAGTGTGGATCTTGCCGCTTAACATTATTTTCTGCATTTTTCAATTATTTTCCGCAAAATTCGCTTTACAATAGAGTGTATCCGGTGTAAATTATACCATAAATGTGATTTTGTCAATAGGTATTTTCACAAAACAGAAAAGAAAATCAAAAAAAATGCAAATATCTGAATGTACTTTTTCCGGCATCCCGAAGTGCCTCAAACTTTCCGGAGACGGCATTGAACTGATCGTCACTTTGAGTTTCGGTCCCCGTATCATCAGCTGCAAACTTGACGGCGGTGAAAACTTTTTCAGAGTTTTTGACCACCTGACCGATGCAGACCCCGCAAAGTGGAACATTTACGGCGGCCACCGTCTCTGGATCGCTCCCGAGATTCCAGAAAAAACCAAAGTCCCCGACAACAGAGAGGTCAAATGGTACGAAAAAGAGGGCTCTGTCGTTCTTGAAACTCAGGAAGAACCGGAAAACCGCATTTTCAAACGTATTGTCATCAGCATCGAAGCCGGAAAAGTCAAACTGACTCACTCCATTGTCAACTGCGACACCTGGGCCAAAGATCTGGCCGTCTGGGCTCTTTCTGTTATGGCCCCCGGCACCACCGTTGTGGTTCCCCAGGAAGAATACCTCGCCCCCGGCGTCGGCCCCGGCAAATCTCTGCTGCCCGTACGCAGTGTCAGCTTGTGGGGGTACACCGATATGAGCGATCCCCGTTACACCTGGGGAAAAAAGAGCATACAGCTCCGGGAGTGTGCCAATACGGAACCGACCAAATTCGGTGTTCTGAACAAGCGGGATTTTGCTGCGGCATTCAATGCTGCGGGGTGTCTTGTGAAACGTTTTGTCCATATCCCCGGCGGGAATTACATCGATATGGGATGCAACTGGGAATTCTACACCGCCCCCGGAATGCTTGAAGTGGAAACCCTCTCTCCCCTGTACCGTGTGGAACCGGGATGCAGTGTCAGTTCCTCAGAAGTCTGGGAACTTTACAGCGAAGTTCCCGCTTTTGTGAAAGAACTTCTGTAAAACATTGCACAACAGAGGCTCTTTTCAGTGGAAAAATCAGCAAAACGGTGCTATATTATCTTTTGGCAGATGAGTTTTCATTTGAAACAATATATAAATTGAGGAATTTTTACTATGTATCGTACCCATACCTGCGGGGAACTGCGTAAATCCGATGTGGGCAAAAATGTCCGGATTTCCGGTTGGATCCACAGCGTCCGCGACCACGGCGGCGTTATTTTCATCGACTTGCGTGACCATTACGGTCTGACTCAGGTGGTCATCGACCCCCAGCAGTCTTTCTATCAGGCTCTTGACAAGTGGCGTGTGGAAACCGTTGTCCGTTTCGACGGCGAAGTGCTGGCCCGCACCCCTGAAACTGTCAACCCCAAACTCGCCACCGGCGAAATTGAAATCAGTGCCACTGATATGGAAGTTCTCGGCGAAGCTGACGTGATCCCCTTCCTGGTGGCAAAAGATGACGGTGCTCCTGAAAATATGCGTCTGCGTTACCGTTTTCTCGATCTGCGCCGTGAAAAACTCCACAAGAACATCATTCTGCGTTCTGAAGTCATTTCAGAAATGCGCCGTTATATGATCTCCAAGGGATTCCACGAATTCCAGACACCCATTCTCACCGCCAGCAGCCCCGAAGGTGCCCGCGACTATCTGGTCCCCTCCCGTCTGCATCCCGGCAAGTTCTACGCTCTGCCCCAGGCTCCCCAGCAGTTCAAACAGCTGTTGATGGTTTCCGGCTTTGACCGTTACTTCCAGGTGGCTCCCTGCTTCCGCGACGAAGATGCCCGTGCTGACCGCAGCCCCGGTGAATTCTATCAGCTGGACGTGGAAATGAGCTTTGTGGAACAGGACGACATCTTTGAAGTCCTCGAAGGTCTTTTTGACAGCGTTTTTGCCAAATTCAGTACCAAAGATTACACCAAGCCCCCCTTCCCCCGGATTCCTTTCCGCGAAGCGATCAAACGCTACGGCAGTGACAAGCCCGACTTGCGGAATCCCCTGGAAATGGTGGATGTTTCCGAATTCTTTAAGGACAGCGAGTTCAAAGCCTTTGCCGGTGTGGTTGCCAACGGCGGTATCGTCACCGCGATCAAGGCTCCCAAAGTTGCTGACAAGCCCCGTAAATTCTTTGACGATATGATCAAATTCGCCCAGGAAAACGGAGCCAAAGGTATGGCTTATATCATCTGGCAGGAAGACGGAGAAAAGAGCCCCATCGTCAAGTTCCTTTCCCGTGAAGCCATCGACGGCCTCAAAGCTGCCGGTAAAGTTGAAACCGGCGATGCTCTTTTCTTCCTTGCCGATCAGGAAAAAGTGGTCCGCAAGCTGGGCGGTGCCGTGATCCCCGAACTGGGACGCCGTCTGGACCTCATCAATCCCAACGAATTCAAATTCTGCTGGATCGTCGACTTCCCGATGTTCGAGGAAGACGAAGAAACCGGTGCCACGATCTTCTCACACAACCCCTTCTCAATGCCTCAGGGAGGTATGGATGCTCTGCTCAACAAGGATCCGCTGGATATCCTTGCCTGGCAGTATGATATCGTTTGCAACGGTATTGAACTTTCTTCCGGAGCTATCCGCAACCACCGTCCTGAAATTATGTACAAGGCCTTTGACATCGTGGGTTATGACCGTTCCGTGGTGGACGAAAAATTCGGCGGTATGATCAACGCTTTCAAACTGGGTGCGCCCCCGCACGGCGGTATCGCCCCCGGAATCGACCGTACCGTTATGCTGCTTGCTGACGAACCCAATATCCGCGAAGTCATCGCCTTCCCCTTCAACCAGCAGGCTGAAGATTTGATGATGAACGCTCCTGCCGAAGTCACCCTCAAGCAGCTGCGTGAATTGCACATCGAAGTCAAATTGCCCAAAAAGGCAGAAGCCCCCAAAGAAGGATAATTGAGTATGGTCAAAAGGTTTTCAATCATTGTTGTATTATGCGGTCTTCTCTCCATTTCCCTTTTTGCAGGAAGTGCCGCTGAGAAAAAGCTTCTCTCTCTTGTCCCCGCAAACGCAGACGGCGTACTGAGTATTGATCTTGGTGCGTGGCTGGATTTGCCTGCAGTCAGGAAAACTTTGACTGAAAGCCCCGATATTTCCATTCTCAAAAAGCGGACCGGCCTCGTTCCCACAGACTTGAACGGGGCGGTTTTCTGGGGATCAAAGGGAGCTTGGACATTCCTTGTTTCCACCAAGAAGCCCTTTGATCCCGCCAAATTTTTCAAAGCTCCGGAATACATCTGCAAAAAGACAACTGTTGACGGCAAAACTCTTTACACGGTCACACCCCCCAAGATCCGTTCCGGAAAAAAGAGCAAAAAAAACCGTCAATATTCTTTCTGCGTGGTAATGTTCACCCCCGGTGTGACAGCTTTTTTCCAGGATCCGGTTCAGGCTTCAGTTTGCCTCAAGGCGATGAAAAAGCCCCAAGGTTACACCTTCCCCGGCAACATCAAGGGCTCTGTCCGCGGTTTCATAGCAGGCGGCAAGGAGTTTGACAAGTTGACAGTCAGCTGCTTTATGGCGGGACCCAAAAAAGATGTCTTCTGCGGCACACTCCGTATAACGTTTGCCTCTGCTCAACAAGCAGAAGAAATGCGTGGACAAGCGATGCTGATGTGCAATCTGCTGCTCATTCAGAGTATGAAAGATAATCCCGAACTTGGCACAGAGCTTATGCAGCAGCTCAATTTTGACGTTCAGGGCACAGACGTTGTCCTCACGGTCAAACTTCCACCTGAACTTATGGAGCGGCTGGGAAAATACGCCGCCAAGCAAAAACTCAAACGGAAATCCAAACCCACCCCCAAAGCAGTTTCCCCGGCAGCCAAATAAGTGAATTTGCTTTATAAAAAAATCACTCTTTCCGGAGCGGCTCTGGCTTTCGCCGCCGCTGCGCTTCTTATTCTTTTCAATGGGAATCCAGGTGATTTTTTTGTCGATGACACCCTTTACAGTAAGGAGATCGCAGCAGCCGCAGCCCGCCACAATGTTCCGGCACAACTGGTCAGAGCGGTGGTGTTTCAGGAAAGCCGCTTCAATCCCAACGCCCGGGGCAGAAAAGGCGAATACGGCTTGATGCAGGTACTGCCCTCAGGTGCTGTGGCAGATTGGGCCCGATACCACAAGGTCCCGCCGCCTGCTCCTGACAAACTTCTTGAACCGGAACAAAACTTGGAAATCGGCTGCTGGTATCTGGGCAAAGCTCTGCACCGCTGGCAGGAATATTCTGATAACATTGAACTGGCTCTGGCACAATATAATGCAGGCGGAAGCAGAGCCAACCGGTGGAAACCGGAAAAAAAAGACGGTAAACTTCTGCCGAGAGTCACTCTGGCAAGTACTAAAAAATACATCTCTCAAATTACAAAACGTTACAGGAATTATCTCAAATGAAGCACTTTTTTTCCATAAGTTTGTTCCTGTTGTTCAGCTTCTCGCTGCCGCTGAGCGCAAACGCTCAGGAGGCGGCAGGAAAACGTTTTGATTTTTCCGACAGCAGCAAACTGAAAAAATTATGGCAGCACAAAGGAAAACGTTTTGGAGTTCCCCAGACAAAATTTACCATCGTTCCCTGTAATGCAGCAGGCGACAAGCGGGTGCTGGAAATAAAAGCCAACCGTTCGACCGGTTTCCTTGCCACACCGATTCCCGAAAGCATCTGGCGCAAATATCCGATTCTGCGCTGGCGGTGGAGGATCATCAAAAAAGTTTCCTTCCCCGGCAAAGAACTTGATGACCAGGCAGCCGTTGTCTACTTTGGCGATGGTACTGTGGTCAAGAATTTTCTTGTTGGCTACCGTTGGGAAGATTCTTTTGCCCTGGGCAGTCAAAGTCTGATCAAATATGCGATGGGAGCCACCTCCGTCTATCGTATCTGTATGCGCAACAAGCAGGCAGAACCTTTACGCTGGTATGTGGAAGAACGCAATGTTGTCAAAGACTTCCAAAAGGCTTTCGGCAGAATGCCCCGGGGAGAGTGTGCCCTCTCTATCGGAGCCAACTCACAATATTCAAAATCAGACACGTTAGTCGAGATAGATTTCATTGAATTCCGTCCGGCAGCGGCAAAAAAGAAAGCTCAGGCTCCGGACATAAATAAATTTGCAGAAAGGGGAAAGAAAAAATGACTCCAAATACATTGGCTTTTCTGGGTAATATGAGCATTGGCGAGATCCTGGTGATCTTGTTGGTGGTTTTGCTGATTTTCGGAGCCAAACGGATTCCGGAGCTGGCCCGCTCACTGGGCAGAGCTTCACGGGAATACAAAGATGCTCGCGACGGCATCATCACAGAACTTGAAAAAGAACCTGCCTCCCGAAAAAAAGACGAAGACACAGAACAGGAAAAAGGCAAAGAAAGCTGAATGAGTTTATCAGATTTGTCCGGAGGCTCTCTGCTGGATCATCTTGATGCACTCCGGGGAACACTTTTATGGTGTCTCGGCAGCGTGATCCTTTTCGCTGTTCCGGGTATCATTTTCGCTCCGGAACTTCTTTTGCGCTATGTAAAATTTGTCTGTCCACCGGGGATGGAAATGCATTATTTCACGCCCTTTGAGCCCCTTATCGTTGAACTGGAACTGGGCTTGCTTCTGGGCGTCTTTTGCGCTATGCCGGTTATTCTTTACAAGCTGAGCCAGTTTATCGCCCCCGGGCTGTACGCTCACGAAAAACGCTGGGGATTGCTTTTTCTCCTGGTCAGTTTATTTCTGCTTCTTTCTGGAGCTCTTGTGGGGCTGCTGTGTGTAATTCCCATTGTGATGCAGTTTTCGGGTACTTTCGCCGCAGACGGATTGAAACCCATTATCGGCTTGGCAGCATTTCTGCGTCTTTCCGGTTTGCTGGCAGCGGGATTTGCCCTTGTTTTTGAACTTCCGGCAGTTCTGCTGCTTGCCATCCGTTTCCGTCTGGTCTCGGTGGAATTTCTCCGGCGCAAGCGTCCCTATGTCATAACCGGACTTTTCATCGCCGCAGCCGTTCTGACGCCGCCTGATATTGTAAGTCAGCTTCTTATGGGGCTTCCCGGCTGGATACTTTTTGAGTTGACTCTCCTCATCGGTGCCCGGATCGTTCCGCCGGAAAAAGAGGAAGAAGAAGTGTCCTCTTACACCGAACCGCAAACTGTATATTCCGATTCAGAAAATGCATACGCTGCTGCAGAGGACTCTGCCGCCTTTACGGATGATGCCCCCTACCGGCAGGCAGGAAGAAAAAAACGCCGTATCCGTCATCTGTAAAAAACAATCACATTCTCAAGGTGTATCAAATATGAAAATAAAGTTTCTTTTTCTTCTGGGGACTCTTTTGCTGTTGGCAGCCGGAGTACTCTGTTTTTATTTTTTCCGGGACAATCCTCACAGACAAATCCGCAGGACTTTGAATGAATTATGCGAGATCGTTTCAAAAGGTTCCGGAGAAAATCCCGCTGTCAGCGGTCTGAAAGCCAACCGGGCAGACAAGGTATTTGCCCCCAAATGCGAAATAAAAATCGGTCGTCATCTTTTTGACGGCATTTACACTCCGACTGTGCTCGGAGCTAATATTATGCGGTTCAAATTCACATTCAAGTGGATAAAAATCTCTTATTCAGACCTTGAATTTGCCATAAACCACAAAGAAGACGGCACTCCAAGTGCAGCCAAAATCTTTTTTACAGGCCAATGTACCGGAGTACTCAAAAATGCTCCGCAGGAAAAAATCGACGAGATCCGCGACGTTGAAGCTGTCGTCATCAACACGGAAAAAGGCTGGCGTATCACTCACCTTGTCATCAATAAAATATTGCAGAAATAAAAAAAGGAAGCCTTCCAGCTTCCCCGGCAAAACATTTGTTTATTCTTCAGATTCCGTCTCTGCGTCAGGCTCATTTCCGGCAGCTGCGGCAGCCTTCAATTCAACACTCCGCATAATCATTTCCGCGGGCGTCAGATACTTTTTGGCCTGATTGCAGCTGCGGCAGCAGACGACCATATTCCCTTTGGTGCTTCTTCCGCCTCTGGCGACAGGCACGATATGGTCAAGAGTCAGTTCTTCAGGGGGGAATTTCCCTCCGCAGTAGCGGCAGATTCCTTTGGCAAAAAGTTCTTTGAAGTAAGGAGTGTTCCGCATTTCCCGTGCTTTTGCACGCTCTCTTTTGATATGCCGTTCATCCCTTTGGATCTCGATCCAGTCATCCATTTGTCACCCCGGGCAGCACAGGTCCTTTACCGTCAAGCACATCCCTGATCGCCTTGGCGACAACGGGAAGTCTGTGGGGCTTGGGCAGAAATCCGCAAGCCCCTTGTGAAAGCAGATCTTCAACAGCACTTTCATTGACAAAACCGCTTGAAAGAAGCACTTTCACATTCGGGTCAATGGCTTTCAATTTGATAAACGTTTCGTGTCCGCCGGCTTTGGGCATAATCATATCCAGGAGCACCAAGTCGATCATTCCCGGATTGTCCTCATAAATAGACACAGCATCCAAACCGTTTTCTGCGAGCAGAACGGTATATCCCAGCATTTGCAGAGCTTCGATGAGAAAGTCCCATATGGTCTCGTGGTCATCAACCACAAGAATCATCTCGCTTCCCTGTGGCAAATCATCGGTCATTGGTTTCCCCCTGTAAAAAATTAAGTATAAATTTCTGCATATAATTATACCACATTTTGCCGGGAACTGCAACAAAAAAGTCAAAAAAAATTACTTTTCTTTAAAAAATATCCTATCCGGAGCGACTCTGAAAATTGCATAACGTAAAAATTTCTTTTTCTCCTAAAAAAAATACTTGCTTTTTAATAATTTCAACTTGAATTTCACCATCGGCGGAGCTACTTTATAGATGAACCATTAAACCAATATATAGTAAGGTGTGAAAATGTCAAATAAAGAAAAACTGGCTGTCAACGGCGGCGAAAAAGCTGTTGGAGCTCTTAAAAACCGATTCCATTTCGGAATTGAAGAAAAAGAAGCTGCGATGCGGCTTTTTGACCAATCTATCGAAACAGGAAACGCCTTTGGATATAACGGTCCCGAAGAAGAAGCCTTTTGCAAGGAATTTGCTGAATTCCTCGGCGGCGGCTATTCAGATGGTGTCAACGGCGGTACCAATGCCGTCTTTGTGGCTCTGCGTGCTCTCGACCCAAAACCCTTTTCTGAAGTCATTGTGGGAGCTGTCACCGATCCGGGCGGTATGATGCCCATTGTGCTCAACAACTGTATCCCTGTGGTCTGCGACACGATGCCCGGCCGTTTCAACATCGGTCCCGAACAACTTGAAAAATGCATTACACCTTTGACTTCTGCTATCATTGTCCCCCATATCGGCGGTGAACCGGCTGATATTAAAGGAATTATGGAAATTGCCAACCGTCACGGCATTCCCGTCATTGAAGATTGCGCTCAGGCCCACGCCGCCAAAGTTGACGGTCAGTATGTTGGAACCTTTGGTACTTACGGGGCATTTTCTGTAATGTTCGGCAAACACTTCTGCACCGGCGGCCAGGGTGGTATGGTCTTTTCCAAGACCGCAGATCTCTACTGGAAAGGCCGCCGTGCCGCTGATCGCGGAAAACCTTTCGGCATTGAAAATCCCACCGGCAATGTCTGTGCTGCCATCAATTGCAATATGGACGAACTTCACGCAGCTATCGGCAGAGCTCAGCTGAAAAAACTTCCCGGCATTGTCGCCGGACGCCGCCGCTTTGCGGAACTGCTTATGCAGAGAGGCCTTGGAGAACTCAAAACCATTTCTGTCCCCGAAGCACTGCCCAACACGGTCAATTCCTACTGGTGGATGCGTTTGAACATCAATTTGAACGCCATCACCTGTTCAAGGGCGGATTACTTTGCAGCTCTGTCTGCTGAAGGAGTCCCCATTTCCGCCAGCTATAAAGCGGCATTACCCTCAACATTCCCCTGGTTCCAGGATCGTCAGAACAAACATCCCTGGAACAACCCCCTCTGTCAGGGCGATCCCTGCCGGGAATTTCCCTTACCCAATGCGATGCAGGCGATGGAAGATAACTTCCTCTTCTACATTTTTGAAAGCTGGGATGAAGAAGAAGCTGATATGCTGATGACAGGATTCCGAAAAGTCGATGCTGCTTTTGCCAAATAAAATTCGGGAGTTTTTCAAATGCTTATTGATATTCACACTCACATAACCTACGAACACTTCCCGGAATTTGCCCAAAAATTCCTCAACCGGCGGCCTTTTACTGCAGATGTACTGCTCTACCGTATGGATAAGGAAGGCATTGACCGTTCCGTTCTTCTGCCCTTGTGTTCACCGGAAAATATGGATTTTTACGGAGTCACGGGCAACACAGAATGTATAGAAGCGGCCCGTAAACATCCTGACCGTTTTGATGTTTTCTGCAATATTGATCCCCGTGCGATGTTCAACACCCCTGACGGCAAGATCCGCCAGCTTTTTGAAGTTTTCAAAGATCTGGGCTGCAAGGGTTTGGGTGAAATCTGTGCGGCACTGCCTGTGGATGATGAGCGTTTTATCCGTATTTTCCAGACAGCCGGTGAATTCAATATGCCTATGATTTTCCACTTCCAGCGGGAAAACGCCGGTTCCTACGGAGCCGTTGACGATCCGGGTTTGCCCCGGCTTCAGAAAGCGTTGCAGCTGTGTCCTGACACTGTTTTTCTGGGACATTCCCCCTGCTTCTGGAACGAAATCGACGGAGATTTGCCGGACGAGCAAAAGAGTGCCTATCCGACTACGCCTTACACAAAGAAAGGAATTCTGTGGGATCTCTTTGAAAAATTCCCCAACCTCTACGGTGATTGTTCTGCGGGAAGTGCCCATCGGGCACTGAGTAAAGATCCCAAGGGCTATGAATTTCTTGAAAAATTCCACAAGCAGGTCTGTTTCGGAACCGACCGCTTCACCGATATCAACGAACCCATACCGCCCATTATCGACTACCTCAAAACCGGCCTTGAATCCGGTAAACTTTCAAAGCAGGCTTACGATGCCATCACCTTTGAGAATTATTTGAGGATCACCAAGTAAAAAATTCTCTGCCAAACGTCCCTCCGGGAAAATTTTTGAAACGTTTTCCCGGGGGATTTTTGTATACTGCTATTTACGCTCACTCCAGATCGACACACCCCCGTTGTTCCAATATATCAAGGGCACAATTCAAAAATTTCCCGGCTTCGGCAGAGACCTTTTTGAAGCCGAATAATTTGACTGTCTCGCAAAAAAGTTTTTCAGTGGGACAAATATTTATATTCAGCAACACCTCATACATAGCGTTAGCCAATTCTTCCGGAGGGATCTCTTTAATTTGCCTCCGACTCCGTTCATTTTTATCAACACGATAAAATCTGTAATCCGCAGGTACTTGTCCCTTCCCCCAGAAAATGCATTCTTCTCCATATTGTGTCACTGTAAAATCTTGTGCCAGACATTCATCGATCGTCTCTTTAATTTTCTGTCCCGGACGCCGGATGCCGCAGATTTGATAAAAACGTTTTCTGAGTACGCTTTCACATACAGGTGCTTCCCGCTGAATAATTTGTGTCAGTTTGAGCTTTACAAATTTTTTCTCAGTTGAAGCGTTGAAATATTTTTTATTCACGCATAGGGGAGAATAAAACTGATATTCTCTTTGTTTTCCGGAAACGGGCCGTATGATTACTTCTGCACATTCAGCTTTTTGGGAACTTTTTTTCTTTTCGCTTTTTTTCGTTTGGGCTTTGCTGTGAACTTGCTTTTCGATATTTTTTCTGGGGGAAAATACAACCTCGGAAAACTCCTCTGCCTCAGAAGCAGCAATTTGTTCCCGCCTGCGATGCAAGAGACACACTGCACACCCTAACCAGAAAAAAATATCCATAGCCCCAAATTTCACTCCTCTGTTTCATCAATCCCGAACCCCGCATGGCCGAGAATAATTTTTTCCACTTCGCAGCACCACATAACAATTTTACGTATCATAATCAGAAACTCCTTTTGATATTTCTGAAAACACTAAAGCAAGTTCCGTGCCAAAAATTGTATGAGGGGAAAATAAAAAAATCTACGAACAAAAAAGTCAATATTTAACCATCAATAGTTCAAATTATAAACATTTTTACACCAAAGCGAAAAATAAATCTTTGCAGGAGAGATCGCCGGGGACGAGTATTGGCGAAAGGTATCGCAGGAAACAAAGGTTTGCGGGAGGTATCGCCGGGGAACGATAATTTTTAAGGTTTATGGTAATTTTAACCGGCCATACTTGAGGCTGTGTTTGATTACTTCAGCTCCGGGGAGTTGGGGTAAGAGACACGGCAAGCGTTTCTCTTCCCCCAAGCCCCCAACTCTTTCAGCCGGGGCGGCGCAAATATGGGGTGCAATGGTGATACGGGATTTAGGAGGTGGTGGGCTTCGGCTGTGGATGTGTGGAGCGTACTTTCTTAGATTACGTATCACCCCTTGAGACAGCCTTTGGCTGATCTCAAGGGGCTCTGATGCTCGGGCTCCACTTCATCTGCCCCCTGCCGGGGGCATCCGCTGCGGAATACCGCAGCGGTTCATTACGCTGCGCCCTGCGCGCTCGGCCTGCGGCCTTCGCCGGCTCCCGGCTCCGACCACGGTTTTGCGTAGTTTCAGCTGGCGGGTTCTTTCACCTCCGGTCAATACACACGGGCTGTGTAAGTCAACGCCAACGTCCGCAGACTGTCAACCGGCCAGAGGGTACTGCACTGCCCCTCCGGCGTCTGCTATGGGAAAGTGGCAGTTTTAGTCTGTGCCACATCCATTATCGCAAATTTTTGTTTAAACTCGCCCCCTTATTTGCGGGGAGGTATCGCCGGAAACAAAGGTTTGCGGGAGATATCGCCGGGAACAATGGTTTGCGGGGAGATATCGCCGGGAACAATGGTTTGCGGGAGATATCGCAGGGAGCGAGTATTTGCGGGAGGTATCGCCGGGAACAAAGGTTTGCGGGAGATATCGCCGGGAACAAAGGTTTGCGAAAGATATCACCGAGGACGAGTATTTGCGGGAAGATATCGCCGGGAGGGATTATTTGCGGGGGAGAGCACTGGGGACGATAATTTTTAAGGTTTATGGTAATTTTAACCGGCCATACTTAAGGCTGTGTTTGATTACTTCAGCTCCGGGGAGTTGGGGTAAGAGACACGGCAAGCGTTTCTCTTCCCCCAAGCCCCCAACTCTTTCAGCCGGAGCGGCGCAGATAGGGGGTGCAAGGGTGATACTGG
>SUWB01000009.1 GCA_015061745.1 Lentisphaerota bacterium | reverse complement strand
GACGATATCTTCATCCGGTATAATGAACTGCACTCAAGTTACTGAACCGCCGTATGCCGAACGGCACGTACGGTGGTGTGAGAGGACGGCTGTCCAAATAATGGACAGCCTCCTACTCGATTGGAAAAATTCCGGAAAATACTTGACAAAACAAATAATGGGTGTTATAGTAACTCAAGTGGTGTACTGGGGAACCCAGTTTATTAATTCAAGAAAGGATAGTCAGATGTTAACGTATTTTTCTTTCTCCCGAAATCGTATTGCCGCTTCAAGGCAGATGAAAGTCCAAGTCTTCACATTGATCGAACTTCTTGTTGTTATAGCGATCATAGCCATTCTTGCGGCAATGCTTCTGCCTGCTCTGCAGCAGGCTCGGCAGAGGGCCCAGCTGTCCAATTGCCAAAGCAATCTGAAGACCATCGGCTTGACCGTTTCTATGTATGCACAGGAAAACAGAGATTTTATGCCAGACGGAACTTATGACAGTGATCGCGAAAAGACACAATGCGGAAACTACGGGTATTATTGGGGAAAGGATTGCGGTCTTGGAAAGGCTTTTGGAAAATTCAAAAATGCCAGCTCTTTTGACAGCATAGGTAAAGTACTTTATTGTACTCCGGCGACACTGACAAAATCTTACAACGGTTATCTGGGGTACGCTTCGCACGGCGGCAGTCAGAATTACCGGCGGATCACATATTATTACTACAACAATCACAATACAAAGCTGCTTGTGACCTACTACAGCCTTGCTTCTTATGTTCCGGAATTTGCCAACACTCTTGCTCTGCAAACTCAATATGGCAAAACCGGTAAACTCACGGATATTGCCCGCTGGAAGGGATTGATTTCTTCCTGCTGCTATTATGAAGGGACGACCGGAATGCCTATGGTGGATAATGGCCATCAGCAGGGCGGTGCATCTGTTTTGCCTATGGTACGTTATGATGGGTCAGTCAGAGTGGACAAATTCACCAGTGGTGAGATAACAGCTTATGCTTCTTCTCAAAAGTATGAAAACTGGGTCAAAACGGCCCTTTGGTTTTTGCCGTTGAAAAATAAATAAATCAGGAAAATTGTAAGATTATGAAAGCAGAACCTTTATCCAGCCGTCCCTATTATCCCTATCTATTGAGTAATGGGAACGATGTTGTACTTATCGGACTTTCCGGCAGTATGAATTGTGGAGCCTGCGGCCATATCCACGCGGAACAGAATCAGGGGACAGTCTGCTCCTGGCTCAAAACAGAACACCGCAAAAAAGGAGTCCGGACTGCTCCTGTCATATCAAGCGGATACACCGCAGTCCTCAATGGCGAAGTATGCACTCCCAAGTGGTATGAACAGGAATTTGACCCTCAGCGGGGTATTCTTTACAGTAAAGTTGCGTTCTGTTTCGGTACTGAAATCGGAGTAACGACTTTTCTGACCTCATCAGGCATTCTTGTTCACGAACTTGAAGTCCTGAAGTCAAACGCAGAAACTTTTGCTGTCGATTTTTATCTTGTAGTCGTCAACTGTTTCAACACCGCTACGCCGCTTTGTGAAGTTCCTGAAACCGCTTTTGAGGCCAGTTGCGAAGGCGTTGACGGAACATATCACTTCAAAAAGAATGGGCCCAAAGGCCGGTGTCTGCTCCGCACTGATCGCAAGGACGGTACTCCGATTCCCCATTGGGACATTCCCAAACTTCATTTTGAAAATGTGACACCGGGATGGCGGGGAGTAATGTACGTGATTTGTAAAGATGAGTCCGAAGATATCCCCGTTATATCAGACTCACTCAAGGCAGATCACGAAAAAGAACATCTGACTTACTTCAATACTTCAAAAGTTGTGCTGCCTGATCCTGAGATTCAGTATTCCTGGGATGTGGGACGTTATATGATGCGTGCCGCCCAGCACAAAAAGGGCGGTATCGTTTGCGGTCTGCTTCCTCATATGTGGGAAGGCGGTACTTGTTGTCCCTGCGATGCAGAACGTGTCTTTCTGGCTATGCTTCAGACCAATAATGTTGCGGAGGCCCGGAAACATCTGCAGTACTACATCGACCAGTATGAAGAAGGTGTGAAAATATGTAAAGAATTGGGCATCAAAGGTGTTGCCTTCAGTAATTGGGGAAATGTGCTGGGCGAACACTGTTCCGGCGGAGATCTCGAATATGAACTTCTGCACAGAAAGCCCATTATGATCGCCATCATCGGTATCGCAGCCGGAGAATATTTGAGTTATGCCGATCCGGAAGATGCTGATGTGAAAAAACTGCTTCACGGGTGTGCCGGATTTATTTCAAGTTTTGTACAGAATGACGGTACGATCCGTCCTTGTGTCGCATCTAATGAATCCTATGTTACTGTTGAACGTGATACAACGATGCTGTCAGTGACGATCCGGTGTCTTGAGATGGATGCACAATTCAACGGAGAAAAAGAGTTTCTCAAAGTAACGCAAAAGTTGCGGAAGGAGTTGGAAAAGAACCGGGATGAACGTGGTGTTATTCTGCCCTGGGCAGGAGCAAAGTATGATACTTGTATGCCTGTTTTCAGCCAGAATTATCTGCCGGGGATACATAATGCCGAACAACTGGCCATCTATCATAAAAATGCAGAAACGCCCTGGGGCGGCATCGTCGGGGAACAGCCTTCAGAAAGTCCACGGGACTGGCCCTGGAGCGGTCCCCGGTTGGCCAGGGAGTATGCAAGAGAGGGAGCAGCTGAAAAAGCCTTCCCCCTGTTGAAAAACTGGTTCCGGCACGCGGCATCCAGCGGTGCTGTTCCTGAGTTCATTCGTTTGGACGGTTATCCTATCGGGTACTGGTATCCCACGCCTTACGCATATTTCCTTGAAGCAATGGCAGAAGCCTTTGGCAGAATGGAAGGAAATACACTTTATCTGCTTCCCGGATTCGACGGAGAATGGAAAGATCTTCAAGCTGAAAATCTCCGGCTTGAAGGGGGATTTTTGCTTTCTTGCAAAGTTGTCGGCGGCAGAGTTACAGAATTTATGCTTGCCGGCGGCAGCGGAAAAGAAAATATTGAAGTTGTTTTGAATCCTGCTTACGGGAAATTGCCGCAAAGCTCATTTGCCCCCTGTAAAAAGGAATACAGTTATACAATAGATAAAATATAAGGAAGAAAAATGGTGTGTCTGACAATCAAACGCATTGCGGCTGTTACGGCTGTATTCATATCTGTCTTTTCGTGTGGCGGGACTGAAGTCGTATATCGTTGGAGTTTTGACAGAAAGTTTGTAAAACCTTATTGGCTGCCCTATTTCCCTGAAGGGAAGGAAAACAAGATTTTTACAACTGCCAAAGTTGCAGATGGCGCAGTGTTCCCCGGAAAATCTCTTACGGGAAAACCCGCTTATATTGCGGCAAAGCTCCCCCGCAGATTGGGTGACGGAACATCCGCAGTAGTGATCCGCTTTTCGCCGGATAACCATATCACAAAGCCTATGGCTCTCTTTACCTATGCCGAACAGGGCTGGGGGCAGGGCCTTTTCGGTCTTTATCTGACGCCTGATTCCCGGCTGCGGGTATATTTTTATTTGCCTAAAGAAAAGCCTGCGATCAAATACAATACCTTTTCTCCCCGATTGGAATTGCGTCCCGGCGGACAATACACCTTGCAGGTCAATCTTGACAAGGGCAATCTGCTTGTCTACTTGAACGGAAAACAGATCCTTGAACGCAAAGATGTTCCGACTTTTGCTTCTTTCAAGTTTCCTGTTGGAAAATATTTTCCTGTCGTTACTTTCGGTTGTACCAATGAACGCAATCGGCCTGAACAGCAGTTTCAGGGCAGGATCACCTCTGTTGAGTACTATAATACTATTCCTGAAATCCCTGAAAGTTCCGGCAGTTCCAACAGTTTGAACATCCGGCACATCCGGCAGAAACCTGTTATTGACGGTACTGTGGATGAGCCTTTTTATGCAACGTTAAACTGGACTTCTCCCTTTCTGGTCTTCGGCAGGGAAAATAAAGACATCAACGGTATTTGGGAAAGTGCCGATGCAAAGTTTGTGAAAAATGCCGCCAAAGCTGCTCTTTATACTGACGGAAAATATCTTTACGCAGCTTTTAAAGCCTTTTTTCCGGCAGACACTCCCCCGGACAACAGCGATGCAGTGGAGTTCTTTTTACGTCCGGAAGGCAAAATTACCTGGCAGATCATTACGGACATCCGTGGCAGATCCCAGTTTTACTTCTATGCCAATGAAACGGCGGGGAACACACCCTGGAAAAATCACGGTATTAAAACTGCCGCTAAAGTCCATAAAGATCACTATGCTGTTGAAATGGCGATCCCGCTGAGTGCTTTCGGCTGCAAAAAAATCCCTGCTGTCGGAAGTGCCTGGCGGGGAAATTTTGCCAGAGCGGGAAAGAGCTGCGGCGGTTTGAGTGCCTGGGCTCCCGTGGGAAACAAATTCTTTACGCCGGCGGTTTTCGGATATTTTCTCTGCGGCACTGAAAAAGATTATTTCAAAGCGGAGTTGAAAAAGATCAGTGCTGAGTTTTCCGCTCTTCCCGATGTGAAAAAAAAGGCTGTTGAGATGCAGAAAGCTGCAGAAAAGGTATCCCGGATGAGCTTTGAACAGATCACCCGGCAATTGGATCATCTCAAGCGTTTCGCCATTAAAAAATTTAATGCCGGAAAATCGATACTTATCTGGAAAAATGATCCCTGGAGCGATTTCGGCCCTGATTTGCGTATTCCTGTGACAGAAGAGATCAAAGAATTGGAACTTACTGTCCCCCGGGGAGCCCGGGCCATTACCTCTTTCATTATGAGCAACCTGACCGGCCGTCACGGAATGTTTACACTGAAATATGGGGGAGACAACCGTTTGGTTCACCGTATCCGTTACCGGGAAGGGGGATTCATTGAGTCCGGTAAACGGGTGTTTCCTGATGTGATGTTCGATTTGCCTCTGGGAGAAGTCGTCCGGCTGGCACCTGAATCATCGAATCTGATTTGGCTTGACATCAATACGGCAGGGTTGAAGCCCGGTGTTTACAAAGGTTACGTCTTTGTTGTTCCTGCTTATTCAGGATTCAAATCCCGGTCCATCAGGCTTTCTTTGCGTGTCAGCAAGGTGGATCTGGCAGACGTGTCGATTCCAGTGTGGACCTATCCTCTGAGGAGTCCTCTGCATATTAGACTGTTGAAGGATTACGGATTCAACACCACCAGTTTACAGGCCAAGAACGCGGGGCCGGATCTTAAAAACGGAAAATATGATTTCAGTTCCGTCGATCAGGAAATTGAAGCGTTCCTCAACAACGGTATCCCTCTTAAAGAGATCCGTTTGAAGGTCTATGTGGATGTCCTCAACACAAAAATCACACTGCCTAACGGCAAAGTCGTGGGATTTCTTGATCCTGAGTGGAAAAAGGAATATGGAAAAAGATTGCTTCTTTTCCGGGATTACATCCGGAAAAAGTATAATATGGGGTATGAATCTTTTGCATTTTCCATCATTGATGAACCCAATGGAGATCCTGATAAGCCCGGTACTCACGCCTGGTATGCTTTCAGGGGGGCAGAATTCATAAAATCCGTTGATCCGAAGTTCAATATTTTCTGCAATCCCTGGCGGATCGGAGACGGAACGGACAGCCGTTATATCGCCGCGTATGATATGCTTGCTCCCTGTCTGCCGCGATTGATGCCGCAGAAGGCCGCTATCAAACTTTATGAAAAAAGCCGGGCTCAAGTGTGGAGCTATACGGTTCAGGATAAATCCGGTTCGCCTCTTGTTTACAGGCGGATGGCTTGGTTTCATATGCATCACGGATTCCGGGGAACTCCGATGTTCTATGATCTTTTTGATTTTGCCGGAGATCAGTTCTACTCTCACGACAGCCGTCCTAATAACAGTAAGATCACAGCTGATTACGGTGTTGTCTACCGGAATTCTCTCTGGTGGTCTTACCGTTACTATCATCCGGAAAGTGTGAAGTTCAACTTCAGCCGCCGTCTGGAAGCGTGGTATCTCGGTATCATTGACTTTAAGGTTTCTGAATATTGCCGCAACCGGATCGCTGAACTGAAGAAGCAGGGCGTTGACACTCGGGCCTTTGAGAAAGAATTTGCTCTTCTTGCTGCCCGGGGAGCTTCTCTTGACGGAGATATGGACAAGGCGAGTGCTGAGTTGTTGAAACTTGCAGAAAAACTCCAGGATGTAAAGAAAAAATAAACAGGTGAGAAAAAATTATGCTTGCACCTTTGAAAGACTATGTGTTTCTGACTGATCCTGAGGGCGTGAAAATCTTTCTGGTCGAACGCACCGGGGAGATTTTTGAACAACCCTTTTACGCTGATCCAGCATTTCAAAGAAGAACTCAGCACCATTCGGCTGTGTTGAATTGGCGTAAGGAACTTGCCGGGGAGTGCCGCTGGCAGTGGCGGAAAGGTTTTTTGCCTGTTTTGGAAATCGTTTCACAGGAACATTTGCTGGAACTCACTGTTTTTGAGGGACATCTTCTTATCAGAAAAGATCAGCAGCAGTTCATCTCTTTTCCGCCCTGCTCAAACAGTCAGGAACTTTTCGGAAAGGCCCTTGAAAATGTCGAAAAGAAATGGAATGATTTTTTCCGTGTTTCAGCACTTCCGCCGCAGCTGCCGGGACACGATCCCAATGCCTGGAAAAGCTGTTTTGTTCAGGCATTGAGTGCTTTCCGCTTCCGTCATCCCCGGTATGGAGTCGGAGGTTATAATTATTCCATCCACGATGGATTTCCCCCTGCGGTCATTTCTATGACTGATGCACTTCTGGAATACGGACACTGTCAGAAAGCCTTTGAACTTATGGACTATTTTCTGGAACGTTTTGTAACTCCGGAAGGAACCATTGACTACTATGGACCGTCGCTGGCGGAATATGGTATGCTCCTTGTGCTTTTGTACTCCTTTGCGGCCTTCCCCGGAGGAAAAGAACTGCTCCTGAAACACAAGGTGCTTCTTCAGAGAATGAGCCGTTACCTTATCAAGCTCAGAAATCCTTTCCGCAACGGATCGAACGAGTTGTATGTGCGGCTTTTACGGGGGGCTCCTGAGGCCGATACCCGGAATGAAAATTTTATCTGGCTCCACAATAATGCCTGGGTGCAGAAAGGCATTGAAGCTGTAAGTGCCATTGCAGATGCTCTCGGCTGCCGGGAATGGGCTTTTGAATGTGCCGCAGAGGCAGAGGATCTTAAAGGACAGCTCAGGAAAACGATCGACAGGTACAAAACTCAAGATGGCCTTGTACCCTATGTGATCCGCGAGAATTTTGAACTTAAAAGTTTTCAATCTTCCATTGAGACCACCTATGCCAATTACCGGTATTATCCGGAACTGCTGGCGAGCAATTTCCTTACACCCGGGGAGAACTTGAAAATCATTGCCGCCCGGGAAGAACTTGGCGGTGAACTGGAAGGAATGACCCTTTTCAATTACCGTATCTGTTTGCCCGATGATCCGGCAGCTCCTGACTTTGCCTGTGACAACTGGCCCATTCTCTGTTACGGCAGGGCGTTGGAACAGCTGGGAGAAATGGAGCGTCTTCTCAAAGTTATTGAAGGACATTACCGTTATCATCAGACACAAGACACCTTTACCGCCTACGAAATCGTAGATGCCGATGTGCCGGTACGCCGTGCGGTGACGGACTGGTGTGTGCCGGTACAGCTGGCTTATCCGGGATTGCTGATGGCGTACAAAAGGATGAAAGATCGCTGACAATGTGGAATTTATATGTTGACCTCGCCCGCTGCAAAGAAACAGTGAGGACTTTATTGGAATTTGAACTGCAATATGCGTTGCGGATGGCGGCCATTGAAAAAAAGAGTTTGCAAGAAACTCTCATTTACACTGAATGGGAAATGTTCTGCGGCGGCACGGATGATTTTTCGTGGAAAGAGGAAATAGCTGATCCTGTCAAACGGGAAAAACTTTTTCAAGCCCGGGTGGTTCCTTTTCTTGAATCCACCTTTGAGACAGCTTTGCAGGAGATTTCAGCCAGCCGTGCAGGATTTCTTTCAGAATTGCATACGGAATATTATTCCGATTCGCCGGAGCTGTTTCTGACCCTCCATTTCAGAAACAAATTTGCTCCCGATTCACCATTCAAACACAGAAAAGAGCTTGTCAAAGGTTTACTTGAGATCGTTTCAGAGTGTATGAAAAACACCCCTGAAATAAAATTGGTTCAATGTGCCAGCTGGCTCAACAACCGTGAACAGTTCACCTCGCTTTTTCCGCCGGAATATTTGAAAAACAAAACCTTCTGTCTGCCGATGGAAGGTTCGACCGGTTGGTGGGGATCGTTTATTGACTGTCAGGGGAACTTCAATACCCTGCGGGCAGCCGAGTTTGAAAGGCTGGGAGGGTTTTCTATGCCCAATCTGCATTGCCGCTGCAGTGTTGCTGCTTTGTATCAGCATTTGACGGAACAATTGCAGTGATCCAAAAAACAGGATGTGATTTGAAAAAGGAATGTTTCTGTTGTATATTATGCCCTTATTACATCATAGCGCAAGGACAACAGTATGGGGTTTGAAGTCAACCGTAAAAGCATAAGTCAACAGCTTGTAGAGCACTTTGTGGAACAAATAGAATCCGGCGAATACAAACCGGGTGATGAGTTCCCTTCGGAACGTGTCCTTGAACAACAGCTCGGCATCTCACGGAAGACCATAAACAAGGTGGTTTCTGTGCTGGCGGGTATGGGATATTTGTTCAAGGAGCAGGGGCGTACCACCTATGTGGCTGATTTCCGGAATGCGGCCCGGACTGTTTCCGGGGAACGGAATTTCGGTATCCTTTTTGCTTCTCCGGATGAGGTCTATCATCCGGCACTGTCTGCCGTTTTTTCCGGAATGTGCAATGCTCTGCAAACGGCGGAATACGGGATAAATCTTCTTTTTTTCGGTAATGCTTCAGAAAAAGATCTCCGCCGCCAGATGCAGAAAAATCCGATTTCAGGCTGTTTCCTTTTTCCCAGCGGTGTGGACATTTCTCATCTGAGGTCTGCGTTGTCAGAGATCCCGGTGGTGACACTGTGCTCTGAAGCGGAGAAAGAAGAACACAATTTTTCTACCGTTGCTCCTGATGTTTACAAAGCCTGCAGTGAGGCTGTGAAAGAGTTTCTCCGTGCCGGGAAGAAAAAAATCGCTTTTATTTACGGCAAAGAGGGCAGTTTGACCGATGAACGACGGAAAACCGAATTCAGGAATACGCTGCAATCTCACGGCGTTTTACCTGTGGAAGATATGATTCTGCCCTCAGAATATGAACGGGAAAATACGGTAAAAGCGGTCGGGAAAATCATTTCTCAGAGCCCCGATGCTATTGTCGCTGCCGATGATATGGTGGCGTTCTGGATCGTTGAAGAACTTAAAAAGTACCATATCCGGGTCCCTCAGGATATTGCTGTCATCGGATTCAACGATATGACGATCTATTCTCAAAGAGGATTTCCGGAATTGACCACCTTTGCCATTCCTGCCGCAGAGATCGTTGCACAGGCTGTTTCTGAAATGTCCCGCCGCATTGCTGATCCTGAGGCTGCTCCGGAACATTTTCTTGTTCCTATGCCATTCCGGCGGCGTGATACGTTCTGAAAAGAGTCTCTTACTTTTTCAGCCGGTGGATCTCTGAGCTCAGAAGTTTGTAGATTTCTGCTGTTTGGGGCATTTTTTCAAGGAGTGAAAGGTGTTTGTTCATCACATTTTCGTCCCAGCGTACGGCGGGGCCGGTTTGGGCCTCTGCGGGGGAAAGAGTGTGAAGTTTGGCACAGCTTTCGTCAATAAGGGGCAGCAGCAAACGGGGATCGAGACCTTCTTTTTCGGCAAGCTCCCAGGCGATGCGGAAGCAGAGATTGGAAAAGTTGTTGGCAAAGACCGCCGCCAGGTGAAGTTTGCCCCGGACGGCAGAATCGGCAGCAGTCACATTGTCTGAAATTCTTTGGGCAAGGTGACGGACCTTTTCAAGATTTTCAGGCGTGTCGGCTTCAATAAGAAAAGGAACCTGACAGCTGCCGGGCTCTCTTGAACCTGTAATGCTCTGCAAAGGATAAAGAACCCCGCAAGCAGAGGTAAAGGGCCGCAAATCCGACAGAGAAAGAGTGCCTGCTGTGTGAAGTACCAGATGATTCTTGAAAAGTGCCTTGCTCCAAACTTCAGCAGCCGCAGAATCTTTAACGGCACTTATAATAATATTTTCGGGGGGACCGAAAAATGTTAAATCATTGTTCCATAAAGAGTTTGTTTCTGCGGCAAGAGCTTTGCCCTTTTCGCTGTTTCTGGAAATGATCCGTTCAACTCTGACACCTTTTCTGTGAAAGCTCCGGGCCAGAAACGCAGCCACATTCCCGCTGCCTATGATCGCAACTGACAATTCTTTCATTACACATCACCTCAAATTGAGAGAATATAACTCCGCAAAAGGAATATTTCAATAAAAATTTACAGAAAAAATATTTTTTTTCTCTGTTTTATAATGGATATTTCCACTTTGGGCAGTTATATTATAGACAGATATAGTGTTTTCACCATTTTTATGAAAGGAATCATCAATAATGAACAGTGCCATCATTGCCAATTGCCGTCTGGTTTCTCCCGGCGTGGATCTTGAAGGAGCTTATATCCTCATCGAAAATGGCAAAGTTGCTCAGGTTTCTGCTTCTCCTATTGCCAAAGAGGGCGTTGCTGTGATCGACGGAGCCGGTTTGACCGCTATGCCCGGTTTTGTGGATGTCCATTGCCACGGCCGTAACAATTTTGACTTCTGCGACGGTTCTGAAGAAGGCGTGGAAGTTATGGCAAAAAACAAACTTGCTGAAGGTGTCACCACTCTGCTGCCTACGACTCTGACACTCCCCGAAGAAGAACTTGCCGCTGCTTTGAAATCCATTGCTTCCTACAAGCAGAACTACTGCAAGATCCCCGGCGTCCATTTGGAAGGACCTTTCATCAACCCCAAATGTACCGGTGCTCAGAATCCCGCCTATGTCCGTAAGCCTGACATTGAAGAAGTCAAACGCCTCAATGCGATTTTCCCTGTAAAAAAGATCACCTTTGCCGTTGAAGAAGAAGGCGGTGCTGAACTTGTGGGTGAATTGCTGAGTATGGGAATCACTCCTTCCTGTACCCACAGTGCTGCCAAATATCCTGAATTTATGGCCGCTTACAACAACGGTCTGCGGAACTTGTCTCACTTCTGCAATCAGATGTCTCCGCTTCACCACCGGGATATCGGTCTGGTGGGAGCCGGACTGCTTCATTCCGATGTTTACGCTGAATTGATTTGCGACAAACTGCACATCAGTCCTGCGATGATCCAGCTGGTTTTCAAAGTCAAAGGCCCTGACCACGTTGTTCTCATCACCGATGCTATGCGTGCCGCCGGTATGCCTGACGGTGAATACAGTCTGGGCGGTCTGCCTGTGATCGTTTCTGAAGGTGCTGCCCGGTTGAAAGAGGGCGGAGCTCTTGCCGGAAGTACTCTGCAGCTGGCTGTGGCTGTCAAGAATATCAGCGAAGTTACTGGCCTTCCTCTCAAGGAACTGGTCAAATCCAGCTCACTTTCTGCCGCCAATGCTCTTGGACTTCAGGGCATCGGCAAAGTCGAACCCGGATACGCCGCTGACATTGTGCTCCTTGACAAGGATTTCAACTGCAAGGTCACTATAGTGGACGGCGAGATCCGCTACGACGCCCGGTAAGCATAATTTCCAAAAAATAACGTTCTATTCCTGATATCGGGAACAGAGCCAAAAATAAAAGAGGCTGCTGCAAAAACTCAAACAGTTTTTTGCAGCAGTCTCTTTTTTGCGGGCAAAAAAGAAGAATTATTTGAATTTTTTATAAAGGTTCAATGCATTTTCTGCCATAAAACAACTTTCATTTTTTCCCCAGGAGTGAGTTCTGCCCACCCGGCGGAAAAATTCTTCCATAAATGTGGCTGTATCGACCATATTCTTCCAGTAGGGCCGGGCTCCGTAAAGACCGTCGACACCGAACATCAAACGCTGATAAAAGGGCGTTCCCTGGCAATCCACATCGTCAAGGTGGCGGATGAGCCATTCGTAATCCACCAGACCGCAGACGGAACAGCTGATATTGGGGTAATAATAAAGGGATTCCCACAATTCGTTGATCCACGGTACACCCTGATGTCCCTGAATAAGGATCAGATTCGGGAAACGGTCGGAAATGGTGTCGAGCATTGAGGGCTTCATACAGCAGGGCCCCGGCCTTCCGGCGATGGCTTCATTGTGCCAGAAACCTTTGGAAATGATCCCGACGTGAAAGAGTATGGGCATCCCCAGTTCGGCGGCTTTTTCGTAAACGGGAAAATAGGATTCATCATCATAGGCCTTGGGCGGAGTAATGGCTTTGAGGCCGGTGAAACCCTTTTCTTTAAGCCGTTCCACTTCGTCAGGACCTTTGCGGAAGTCGATAAAGCCGAAAGGAACATACATTCCGGGATAACGTTTGGCACACAAAAGAACTTCATCTTCCTCTGCAAAAGGGATATTATCAGAGACAATAGGGCAGTGCATAATCCAAGCCTGCTTGAGAATACCGGATTCTGCAATTTCATCCATAAGCTGCCAATCCACATTGCGGATCATATGAGCGTGAGTGTCAACAAAAGGCTGCATAAAAAATCCTTTCAAATAAAAAAACTCCGGGGAATGCCCGGAGTTGGGAATGAATACATCTTACTTTGCGCCGTACTGTTCGTAATAAGCGTTGATGGCTGCCATAAGAGTGTCGTCAATGATGACTTTGCCCTTGTAGGGACGGTTGTAAAGGTGTTCAATAACCTCTTTCATCGTGACGATGGCGGTGGTTTTGAGACCGTATTTTTCTGAAATTTCGCAGAGGGCACTCTTTTCACCCTGACCCCGTTCCATACGGTCAACGCTGACCACCAGACCGAGGACGTTCACATTGCCCTGAGCTTGCAGAATAGGCAGAGTTTCACCGATGCTGGTTCCGGCTGTGGTCACATCTTCAATAATGACCACTTTGTCGCCGTCGCCAATGGGGCCGCCCAGCAGAATGCCCTTGTCGCCGTGATCCTTGACCTCTTTACGGTTGGAGCAGTAACGGATATCGGCATCATATTTCTGGGAAATGGCAATGGAGGCTGCAACTGAAAGGGGGATACCTTTGTAGGCAGGTCCGAAAAGCACATCGAAATCCAATCCGAAAGTTTCTTTGATCGCCTGAGCATAATATTCACCCAGCTTCCGGAGCTGTGAACCGGTGCGATAGAAACCGGTATTCACAAAAAAGGGCGTTTTACGGCCGCTTTTGGTTACAAAATCACCGAACTTCAAGACCTGACAGTCGATCATAAATTCAATAAAATCCTTCTTGTACTGTTCCATACAAAAAACTCCTTTCTCATCTGAAATGCGGCTTTATGCCGCAAGAAACAAAACATTCATAAAAAATATCACCGGGAAGGGGGATTGTCAAGAGCGTTTTTCCGCTTTTGGGTAAAATAAATCCACCTTTATTGCAAATCACGCAGCAGCGGATCGCATTCTTTGTGATAATAGCTTTGGTCGAACTCTTTGAGGATATCACAGGTCTTGGTCAGAATCGCTGAAAGATCTGTGCTTTGCTGTTGAACTCCGGCAAGATATTTCAGGCAATCTCCGGCGGTGAAAGAGTCTGTGGGAAATCCGGGAGAGTAAACAGGTGTGTCGGTATCGGCGATCTTGTTGATGACCCGGCTGTTGAGCAGCGCATTGATGTGGTTGTTCAAAGTCACTTCAGGCAGGATCATCTTTTTTGAAATATCATTGATGGAAAGAGCTCCTTCGCCTTTGGCAAAATTACTGTAAATCAGTGCCGCACAGGCAAGCTGGGTCGCATAACACATACGGGCCGTTTCAGAAGTGTTGCCGCTGCCGTCAAAGATTCCGGAGTCTATATTCTGGCTGACAAAGCTGATTTCCGCTCCGAAAAGGGCGATCTGCCAGGACCACTGAAGCCATACCAGAAACAGAGGCAGCACAGCAAAGGTTCCGTAAATATGATTGTATTTGAAAATATTGGTCTGAAGGAAAATAAATCCGTCCTGAAGAAGTTGAAACAGAATACCGCCGATGATACCCGCCAGAAGTGAACTGGAAAAACGTACCCGGGTGTTGGGGGCAAATTTGTAAATCACTGTGAACACAGCAATGGAGATCACCAACGGAGAAAGGTCAGCCGCAAAAGAAAGCATCGTGGGAAGCGTCGAACTCAAATCAGGGATGGCTTCAGCGGTTTTATTGAGAAATGTCCGCAAAGCAACACCGGAAGCACCTACGATCACAAGACCCAGAGGCGTCAGCAGAATCAACGCAAGATAATCACTGAACCTGCGGAAAATATTTTTACGCCCGGGAAGTCCCCAGACATCATTAAAGGCACGTTCAATATTACCGGCAAGCCAGAGAACGGTCCAGATCAATGCCACCACACCGACACCGGCCACCACGCCGCCTTGAGCCTGTTTCAAAGTGGTATCGGCAAATTTGCATACCCAGTCAAGAATCTCCTGATGCTGGCTCAACTGGCGGCTCAGTTCGGAACGCAGACGCAAATCAAGATCAAAGCCTTTGGCAATGCCGAACAACAGTGCCGCCATCGGAACAATGGCAAAAACAGTGTAATAGGTCAGAGCCACTGCCCGCTGGCTGTGGTTGTCGGCGGAATAGCGTTTGGCACTGAACCACAGGATACGGCAGAAACGGTTGAGAAATTGCAGTTTCATTTTCACTCCTCATATTAACGTGGAAGATGTTTTTTTATAGTATATCATCAAAGGTCGGCAAAGTCAAGGTGTTTGTAAAAAACAATAAGGATATTGTTGAGAAAAAACAGCTGAAACTGCTGTCGAAACGGAAATCGGGGAAAAATAATATTTTTCTCAGTAAAGGTGCTTGAAAAAAATATAGGAGTAGTTTATATTAAGTAAACAAACAACTAAACATTTTTCGTAAAATCAGGGAAAAATGGAAGTGTTTGAGGTTAAAAATTTGACAAACAGCTCTTTTTCTGCTATATTACACAAAGACATATCAGGAGTGAAATTTTCAGATGAAATATCTTGAATTAACGGTGGGAGCGGCCCTTGTTTATAACTTTGTGCTGACCCGTTTTCTGGGGATTTGCCCCTTTCTCGGTGTTTCCCGGCAGCTGAGTACTGCAATGGGAATGTCGGGGGCAGTTGTTTTTGTTATGACAGTGGCCTCCTTTTGTACCTCCTGTATCTACAATTATCTTTTGAAATTCACGCTGAGGGGCAAAAGTATTGATCTGACCTTTTTGCAGGTCCTCGTTTTTATTCTTGTTATCGCCGCTCTGGTTCAGGTCATTGAGATCGTTATGCAAAAGGCGACTCCGGGGCTTTATCAGGCTTTGGGGATCTATTTGCCTCTTATAACGACCAATTGTGCTGTTCTCGGAGCAGCAACATTGAACTTCAATGCCAACAGGAGTATTCTTGACGCCACCATTTTCGGGTGTTTCTCCGGTATCGGTTTTGCCATTGCCCTTCTGCTTTTTGCCAGTTTGCGGGAAAAACTGGAACTTGCCTCTCCTCCCAAAGCATTTCAAGGTATCCCTATCGGGCTGATTACTGCGGGGATCCTTGCTATGGCCTTTGTGGGATTTTCCGGCTTGTGCTGAAAATGTGACAGGAGTTGAGTGATTTATGGATATGGATGTCATTGCCGGAGCAGTGCTCCTGATGGGAGGAGCCGGGATATTGCTTGGCGTTGTTATTGCGTTGTTCGCCCGCTTTTTCAAAACTCCTTCTGATGCCCGGGTCGATCTTGTCCTGGAACTGCTGCCCGGAGCCAACTGCGGCGGCTGCGGAAAGGCCGGATGTGCCGATTTTGCCAGGTCTGTTGTTTCCGGCGAAAATCCTCCCTCCCGCTGTCCTGTTTCAAGCGTGGAACAGGTCAACGCCATTGCAATGGCTCTGGGGATCACTGCCGGAACGCAGGGCCGCAAAAGAGCTGTTGTCCGCTGCGGTGGTGATACGCTGCAAGTTGCCGACAAGGTGAATTACAACGGCGTTGCCGACTGTGTGACGGCTTCTCTGGTGACGGGGGGGCCGAAAGGGTGCCGCTACGGCTGTCTGGGCCTTGGCTCCTGTGTCAATGTCTGTCCTTTTGGGGCGATTGAAATCGTCAATAATCTTGCCCTTGTCCACCGGGAACTTTGTGTGGGATGCGGTAAATGCGTTGACGTGTGTCCCAGAGGAGTCATTTCTCTTGTTAACGCAGAAGCTGAAGTCCACGTTTACTGCAACTCACCTGAAAAAGCTCCCGAAAAACGGAAAGTATGCAAGGTCGGCTGTATCGGATGCCGGAAATGTGCCAAATATGCCCCTGATAAATTTACCATTGAGGGATTTCTTGCTTCTGTCAATTATGAGGCCCAGGTACTGCCCGTCCGGGAGGATCTCGACAATATCAAATGTCCCACAGGAGCTTTGCTGAGTGCCGAAGAACATCATTACATTGAGAAACATAATCCGGCGTGGGAGAAATCTGAAAAATGAACAGACTCAAAAGTTTCAAGGGAGGAATACATCCCGAATATGACGGAAAGTCTCTTACTTGCGAAAGAGCTTCAGTTGATACGCCGCTGCTTGAAAAATATTATGTCCTTTTAGCTGAAAATGCAGGGCGGCCCCCTCTGCCCTGTGTCGCCAAAGGGGATAAGGTGAAAAAATATCAGCTTATTGCTGAACACGACGGCTTTGTTTCTGCCGATCTGCACGCTCCCACCAGCGGAGAAGTCACCGGCATTGTCAAAATTTCCGGCCCTTTGGGAATTCCTGCAGATGCCATTGAAATTGCCGCTGACGGATATGACCACGGTGATGCTCCTTTTGATATTCTGGAAAATTGGCAGTCCGAAGAAAGTGCCCTCCTTATGGAACGGATCAGAGCTGCCGGTATCGTCGGTATGGGCGGTGCCGCTTTCCCCTCTCACGTTAAACTGACTGTGCCCCCCGGAAAAAAGGTGGATACCCTCATTATCAACGGGGCCGAATGTGAACCTTTTTTGACGGCAGATCACAGAATGATGGTGGAATATCCGCAAAAAGTAGTCACAGGGGCTGCGATTATGGGGAAGATACTCAACGTTTCCAATGTCATTATCGGCGTTGAAGAAAACAAACTTGATGCTGTTACGGCTTTGACTCAGCAGGGCTCTGAGCTGAATGTCAAAGTTGAAACGCTCCGGGTACGTTACCCGCAGGGCTCTGAAAAACAGTTGATCTTTGCTTTGACGGAACGGGTCGTTCCTTCCGGCGGATTGCCTGCCGATGCCGGATGTGTGGTGCAGAATGCCGCGTCTGCGGCAGCTGTTTATGATGCTGTTCTTTTGGGGATCCCTCTTGTGGAGCGTATTGTGACCGTTACCGGGGACGTTGTGAAAAACCCCGGCAATTTCAGGATGAAGATCGGTACTCCCCTTATGGAAGGAATCAAATGGGCAGGCGGCGTAACTGAAGAACCGGGAAAATTGATCCTCGGCGGGCCGATGATGGGATTGGCCCAGCGGTCTTTTAATGTGCCTGTTACCAAGAATACTTCAGGAATATTGCTGCTTTCAGTCGGTCAGGCATTGAATTTTTCGGATTCTCCCTGTATCCGCTGCGGCCGCTGCGTCGGAGCGTGTCCTATGAAACTTGAACCCTGTTTATTGTGCAGTTTTGTTGAGGGGGGACGCTTTGATCTGGCCCGGAAAGGTCACGTAATGGACTGCCTCGAATGCGGAGCGTGTGCCTATGTATGTCCTTCTCACCGCCCGTTGGTGCAGCAGTTCCGCCGTGCCAAAAGTGAACTCCGTAAAAAGAAGTAAGGTGTCTTTTTAATGAACGATATTCAAACACAGCTCAATCCTGATGATGTAAAACTCCCCACCGGGGAAAAACTGGTCGTCAGCAGTTCCCCCCACGTGAGAGCTTCTGACAGTGTCCGCAAGATAATGCTCAAAGTGCTGCTGGCATTGATACCAACGGTCGCGGCCGGAGTCTGGCTTTTCGGATTCCGGGCTTTGGCGGTCATTGCCGTTACAGTTGCCGGATGTGTGGCTGCTGAAGCTCTGTGGTGTTGGGGAGCCGGAAAAAAGATCACTTCTGTTATCGGAGACTGCAGTGCTGTTGTGACTGGAGTGATCCTGGCCCTGAATCTGCCTGCGGCAGTGCCTTTGTATGTGCCTGTCATCGGAGCATTTCTTGCGATCTGGCTCGGGAAACAGGTCTTTGGCGGCCTCGGATACAATCCTTTCAATCCTGCTGTGACCGCCCGGGTGGCATTGCTTATTGCGCTGCCTGCGGCGATGACTTTGTGGACTCCTCCCCGGGGAATGGACAAAAATTATCCGAACAGCACCGTTTTTTTCGGAGCAACAGGAATGGAAAAGCTCAACAGCGGGCAGCTTGACGCAGTGACTTGCGCCACGCCCCTCGGACTTATGACGGATACCGGAAAGATCGCCCATACCGGAAATGACAGAAAAAAGATCGCCGCTGCCAAAAGAAATTTTGATCACGTCAATACGCCGGAACTGCTGAAAGAGTACTTCTGGGGTGTCCGCCCGGGATGTATCGGTGAAACGTGCATCCCTGCATTGCTTCTGGGGGGGATATTGCTGATCTTTTTCAAATTGATCAACTGGCGGGTGCCGGTATGTTTCGCCGGAACTCTGGCTTTGACAGCGGGGATAGTCAATTACTTTTTCCCCGGAGTGACGCCTCCGGCACTCTTTCATCTGGTGACGGGGGGCGTGCTGCTCGGAGCAATTTTTATGGCGACCGATATGGTAACGTCGCCAGTGACAAACTGGGGATGTGTGATTTTCGGATGCGGGTGCGGCCTTATTACCGCAGTGATCCGTATCTGGGGGAATTATCCTGAAGGAGTCAGCTTTGCCATTCTCATTATGAATGCATTGGTTCCTCTTATTGACCGTTTCTGTACCCGTCGTCCTTTTGGCTGCGGCAAGATACAAGGAGTCGGACGATGAAATTGCGAGACAGCGAAAATGTTTTTGTGCTGGGGGGATTTCTTGGCATAACCGCTCTTATTTCCGGCTTGGTGCTGGCTCTTGTGTTTCAGCTTACACGTAAACCTGTTGAAGCAATGGAACTGAAAAGTGTGCAAAGTTCTTTAAAAATGCTCAATTTGCCTCAATTTGACAATAATCCCCAGGCAGAGGAACGGCGTTTCCTTTCTCCGGCAGGATTTCCGGCAACGGTGCTTCCTGTCAGGGAAAAAGGAAAAATTGTGGCATTTGCTGTAAAATGTGCTTCTCCAAACGGTTACGCAGGAGATGTGGAAATAACTGCCGGATTCACCCCTTCCGGCAAGATCACTGCTGTCCTTGTGACCCGGCACCGGGAAACTCCCGGACTGGGAAGCAATGTGTGTGAAAGAAAATTCACAAAGACCATATTCAATATTTTCAAACCACTCCCTCCCGGTCTGCCGCCCAACAGGGTCCTTGACCGGTTCAATGGGCTGAGTGTGCCCGCTGAGGGGAGCTGGAAGGTGAAACGCGACGGCGGTGAATTTGATTTCATTACGGGAGCCACCATTACCTCAAGGGCCGTTCTTGAAGCTGTGGAACAGGCGGGGAAAACCCTCGCACTCCGGAAAAATGAATTCATAAAAGGAGACCGCCGATGAAAGCTCTTTTTGCCGATATGTTCAAAGGCATCTGGAAAGAAAATCCGGTGCTTGTACTCCTTTTGGGAACCTGTCCCACTCTGGCGACCACCAGTTCCGCCGCCAATGGTTTTGCAATGGGAATGGCGACCACTTGTGTCCTCTGCGGCAGCAATGTTGTCATCTCGTGTATTGCTTCCATTGTGCCCCAAAAAATCAGGATCCCTGTTTACATCGTGGTCATTGCCACATTTGTCAGTGTGGTCGATATGCTGATGAAAGCCTATGCTCCGCCTGTCATATATACTTCCCTCGGGATCTTTATCCCCCTTATTGTGGTGAACTGTATCGTGCTGGGCAGGGCGGAAGCCTTTGCCGCTAAAAACGGTCCTTTGCGTTCAGCATTTGACGGTATCGGTATGGGACTCGGCTTTGCTCTGACTTTGACTCTGGTGGGGGCGTTGCGGGAATTTTTCAGCAGCGGTTCGATTTTTGAAGTCAAGATCATTACCTGCTGGACAACGGATTTTCTGCTGGTATCGGCGGCTCCGGGAGCCTTTTTTATCCTGGGAATCATTCTGGCTGTAAAAAATTACTTTGCAAGCCGGGCCGCCGTGAAGGCAGGAAAACTCTATATCCCTCCCGCCGGATTGGATTGCCGCCGCTGTCAGATATGCAAGCTGGAAAAAGATGAAGAAAAAACTTCTGATTTTTGATGAAGTCAATAAAATAAGGAGAAGAAAATGAGTGTTTTTACAATTATCGGTGCCGGTATGATGGGGTCGGCAATGAGTTATCCCCTCAGAGATAATGGACACGAAGTGCATATCGTCGGTACTCCTCTTGACCGGGAAATCGTTGACCGGCTCAAGGTCGACAGCTTTCACGCCAATATGAAAAGAACTTTGCCCCCCGGTATCTTTTATCATCAGATCGAAGAACTGGAAGCGGTTATTGCCAAAACTGACTTTTTTGTGGGCGGCGTCAGCAGTTTCGGTGTGGAATGGTTTGCCGATTATGTGATCCCCCGTCTGCCTGAAAAGGCGGTGGTGCTTTCCATTACCAAAGGGTTGCGGGAAACTGAAACAGGGATTCCTGAAACCTTCCCCGAATATCTGAGCCGCCGGGACACGGACAAAAATATCTCTTTCAACGCTGTGGGTGGACCGTGCACCAGTTATGAACTGGCAGACCGCCGCCATACCTGTGTTACCTTTTGCGGCAGCGATTACGATACTTTGTGCACTTTGCGTAAAGCCTTTGCTGTGGAATATTATCACATCAGCTGTTCCACCGATATCCGGGGCGTTGAAACTGCCGTGGCTATGAAAAATGTGTACGCCGCCGCCGTTTCAACGGCTATCGGAGCCAATGAACTGATCGTCGGTATGGGCGGACAGGAAAAGTACAACCCCCAGGCGGGACTTTTCGGTGAAAGCGTCCGGGAAATCGGACGGCTGCTCAAGATTATGGGGGGTGATCCTGATGCCATTATGCTGGCGGCAGGAGACCTTTATGTGACCGTTTTCGGCGGCCGTACCCGCAAATTGGGCGTGCTGCTGGGCAGAGGCAAATCCTATGCTCAGGCAAAAGAGATCCTCGCCGGAGTCACCCTTGAATCTGTTGCCATTGCTCAGGCGATGTCCAACAGTCTGCGTAAACTTGCCGCAGCAGGAAAGGTGGATCTGAAAGATTTTCCTTTGCTCCTTGCTTTGGATGCTACCATTCATCACGGTGCCGATCTTGACATTCCCTGGGAGAAGTTTATCCTTGACCGTCCGTGATACAGAAAAATACCGCCGCCGCAATCCGGCGCAGATTCTTCCGGGGTTGGAAAATTTCCGGATCGGGGTTGTTATTCCCTGTTACAACGAAAATGCCGCTTTGGGGGAAACCTTGTCTTCTCTGAAAGAGGCTCTTGCTGAATCAGAAGAAGCGGCGGCGGTTCTGGTGGTGGTCAACCATCCGGCAGGAGCAGATGATACTCAATCTCTGCTTTTGTGCAAACTTTTGGAGGAAAGGGCGTTTGATTATCCTTTCCTCTTTTTTCTTTACGCCCCCGGATTGAAAGGAGGCGTGGGGGAAGCACGCAAGATCGGTATGGACTCTTTTTTACAGAGCCGTCCGGCTGAAAATGCTCCCGGGACTCTTATTTGTTCTATGGACGGGGACACATTGGTCGATAAAAGTTATTTCAAAGAGATAATCACCCATTTCAAAAACAGTACCGCCGGCGGTGTTTCTATCAGCTTGCGCCACAGAACTGCCGGTAATGAGGAACAGGAACAGGCCATACGGCGTTATGAAGCCTATCTTGACTGTTATGCCGCTCAGCTCAAAAGATGCGGTTCTCCCTATGGATTTCATACGGTGGGATCTGCTTTTGCGGTGACCGGTGAAGCCTATATGAAGTGCGGCGGTATGAAAGTCCGTCCGGCCGGAGAGGATTTCTATTTTCTTCAGGAAGTTGCCAAAACTTCCGGGGTTTCCACTCTTGATAAGGTTCTGGTTTTTCCCTCTCCCAGAATTTCAGACAGGACTCCATTCGGTACCGGGCAGGCAGTGAAAGATATTATGGCTGGGAAACCCCTTTCTGAAGTATCTGACCGAGCCTTTGACCGTTTGAAAGGAGTGCTTGAGAGTGTTTCTCTGGAAACACTTGATACCGACACGCCTTTGCTGCCGGAGCAGGAATTTTTTGAAGCTGAACGCTTTTTCAAAGTGTGGAGCTCTATCAGACGCAATACTCCCCGCACCAAGTTGTGCAGTGCGTTCCACATCTGGTTTGACGGACTTAAAACTTTACGGTTTCTCCACTGGTGCGACGCTTGAAAAAGTCCTTACTTTGTGATATTTTATACAACAAGGAGGATTTTTGATGGAACAAACATCATTAAATGCTATTCAATCTGCGCTGCAGGCTGTTGCTGAATTGAAACTGGTCCCCCCTTTGTGCAGCGGTTCTTTTGACGGACGGCGTACCGGTAAAAGCAGCGGAGGTGCAATGGAGTTTGCCGACTACCGTTCTTACCGTGCCGGAGACCCCCTGCGGCATATTGATTGGCGTGTCTATGCCAAAAGTGAACAGCTTATGGTGCGTAATTATGCTCAGGAAACAGATCCCCGGTGTGATATTATTATAGATTGTTCCGCTTCAATGGCTTTTTATAACAAAAGTGCCGCTGCCGCCGGAATGGCCGCTTTTTTTGCCCAGTGTGCTCTTAATGCCGGATTTTCCCTTCAGGTCTGGGCATTGTGCGACGGAATATGCAAGATGAGTACTCCCTTTCTCCCCCAAAGTTGGGAACTTCCTGCTTCTGCCGGAAGGGAAAATCCGCCTGAAATACTGCAATCAACGCCCTCCGGATTTTACCGCAGCGGAATGAGGATTTTTTTGAGCGATCTTTTTTTTGGCTCTCCGCCCCGGGATTTGATGTGTTCTCTGGGAAGCAGCAGTGTTGTCATACAACTTCTGGGGGCAGAGGAGCTTGATCCCGCTGTAAAAGGTGAGGTGACCATTGAAAATCCGGAAGACGGTTCATTCAGAACTATTGCTGTCAATGAGGATGTGCTCCGGCGTTATAAAGAAAGATTGAGCAATTTTCAGCGTGAATGGGCGGAATATGTGAGAAACTGCGGCAGCAGAATCTTTTTTGTCAATGCTTCAGAGCTGCTGGCTGATTGGAATATGGCTGAATTCTGCCGGGAAGGAGTTCTGCAATGATCTGGGGGTGGGAAAACAGTTGGTATTTTTTCCTTGCCGCAGCCTTGCCGGTGCTGCTTTTGCTTTATTGGTTCCGTCACCGGGGAAAAAGGTTTTATACAGCTGCGCTTTTCCTTTGGGATGAGGGGAACGCAGAAAGCAGAGCTTCCGGTCGGATCACGGTACAAAAACTGCCTTTGAGCTTCTTCCTTGAAGCAACTGCCATACTGCTTTTGATTTGCGGTGCGGCTGGATTCTTTACTTCATCTGAAGAAAAATTCCCTCCGGCAGTGGTGGTGTTGAACAATGCTTTTCCTATGAAGGAAAAACCATTGGAACAAGGGGCAAAGAAGGTGAAAAAATATTTGAGCCGTTTCCCTCACCGCCGGGTGATCTGGCTCAGATGCGGCAGAGATGTGGAACTTCTGAGCCGTTCTGATTGGAAGTTTGACTTTGAGAAACAATGGAATGCTGATGATGCTGAATTCGATGCCGGTAAAGCACTTGCTTATGCGGGTAAGAATTTTCCGGGGAGCGAAGTCGTTATCGTTACCGACAGGATTCCTGATAACTGTTCGCTGAAAGGGGTGACACTTCTTTGTTCAGGAGTTGCCGGAAACAATCTGGCTGTCGCCAATGCCCGCATCAAAGGAGAAAGGATCCTGCTTGAGATCCACAGTTTTTCTGACAGAGAAATGCCGGCTCAACTCAAAGTCAATAACCGCATATTGGAATCTTTTGTCATCGGTAAAGAGGAACGTAAGATTTTTAACTTCCGCTGGTCAGGTGCTCAAAAACAACTTGAATTTACTCTTGAGTCTCCCGGTGATTCATTTGAATATGACAATAAAGTGCTGCTGCTGAAAGAGTCTGCTGTTCCTGTAACATACCATTTGGATAAAGGTTTGAGTACAGTGGAAAAGAGATTGGTGGAAGAAGCATTGAAAGATAATCCGGATTTTCAAGTAGTATCTGAAAATCCCGAGCTGCTGATCGCTCCTTATTCAAAAGAATTAAAGAAACGTTCCGGGAGCAAACTTTTCTTTCATCGGGGGAAATCCCCCCGTTTTGCCGCTTTGACACCTCTTTTTAATGAAGATGAAAAAATCCTGACAGGACTCAAAAGTTCCGCACTCAAGTGGGCATTTTATCCGGGGGTGCAAATGGCCGGGAAAGGGGTGATATTTTCGGACGGAACTCCTTTATTGTCCGTGGAAAAATACGGATATTCAAGTTGTGTGTTCCACCTGAATCTTGCAGTGGAATATTCCAATCTGCACCGTTTGCCTTTCTGGCCGGGATTTTTTTGCAATCTGGCAGAATATTGCCGCTTGAACCGTATCGGGCCCCGGGAAAATAATATCCGTTCCGGAGAGCTTCTCGTTTTCAACGCTGCCCGGGGAGTCAAACGGTTGATATGGGAAAAGGCAGAAGTTAAAGGGGAATTCCCCGTTTCAGAGGGAAAAACACTGGCACAGCTGAAAAGATGTGGGCTTTATACTTTGGATGACGGCAGGGAAAAGTTCCGGATATCCGTCAATCCGGCTGTTTCAGAACTTTCAGATCGGCGGCAGTGTAAAACTCTGGAACATTACGCTGAACTTGCTCCCCTGACTCAGGGGCGTGCTTTGAAAAAGTGGAGTCAACTTTTTATTGTCGGTGCTCTTTTGCTGCTTATGTTCAATTATTGCTGGAATTTCAGGAGCGGAAAATGATCTCTTTTGAAACACCCGGATTTTTATTGCTTGCCATTCCTCTGCTGCTGCTTCAGTACTTTTTCCCCTGCAAACTGCGGAGTGCGGCATTGCTGCAAATATTGCTCTCTCTTACCCTCGTCTGTGCTCTTGCCGGGATCTCTGTTGTGCTGCCCCGGAAAGAAGGCGTGCTTTTTATTCTGTGTGACAGGAGTCGTTCTATGCCTCTTGACGCTGAAAGGAGGATGGAAGAACAGATAAGAGCCATTTCAAAAAATTTGAAAAACGCTCCCGGTATCATCTCTTTTGCCGGTGAAAAGATCCTTGAGCAAACTCCCGGGATAAGCAGTTTCAAGGGATTTGATTCTCAACTTTCAAATCGGGACATCAGTGATGTTCACGGAGCATTGGAATTGGCCTTATCGCTGATTCCGCAGGACACTCCCGGACGGATCCTGCTTATTTCAGATGGCCGGTGGAACGGTATTTCGCCTGAAAAAAGTTTTTACGCCGCAGCTATGCGGAAAATCAAAGTGGATTTTCTCCCTCTTGAAAGAGATCCGGTCAACGATTTTTCAATTTCCGGAGTCTCGGCTCCTGTACGGGCTGTTCCGGGAGAAAGCTGTGCTTTGAGATGCCGCATTTATGCTCCCTTTGCTGCCCGTGTCAAGTGCCGTATACGCAAAAACAAAGGGAATTGGATTGAGCGTTCTGTACAGCTTAAAAGTGGAGAAAACCATATTTTATGGCGTGACCGCAATCTTTTTTCCGGGATCGTATCTTATGAATTTCAGCTTGTGCCGCCTCCGGGGGATACCATTGCCGAAAACAACCGGGCAGAACATCTTTTAGAGATCAAGGGCGAAAACAAGATACTGCTTTTGACCAATTCTCCTTCCGGAAATTTGGGTAAACTGCTCCGGAAAGCCAATTTCAAAGTGGACACTTTTACATTGCCGGCTCCCCGGCTTTCTCCCGGGATTTTAGGGGGATATCAGAGTGTTATATTGGAAAATTTCCCCGCTTCAGCCTTGAGCAGGGAGAACAATGCCCTGATTGCAGAACTGGTCAAAAACGGCCGGATGGGGGTGGTGATGACTGGGGGGAAAAGCTCCTTCGCAGTGGGGGGATGGTACAAAACCCCCATCGGAGAGATATTGCCTGTTTCAATGGAAAAACAAAACGATATCCGCCGCCGCAAGTCCGCAGTGATGATGGCTCTTGACCGTTCCGGAAGTATGGCGGCAAGTGTTGACGGCGTGACCAAGATGATTATGGCCAACCGGGCGGCGGCAGGCAGTTATGCGGTTCTTGCTCCGGAAGATGAATTCGGTCTGATCGCCGTGGACAGTTCGGTGCATCAGGTGGTGCCCCTTGCAGAAAAGAAAAGTTCTCCTGACCCCACTGGTGATATTCTTGCCATCGAATCTATGGGGGGAGGTATCTTTGTTGACAAAGCTCTCCACGAATGTGTCCGGCAGCTGATGAAATCCAAAGCTCCTGTCCGGCATTTGCTTCTTTTTGCTGATGCCGCCGATGCGGAACAGCCGGGGGATTATAAGGAACTTTTAGCCCGGAGTTCCAAAGCCGGGATCACGGTCAGCGTGGTGGGATTGGGAAAGCCCTCTGACAGTGATGCGGAACTTTTGCGTGACATTGCCCTCCGGGGCGGAGGTAAATGTTATTTCGCCGAGGATGCCCTTGAGCTGCCCCGCATTTTTGCCGAGGATACTTTTGTGATGGTCAGAAATTCTTTCCTGAGTGAAAAAGTGACAGGGGCCTTTACGCCATTGGTGTCGACGATCTCCGGGGCGGAACGGCTGCAAGGAAAAGTGGAGGCCAATGGATACAATCTTTGTTTTGCCCGGGAAAAAAGCAGTGTGCTTCTTGCGGCGCAGAATGAGGATTCTCCGCCGTTGGCAGTGACCGGTTTTGCCGGAATGGGCAGAACGGCGGCTTTGATGCTTGAAGCAGACGGAGAATTTTCAGGAAAATTTGCCCAATCGGCGGCTGCGCCTGCACTTTTAACGGCGTTAGTCCGTTATACAGTGATGCCCCGCAACCGGGGCGGAAATGAATATATGGTTCTGCAAAATGTTAATGAAGGCAGATTCAAATGTGAAATACATCTTGATCCGGAAAGAAAAAAACATCCCTTCAAAGAAACGCCCCGCCTATCTATGCTTATCAGCAAAAAAGGGGGCAAGGTGGAAAAACGGGTGTTGGATTTTTGCTGGGAAAATCCTGATCTGCTGAGTGCCGGTATCTCCCTTGCTGCCGGAGATGTGGTCAATTCTGCTCTTGAAATTCAGGGGGAAGCACCTTTTTTGCTGGCACCTGCTGTGCAGAGCATTACGCCGGAATTTTCCCGGAATGAGGAAAAAGATGTGTCCCATCTTGTCCGTGCCGCGGGGGGACGGATCAAAGGTAATTTTGATGATGCAATCAAATTTTTGCCCTGGAGCCGGGAACGCAGAAGTTGTGTGCCTGAGATGCTGGCTGCGGCAGTGGTGCTGCTTGTACTTCAGGTTTTCTGCCGCCGCTGCGGTATGGATATAAAGTTGCCTGAAATCCAACTGCCGCGTTTCAAATGGAAGGCAGGAACCCCCAAAGTTCCACCTGTCAGGAAAAAATCGCAGCCTTCCCCGGCCAAGGCTGAGGAAAAAGAACAGCTCCCGCAAGAAGAAGATGCCATAAGTTCCGCATTGAAACGGGCCAAAAGACAGTAAAAAAACGCAGCAAGATTTTATCCTTGCTGCGTTTTTTGAATACGGTCGAAAAAGAATCAGAGCTTTTTCAATTTCCAGACACCGCCGGGGGCATCTTCAACCAGATAGCCTGCGGCTTTAATGGCATCACGCAAACGGTCGCTTTCGGCCCAGTTTTTATTTTTACGGGCAGCGGAACGTTCTTCAGCCATAGCCACGACTTCAGCCGGGAATTCCTCAGCAACAGGTGCGGCATCCACATCAAGGCAGCCGAAAATACGGTCAAAGTCACGGCAGCAATCGAGAATCTTTGCTGCTCCGGCAGAGGTGAGAGCTCCTGTGTCTGCCAGACGGTTTCCTTCACGGACCAGAGCAAAGAGAGCAGCTGTTGCTCCGGCGGAGTTCAAGTCGTCAGCAATGGCAGTGCGGAACGCAGCAGAAGCCTGTTCCACGGCAGCAGCGGCTTCACTGCCGTCTCCGGCAGCGGTGATCTCTTTCATACGGGCAAAGAAACTTGAAAATTTACCCAGGGTTTCCCGTGCCTGATCCAGAGCCGAAAGAGAGAAGTTGAGTTTTTTACGGTAATGAGTACCGATCAGAACCCAGCGGACCTCCCGGCCGGTGTATCCCTTGTCCAGCAAATCACGCAGGGTGTAAAAGTTGCCCAGAGACTTGGACATCTTGGTGTTGTCCACCATCAAATGTTCGCAATGGAGCCAGTAGTTGACCCATTTTTTACCGGTGACACTTTCGCTCTGGGCGATTTCATCTTCGTGGTGGGGGAACATATTGTCCACACCGCCGGTATGCAAATCAAAGGTTTCCCCCAGATATTTCATAGACATAGCACTGCATTCGATATGCCAGCCGGGACGGCCTTCACCCCAGGGGCTGGGCCACCAGACGTCGCCGTCAGCTTCGTCCCGGGCTTTCCACAGAGCAAAGTCGGCCACAGAATCTTTGGCATATTCGTCTGCGTCGATACGGACTCCGGCACGCTGATTGTCCCGGTCGATATGGGCAAGTTTGCCGTATTCGGGGAATTTTTCAATGGAAAAATAGATGCTTTTGTCTTCGGACTGATAGGCGATGCCTTTGTCCATAAGCACCTGGATCATAGCGATCATTTCTTTGATATGATCGGTCGCAGCGGGATAAACTGCCGCAGGGGAAATATTCAAAGTTTTGATATCTTCAAAAAAGGCCTGTTTGTAGGTGGCTGTGAAATCCCGCAAGGGGACTCCGGCGGCCCGGGAGTTGCGGATGGTTTTATCATCCACGTCGGTGAGGTTCATCACCTGTTTGACCTTGTAACCGGCATAGGCAAGTGTCCGGTGGAGCAGATCCTCAAAGACATAGGCACGGAAATTTCCGATGTGAGCAAAGTTATAAACAGTGGGGCCGCAGGTGTAGAGACCGGCTTCCCCTTCTTTCACACTCTTGAAAGTTTCAAGAGCCCGGGTAAGTGTATTGTAAAATTTGAGTTCCATAAGAATACCTTAAAGATAAATTGACTTTTTCAGAACTTTACTTTTGGTTCTTCTGCTCTTCGATGACACCCCAAAGAGCTCCGAGCACTGCACAGGCAAGATAGATGAGCATACGGCTCCAGTGACATTGGCAGGCACTCCAAATCAAAGGGATCACTGCCAATGCCGCAAAAAACCATTTGCGTAAGAAAACTTTTTCGCCGATCTTGACCGTAAGGGGCCGGAACTTCCAGAACGCCCAGCCCGCAGCGGCATTGAACCAGAAGGGCCAGGTGCCTGCCGGTTCAATATTTTTGGGGGAGAGCCCCCAGAGAATGAGTGCCGGACCTATCATAAAAATAAGCAGAAAAAGGAAAAAATTCCATTTATTTTCAGCTTTCAGTTCCAGAGGGCGTACAACAAAGAAAATCAGCAAAAAGGTGACAACGACCCAGAAGCCGGCAGGTGTTTGGGTAAAGACACCCACCGATTCAGGAAAAACAAAAAGTCCCGTCAACACGGTCCAGAATTTTCCCGGCAGATCGGCATTGACCTGAGGCAGCCACTTGGCAGCGGCTCCGGAGGCAAAAAAGGAAAAAAGAAATACCCCGATGTAAAGAGCCGTCAGGATTTGACTGACCGGCCCCACTTTGATTTCAGGGACTCCGAAATTCTGTTTATCTTCACCGTAATCGATCATCTGAAATGAAACTCTTTTTTTATTCTGATTTTCAACGGAAAATTCTGCCGCCGGAAAAAAGTGTCAGCGGACTCCCAGAGCACGGAGATTGTTGTAAGAGATCTTGATTGACTCAAAAATATCTCTTCCGGGCCATTCATTGTCCTGTTCAACGGTGTACCAGCGGACATTGGTTTCCTGACAGGCTTTGATGATGGCGGGCCAGTCAAGGTTGCCTTCGCCCACTTCGCAGATGCGGGGTTCACCTTCCCACATTACCAAGTCCTTGAAGTGGACAACGGGCATACGGCCGTTGACGTTCCAGATCCAGCGGACAGGGCTGCCGCCGCCCCGGGCGACCCAGTGCACGTCGATTTCAGCATAGACTTTGGGGGCTCCGGCAGAAGCGGTCCGCAAATAAAAAGTTTCAAGCATCGTCTTGTTGTTCTCACGGAACTTTCTGAATTCGCCAGCGTGATTGTGGTATCCGAGACGAATGCCGTGTTTCAGGAGTTCTTCACCGGCTCTCATCATCTTGTCCGCCAGCTCGCAGCACATTGTGTAGCTGTTGAGATAGGGAGGTGTGGGGCAGCCGAGAGCTGTAAAGTCACATTCAAGAGTCTTGAGTTTGTCAATGACAGGTGAAAGATCGTCAGCGGTGAGAGCGGCCTGTCCGTCGTGGGAGGCACAGCAAAAGAGGTTGTGCTTGTCAAGCTGTTTTTTGATGACTTCAGCGGGCAGCTGGACACCGGAAACCTGAACTGCCTGATAACCAATGGCACAGACTTTGTCAAGAGTACGGTCAAGATCGCTTTCGGTCTTGCAGAATTCACGCAGATTGTACAGGGTGACGGCGATTTGTGAATCGGGGGCTTTCATAATTTAATATCTCCTGTTTAAAAATAGTTGCAATCAGAATTTGCGGTCACGGGCATTATCGATAGCACCCTGACGGATCATTTCGGTCACGCGGACGACCTCACGGGCTTCCTCAAACTTGATGGGGAACTCTTTGCCGTTGCGGATGGCATCATAAAGTTTCCGCCAGATGGTGGTGCGGATATTGTTGCCGTTGGCGGGGGCTACCTGAATATCATCTTCCACCCAATCAGGATTAATGCCGGGGCCGAAGCCTTTGGGATTATCGTTGTGGGGCTGGATCTCAGGCAGGGGAGTGGCGGGGTTCATATATTTGAGTTTCAAACGGGATTCATCAAAACTCACCAGAGAACCGCGGGTTCCGTGGACGACATAAACGGGATCTTTAATAGCGGCACCGCCGGAAATTTCCATATCCACGATACGGCCGTTTTCACCTTCAAAGATGATCTTGATGTGGTCTTCGGCATCAGCTTTGGCGGCAACCAGTTTCAGATTGCTCCAGACGGATTTGACCGGAGATTCCAGAAACTGCAGAGAGTGGTCGATGAGGTGAGGACCCCAGTTGAGAAGCTGACCGCCGCCGAATTGACGGAAAGTCTGCCAGTCATTGCGCCACTGAAAATTGTTCCGTGCCAGCTTGATCTCGTAGACCCAACCCAGTTTCCCGGAAGCGATAATGTCACGGATATGGGAAAAAGCTGCTTCAAAACGGCGGTTGTGACGGATGAAAATAGAACCGGGACGGCTCTTTTCGGCTTCCCAGAGCTGGTCAAATTCAGCAACACTGGGAGTGACCGGTTTTTCACAGAAAACCTTTTTGCCGGCGTTGAAAGCTGCCAGAGCGTGCTTGACGTGATCCAGTGAACGGGTGGCGATGGTGACCAGTTCCACTTCGGGATCGGCAAAAAGTTCATTCATATCCGTATAATAACGGGCATTGGGATGAAGTTTTTTAGTTTCTTCGATCTGATCCTGAGCGATATCGCAACCGGCAACAAACTCAAATTGCTCACTGTTTGCAGCAATCTCACTGATATGCATTCCTCTGCCGGCTCTGCCAAGCCCCAAGATACCGACTTTTATCTTTTCTGACATTATTTTATCTCCTGTAATCATAGAAAATGAACTTAAACAAAATATATCATCGTCTGAAGGATTTTTCAAGGAAAAATCTTCAGCGGTTCAGGATTATATTGTACCTGAAATCCAATTTGCGTGTTTCTCCCGGTTTGAGCAGGAGAGTCCAGATAAGTTTGTTTTTGGGGTTGAGGGAACCGAAATGATTGAGTGCAGCTTTTTCCGGCTTTCCGGAAGCTGAAACAAAGAGACCGAAATACTCCATTTCAACAACCACTTTGACCGGGCTCTTGCGGAAATTTTTTAACTCCATACGTCCTTTGATATCAGTGACACGGTAATAGATGCCGTTGATGTATCCCCCCTTGACGGAAGCTGCTTTGTCCTTGGCTGAACGCATAGAGGATTTGCCTGAACCGTAATCCAGACGCTGAAAAATTTCTGTGCCGCGGTTTTTAATGGTGCTGGGGGCTTCCTGTTCCACAAAGGTGGCTTTGACATCGTGGCAGGAGGTGACTTCCCAAGTGGCTTTTTCGCCGGGATTGACCCAGGTACCTTTGATTTGAGCAAGGACTTTTGTCCCATCGCAAATTTCCACCGGAGCGTTGGGAACGGCCGTTTTGAAGGGATTGACGAAACGCAGACACTCCTTGAGATTGTCTGTGTAACTGCCGTAATTTTTCCAAACCCGGGTGCCGTTGTCTCCCTGACGGGCGGGGATCTGCCAGCGGACAAGATTTTCGTAGGTTCCTGAAGCACTGCCCAAACTGCGCACCAGAGCTTCACCTTTTTTCAGTGAAAGCAAACCAATGTCAAAGGGAGCCATATTTCCGGTCAGCCCCGGAGCGGCAGGCGTCCATTCTGAATTTGATGCCGGAGCTCCGCCATCAACGTTGAGGTGATAGGCTTTGGCTTTGGCAAAGACTGCTCTGGGCTGAGGAGAATGGCCGGGAGGAAGATATTTTACAATAGCCATAGGACTGATACGGCCCGCATTTTCAATAGTGGGGGTTCCTGCCCAGAGGATACATTTTACATTTTTCAAGTCGTCGCCGTTGTTGACCACAGCAGCGGCCCGGGAGAGGGTGAATTTATGTTCAGGGAGCAAGGTCATTTTCAAAGCCGGAGTCCAGCCAAGAGTTTTGCTGATACAGTCAAAGGTGACTTTTCCGCCTGCTTTGGGGGCCATTGTGAATTCCCAGGCTTGTTTTGTATCTTTGACAGTGCGTTCAGCTGCTTTCAGAGCGGCACTTTCGACCCCGGTGATCTGATTGCGTTGAATGGCAAGGATCCTGCCGTCAGCACACTTCAAGGCGACAATCTGGTTCCAGTAGTCGGTTTGTTCTTTTTTGAAAAGGTCAAGAATGGTGCCGGTGACCTTTTCGATTTTTCCGTTTCCTGCATTGAGCCGCAGGGTGACACGCTGATTTTTGTAGGTGGCTGTAATGTCGCTGAAAGGAACGGGGACTTTACGGGAAATTTCAGTCAGAGTCTTACGAATCTGTTTCACGTTGGGGGAACACCACAAAGTTCCTTCAAGAGGAGAAAAATTCCCGGCAACGGTAAAAACAGCAGCCCCCTTCGGGTCCGCCTGATAGCGGATCAGAGCATTGTTGTTGCGGAATATCATAACTTCTGTGGCCGGAGCAGGAATTTCAGCTGCTCCCAGAGGCAGAATTGCGAAGGACAATAAAAACAACTTGCCGAATCTCATAGCTTTTCTCCTTTATTTGATAACTTGCAGTACAGAATATCCAGGGGAGGATAATTTTTGCAGTTTGCCCTCTTGGATAAGTGTTTCAAGATGTAAAAATACTTGTTTGCACGCTTCAGTGTTGGCACTTTGCAAATCCACATTTTGAGTGGTCTCACCTACTATAATATAATCAAATTGCCGCAACTTTTCAAGCAATTTTTCTGAAGTTTCAGGAACAGGCGTGAGAGTCGGTTCAAAGCCCGGAATCGCCAGAGCATATTTCCGGGGACAGTAGAGTCCCCGCCGCTCCATAAGAAGCAGACACCGGGAGTCAGGGGGCGTGTTTGAATTCAAATAGGAAAAACTTTGGAAAAGTCCGGGATCTTTTGAGAGAAAGGCCAAGGCTCTGCCCGGCGAGTGCTGTACCGGGTTCAGGATTTTCCAGCTGACAAAGTAATGGTACATAAAAGGACGGGATTGAAAAAATATAACACCAAGCAATATCACCGCCGGGAGAATCAAAAGATATTTTTTCCAGGCCGTACGGCTGATTGCCCAAACTCCTCCGGCAACGGCAAAGGGAAGCAGGAACAACAGAAAACGGCTTTGTGGAAAAAAGACCGACCAGAGCAGCAAAGGCAGCAGCAGTGCCAGTATCGCCCGGAAAAAAAACATCTTCCACCGGGGGTGAGCTTTTACTGCCCCGTAGAGACCTGCCAAAGCACAGAGCCCGAGAAAAGGTATTTGCATACCTGTTACGATCCCGTCAAAAATTTTTCTGTCAAATCCGGCAAAGAGCCAGTTCAGCAAAAGCCCCATTGTTCCGTCAAGACCGTACCGGGCACTGCCGGAAAGACGGTGAAACTCCTCCACGCTTCCCGGGGCCGGAAAAAAAGAGTAGGGATAGAAAAAGTTTCCCGTGTAAAGAAAGGTACGCAAATACCAGAAAAAGCTGAACAGAAAAGCCGCTCCGCAGAAAAGAAGGGCCTTTTTATAATTTTTCAAAGAAAGAAAGCAAAGAATGAAAAGAAACAAACTTCCCAAAGCACCCGTCGGTTTGACTGCAAAGGCTGCTCCGGCAAGAACTCCGCAAAAAAGAGGCGCGTAAAAAGATTTTTTACGCATTTTCCACGCAGCAAAGAAACCGGACAAAGTAAAAAGAGCAATGAAGTTTTCTACATAAACGCCCCGGTTGGCCGCCAGCAGCAGGGGGGAAACAAGAAGTGCTGCCACAGCAGTTGCTGCTGCTGCTTTTCCCAGAGGACGGCTCAAACGCCATACTCCCAGCAGCAGAACCGGTGTCAGAAAGCTGACGATGATACGGGGCACTGCCAGCCCTCCCTGTTTTATGGCGTTGGCAAAGAACCAGCTTGTCAGAGCCGGATAAAAAGAGTAAGGATTGTCAGGGCAGGGGGCAAAAGAGCTGTTTTGCAGGTAACGCAAAGGCAATGCCAGTTGGTAGGTTTGTTCATCCCAGGCGTAGGGGACGATGAGAGCAGAACCGAGAGTCAGCAGAAAAAAAACAGCAGTGAACAAGGCTTGATAAGGATTTTCTTTGACGGCAGAATATAACTTCCATAGCCCCCACAGGGAAAAAGGCAAGGTGATTCCCCAAAGAAGATTTCTGTCAGCAGCCGACAGGGAAAACAAGGTCATAAAGAGGGCTGTGCCGCAGCCGAAAGCTGTCAGGTGTTCTTTGGGAAAGGCGCGCAATACAACTTTCCCGCATCCGAAAAAAGCCGAAAGCAGCAGCAGTGCAACTCCCAGACTGTGCCAGTAAGGAGTATGCCATTGGAAAATAAATGGATCAAGGGCATTCATTTACTGCACCAGAGGTTCATCGTCTTTTTCCGGATTGCGGAGCAGCTGTTGAAAATCAGAAGGTTTCAGTTTCCGCATTTCCATAGTTTTGTTGAAAATATTAGCGGCGGCATTGATTTTTTCCGGCGGAGCCCCGCTTTTTTGCAGTGTCCCCAAACGCAGACCGGCGTTTATGGCACTGAAGGGAAAATCTCTGGCTTCCCGTTCAAAGCAGTGGAGTGCAAGCGCGTAATTTCCCTTCACGTCAAAAGCGTGTCCCAAAAGCCGGTTCAGGTGGATAAAAGAATTCATACGCAAATCATTCTTGATTTGTCTCCACCAGTAAATCGCCATATCCGGACGGTGGAAATCAAAAAATTCGACCTGCCCCGCCATATACAAAGCGGGCGCACTGGGATAGATCAATGCCGATTTACAGAATTTTTCAAGAGCTTCTTTTTTACGGTTTTGCATCAGCAGCACCTTGCCTTCGTAAAGAGCTTGCCCTGAACGCAGGTTCTGGCACAGAAAAAATCCGCCAAGAGCCAAAACAACTGCGGCACAGATATAACGTCTGCGTAAAAGGGGCGTCTCTGTCTCTCTGCCTGATAAGCCGCTGCCGCAGATAGTGCCCAGCATCAGGAAAAAGAGCGTTCCCGGCAAGGGAATACTTAAATGCACATCAAAAAGACCGTGTATCAAAAGCAGCAGAACACTCCAGAACAACCAGAGTCCTGCCGGATCTTTGCGTCTGATTTGCCGTGTTGCGGCGGCGATCCACAACAGTATATACAAGATCCCGGCAATGCCGTAACCGGCCCACATATTCAGCAATTCGTTGTGCGGATGAGGATGACGGGTTGCCGGATAGTCCGAGAGAAAATACTCAGGCGGCAGATAGGGCGGGATCTTGCTTTCAAAACGGGCAGGCCCCACACCGATGACGGTGTGCGAAAGAGCCAAATCAAGAGACCCCCGCCAAAGCTGGACACGGGAGTTCGCAAGAGCGGCGTTCCCGGGGGTGTTGACCGCAGAAAGAAAGAGAGTGCCTCCGGCAAGAGCCGCAAGCAGGGCATAACGCCAACGCTCCTGGCGTTTGAAAAGAAACGCAACTCCCAATGCTGCCGCTGCTCCGATGATTCCCGCAAGAGTTCCCCGGGGAGCCAGCTCAGGGAAAAGGTAAAAAACTGAAAAAACGCCGGCACTGACTGAGATACCCGCCGCTGCAAGATGCCATCTTGAACGGAATGTCAGCACCACCAGGGCAACAAGAGTGACTGCCAGCAGAGAAAAGTTCCAGTTCCAGTTGCCTGTAAATCCTGAACACATAGGCGAGTTGACTGTTGACAGCAGCAGCAGGAAAAATAAGCCGCTGCACCACCAGGGCAGCAGCCGTTTCAGTTCGGGAGCAAGAGCGATACCCGCAAGAGGCAGCGTGAGAGCGAAAAGTCCGTGGAAAAAATATTCCCAGATGCCGCCGTAAAGAAGCTGTTGTGCTCCGGCTGCAACGGTACAAAGTGCGATCGCAATGAGAAAGGAACGTAAAACTTTTGAACTCTGCCAGGCTTTGATAAGCCGTCCCGGTTCTGCAATGGCCGCCGCCAGTGCCGCCAGTGCGATAACAGCAGGCGTACATCCCTGAAACATATCCCAACCGGGAAGAGCTCCTTTGAAAACCATAGACCAGGCTAACGGATAGGAAAAAAGAGGCAAGCTCAAAAGCAGACCTGCCCAAGCATAGCGGCGGATTTTTTCAACTCTTTTCATCTGGGCATAACTCCGCTTTCTTCTGCCATATCAAGCCACGCCTTCAAATCTGCTTCACAGGAAGTGGCGGAGGCGACGGCCCGCAAAGAACCGTGAAATCCGCGGCCCTTCAGGTAATCGTGAAAAATTTTTCTGCCGTGACGGAAAGCACATTCAGAACCGTAAAGCTCCACCATTCCCCGGGATTGTTCTTCGATGACAGCACGCCATTCCTGAAAGGTGGGAGCGGTAAAATGTTCCGGGTCCTGAAGCTGACGGAAAAGCCAGGGATTTCCCATAGCTCCTGTTGCCAGCATAACCCGGGTGCAGCCGGTACGCTCTTTCATCGTGCGGTAAGAATCGACTGAATTGACACCGCCGTTGGCAATGACTTCAATTTCCGGGAAAGTATCGTGGACCGCTTTGATGATCTCGTGGTGAACTGTGCCTGAATAAAAGGCTTTTTTGACCCGTCCGTGAACTGTCAGGGCTTGTGCTCCGCAGTTGACGAGTCCCCGGCACAACTTCAAAGTCGGTTCCGGATCATCCATATCAAGAATTCTTAATTTGGCAGTGACCGGAAATTTGCTGTACTTTGCCACTGTATCAAAACAGCGGATCGCTTCTTCGTAATGGAGTCCCAGCTCCGCACCGGCACATTTTTTTGCCACTTTGGGGACGGGACAGCCCAGATTGAAGTCCAGCACGTCAAAGTTGAACTCATTGAGCTTTTGGACTGCTTCTTTGATATGGTCTGCGTTGCCGCCCAAAAGCTGAACGCCCAGAAAATCCTCATCTTCATAGCGCAGCAATAAATCTTTTGAGCGGTCAAACGCAAAGGTGAGGCTTGCCGCATCCACCATTTCGGTAAAGGCATAGCGGCAGCCGCATCTCCGGGCACTCCTGCGATAGGGAGCATCGGTAAAACCCGACAGCGGAGCTAAAACAAGAGCGTCCGGTTCATAAATCATTTCAGCTTCACCATACGGTTATGTAATTTTTTTAAGGCAAGATTTTGTATTTGCCGTACCCGTTCATTGGTACAGTTCAGTTCTTTTCCCACCTGATCCAAAGTTCTGACAGGTCTGCCCCCGATACCGAAACGCAGACAGATGACTTTGCGTTCTCTTTCTGACAGGGTATCTATCAGACGGAGCAGTTGTTCCACATCTTCAACTTTCACCATTTCATCAGCAGGAGACGGAAAAGTCTCATCCGTGACGACATCAATGTGCTGCCCTCCTTCGGGCGTATCGTCGTCAAGCGGTGCATTGAGCGAGGTGATATTGAGCTGTTTGGCATCCCGCAGCCGCTCAACTGTGACCAAAGGCAGATTGGTAAAACTTGCCACCTCATCGTTGGTGGGCGGGCGGCCCAACTGTTCAGTCAGTGTTTTTACTGCTTTTTTGATTCTGCGGAAGTTGATCTGTGTTCCCATTGGAACACGCACTGTCTGCCCCTGTTCAGCAATGGCAAGACGGATGGCCTGTTTGATCCAACAGGCACTGTAAGTGCTGAATTTCGCACCTCGGCTGGGATCAAAGCGGCGTGCCGCTATCACCAGTCCCATATTGCCTTCTGACACAAGGTCATCCCACGACAAACCCCGACCGAGAAACTCATTGGCGATCTTAAGGACCAACCGCATATTGCTCTCGATCAAGGCCTCGACTTCAGGCTTGCGCTCCTCATCGCTCCCCATAGTCATTCCCCTTTTTTGGTTGTCTGCTGTGCCTTCTCTCCTCAAAAAAGGCACAGCATTTTTTATTAATGCAGAACGTCCCAATCGCTCTGCCTGTACGATCAAATGTGGTCAAGAGTGGATTTGTAACTCTTGAGCAAATCGGCAATGCCCACGTTGAAGTTGAGTTCTTTGCCGCTGAATTCGATTGTCTGAGAATCGGTTACTTCGCCCACACAGGCAAAGGTGATACCGGCAAGAGCTTTTTCAAACTCTGCTTTCTTTTCAGGAGCAACAGTTGCCACAAAACGGCTGTTGGATTCTGAGAAAAGAGCTTCGAGTTCGGAGCATTTTCCGGTGACGGGCACTTTGTCAAGAGCGATCTTGAGACCGAGTCTGCCGCCCATAGCGGTTTTTGCAAAAGCGATACCCAGACCTCCCAAAGCCGGAGTGGTCAGAGAATTGACGATCTTGGCTCCGGTTGCTTCTGCGACCTTTGCATAAATGGCTTTTGCCTTTTCAGCATCCACTTTGGGACAGGTGTTGCCGACGGCACCCAACAGAGCGAAGTATTCACTGCCGCCCAGTTCAGCAGCGGTATCGCCGATGACGTAAACCAGGTCTCCGGCCCGTTTGGCATCAAGAGAGACTGCACGGCTCACATCGTCGATCTTGGCAATGGCACTGATGAGCAAGGTGGGCGGAATGGAAATCTTGCGGCCGCCGCGGGTACTGTCGTTTTTCATTGAGTCCTTACCTGAGATACAGGGAGTCAGGAAGGATTTTGTATAGTCGTAGATAGCCTTGTTGGCCCGGACAAGCTGAGCCAGTTTGTATTCTCCATCGGGAGTCTTGGCACTCTGGACCGGATCGGGCCAGCAGAAGTTGTCAAGCACAGCGATCTTGCCGGGATGGCCGCCCACTGCGATGATGCGGCGGATGGCAAGGTCGATACAGCTGGCAGCCATATGGTAGGTGTCAACGTCGCTGTACCGGGGCAGAATACCTGAAGACAGAACGATACCGGCCTTGTTCAAAGGCTCGATCATAGAGACTGTGGCATCGGACTGGACATCACGTTCTTTGCCGACAAAGGGTTTCAGCACGCTCAGACCTTTCACTTCGTGGTCGTACTGACGGGCTTTGTATTCGTCGGAACAGATGTTCAGAGAACCGGCCAGGTCGATCAAATCTTTGGCAGCATCCCGGCCGCAGAGGCAGGGTTCTTCGTGCACGGGAGGAACCCAGACAGCCTTGAGCTGCATCTTGGGCAGGCCCTTGTGCATAAATTCGATGGAAAGACGGGCAACGGTCTTTTCGTTGTAGAGGATGTGGAAAAATCCGTCATTGGTGAATTCACCCAGGACAGTGACTTCCACATCACGTTCAGCAGCAAGACGCTGGAATTCAGCCAGTTTTTCCGGGGGAACGGCGAAACTCATACGTTCCTGAGCTTCAGAAACCAGGATTTCCCAGGGCTGGAGACCGGAATATTTCAAGGGAGCTTTGGCCAGATCGAGACGGCAGCCGCCGCATTCCTCGGCCATTTCGCCCACGCTTGATGAAAGACCGCCGGCACCGTTATCGGTGATGAAACGGTAGAGACCTTTGTCCCGGGCTTCAAGGATGAAGTCGGACAGCTTTTTCTGGGTGATGGGGTCACCGATCTGCACAGCCTGAACGGGACTGTCTTTGTGGAGTTCTTCACTTGAGAAAGTTGCACCGTGGATACCGTCCTTACCGATGCGTCCACCGCCCATAACGATCAGGTCGCCGGGTTCGATGCGTTTGGAAGCTCCGGGAACACCGTTGATCATCTTGGGGATCTTACCGGCAGTACCGCAGAAAACAAGAGGTTTGCCGATATAGCGGTCATCAAAGAATTCCCAGCCGTTGGCATAAGGAATACCGCTCTGGTTGCCGCCGTCGATAACACCTTTGTGGACACCGTCGCGCAGACGGCGGGGGTGGAGCAGACCTTCGGGGATCAGTTCATCGGCACTGAAGGGGGAGCCCAGGCAGTAACCCCAGACATTAAGCAGCAGTTCTGCGCCCTGTCCGGTACCCATAGGGTCGCGGTTGACACCGACGATACCGGTCATAGCACCGCCGTAAGGGTCAAGGGCTGAAGGACTGTTGTGAGTTTCAACTTTATAGGCGACGTCGCATTTTTCGTCAAAGTCGATGACACCTGCGTTGTCTTTGAAAACAGAAACAAGGAAGTCCACCTTTTCGGCGATCTCTTTGGTGGATTTCTGGATAAAACTCTTGTAGCAGGAGTTGATGGTTTCCTGTTTTTCAGCAGTGCCGGGGACCTTTTCGGTGTAATCGATATCGGCACTGAAGATCTTGTGTTTGCAGTGTTCACTCCAGGTCTGGGCGAGGACTTCAAGTTCCACGTCGGTGGGGCGGCGTTTTTCGGAACGGAAGTAGTTCTGAATGGACTTCATTTCTTCGAGAGAGAGGGCCAGAGTACCTTTACGGCTGATTTCTTCCAGCTCGGCGTCGCTGACTTCCAGATCGTATTCGTTGACCCGGATCTCGGAACCGCCGTTGACCAGAGGCAGATTGAGGGGGACGTTTTCTGTGTCGGCTCCGGTGAGGACAACCACAGTCTGGATCAGTTCATTGGCAAGGAGCTTTTTACCGATAAGTTCGGCTTTTTCTTTTGAAATATCGCCGTAGAGCAGATACTCAGTTGAGCTGAAAAAGTATTCATCGGCGTTCACTTTGCGGCCGAGCACGTCAGAGGACGCAGCACTCAGAGTACGGCCCACGTTGTCGGTCACACCGGGACGGAATCCCACGGCGATAAGGGCGTCACACTGAGGAAGAACTGCGAAATTCTCTGATTTCCGGTCATTCACCTGAAAACAGTGCAGAACCGGATTGCTGATTCTGCCGGCGATGGCAAAGGCTTCGTCGCTGCTGATTGAGGGGGATGAAATGGTGTAAACATCCCGGGAGAGCAGATTTTCAAGCTTGATGCCGAACTGTTCAGCAATGGCATTGCGGACGCCGGCGGCACGGGAATCGTGCATAGTCGGCAAAGTCGTGATTTCAATCCGATAATTCATAGATCAATTTTCCACTGTTTTGGGCAGTGCCGGCAAGCGGCTCTGATATATTCCCAGATAAAAAGAATATGATTTTTTGTAACGGTCCGCATAAGAAGGGCTTGCACTTTTTTCGGCATAAGCCCGGTAGCGGATCAGATGGGGACTGGCATTGCGGATCAAAGAAGAAAGTCTTGAGACAACAGTTATAAGTACGGGGTCTGTATCATCATCTTCTTTTCCTGTTTTTCCCGGAGAAGGTTTTGAGGTGCGGCTGCTGATCCAAGCCTCAATAACTTGCAGCAGCCGGATGACCTTGCGGATATGCTCAAGCATATTCCGTTCCCGGTCAATGGTGTCAGGACTGCTCAACATTGTGAGCAGTTCCAAAGAGTCTTTTTCTGCACTGTTGAGCATCTTGAGAAGCTCAGAGACCTGAGGAAAAATACAGGGACCGATTGCAAACTTTGCAACGGCATCATAAACGGCATCCCGCCGACCCATAAGGGGGGCGAGATTAAGCCGTTGGATCATACCGGTGCTGCGGCGGCGGCCGGCATATATATGATTTGTTTTTTCCTGATTCAAGAAAAAGTCCTCAATATCGGGGAAGCCAGAGCTTCTCAAGCCTGATAAGCAAAGCGGAAAGCCTTGGTGGCTTTGACGGCTTCACGGATTTTTTCCACCAGCATATCGGGCACTTCCACATTGGTGGTGATAACGCTCAGAGAGCGGCCGGTACGGGTGTCCTGAGGAGCACGGATGTCGATGATGTTGATATTCTTTTCGCCGAGGATTCCGGCGATGGCACCGATGACACCGGGGGCATCAGTGTATTCCACAAAGAGGTGGTAGCCTACGGGATCGAGATAGAGACCGTCGAAGTCATTGAGACGGGAGATCATCAGTTTGTTTTCGATGACAGTTCCGCGGCAGCCGGCCTTGAAAATGGGGCTGTCACCGGCGAAAATGTCGATGCTCATAGAAGCACCGTAATTCTTTTTGTTGTCAACTTCGCGGTTGACCAGTTCCACGCCGGCTTCTGCAAGGTACTGCTCAGCATCTCTGGGGGAACGGTCAATGGCGGAGTTGCCGCAGATGGCGGCGGCGATGGCGGGGGTCATCCAGTTGGCGAACTGGCCCAAAGTTCCATAGAAGCTGGTTTCGACTCTGGCGGGATTTTTATCGGTGCCGAGGTATTCGCGGATCAAAGCGGTGAGGACGTAGGCAAGATGCTGATATTTGGCATCCAGGCCGTCGGGCAGAGCTTTGTTGACCACGGCGGTGGTGATGCCTTTTTCAAAGTAGTCAACGATCTGTTCAGCAGACTTGCGGGCGGCGTTGAAATTGGCTTCAAAGGTATTGGCACCCAGGTGGGGCATCATCAGATCGGCCACATCGGCGATGCTCTTTTCGCCGGCTTCATCTTTGGGATAAACGTCGTTGAGGTAGAAAATCTTTTTCTCAGCTTTGGCGGCCCGCAGATCATCTTCGTTGATGACTCCGGCGCGGGCGCAGTTGACCAGGGTGGCACCGGGTTTCATAGAGTCAAAGAGAGCTTTATTGATCATACCCCGGGTTTCGTCATTTTCGGGGATATGCAGAGATACAAAGTCAGATTCGGCGAAAATGCGTTCGACGGAACAAAGTTCCACACCCAGTTTTTCAGCCAGGGCAGGGGAGATCATAGGATCGAAACCCAGAACTTTGACTTCAAAACCGGCAAGACGCTTGACCAGAAGCTGTCCGATATGGCCCAGTCCGAGGATACCGACAGTTTTGTTGGTCAGTTCGTGACCCATAAGTTTGCTCTTTTCCCAAAGTCCGGCGCGGGTGGACTTGTCGGCAGCGACGATATGACGGGCGGAAGCCAGCATCAGAGCGATGACTTCTTCGGCAACAGCGTTGGAGTTGGCTCCGGGGGTGTTCATCACATCGATGTTTTTCTTGCGGGCATACTTGATGTCGATGGTGTTGAAACCGGCACCGGCCCGGACGATCAGTTTGAGATCGGGAAGCAGGTCGATCAGTTCAGGAGTGATTTTTTCACTGCGGACGATGACCACTTCTGCATCGGGGTTGGCCTTGAAAAGATCGGCGATGGGAGTTGCCGCATCAAGGATAACGTTGTAGTTCCGTTCGATCAGCCAATCTGCTGCGAACTTGTCGAGTTTAGTCGGAATCAAAACCTTGCGCATAGTAAATAAACCTCCATTACAAAAACGCTTTTACATAATATACAGCCAATATGAGCTTTTTTCAAATCATATTGATGATTTTCATTGGTCTGCGGTGCTTTATCGAAATTTCACACAGGCAGCCGGATATCTGTTGTCAAGAAGGGGTTGAATTTGTTTCAGTCAGAAAAAAATCATTTTTTTGCTTGACAAATAAGTATATTGGTGATAAATTTATTATAGTTCCAGTTGCTCTCTTGGTTTTTCAGAGAGAGATAATGTCACAGTCCGGAAGTTGAAACTGTCTCAGACGTGTTAAAAAGAACATCCCCGGACGCACAGTAATTTATTCCGTCAAAAAAAAGATCGTGGTGGTTGAAAAATAGGTTGATAATACGTATTATCAGAGGTGAAAATGAGCGTTACTATGAAAAGTATTGCCCGGCAGGTGGGCGTGACCCAGCCGGTTGTGTCTGCGGTTTTAAACAACCGCAGCTATTGCCGGGTGTCTGCAGAAAAGCGTGAAGCAATATTGGCACTTGCCAAAGAATTGGGGTTCCGTCCTAATTCTGCGGCCCGGCATCTCCGGGGTAAAAAGACCAATACCATTGCCATTTTTACCAATCAGGGGTGTTCTGTACTGCAGAATGAAATCTTGAGGATTATGCTCAGGATTCTTGAGGAGCGGCATCTTCACGCCTATACAGTTACCGCAGGTGATCCCGGGGAATTGAGAGAAAAGCTCCTTGAAATGAAAGCTCTGGGAATTGATGCGTTTATCGGATTTTATCTGGGGTTTGAATTGAATTTGTCGGAAGAGTGGCCGTTGCCGGCAGTGTCTCTTGGCGTTTCCTGGAGAAATCCTGATGTGGCTGCTGATGATTTTCAAGGCGGGGAACTTCTTTGTAAACATCTGCTTGATCACGGACTCCGGCGGTTCGTTTTTCTCTGCAATACTGTTGAGAAGAATATTGACAAATATTCTGCCATCGAACAGACGATCCGCAATTCCAATATTCCCGGTGTAACCTTGAAAGCAATGGAGTTTCACCACAATCCGGAAATTGTCAATGAGATCCTGTCGGCGGTGAAAAATGAAAAAGTACAAGCCTTTATGGCTTCCAACGATTACATTTCCGGGCGTTTGATGGGACTGCTGCAGCACTCGGGTATTTCCGTTCCCGGAGAGGTCGCTATCACCGGATTTGACGGACTTGCCGCCAGTACGATGACACCGGTTCCCCTGACAACAGTGGTGCTGCCTCTGAGGCAGCTCGCCGAAAGGACGGTGGAACTGCTGCTGGCCAGAATGGAAGGCAAAAAGAATGACCGGAAAATTCTGCTGCCTGTTACGCTCCGGATCGGGGAAAGCTGCGGCTGCAGCGTCCCCTTTGATTTCGGATTTTACTGGGAAAGAATTCCTCCTGTACTGGAAAATACAGAGGATAATGAAAATACCAATTGATAATAGTATCTCTCACAAAACAATATACAGAAAGGAAAAAGTAAAATGAACCACACCCTCCGCAAAATAAAATGCAGTGCACTGCCGCATCATCGTGCGTCGCAGTCAGTTTTTACGCTGATTGAACTATTGGTAAGCAAAGCTTGTCAAATATGTGTTTATATCTTGCGAAAAATTGCCTCTTGCCTTAATACTTGCCGTTGCAATTCTTCAAAATGCGGGATTGTCGGTTTTGCGGATGCAAAAACGGCAATCCACCAAAAGTTTTTGGCAAGGATGGATGGGGTCCGGGGAAGGAAGGGAGAACCTTTTTTCAAAAAGGGTTCCCTTCCTTCCCCGGCTCCTTTCACCTTGATCGAACTTCTGGTCGTGATAGCTATTATTGCGATACTTGCTTCGATGCTGCTGCCGGCGTTGAGCAAGTCCCGGAATAAAGCCAAGCAGATCAAATGTGCCGCTCAGCTCAAAGAGATCAATACGGGATTTCAAATGTATGCCGCCGAAAATCAGGATTATTTTCCGCCCCACAAGATATCTGACGGAACCACTTACGGTATCCGTTGGCCCCACCGGATGCTCGCTGACAAAAAAGAGTTGGCATCCTGTCCGTCCCACCGTTACAAGATGGACTGGAACGCCGCCAAGCTCTCTTACGGCATCAACGTCTGGATGGTGCCAAACTCCACCGGAGCTTTGCCGCTTAAGACCAGCCGTATCAAACGGGCGTCGGAAAAATTGCTGATAGCTGATATTATGAATCTTAAAACAACTGACCGGGATTTTACCGGCGGCTGGTACAGCAACGGTACAGAAGCCTATACTGAAGGAATCTTTTATCCCCGCCACGACAACGGTCTGAATATCGGCTGGGTGGATGGACACGTTAGTTTTTTCAAATGTCCTTCTTCATCGCCCTTTGCATTTTACACTTACACAAATTATACCAGCGTGAGACAGTGGATGTGGCTTCCTGAGTGAGTTCTCTTGCAGTAATACCCAAAAGGTGAAAAAGTATGAAATTTATTGTTTCTAAAATTTGCAGTTTGGCAGTTTTTTCTCTGCTGACCATACACTATCAGGGACAGCAGCCCTTCAAGGAGGTCACGCTTCTGAAAAATGATCCTGTCAGCCATATTAAGGATGTTGAATATCGTGCCAATCCCAGATTTGCTCCGCCGCCGACAGAAATTACTGAAAAAGCCTTCCTGAAAGCTCCTCTGGTTGATTTTGCCTCAGATCCTTTATGGAAAGCACGGCTTTACGGCAGCGAAGGATTTTTGTGCCTTTCCCGGGATCAGATGATCCGGAAGCGGCCGAATCTGAAATTGGAATTGACCTCCCCGAAAACCGGAGCAATGGCAGAGATCATACCGGTGAAACCTGTGAAATCTTCACGGGAATTTGATTGTTTTATGCTTCTTGCTTATGCCAAAAATGTCTCTGTTGTGACGGTGAAATTTCGCAAGCCGGACGGAAAAATCTATACCTGGCAGAGCCGGAAAAACAACTTCAATGAACTTTTGACCGGCTGGCATCTGCTGCGGATTCCGCTGTATACCAGGATGCCTGCCGGAACAGAGCTCCTTTCAATCGGATTCCAGAGCATCCGGTTCCGTACCAACCGTGCTCCTGATATCTGGCATCTGGAACAGTTCGGCATTACGATGACGCAAGATCACTTGAAGCGGCCCCCTATCCGCTTCAATACAGGCAAGGTCGTCAAGATTCCCGTCTCTCCGGCAGGGGCCCGTCCTGTGCCTTGCGAAAAGGTCTCGCACCGGGTGTGGAAGGAAGGCAGTGCCTTTAAGTTGAGTTATATGAACGCCAAAGGTGTGGGAGCGGTCTTTACCTACCGGCCCGAAAAGGGAACGCTGGCTGATATTTCTGTCCGCTGTGCTTCCGGTAAAGAGATCCGGCCTGCTGCGGGCAGCGGTCCTATCTTCACTGCCGGAGGAAAGAGCTTTGATATCCGTAAAAAAGGTGAGGTGACAACGGAACTGCTGAACTGCCAACTGAAAAATAATCAGGTTCAGGCAGTTTGGAAATTCAAATTCGGCAAGCACTCCCAGATAATCACATACCGTTTTGGAATAGCCGGGAAAAGTCTGATCGTTGATCTGGATTCCAAAGAGCGTTTCCTTAAAGAGTGGTGGCCGGGGCACGCAGAGGGAACTGCTGCCAATGCAAAAATTTTCGCTGTGCCTTTTATGAATCATACCCCCAAGATCCTTTGGAACGACGGGTGGTTCTTCTCGCACTTTCACGACTATTACAAAGGCAATTTTTCCATACATTCCCACGATGCCGGCAGCCAGGTGCTGCCCGGAAAGGCGTTTTACAATTTCCTGCAGATCGGTTACTGTTACAGTCCGCGGTCTGACGGCAGCCGTCACCCCCTGCGGGAAACTGTATATATTACCGCCGCACGGAATTTTGAGGAGGTGCTTATCAATCCCTCCAATCCCAAATCACCTTATCAGGAGATGCTGAGCAATAATCTTTACAAAAAATTTGAAGTTCGTTCAGACATTTTCCGCAAGGCGAAAGTACTGACTGATCTTTACGATCAGTATGGAGTCAATCATATCTTCTTTGATGTATTCGGCTGGCTCTGGATCTCCGGTCTCTGGGGAAGCGGCGAGTCGGCGTTCCACTCGGCACAGCTTTCTTATATCCATCAACAGCACGGAGGGGATAAGGCTTTTAAGGCTATGCTTGAGGATCTGCAGAAAAAGCAGATGGTTCCCGGATACTATGAGACTTACAATGCGATGCAGATCAAATCCGGTGTGTGGGATCCTGATAAGGTCGTGATCCGTTCCGACGGCACCTGGAACACCTCCAATGTGCAGGCCTATATGCATAAGATGTGGGCTCTGGCAGAATGGGAACAGGGGTATTTCAAAAAGCGTCATCAGAAATACCAGCCCCGCCGGACCGGATATGTGGACGGCTTCACCTCACGGCTGCCCTTTATGTACAACGACTACGATCACCGTTATCCGGAAGCCGGAAAAATGATCGACACGATCCGTGCCATTGGAACCGGATTCCAGCGGATCCGGGACAACTATCAGGGCCCCGTATTTGCCGAAGGCCGCGGTGCCGATTATTACTGGGTCGGTCTCAATGACGGAGATTATGGAAAACTGCCCAATTTCGGACACCGTGTAAAGCCCCGGAAGGCTCGCTATGAACTGCTGGTGGATTTCCGTTTGAAAAAGCTCAATCCTCTGGCTCCGGCGTGGGGATTGAATATCGGTTATGCGATGTTCTGCGGCAATCCCTGGTATTCGACCAATGATTATTCACTGCTTTATCATTATCTGGCTATGAATATTGCTTTCGGTACTGTTGGATTTATTGAGCCCAGCGGCGATGCTTATCCCAATCCCCACAAGTATTTTGACAAAACTCTTGAAACCTATTATCTTGTACGGCAGCTGCAAAAGCGGTATATGATGCAAGAAGTCAAAAGGATCTGTTACTTCGACGGCAAAAAACTTGTTCCCACAGAGGAGGCTTTGGTTTCCGGAAAATACCGTGACAATATGGTGTATGTGGAATATAAAAACGGTCTGGAACTTTATGTCAACTGCAACTGGGATGAACGGATCTGGGAAATTTCGGTTGACGGTAAAAAATACGCACTTCCCGCAGGAGGCTGGTTTGCCAGACAGGGAAAGAGCTTTTTGGAGTATTCTGTGCTTCAGAATGGTTCCAGAGTCAGCTTTGTGGATTCTCCTGAATACACCTACTTGAATGGATACGGCAAAACGGTCAAAGTGGGCAAGCTGACAACAGACCGCATCCTCATACGTTATAAGACGGGAAAGAAAGCCGGAAGAGACTTGATCTATCCGCCCCTCAAGAAAAAATAAGTGCCCCAGTGTCTCCCCGTATATTATCACAGATATATGGGGAGTTTTTTATTTTGGCAGTGTGTCAGAAGGGAATGAAAATTTCCTGCCACAATTTTTCGCATTTACCGCAATGGGTGCAGTTTGTCGCACAATCTCCGGGGAGAGAGTCAAACCCGGGGATGAGGGAGTTTTCAACGATACCGGCAGGTGCGAAAACGGAGGAAAAATTAGGTTCCATCAAAGCTGCAAGGTCGCCTGAATAGCTCCTGTTTGCGTAAGCTGCTATGACTGTCCGGGGGCGGTCGTGCTGCCTTGTGGCGATCTTGACAAAATCGACCAGCTCATCGTAAAGGTGCAGATCTTCAGGTCTGATCCAGCTGCTTTTGAGGAAATCAGGGCGGTTTTCTTCTTTTTGATAATGTTTCATACAAAAGGTCTGGTAGCTGCCGGGGAGATTCCGGAGTTTGTAGAGATCCCGTTGGTGGGCTACTAAATTGTCGTGAAACGTTTGTGCCGGGCAGTTGCGCAGACAGCCGCTGTTGGCAAGGATCCCCATTTTTTTGCCGTGTTCATCGCACCAGTTGCGGAACATTCTGACTCTGTCAAGATTACGCTGCAAATCGCGTTTCAGGTAGAAACTGTCAAAAAGATCCCCCAGAAACTCCAGAGCAAGTGTACTGTCAAGACGCATATTGACAGACGCACGTCTTTCGATTTCAGGGAACTCTTTTTTCAGAACCTCTGCCAGAAAAGGGGAGGCCGTGGTGACGATATCAGGCAGCAGCTCCCGGGAATCAAGATAAGAAAGAATACCGCAGTATTCAGCTGCCAGATGTTCAGAAAGACTTTCCGCTCCGTAACAGTTGGCATTAAAAAGCAGATCCAGTTTGAATCCCTGATGACGCATTGCGTGCAGTTCATATTCCAAACGTTCCTGAAGTTCCCAGTCGGTCAGGGGAAGGCCCGGCCGCCCGGAAGGGGTGGAGCCCCAGGAAAAATAAACTTCACCGATACTTTCTTTGTAGTCGGCAATGATATCTGAAAAAAGTTGAGTGCCTTCTGTGGCCTGATAGCCAACTGCTAATAAAGGTTTCATCTGTCAAGGGTCTTTCTTTAGGGTAATAAGTTCATTTTCAATATACTGCCGCTTATGGAATATTGCAAAGGAAATTTTCCGGAAAAAATGATTTTTCTTACCTTTTTTTCTTGTAAAAGCAGTTGAACAGGACTATATTAAGATGTCGTGTGAAAAAATAATTCATCAATGATGAAAGGTTTGCTGTCGTGCCGGGTAATGAACTTGTACAATCTCTTGTTCGTGCATTGGATATAATGGAATCGGTTTCCCGCTCCCCCTCAGGCGTCCGGTTGGCGGATGTGAGTGACGAACTGGGACTCAATGCCACGACAGCGTATAATCTGATGCGGACTCTTGCCGAAAGAGGATATCTGCAAAAAGATTCTCTGAACCGCTACCGCCTCGGAAGAGCTGTGACAGAATTGCTGATGCAGGAACGATCCCATATTCTGATGCAGAGTTCAGGCACGATGCTGTTGAAACTTGCTTCAGCAATGCCCGGATGTGTGGCAGGGGTAACAAATCTTTGTGACAATCACCTGCGGACTGTTTTGAGAGTTTCTCCCGAAAGGCGCAATGTATTGCAGTATCCTGTGAGTATGACGCTGCCTTTGTATTCGTCGTGTACAGGGCTTGCCTTTCTTATGCAGAGTGTTTACGCTCCCGGGCTTTTCAGTTATTGGCCCTTTGAAGAAAATGGAGCCAATTTCTGGAAAAGTAAGGAAAATCTTGATGCCTTTCTTGAAAAAGCAAGAGAACAGAACTTTGTAATAATGGATCTTTGCGGGACAGGAGACTCCGGTATTGCCATTCCCCTTGCCGAAAATTATGTCATCAGTCTCAGATGTCCCAAAGATGAATTGAAACGTGGTATACGGCTGCTTCAGAATGCCGTTCAGAAAATAAGAGAAAAAACAGGAGAAAATTGACGATGAATGTCGATTTTAACGATCCTGCTGCCGCCGCACGGTGGATAAAACAGCGGGGAAAAGAATTGGGGGCGGATCTGGTGGGAATCGCTCCGATGAGCCGGTTTGAAGGAGCTCCGAAACAGATGGATCCCCGCTATATTATGCCTGAAGCCAAAAGTTGTATCGCCCTGGCTTTCCGGGTGCTCAGAGGGAGTCTGCGGGGGATTGAAGAAGGAACTTTTTTCAGTAATTACTCCGGTATGGGCTACGGCGGTATCACCTATATTTTTATGCCTATGGCTGTCAATAATATGGCAAGGGAAATTGAAGACCTGGGATATGAAGCCTTCCCTATGGGGCATCAGAGTGACTGGCGTGCTATTGACAATGAAGGCATCTTGAGAACCGGATTCAGCAAACCGGTCGCTCCCGGGAAGCCCGCTCCTGACATTATGGTCCACTTGCGTATTGCCGCCTATCTGTGCGGTCTTGGGGAAATCGGTTGGAGCAAGATGCTCATTACCCCTGAATTCGGCCCCGCTGTCCGGGTGGGACTGCTCTTTACTGAAATGGAACTTGAACCCGATCCCATTTACGAAGGCCCGCAGCTCTGCAACCGCTGTATGGCCTGTGCCCGTGCCTGTCCCGGACACAGTATCAGCACCGAAAAATCGGTCAAAGTCACCGTCGCCGGACACGAATTGGAGTGGGGAGAAATAGATACTGAAGGATGTGACCTTGCCTTCCGGGGTGCAGAAGAAGGCAAAGGCAATTATATCAAGGGTTCTGATAACTACCGTCCCAATGCCATTTCTCCTTTTTATCAGGCTCCCCCCAAAGTCTACAACGCCGGTAAAGCCGTTTGCGGTGCTGGCGGCTGTACCCGTGCCTGCCTTGCAAGCCTCGAAGCCCGGGGCGTTCTGACCCGCAAGATGAAAAAGCCTTTCCGCCGTTGTCAGCCCTGGAAGGTCGATTGGAGCAACTATGAAAGCGAAGTGAAAGACCTTCCGGGCGGCATCATCGGCATCAATACCAAACTGGATACCGATTGAGGCTGATATGACAGATATCAACGCAAAAAAAGCACGGCTCCGCCATTATTTCAAAGGTAAGCCCATTATCTGGGTCCCCTTTTGGGGGATTTCCAAACTCCGCCGCCGGGGACGGAGCTTTGCCGGTGAAATTCCGGGGGATATGCTTTCGTATGACAAGTGGTATGCCCGGATGCTTTCGGCGGAGACATTTGACACTTTAGCTGAAATGGGCGTCAATCTGGTGATTCTGCCCTTTTCTCTGGGGGGAACCGGAGAACAGGAAGCACAGGAACACGAAGATTTCCGTCAGGCTGCCGCTCTTTGTGCTCAGAGAAACATTACCGTTCTGCCTTACTTGCAGTATCAGAATATATTGCAGGAGTCAAATCCGCAAAACTTTGATTCTTTCGCCGTCGTTCCCGGGGGCGGAGTCCGGAGTTATGCCTATTACCGCAGGACTTTGTGTCAGAGTTCAGAAGATTTCAGAGACTACTTCAAAGGCCTGATCCGCAAATCTCAAACTCTGGGGGCCAACGGTATCTGGATCGACAACAGCTATCTGCATCCTTGTGAGTGTCCGGAGTGCCGGGAGAAATTTGTCCGCTTTTTGAAAGAGGAAAGGCCGCAGCTTCTTGAGGAACTGAAACTGATTCCGGAAAAAGTGGAGATCCCGGAATATATTTCAACCCATAACAATGATCCTGTTATGCAGAGTTTTCACGACTTCAATATGAAGCGGAATCTGGAAAATATGCAAATTTTCCGGGATGAGATGCTGAAAGTGAATCCCTATGGACTTTTCGCCTCCAATCCCGCTTTGCACCGGGGAAAACCCAATTCTTTTTCAGGCGTTGATTTTTTGCCTTTTGCGGAACTCCACGATATCCTCTACATAGAAAATGCTCAGACTGTGGATGTGGAAGATGGCATCCGTCTGGGGAATTACCGGGCATTTGCCGACTGCGAAGCTGCCGGAGTTGCCGCAGTCAGCGGCGGCTGGCGTCATAAAGTCCCTGACCCGGGCGTGGAAAAAAGTTTTGTTTCCCGGATGCCTGAACCCCAGGAGATCGCCCCTGCCATTTTTGAACCCCTGCTGGGAGGCAGTATGACAGGAGCTTTCTGGCTTATCCGGGAGACACCGGATAAATTCTGCTCCTGCGGCGGGGATAAAGAAAAAGGATACTTTGAGTATCCGCCTATGAAAAAGCGATTGCACTCCCTTTTTTCCTTTGTGCAGAAATTGCCGGGAGAAAGTTTCAATCCCGCTTCTACCGGAGTCCTTTTTGCGGAACAATCGTGGAAATTTGATTACGGCTGTTTTGAAAGTTCCCGCTATTCTGTAACTGAGGCTTTGAGTGCCGCCAATATTCCCTGGCGTATGGTCACTGATCTTGAAGATACCAAAGAGTTGAAACTGCTGATCGTTCCCACTGCAAGAAGTATGAGCGATGAGCTGATTGGCAAACTTGAGAAAATGGCTCAACAGGGGGTGCAGATCCTGCTTGTGGGGGCGGATTCCGGGTATTTCAACGAAAATATGCTCCGCAGGAACGATTCTCCTCTGGCACTTCTTGCCGGAAGCAGCCGTTACGGAAATGAACCTGTTTCACATTGCGGCAACTGGCATCTGCTCCGGGATGACGGCGTAAGAGGCAGCAATTTTCAGCATCTTTCGGTTTCAGGAGCACCCTTTTGCCGTGCCGGATATCTGACTTCCGGGGCACTTGCTGAAATGGTAAGAGAGTTGAATCCTGCCGGATTTACCGTTGCAGGTGATGTGGCGGCGGTCTTGCGCCGCAGTTCTGAAAACAAAGAGTATATGCTGCTTTTGGACTATATGCTTCCGGAACGTGCCACTCAAGTTTCCATAGAGTTTGACAGACCCCGCAAAGGTATTTATCATCCCCTTGAGGGGGAAAGTGTCGCTTTTGAGGGAAAAAGATTTGTTATACAAGAGTTCCGTACATTCGGATATATTGAATTTTTCAACTGATAAGGTGAAAAAATGAAAAAATTATTTTTGCTGTTGTTGTGCCTGGCTGTTGCTGTCGGCGGTGCCGAAGTGAAAAAAAGTGCCCCAAAAAAGAAAAAGGTTCTTTCTGTCATTGCTTCTGAAGTGGAATTTATCAGCAGTTATGACAAAAAGCCCCAAAAGGCCCTGGCTTATTTTGCAAAAGCCAAAGGAGTCCGGCCTCTGGTGGTGGCTTTGCATACCTGGAGCTGTACTTATGAAAAAGCTGCCAACTATTTTCCTTATGCCAAGAAAGCCGACGTTCATATGATCGCTCCCAATTTCCGGGGAAAGAATACTGTGGGCAATCCTCTTTCAATGGGCTCTGACGCTGCTGTGGCCGATATCGTTTCAGCCGTTGAATGGATGAAGAAAAAAGTCCCGGTCGATAATGACCGCATCTATATCATCGGCGGTTCAGGCGGGGGACATATGGCATTGCTGATGGCGGGCCGTCATCCTGAAATCTGGGCGGGCGTTTCCGCCTGGTGTCCTATCAGCGACATTAAAAAATGGTGTGAATTTCATAAGGGCAAAGGATATGGAGCCCATATTATCCGCAACCTCAAGGGCGACCCCCGAAGTGATGCCAAAGCTGCCGAAGAAGCGGCACGGCGTTCTCCTGTGACCTGGCTTGCCCGGGCCAAAAATGTGGCTGTGGATATCGGTACCGGCATCCACGACGGGCACAAAGGGAGTGTGCCCATCAGTGAAGCCTTCAACGCCTACAATTGTCTGGCTGCTCCTGCGGATAAAGTGGCGGCAAAGGATATTGACTTTATGGTCAAAAACGAAAAAGCTCCTGCCGGGACTCCTGAGTTCAAAGATCCCGGTTACGGCAGACGCAAGATCCATTACCGGAAAGTTTCCGGCAATGTCCGTATCACTATTTTTGAAGGCGGCCACAATATTCTTTCAAGTTACGGTTTTGCCTGGCTTCTCAAGCAGCACAAGGGAAAGGCTGCTGACTGGCACCACAATTTCAAAGCCAGCGGGAAGGCTGAAAAACTGACCCGGTAAAACACCCCTTTTATAACAGTTAATGCCGCAAGACAGAAAAATAGTTTTGCGGCTTTTTTTTTCAGAAAAATGTTTTGTTCCCCCTTGACAGAGTGTATTGTTTCCTTTATCTTAATAACAAGGAGAACAATATATGCCGCGATTTCTTGAAATTTATACACTGCTCCGTTCCCGTATCGCTTCGGGGGTATTGCTTCCGGGCAGCCGGTTGCCGGCAGAGCCTGCACTTGCCGCTGAACTGAAAGTGGCAAGAAAGACCCTCCGTAATGCATTGAGTCTGCTGCAAAAAGAAGGATTGATCCGGCGGACGCCTCATAAAGGGACATTTGTTTGTGATTTTTCAGGAAGCACTGAAAAAAGGATTCTTTTTGTCAATGCGGATCAGATCAATGAGGGGCCCTGGCCTTCGACACGCACGACATATTATACCTATCCCGGCGTGCTTCAGCGTTGCCGGGAGCTGAAGATCGAGTGCGATCACGTTAATATCCGTATGGTGAAAAATATTCTGCCTCTCGGGGAGAGTTATAAGGGAATTATTCTTGAAAGCCCCCGGGTCGGCAGTTTCCCTGAAGAACTGGCTCTTTTGCGGGAACAGAAACTTCCTATGCTCAATATTGCCGGATTTGAAAAGACCCCTTCGGCTTGTCAGTGTCCCTGTGTGTTTCCTGACAGAAAAAAAGCTTTTCTTGCAGGTGTTGAACATTTGCTTCGCCGGGGCCATCGCCGTATTGCCTTTTTGCTCACTCTGAATTGGCAAAAGGTTCAGGAGCGGCTTCGCATAGACGAAAAAGAGTTTGTGGAACAACTTGAAAAATTGGGGCTGAAAAAGGAACAAATCTCTATCGGCTTCTGCGACAACAATAATCCCGACGATATGATCGAACAGACGATAAAACTTTTTTCAGGCAGGGAGCCCCGTCCCACGGCGATTTTCTGCGATACGGATGGTATTGCAGCTTTTGCTTATGAGGGGCTGCGGCGGTTGGAACTTGCTATCCCTGATGATGTGGCCGTGCTGGGATTTGTGGGCTGTCTTGCCAATTGTCTGCTGAAACCGGGGCTTTCAACGGTGGATTTCGATTATAAAAGAGCGGCGGCGTTTGCCGTCGATCTGCTGCTGAGTCCTGATTATGCCGGATTACCTCCGGTGATCTATTCCCCTTTTGATGTGGTTGTGCGTGAAAGTACTTCTGTTATAAAATATGAAATTGAAAGGAAGTAAAAATTAATTATTTCAAATGCCCCTTTGCTGTTTTAAAACACATAAATTTTTTTAACAATAATAATTTCAGGAAATCAATTATGAAACGTTTTTTTACGCTGATTGAATTGCTGGTGAGTGCTGCTTGTAAAGTTAGGGTTTTGCCGTTTTATTACCTCAAAACAATTTATAAAAACGACACATCCTTACGCCCGCAAGGGCGCACTTCACGCATTTTTGACAGCGGTCAAAAATGCTCTTCACACCTTCACATCTTCACTCAATCAGCGTTCACGCTGATTGAATTGCTGGTGAGCAAAACTTGGCAAATATCTATTTATTTTTTGCGAAAAATTGCCTCTTGCCTTGATATTTGCCGTTGCAATTCTGCCAAATGCGGGATTGTCGGTTTTGCAAATGCAAAAACGGCAATCCACCAAAAGTTTTTGGCAAGGATGGATGGGGCCCGGGGAAGGAAGGGAGAACCTTTTTTCAAAAAGGGTTCCCTTCCTTCCCCGGCTCCTTTCACCTTGATAGAACTTCTGGTTGTGATTGCCATCATTGCGATCCTCGCCGCTATGCTGCTGCCCGCCTTGCAGCAGGCCCGGGACCGTGCCGCTGCTGTCAAATGTCAGGCCAATATGAAAACTCTCGGCAGTGCCTTTGTCTTTTATCATCAGGACAACAAAGGCTTCTATCCCGGCTGGTGGAGCGGTGGCGGCGGCAGCGGAACATCACGCAACTGTTGGCTCTATACCCAAATCCGCACAGGAAATATGACCGGCGATTGCGGCAACCTTGCTCAGTATGTAGGCAACGGGACATCTAAAACCGGATTGTTTTTTTCTTTCTACCGCAACTCGAATAACGGAGAGGAGTATATGAGTCCTCTTGCCTGCCCGAAGCTTCCGGCAAAGCCTGTTCCCGGTTCTGATCGTCGACTTGGTATTGCTTACACCCGCAATGTGAACAGTGCCGGAAGTTCCGCTTTGGATCTTATCAACCGCAAGGTCAATGTCTCTATGATCCGCCGTCCTTCCCGCTACTGCCCTGTGGCAGAGGCTGAATACGCAACAGGGGCGACCGCACTCTGGTGGGATGAACAGAATCTTCCCGGTGAAACGAGGGACAATGCTTTCTCATTCCGCCACGGTAACGGCGGCAATGGGGGAGCCACTATGCTCTTTTCTGACGCTCACGTGGAACTGCGTCAGAGAAACCGTATGCCCACCACCTGGAATATCGGCAGCAAGGCCCGGCATTGCAGCTTTTTCAATTATATGCCTATTCCCGGAAAAGAAGCCGACTTCGATGCCTGGAATTAAATGGTGAGGGAGCGTGTGATGAAAAGTAAGCTCTCTGTTTGTAAACTTTTTTTGAGTTGTTTGGTACTCTTTGCTTTCACCTGTCAGCTCTGCGGAAGGGAATATTTTGTAAGTCCTTCCGGGAAAGACTCATTTCCGGGAAGCAGGGAAAAGCCTTTTGCAACTTTCAAAAAAGGGCTTTCGGTTTTGAAGCCGGGAGATATCCTGACTCTGACCCCGGGAGACTATGCCGGGGCAGGAGATCTGATCCTTGCCGGGACAAAGGAAAAGCCCATTCTGATCCGGGCGGCCATTCCGGGAACGGCCGTCATCCGGGGAGACCGGGAGGTCAAAGGCTTCAAACTTTGTGCCGGGGAACGTTTTATTTACGAACTGCCCTGGGATGAACAGACCGGCGGTGTCAAAGAACGTGATACCTTGAGCTGGTATGATCCCGTCAAGACCTTTGAATTGCTGCGTTACAACCGGGCCGTCTGGTTCCACGATGTCAAAAAGAAAAAACTTTACGTCGTCACCAGCGACGGCAAAGCTCCCGATACTCATATGATGACCGTCTGTACCGGTGATCCCCGGGAGGGACACGGTTTGCAGCTGTTGGGAAAAAGTGCCTATCTGCATTTTGACGGCTTGACTTTTACCGGCTTTGATTCATACGTTATCAAATGGGGGAACCGTTACTATTCGGTGAAATCTCTCTATTTCAGAAAAAGCTCCAATATGAAGGTCACCAATTGCCGTTTCTTTCTCAACGGATGCGGTCTGACCGGGAATACGGTGAAAAATATTCTGGTGGAAAACTGTGTTTCATACGCCAATCATTCACTTGCTGACGATTCAGCTGCCAATATTTATTTTGTAAGCGGAACAAATGAAAACTGCATTGTCAGAAAGTGCACCACCTTCAAATCCAGACTGAGCGGGATCCGTTTTTATGCGGCGGCCACCCCCGGTTGTGTGATCGAAAAGTGTGTCTCCTGGGGACACGGCGTCAGTGATCTTCAGGTCAAACCACCGGACAAAAGGGCGGTCATCCGTGAATGTGTCGCACTCAAAAATGCCACCACCCACACTGTCAGAAACAATATTATTGCAGGCAATGTTTTCCGCCCGAAACCTCAGGACGACCCCACAAGTCTCTACTGGACTCAGAAGGGCATCAGGGAAAAAATGCAATATAACCTTGCCGACTGGGAAAATTTCGACGGCCGTCCTATGTCTGACAGCACCTTCAAGGGGGGACTGCCTTATGATAAAACGGTTTATTTTCTTGCTCCTGATGGAAAGGATACCAATTCCGGAACCACCATCCGGGCTCCCCGGAAGAGTTTGAAAAATATTCCTGACGGTTCCACCGTTTACCTTATGCCCGGAAAATACGGCAAACTTGTTGTCACTCAAAAAAATTTGACTCTCGCCGGAAGAGGCCGTTATACCAAAGCTCTTGTTGCGGGAGGGAACATTACAACCAGCAATGTGACAGTGCGCAAAGTCAATTTTTCCGCTCCTGTCGCTGTCAAGGGAAACAACGTGACATTTGAAAACTGTTCTTTTGCAGAAAATTTGAATTTCAGAGAGTCAAAAGATTTCCGCGTGATCCATTGTGCTTTTGTTAAAGGAACTGTGGACGCAATTCAAAGTTCAGGAGCTGTTTTTTCCAATATCCTTGCCAAAGCGGTAAAAAAATCAGCTTCGATTTACAGCGATAACAATGCTTACCCTGACCGTGTTCCTGCCGGAGAAAAGCGTTCCTTTGTTTGCAAGGCCCTTTTTAATGCCCCTGAGAAGGGGAACTTCACATTGAAAAATGCGCAATCCTTTGCCGGACGTGCCCTTGACGCTTTCCCCGTCGGTCCCTGGAACCGTGTGCCCGGTCTGCCTGACGGAAAAATCCTTTATCCTGTTGTTTACCGTACCACACCTGACAGTGCGGAAATTCAGTGGCATCTGCCCGCAGGCAAAGAAGATTGCCATATCAGTTGGAAAGAGAAAAAAGGCGGCCGCTGGATGAAAAAAACAATCCGGGGAGAGAGCTTCCGCAATGTGACACTCACGGATCTTAAACCCGGCACCGGGTATATATGCCGCATCTCAGGTTCCCACAGCGAACAGGCGCGTTTTCTCAACATTGAACCGACTCAGGCCGGAGAGGTGGTGGCGGAACTTGCCTTTACCACTCCCGTCAAGGCTCAGGCTCCCGGAGAATACTTTGTCGCTGTCAACGGATCCGATATGAATCCCGGCACTTTGGAAAAGCCTTTCAGAACGATCACCTATGCCCTTGACCACATTTCTCCCGGTGATACTGTCACCGTACGGGGAGGGCGTTACTTTGAAAAACTGATGTTCAAGGTTTCTGATATGACCTTGAGGGGAATGCCCGGAGAAAAGGTCTTGCTTGACGGCGAACGGAAACTGATGAATTTGATCAGTTTTTATCACAAACGCAACATCACCATCGACAACTTCAGAATGAGGGGCGTGATTACCGCAAACGACTCCTATATCCATTGCATCAGTTCTTCAGATATCAAACTGAAACGTCTTTTCATCGACGGCAGATGGGCTGAGGGCTATTCGCCGACGGCACTTTTTGCGGTTTTCTGCAACAACATTCTTTTTGAAAACAGTGTTTCTATGAATGCCTTTCGGGGGTTTCATCTGATTGCCTGTGACGGAATCAGAGTGAGAAACTGTGTCCTGGCTCTCAATTCACTCAATCAGATCCATTTCAGCAGTTTTTCAGAAAAAGCCAAAGCGGTCATTGAAAACAATATCGTCTGTGACACTATCGCCGGAAAGCCCCACAACTCTATTTTCTTTGCAGAACCTGTGCACCCCGGGTTGAAGATCGAAAACAACTGTTTCTACATTCGTACTGATGCTGAGAAACGTAACTTTGTTGGAACCTGGTACGGTAAATGGTCCGGGATCCACCCCATAGCCCATTACAGGAAAGCACATCCAGTAGCAAAAGAGACCAACATTTTCAAAGATCCTGTTATGGCAGGACTCAAACTGCACAAAGCTCCTTTCCCGAAAAATGTCACCCAAATTGAATACCGTGCAACGGCAGACGGCAAAAGCTGGCAGGAACTTGATTTCAAAGATTTTTTCCCCGCAGATGCTGAAGTGCGTAAAAGAAATATGGGGCTCAGAGAGAAGGAAATTCGCTGACGCTCTTTTTGCGGGAAAAGTCACTTTGATGACTGGAATTAATAAATATTCAAGGAAAGATGAACAATGATGATGAAAATGACGGTGTGCGTACTCTGCCGTTGAAAAAAATTGCTGTTCCCGATCGTTTTTCTTATCGTGACACGCCCCGTTTTACTATGCAGAACGATCAAGGGGGAGTCCTTTATTCCGTTGCCAATAATTACGTTTATGACTGCGGAACCAAGTTTGACGTGCATTACATCGGCAAGGTGTTTCCCCCTGAAAAGTTTTTGAAAACCCACCCCGAATACTTTGCCATTATTGACGGCAAACGTTATACCCGTGCCGATTTGCCCCAGTACTGTATGAGTCATCCGGATATCCATAAGGGGCTTTTTGAAGAAGCTCTTTCCCGTGCTGATGCAGGGTATACCGTGGTCGAATTGGGGCAGGCAGACGGCTTTATAGGCTGTGAATGTCCCCGCTGCAAGGCGTGGTACAACACTTCGGATTGGAGCGAAAAAATGTGGCTCTTTCAAAGGGATATGATGGAAAAACTCATCAAAGCCCGGCCGGGGATCCAGGTGGCGATCGCCTGTTACGGCGTGACCCATTCTGTCCCCAAAAGTTTCAAACGTTTTCCCGGAAAAGGCGTTTTTGTCAATATTGCTCCTGCAAAACCTGACTTGCTGGAAAAATGGAAAAAGTTTAACGTTACAGGAATGAATGCCTGGGCCTACGATATGGGATCTTACCGGGCTTGCGGATTTTCTCCGGCAGAAAGTTTTTCTGCTTTGCGAAAGTCGGTGCGTTTTCTTAAAAGCACTCCGGTGACGAGCCTCTATTTGTGCCAGTATACCACCTCTTTTGCCATTAACGGCCCCTGGATCTATGCCTGGGGAAAATTTATGGGCAACAAAGAAGTTGAGTATAAAGAGCTCCTGTCTGATTATTGCCGCTTTGCTTTCGGAGAAAAGGCAGCTCCTTACTTTATTGAATTTTTTACGCTCATCGACAAGAGAATGGAAATGTTCCCCCTCTGGAATTCTCAGGACTTCAACGATGTACAGGGATTCAAAAAACGTCAGAGTGCTCTCAAACTCTGGCAGGACCGCTATCCTGATGATGTGCTGAAAAAATTGACAGCTCTTTTTAACGCAGGGATCAAACGCTGCGATCCTGCTAACTCTATGCTGGTCCGGCTCAAAGTTGAATTTGAGTATATGTGCCTTTCTGCCGAAGCCTGTAACGCAGCTGCTTTGCTGGATAAACAAAATGATGCTGCCGCCCGCAACCGGTTGGCCGATGCATTGGAAAAACGCAACAAATTTATTGCTGCCCGCCCTGCAAGAAAAAAAGATAAATGGATCACAGACAGTTTTGAACACGCAACTGTGGAACGGCTGCAGCGGGGCGGTTATATGGCAGGTATTTTCGGCGGCGTTTTTAACAGTGATCCTGCATTGCTCCGCAGAAGTGTTCCCGAAACCGCTGCTGTTGAGGTCAGGGATTTCAATGATCCGGCCTGGAGCAAGGGAAAAGAGTTGAAACTTATCGGTCTCAAGAGCAGTTCTTCACAAGAACTGCGTGTCAGGATCGGTTACAATGCCAAAGGGATCCTTTTGAAACTGAGAGCTCCTCTGACCAAAGAAAAATTGGCGGCCAGAAGGGCAAAGTTGCGTGATACCACCAGGATGTGGCACGATGCCGTTTGGGAAATCTTTATTGCCGATGGCAAATTTACCCGTCAATTTGCTTTCAATGGTGCACCGGGATCATTTTATGATGCTTTGATCTATCCCGGCGGGGGACGCTCTGTTTCCTGGCGGGCACCCTGGAGTGTCAAAGAATCTTTCAAAGATGGAGTATGGGAATCCCAAGTAACACTTCCCTGGGGAAGTACCGGTTTGGCTCCTTTTTCAAAAGGCATCCGCTGCCGGATGCAGTTTGCCTTTTCCGCTCCCGGGGCCGGGGAGATCAGCTGCTGGCATTTGCCCCTTTCCGGGGGACTCCACGATATCAGCGGTTTCGGCGGTGTCCGTTTCGGGGAACGTGCCGGAAACAAAAACGTCGATATCAATGGCAATTTTGTCCAATTGGGCAAGAATCAACAGCCTGTCAAGTGGAGCACAAAAAAGCTGAAAATGCGTTTGCATAAAAATGCTTCCGGCAATGCTTTGGAACTGTCAGGCAAAGTGACTTCATTTGATGCGGCCTATAACGACTGCCTGATCAAAGCTGAAGCAGATGAAGAAATCGTCCTGACTGCCCGGATGCGGGGGAAAGGTTATGTGCGTTTTTCTGTTTCCTGGCGGAACAGTGCCGGTAAGTGGGTCGCCAATGCCATTGCTCCTGACCTGAAACTTTCTGACAAAACTGCTGTTGTGGAAAAACGTTTCTCTCCGGGACACCTGGTGCAGAAAGATGCTTCAGGAGCGGTCTTTGCCATTTATCTGCTGAAGCCCGGCGGCACCCTTATCCTTGAATCAGTCAAAGCTGAAGTCAGACGCAAGGTGAAATAAAAAACAGGCATTTAACAGGAAGAACTGTTCTATGCCCATAAAAAAAGGCAATCTGTTCCGGAAAAACGGTAAACAGATTGCCTGATTTTTTTTTCAGAAGTTGACAGAACACTGTACCCCTGTAAGGAGTTCCGTTATTACGGCGTTCCGTACTTTTCCCTTATTCAACGGCATCTGGAATTCAAATTGTCCCCGATTTCCTGAGCCGTGTATGACGGTGGAGTACGAAGGATTCTTTTTGCCGCTGTTATCAAAGACATCCACTCTGAAAGTGTGGTCACTGAAATTTGAACTCTCAGCTGCAAGAGTTATTTTCATAACAGTTTTTCTTCCGGAGCGTTCCACATTGCAGAGTACCTTTTCCACCTTGTAGGGCAGGAGTGTGAAAAGGGCTTGAGTGTGCTGCAAAAATTCATATTGGAAGGAAGCGCGGTACCCGAGATATTTTTTGTTGACCGTATCGTAAATGTGGTATTTTTTCCTTAATTTGATATTGGCGATCTGCTTTTCCCGAGGCAGAGGCGCAGCCCCTCTGGGATTGCGTATAACAGCCAGAAGCATACCGTTGGCAATGGTACGGCAGACGATCTGGGGATCAGTTATACCGGAAATTTGAACTTCTGAAAAGATTTTTTGTTCTGCCAGAAGCTCAGACCAGAATGCGTGGAGCAGTTTTGCTTCCCTGACAGTTCCCGGTGAATAGCGCATTGCATCCCAGTCACCGAAAGACGAGGTAAGAGAACAGCCCATATAGACGGTTTTCCCTTTGCCGAAACGATTGACAAAGAAGGCCGGTTTTCCGTTGATTCTGCCGTAAGATCTGGCACTGCCGGGTCGAGCTTCAAAGTCGGCATAATCGATCTTGAAACGGCCCGTCTGCCAGATGAGGGGGTAAGGACACTCCCGGGCCTTACCCATTTTTTTCATACCGAAAAGTTCGTAGAGTTTGGCTGTGTTTTCTCTGACGGCTCCGTGCTGATCGTAAAATCCCGGCATCAGATCTGCCACAAGGGTGCCGCCCTTGCGGACAAACTCTGCTGCGGCAGCGATCTCTTTATCAGACATTGCAGCAGAAAGAGGCAATACCATAACTTTGTATCTGGCGGGGATCCCCTCTTTTTCCATTTGACCGTAAGCCACATAATCGTAGGGTAAAAATGAATCCTGCTGCAGCAGCCTGAATCCGTCGGTACTGAGCTGCCGCATCTTGTCGAGGCCGATAAACCAGTCGGCTTTGATAGAAGCCGGCGTATAATGGAACGCCACAGGCGAGGCTTTGAAAGAGCTGCGCATAACCGCTTCAGCCGTACCGTTGGTCCACGGTGAATATGCTTTGATCAGCCTTTCGCCTCCGGGAGCGATGTTGTAGGCCGGATCAATGGTGAAATTACCATAAAAGGCCACTCCGGAACAGCCGTCCATCAAAGTTTTGATGCCGAGGTAACTTGAAATTTCCCACGGCTTGTCGTATCCGTCCCAGGGACAGTTGGTAAAGCGTCCTTTGGCGAAACAACGCTGCTGGACGGTCTGTTCACCGGAGTAAGAGTTCAAGGATTCAAGGCTGGGAGTCATCAGATAATGGTCCCAGGCGTTCCAGGGATTGGTGTTTTGTGTCCCTGAAAGGGAATAGATCAGCCGGGGATCGGCAGCTTTCAGATTTTTCACAAGTCTGGCAAGAGCGTTTGCCAGATTACGGTCATTGAAGGTACGGTGATCCAGCCAGGAGGCAAAGGATTTCATCTTGCGTGCTTCTTCTGCCGTAGAGGCGATCACGTCGTCCCACTTGGCGAAAGAGGTTTTCCAGCTTTTGTTCAAAGCCTCAAGGGATTTGTACTCTTTTTTGAGGAAGTTGCGGAATTCCTGTTGACAGTGAATGGAGAAACAGCCGTCCCAGTTGACAATGGAGTTGGATTCATCTGCCCCCATAACATCAATAGCCCCCAGTTTATAGGTGGGACCGAAGTTTCTCTGAGCAGGAGTATTCAAGTATTGCTTATACTCTGGGGAACTCAAACAGGGGCGGCGGATCAGAGAAAATTTGGCTTTCTCGCCTGCCTTGTAGGGGAATTTCCCACCGGTCCACATAGAGGAATAAACGCCGCCGTGAAGAATGTCATTTTCACGGAACGCCCGTTCAGCACTGGGGAAATCCCCGTAGCTTTTGGCGCCGCCGGCTTTGTTGATACCCATTTTTTTGAGCTGGGAAAGATAGAGGTCATAGTTCCAGATATGAGCGTTCCGGCTCAATGAGGGCCACCCCTGCATCACAGTATAGGTGCCGGAGGGGATATTGCCGTAGATCTGGATCTTGCGGACAGCACGGTCAAGCTCTTTTTTACCGTCCATACGGCGGAAGATGATCCTTGCCGCTTTGGTGCGACATTTGTCAAGGGGCAGAGCCACCTTGTCACCGGAAAGTTTTTCACAGAGGTTGCCGTTATTGTCCCACAGTTCAACAATGGTTTTTCCTTTTCCCGAAGCAATGACGGAGCAGAGGACTTTCTCTTTTTCCTTGTAGACTTTGTTTGTGTCGCATATCACTTTGGTGAATTTGGCTGTACCGCGGAATTCAACCGGAGCACAGCCCCACCAGAGGACGGCTCCGGCAGCATTGAATACCCGGATATCCACAAAGTTCACTCCCTCCATAGCAGGTCCGGGCAGTGCGGCGGTAAAACGGTTTTTTCCGGCTTTCATCCGGCATTTTTGATTGAGCATATGCCAGGTGTCAGAAAATTTGTTGCGTAAGATCCACGCAACTGTGATATCGGCATCTTTGGGAGATTCCAGCTCCAGAGCGGCATTGATTGTTCCGTTTTTCACAACTGCTGCGGCTTTGCCCTGAGGCATCGTGTCGGATTTCCTTGAAGATGCATAGATCAATTTACCCATAAGTGAAATCTGGTATTCGTAATATTTCCAGGTTTCTGACGGAGGAGCAATATTGTTCAGGGGCAGAAAGAACCCGCTGGGTTTATTGTCAGAGGGAGCTTCCACCTGCCAGGTGCAGAGGAACACTTTGCCTTTGCCGTAAGAAAATTCACTCAGCAGCGGATTGTTCCCTGCCATAATGTGATTTTTGACATTTGTTGTCTTATAAGGCATTACAGGCGTAGGCGGCAGATGATCCACGGGGATCCCGGAGATCAATGCGGATTCGCCGGCAGATCGCCATTTGAATTTCCGGGGCGGTTTCTGATTGAGCATCAAAACTTTGCGTTTCGGCGGGGTATAGGTGGAAACGATATTTTTCTTCAGCTCTTCAGGAAAATTCAAGGGTGCAATCAGGATCAAGCCCGTTCCTTTTTCCACCTTTGCCATAATCGCTTTTTTGAGAGCCTCGCTGAATAAGTGCCACACATTGGCAGAAAAAATCATACAGTCAAATTCCTGCCGTAAAACCTGGGTGAGTTCATTGATACAGCGTTTTTCAGTAAGTGAAGTGAAATGATTGCTCAAAGCCCAGATGCCGTTGATGTAATTGGTGGTCAGTTTCATATCGAAACGGCGGGCAATTTCCACCATATCGCGGATACCGCCGCTTCTTTCGTTGACCGCAAGAACTTTCGGGGTGCCGCCCGCATATTTCCGGACAAAGTCAAATGCAGGCAGTCCGACTGTGGAGGTGTTGAAATTCAAATTCAGCTTATTCCGGCGTGTTTGCAAGTCAGGCTTGATAATGCCGTCCCGGGTGAGCATATAAACGCTGCTTGATTCTTTGAAAACAGATTGTTTTTCCGTAAAAAAGAGTCTGGTATTCCCTGAAAACAGTTCGGCTTTGAAAACGGCAGTCCCTTTTTTGAAAGGATTGGCAAAGGTCAGTGAAAAAAGCTCTTTCCCTTTCACTGAAACGCTTTTCAATTCACGGAACTTGACTTTCCCGTCGTTGGAAGCGATACCGCCGGAAATTTTAAGCGTATAATTGCCGGGAGTAAGGAGCCTGCTGCGGAAAAGGATTTGTGCAGGGGCGGTTTTGTACTCTTTTTCAAGATCAAAGGAGGCCGCAGCATAACGGCTGACTTTGTCCGGAAATCCTACATTGGAATAGGGAGCAAGATATGTGGAAAAGTTGAGACTGCTCCCGGCTTTGACAGGATAGACACCTAATTTACATTCTGCCGTGCCGTGGCGGGGACTTGAACCCCAGAAATAGACTTCACGGAAGAACTCATAAGGAAAAATAAATGCGGTACCGCATTCTTTGCTGCCGCCGCCGAACCAGGCACCGGAAAGTTCCCGGTGGTAAAACTCTTTTATGGCAGGATCGATTTTTTCCACACCGTAGATCCCCGGGATGAGCCTGACGCCCCCGGCGGGGAAAAGGAATCCGTTGAAAAGCCAGTAGCCGCTTTCCAGATCAACCACATTTTCCTGAAGATTGGTAATGGTATAATCAGTACGCAAGACGGCAGAATCTTTTTCAAGGGTATAAAGTTTTTCCACCAGAACATTGATAAAGATCCCCCCTTTGCCCTTTCCGGAAACAACGACCTGTTTCCGTTCCGGGGTGTCCGCCACGACCTTGCAGTCATATTTGACATCCAGATAGAAATCCCGCTGGGCACTGCCGCTGTGAAATCTGTCAAGGAATGCCCCCCCTACCTCATATTCACCGGGGATGCAGTTGTGTTTGCTCAGCTTATCATAGGCAAAAACGATGCCGCCGTTGCGTTTGGGATCAATGGCAAAGAGGCCGTGTCTGTTTTCAAGAACAACAACGTCACCATCTTTACGCAGCTGAAATTTTCCTGTGGCTTTTTTGACGAGATGTTCATAAGGATTGGGGGGCAGTTTGACCGCTTTGACGGGCATCACTGATCCCTCAAAGACCACTTCGCTCAAAGCCTGAAATGTTCCGGAGCCTTCAAGAGTGAATTCAACTTCAGTAACAGGTGTCTGATAGGGGATCTCCATACGGATCACTTCCTGTTTCGATTTTTTATCAGGAGTGGCGTAAGGGTGTTTGATACTTTTTTTGCCGAGAGGCATCCGGGCACCGTTCAAAGAGCCCAGAGCGGTGATACTGTACCAGCCGTAACTCCGGGGCCCCCGGAAAATATGAAAATCAACATATTTGATTTTGACAGGAGAGGCAAATTTAAAGTCGAGTTTGATCAGTTTTTTCGGAGCCTTCGGCCGATTCCAGACCACCAGACGGTCTCCGCTGCTGCCGCTCTTGCCGTCTGTTAATTTGGTAAATCCCGGGTCTGACGAACCCTTATTGAGATAAGCCGCATTGAAACGGTAGGCGGCAACTTTCAGCGGAGCACCTTCAAGACAGAAAGCAGCTGCACAGCAGATAAAAAGAGCAGAAAATATCTGTTTCATAAAAAATCCTTTTTACAGACCGAAAACACGAGCAGTCGAAAAAGCATCAAAGGGCGTGTACCAGTATTGGGTCCCCCACATTGCCAACTGGGCATATTTGCGTAAAGCAACGTGAGCATCATACAGAACAAAGTTGCTGCCGCCGCTGTGACGCATTGTAAAACGGGGTTCCGTAGAACTTTGAACATTCAGACGGTAATTGTCATTGTGATTGGCATCAAAAATGTAAATCGTACCCGAGGGGCGTTTGACGCCGGAAATCTTGGCATTCTGGAAAATCCCGTTTTTAGGAGAATATTGTCCCATTTGGGCCGTGGGCAGATAAGTGTTGTACTTTGGTCCCCGGGCTTCTTCAGAGGGACAATAGAGAATATATTTCTCACCGCTGTTGAGCTGATAGAAATTTTTGGGCGGGTGTCCCAGATAGCCGCTGACCCGGCTGAACCAGGCGGGCAATCCGGCACTGGCATATCCTCTGAAGTTTCCGCCCTCAGTATATCCAAAGGGGACATATTCCTGATTGTCAGTAATATACTGCTGTCCGGCAAGGCCGATATTTTTCAGTTGGTTGGTACATTGGGTACTCTTGGCCCGTGCCCGTGCCTGCTGCAGAGCAGGCAAAAGCATTGCCGCCAGAATAGCGATGATCGCTATAACAACCAGAAGTTCGATCAAGGTGAAAGGAGCCGGGGAAGGAAGGGAACCCTTTTTGAAAAAAGGTTCTCCCTTCCTTCCCCGGGCCCCATCCATCCTTGCCAAAAACTTTTGGTGGATTGCCGTTTTTGCATTTGCAAAACCGACAATCCCGCATTTGGCAGAATTGCAATGGCAAATATTAAGGCAAGAGGCAATTTTTCGCAAAAAATAAACACATATTTGCCAGGTTTTGCTCACCAGAAGTTCGATCAGAGTAAAACGCTTTTTATGCGGAGTGCCGTCAAACAGTTTTTCTTTTGCAGTTTTTGTTTTTACGGCGTTACACATCTTGAGGAAAAAAGAGGCCGCAGGCATTTGGATCAATGTGGATTTCTTACTCATACAGAGAGCTCCTTTTTTTTATTCTTTATCTGTGTCAATGCAGATCCTGAAGACAGATCTTCATAAAAAACACTTGGTATATATTCTTCTCTAAATTCTCCGAATTTCCAATTTTTGTCCATTTCAAAAATCATATCGACAGCTCTTCTTCCCAATTCCAACCGGGAGTGATCACATCCGGCGATTCCGGGAATGATTCTGTCATATCCGAGAACTGAAAAATCTTCCGGTATCGTGAAGTTTCTTGATTTCAGTTCTTCAATAACTGCGTGTGCCGTATCATCATTGGAACAGATGATTGCAGTGGGGCGGGGAGAGATTTTCAGAATCTCGTCGGCCACAGCTGAAAAATTTATATTGCCAGTATTCTTCTTTTGTATGACCAGAGAAGTGCTGACAATTCCATATCTTGCAGCAATTTTTCCGGCGATCCGGGTTCTGAGGTAGGCAGTATCTGCAAAAAAGATGTTTTTGCTGGGCGGTCTGTCCAGGCAGACGATGTGTTTGTGTTTCAATTTTACCAGATGCTTTATCATACACTCATAAGCCCCTTCATAATCTGCCCGCAACGTGCTGATACCGGGGAATGTACTTTCTGAAGCGATCAAAACGTGGGGCAAAGGGGCTTGCAGCAATTTTTTTATTACCGCGGCATCGTCTTCCGGGCGCGGCCCCAGGTCGATGATACCGATGTTACGCATAACGGAATTTTCCAGCCAGAGTTCCAGTTCTTCATCGCTCAGCTTTGATGAAGGCAGGGCAAGGATACTTACTGCTATGCCCAATTCTGCCGCCCGGTCGATGACACCTGCAAACAATTCATATCCCCAGCGTCCGAAGTGTTCAAGCTGTTCTGTCATAGTGTAGGGCATTACAAAAGCGATAGAGGGAAAAGGTTTGCGGCAAAGCAGTTTTGCTTTGGCGGATATTTCAACACCTCGTGTGGCTGAGTAACTGAAAAATTCTTCGGCAACAAGAATTTCGTATGCCTGATGAACTGTTTTCCGGTGGATCTCAAGCTCTTTGGAAAGAGCGTGTTCCGAGATGATCCGCGTTCCCGCTTCCGGCCGGAAACGGGCAATATGCTTCCTGAATGCCTCTGCGATCTGCTCTTGCAAAGGCAGCCTTGAAGTATTGTCAAGAACGATTTTGGGGCTGAAGCAGTTTTTCATAATCTTTTTTATTATTGTACACTACAATATACCATAATAAAAAATAAAAGTCAAGAGAAGGATTAAAAAATTTTCTATAAATCTTTAAAATCAGTTGTAAAAGATACGCTCTGTTTCCGATAAAGGTCGGTAAATGAGGTTTAGGGAGTTGGGGCGGATTTCCGGCTCCTGACCGGACAGCGGCTGCTGTGATGCTGTCCGGTCAAGGGGGAGTACCGGCAACTGTTTTTTGTTTTTTTTCTGTTTTAAACTTGTAATGTGGAACAGCCGGGAGTATATTACCACACTGACATTAAAATTTAATGTCACAACTTTTATATCCCTGAAAGTGGTGGAGTTATGGCTGTTACCCTGAAAACAATTTCCGAGCGTTTAGGGCTTTCCCAGGCGGCAGTGTCGCAGATTCTAAACCGGAAACCCAACGATTTAAGTTCGGAAAGTACCCGTAAAAAAGTTTTTGCTATGGCTGAGGAATTGGGCTATAAACAGAAATTCGGCCATAAACTTTTGCGGGGAGACCGGACAAAAACCGTTTGTATTCTTTCAAGTCAGTATCGCCTTAACCACGAGGAACAGATACAGAAATTGACCGGTTGCCTGCTGGAACTTCTTGAACAGCACGGATACAGTTCTTATGTTGTTACGCTTAAAGACGATGCACACGTCAACCTGGAAAAGGTCAGGGAATTGTGTGTCAGAGGGGTGGAAAGTTTCATTGCACTGGGTACTCCTGTCGGAGAAATGAGCCTTTATGAAGAAATCCGGCAGAACGGCAGAGAATTGATCGGTTACAATACCTGTTATCCGCACAATATAAATGTTCCTCCGCGTCTGGCTCAGGCTGAAATAATCCGTTTCTTTCTGCGTGAAAACAGACCGCATTTCAAAATTTTTCTCCGGAATTCTCTCCGGAAATGTCTTCGTTTTCAGGGCTTGCGGGATGTTTTTCCGCAACTGGATGATGAGGAGCTCCGCCGCAGATATTACATCAACCTCGGGGAGTATCAGACGCCTGATGTGGATGTCCTTGTGCAGATCGGGTATGAAGCGACCCGGCGGGCTTTTGAAGCTGAGCCGGATATTGAAGCGGTCTCCTATTTGTCAGATTATTATGTCCTCGGCGGTATCCGTTATCTGGTTGAAACCGGGCGGACTCCCGGCAAAGATGTGCTGGTCGCCGGATACAATGATATAAATGCTGTCCGTTTTCATCACTTTCCCATAACTTCTGTCCGGCATCAGGTCGATGAAATTGCGGAGACACTTGTAAAACATATCGGCTCTGCGGAAAAGTGTTCACAAACAATCAATCCTGAAGTCATTATCAGAAAATAAAGAAAAGAGGAGTTGGAAAAATGCAAGCCATTTGCAAATATCTTTTGGCAGTTCTCTGTCTGCTTCCCTTGTTTTCCTTTGCCGGAAAACCTGCCGGAGAAAAATCTTTTTATATGGTCAGAGAGGGAAAAGCGTGCGGTATAATCGTTTGGCGTTCCGGCAATAATTATGCTGCGGAAGCGGCAAAAGAATTGCAGTATGCCTTCAAAAAAATATCCGGTGCAGATGTGCCGCTGCTGCCGGCTGTTCCTGACAATTATACAGGGAATATGATCTATGTCGGTTATCCGCAAAAAGCTCCGGCAGGCTTGAAGTCCCCTTCATATCTGCCGCCGGAAGGTTATCTGCTCAAAACGATCGGAAAGACACTTTATCTTTTCGGAGACGATAAACTGCTCAGTAAAAAATGGAACATCCACCGGGACGGTACTTTTGCTTCGGTCCAGTATCTTCTGGATGAATACTTCGGCTGCCGCTTTTTTATGGCGGGGAAAAATGGGGAGTTCTATCCGCCGAACAAAAATATTGTTATTCCCCAACTGTCGGTGCAGAAAAGCCCCGGAATGCCCAACCGGGGACTGCGTTGCAGCCGCAAGGATGAAGATGGACGGCTCTTTTGCCGCCGTCACCGTTTGGGACGTGCATTTGTTTATGAAGGCAGTCACGCTTTTGAACATTGGTACAGCCGTTTCGGAAAAACCCATCCTGATGTATTCGCTTTGCAGCTGGATGGTACACGGATACCGCCCTATGCACATCGCAGTCAGCAGTGTATCACCAATCCGGCATTTCTGGATCTGTGGTTTGATCAGGTGGTCTCCCAGATGAACAACCGTCCGGAAATCATCGCCGTCAGTTTTACATTCAATGATGCCGGAAGTCACTTTTTCTGCCGTTGTGCCAATTGCCGGGCACTTGATCCGGTAGATGTTCCCAATTACCGTTATTATTATGGAGTCAATCACAAAGACAAAGGGTATATGCCGGCAATTACTGACCGGTATATGGTCCTCATCAACAAGGCTGCACGGCGTCTTGCCCGGGAATGGCCGGGAAAGTTTATTCTCTACACAGCTTACCGCAACGGTTCATCTGCTCCGGTTCGGGAAAAAATCGAACCGAATGTGGTGATTTATTACGCCGGATTCAATTATGTTTCCGATAAAGGACGTAAATTGGGACGTGAAAATTTTGCAAAGTGGCGTAAATTGACTCCGAATATCGTTGTCCGTCCCAATTATCTGCATCACGGAGCCTGTATGCCGCTTTTTTACGGCAGGAAGATGTATGAAGATTTCCAGTTCTGCACCAAAGCCGGTGTGCTGGGCTGGGATTTTGATGCTCTGAGCGGTCACTGGGGGGCCACAGGGTTCCATTATTACCTTGCTGCCAGACTGCAAAGCCGTCCGGAACTTTCCTACGAAAAGATTTTTGATGAATACTGCAAAGGTCTTTATGGGCCGGCTGAAAAAGAAATGAAGCACTATTTTTCAGAACTTGAAAAATTTACTGATAAGATTGCCGCAAGCGGCAATAATAATGGTATCCAGGGGGGCTGGGGTGTCTATGCTCCGACTTATTATACTGAAAAAGAGATCAAACGCTTTGAAAATTTGCTTGACAAAGCTTTGGCTGCGGCCGGGAAAAATAGTACCGCCCGGGAAAATATCATATTGTGCAAATTGCCCTGGGAATACACCCGTCTGCTTTGTGCCGGGTTGCGAAAAGTCCGTCAGGCAGGCAATTCCCGTGCCGGGGCCGCTGAATTTGCCGCTCTTGACAGGTGGCGGGCAAGATATTCGCAAAGTAAAGCCATCAACGTCAGAAATGATATCTGGCGTATGAGCTGCCGCCGTACCGCCGCAAAATCTGCTGCCGAGTGGCAGCAGGAGGAAAATGAATTTGTTATGCCTCTTGAGTATTGATTTACAGAAAACATAAAAATATAGGGAAAATATATTATGAAAAAATTTGCCACTCCGGCAGGACGTACCTCGTGCGTTCACATTTTCACCCGATCAGCGTTTACGCAGATTGAACTTCTTGTAAGCAAAACTTGTCAAATATGTGTTTATGCTTTGCGAAAAATTGCCCCTTGCCTTAATATTTGTCATTGCAATTCTGCCAAATGCGGGATTGTCGGTTTTGCAAATGCAAAAACGGCAATCCACCAAAAGTTTTTGGCAAGGATGGATGGGGTTCGGGGAAGGAAGGGAGGAGCTTTTTTCAAAAAGGGCTCCCTTCCTTACCCGACTCCTTTCACCTTGATAGAACTTCTGGTGAGTGCTGCTTGTAAAGTTAGGGTTTTGCCGTTTTATTACCTCAAAATAATTTATAAAAACGACACATCCTTACGCCCGCAAGGGCGCACTTCACGCATTTTTGACAACGGTCAAAAATGCTCTTCACACCTTCACATCTTCACTCAATCAGCGTTCACGCTGATTGAACTTTTGGTCGTTATTGCCATCATCGCCATCTTGGCTGCAATGCTTTTGCCCGCCTTGCAGCAGGCACGGGAAAGAGCCAGAGAGAGCCAGTGTCTTTCCAATGTTACTCAGCTTTCACGGGCGATCTTTATGTACGGTGATGACAGTAACGGTTTTTATTTCCACAATCAGGGGAATCTTGCTGAAGGTTGGCAAACTTCCGGATACAGCCGTTATTCCGGTTATGTGGGCGGTCCGACCTGGAGTCAGATCAAAACAGATTCCACCCGGCGCAGTCATACTCTGACGCCTAAAGTTTTTCTCTGCCCGGCACAGGAAGTAAAACCTGAGATCCTCGGACGTTACGCATACGGTATCGCCCAAGCCGGGGGGCCGGATGCATATTATGCTGCTGCTGTTTTCAAAACCGGCCGGTTCAGAGATGCTGAAGGCAATGAATATCGGCCAAGTCAGTTTTTTATTGCTGCCGACAGTTACAGCACCACATACAAGACCGCCGAAAGTACCCGTCTGTGGAACGGCGCATTTGACGGTAAATATGCCCATCCGCAGGCACGGCACAACAAACGTGCCCACTTTCTGTTTGCAGATGGACACGTCGAAGCGTTGTCGCCGGTACCGCTCAAGGGAAAGCGTAATATGTTCACTAATGGAAGAGTTCAAAGTTTTTACAGCTATTTTGTCGGGACTTTACGCTTCTGATAAACATTTAAGGAGAATAAAAAAATGAAACCGATCGAAGCAGTTCTTGTCGGTGCCGGAAGCCGGGGTATGATGGAGTTTGGTACTTTTGCTTTGCGTTATCCGCAGTTTGTGAAATTTACCGCAGTTGCAGATCCCGATCAGTGGCGGCGAGAGGAATTTGCCGCTAAACACGGCATCCCGGCGGAAAGATGTTTTGCTGATTACCGTGATCTTGCCAAAGGGCCGAAAGCAGGAGAGGTCCTTGTCAATACCACTCCGGATCGTATGCATTATGAAGTGACCGAATTTGCTGTCGCCAACGGTTATCACGTGTTTCAGGAAAAACCTATTGCCGGAACCATTGAAGAATGTCTGGCTCTTTTGAAACTTGCACGCAATACGGATCGGATGATCCAAATTGCCCATTGCCTGCGTTTTACTTCATTTTATATGGAAGCAATGAAGGTGATCGAATCAGGTTTTATCGGCACTCCCGTGATGATTACCTATGAGGAAAATGTATCCTGCAGTCATATGGCCCACTCCTATGTCCGCGGTGCTTACGGTAAAAGAGAATCGGCAAGTCCGATGATCCTTGCCAAAAGCTGCCACGATCTGGATATATTGATGTGGATGGCTCAGGGACGCAAACCTAAAAAAGTCAGCAGTTTCGGCTCCTTGAGCTTTTACAAGCCTGAAAATGCTCCGGAAGGAGCACCCTTGCGGTGTACAGACGGTTGTCCGGCAGAGTTGGATTGTCCCTTTTCAGCGATCAGAACTTATGCCAATGGCAACGGTCCCAAGATCGGCTATGCCGGCGGCGGACAGTGGCAGGTCTCTGCTGAAACCTCAAAAGAAAAACGTATTGAAGTGCTGCAAAGCAGTCCTTACGGGCGGTGTGTCTTCCATTGCGGAAACGATGTTGTCGATCATCAGGTGGTCAACATTGAATTTGAGGAGGGGCTTACTGTCGGTTTCACAATGAACGGATTTGGTGCCATAAGTCCCAAAGGGCCGATGATGGAAAAATTCGGCGGTATGATCAGCGGCGGCTCGGGGCGGACCTTTACTGTTTTCGGCACCAAAGGCGTGTTGAATGCTCCCGGATACGGACATATTGAGTATACCGATTTTCTTACCACTCAAACCCACCGGGCACAGACCGGATTCCCTGAAGGCGGCCACGGCGGCGGTGATTACGGTGTATTCAAAAATTTCCTTGATGCGGTGCGCTCCGGAAAAAAAGAGGTGATGAGAAATTCTCTGGAAGAAGCGGTTATGTCCCACGTTGTCGGTTTTGCTGCTGAGGAATCCAGACTTAATGGCGGAAAAGTGATTGAAATCGATGAGTACATATCAAGATTTTGAATTTTTTGAAGCCGGACCGGAGTGGCAGGAAAAAATCCTGAAATTGTGGCGGCAGGTTTTTGTGTCGTGGAGTGATGAAACGGCAGAAATCATTGCAGACAGACTGAATTCCGGTTTTTTGACTGGAACGGTCCGTCTGGCTGCGGTCAGAAAACGTCAAACTGGTGAACTTGTCGCCGCTCTCAGACTTGAAGATGCCGTTTTTGCCGGAAGTTCCGGCGAAGATCAAAAGGGCATCCATATCGGAGAAGTGGCCGTTCTGCCTGAGTTTCAGGGATGCGGGGTCGGGACATTTTTGATGGAAAATGCTATGACTCTTATAAAAAATGCTCCCCGGAACGGAACGTTTGCATTTCTCGGCGGTTATGTTAATTTTTACCGGCGTTTCGGATTTGAGCGTGTGGAAGGCCATACTTTTTTTGAGGTGAGATTAGCACCGGAAAGAGGAGGCACCGGCCGTTTCCCGGTGTTGAAACGTATACCGCGCCCTGCGGCAGATATGCTTCGCCAATTGAACTTCAGTCAGGATAAAGAACAAATATTGTCGCTTCAGCCCCGTATCCCGGGACAGCGTATCTTTAATTCTGAAATTTTTGACCGGGAATTTTGTCTGAGAAAATCCTGTTTTGAGTTGGATTGTTTTGTTTCGCCTGCAACGGAAAATTTCAATGGTTATCTTTTCCGCTGCGGCAGCAGTATTTACAATTTTTCCATACAGGATGAAACGATTGCATTTTCTCTTTTGTGTGAAGCTCTGCACCGCATTGCAGACGATCATTGTGAAAAGGCTGTGATCGGCTGTAATCTGGAGTTGACTGAAAAATTTTTGCGGAAGTATGAATTGCCTTTCTCAAAAATTTCAAATTCCGGCGGCTGGTGTGCCCAGATGCGGGCGAAACTTTGAATATTTCCCCGATCGCTTGCCCCCGTGGATGCATTGTTGTCCCGGGGGCAGTTTTTTGGGGGGCTGTGCACAGACATTGACTTGCCAAACTTCCGGAGAAAGCCTGTATGCTGTAATAAAAAGGGACGGCTGCAAAACTATTTTTTTTGCCCCGAGCTATTTCTCTCCCCCATTGAGGCACAAGCCCTGAAAGGGCGGCAGAAGGGAATTACCGCAAACAATTTTTTGCGGTAGCCCTGAAAGGGCGGCAAGGGCTG
>SUWB01000064.1 GCA_015061745.1 Lentisphaerota bacterium | reverse complement strand
TGTCGGCATCGATGGAGTAGGACTTCAGAGCGGTACCGATCTGTTTCAGGTTGCTGGCGCAGTTGATGCGGCGGGCCTTTTCACGAGCCTGCTGCAGAGCGGGCAGAAGCATACCGGCCAGGATTGCAATGATGGCGATAACCACCAACAGCTCGATCAGAGTAAATCCACGACTTTTTTTCATTTTTTTCCTCTTTTTCTTTTTTTAGAGTTTTGTTTTTCCGGAACACATTTTATTGTTTTTGTTCAATGTTCCTTTACGACTACTCTTATTTTACATAATATTAAAACTTATGGCAACAATTTGTAAAAGAAAATAAACAAAAATAATATAATATTGCAAATACAGCAACTTGCAATTAATTTATCCTATTTCCCTGCTCTTTTCAGAAAGATTGCTCTTATGCTTTGGGGCGGCGTTCTTTTATACCGGTTCACCCCAACGGCAGCTTTCCGTGTCCGCCGCAGGGAAAAAGGTCAAGATAACGGGATTTCAGTTGAAAAAAGGGAAAGTTTGTGGTATAGTATAGCAAGTAACAATCTGCTTTATTTCTATATTTAATGAAAGGTCTGAAAGTATGAGCTTTACTGAAAATGCCAAGGCTGTGGTTGACCGTCTCTCACAGATCCGTATTGTTCCTGTTCTGGTGCTTGAGGAAGAAAATTCCGGACTCAAGATGTGTGAAGTGCTCCTTGAATGCGGACTTCCTGCCGCAGAAATCACCTTCCGTACCGCCGCCGCTGCCGGTATCATCAAAAAAGCTGCCGAAAAGTTCCCGGAACTCTATCTCGGTGCCGGAACCATTCTCAATACCGCCGATCTGCACCGGGCTTTTGATGCCGGTGCCAAGTTTGCCGTCGCCCCCGGATTCAACCCCACTGTGGTCAAAGAAGCTGTTGCCAACGGTTTTGCTTTCGCCCCCGGCGTCTGTACCCCTTCTGAAATCGAACAGGCTATGGAACTGGGATGCCGTTTCCTTAAATTTTTCCCTGCCGAAGCCGCAGGCGGTGTCACGATGCTCAAATCCCTTATCGCTCCTTACAAGCATCTGGGCGTCCGCTTTATGCCCACAGGGGGCGTGACCACCGACAATGTGAAAAACTACCTCGCCCTTAAAGAAGTCGCCGCCGTTGGCGGTACCTGGCTGGGCAAAGCGGATCTGATCGCCGCCGGAGAATGGGAAAAAATCTCCGATACCGTCCGGGCCGCAGCCGATATGGTGAAATCACTCAACTGATAAACTCTTTATCAATATGTCCGAAGCTCTCAGTGCCCTGAAACACTATTTCGGCTACGATCGTTTTCTCGATTATCAACAATCTATCGTCGAACGGATCGCAGCCGGTGAAGAATTGTGTGTCATTATGCCCACCGGTGCCGGAAAGTCTCTGTGTTATCAGCTGCCGGTGCTGATGACGCCGGGGTACGGCATTGTGGCTTCCCCCCTGATCGCTTTGATGAAAGATCAGGTGGATGCCCTCAATGCCAGAGGGATCCCCGCCGGGTGCATCAACAGTATGGTTCCCTTTCAGGAACAGCGGGAGATCCTTGAACGGGCAGAGTATGGCGATCTGAAACTCCTTTATGTCGCTCCTGAACGGTTCGGGGTGGAGTTTTTCAAAGAGTTTCTGCGCAGGTGTCCCCCGAAAATACTGGTGGTGGATGAGGCCCACTGTATCAGTCAGTGGGGACACGATTTCCGGCCCGCCTATCTCCGTCTGGGACAGGCGGCGGCGGAGTTCGACATCCGCCAGATCTGTGCCTTTACAGCAACGGCAACGCCGACGGTCCGACGGGATATCAGAAAACAGCTCCACAGAGAGGATATGGAACTCTTTGTGGCAGGATTCCGCCGCCCGAATCTTTCTTTCAAGGTAATGAAAGCCTCCGGCGATGCCGAAAAGCTGCGTATCATCAAAGAACAGCTCAAAAGCAAGGTCACGACCATTATTTACGCTGCCACCCGGCAGGCGGTGGACAATCTGACAGAACAGATCCCCGGCATCATCGGCTATCACGCCGGAATGAGCGATGCCGAACGCAACGAGGCCCAGAGCCGCTTTATGAATGATCCCCACCCGGTTCTTGCCGCCACCAATGCCTTTGGTATGGGTATCGACCGGGCCGATGTGCGAAAGGTGATCCACTATCAGCTGCCCGGTTCCATTGAAGCCTATTATCAGGAAGCGGGCCGTGCCGGACGGGACGGGGAACAATCTGAATGTATCCTGCTTTTTGCCTATTCCGACCGTTATATCCAGCAGTTTCTCATTGATATGAACAATCCCCCGCTGGAAACAATTGCAGACGTTTATACTGCCTTGCGTTCTGAAGTCAAAAGCACCGGTGTCAACCGGGTGGAACTGACGATGAAGGAGCTTGCCGAAAGAGCCGGAATCAAATCTGACGGTCAGGCAGGAGCCGCCTTGAGCGTTTTGGAAAAACTTTCCCTTCTGACCCGGGATTTTCAGCAGCACGGCCGGGGGGAAATGCGTTTTACAGGCAATCTCCGTGAACTGGCACTCATTCACCAGCGGGAATCCACACAGCGTTCCCGTTTTATTTCACGGGTCATCAAATTCTACGGGCAGAAACTTTCTCAAAGTGCAGTCTATTCTGTGGAGGAACTTGCTGTCGTGGCAGGACTCAATACCGATCAGGTCAAAAGAGTTATTCACGCCCTTGACGGCGAAATCCTTGAGTGGCAGGCTTCTTTTGCCGGACGGGCGGTCGTTTTGACCGATCCCGATTTGAAAATGCCCCAGCTGAACCGGGAAGAAATCGAAGCAAAACGTGCCGCAGAAACTGCCCGGCTCGACGAAGTTATTGCCTATTCAAGCGGCCACCGCTGCCGTCAGGCGGCATTGATAGATTATTTCGGTGAAGATGTCACTTCCTGGCGTTGCGGCTGCTGTGATATCTGTTCCGGGCAGGACAGTTCCTGGCGGGATCCCACTCCCGAAGAAAGCCGTGCCGTCAGGATCATTCTTTTGGCGGCAGCCAATTTCAATGGCCGTATCGGCGGCGGAAAGTTGAGCAAGATCCTTACCGGGAGCTCTGAAATAGATTCCCATTGGATGAGGAACTCCGGTGATTTCGGGAAACTTTCAACCTGGAAAGTCAATGCCGTTTCCTCACTCATCCACTCTCTGGAACGTTCCGGAGCCCTTGAAAGAGTGGACAGAGAAGGCTACCCCTGTCTGCAAATTTCTGAAATCGGTGAAGATGTGCTGACCGGTGCCGCTGAAGTTCAGCTTGACTTGAGCACTTCTCTTTCTTCCTCTCCCCGGGAACGCAAGCCCCGGAAAGGAAAAACTCAAGGAACAGCCCAATTTGCCGATTCCGCCGGAAGTGTCACCTTATATGAAAAACTCAGAAATCTCCGGCAGCAGATCGCTGCCGTCCGGGGCGTTCCTTTGTATGCCGTTTTGACCAATGCCGACTTGACCGCCCTTGCGGAACACCGTCCCCAAACCCCGGAAGAAGCAATGCTTCTCCCCGGTATCGGCAGCGTCAAAGCAAAGAGGACTTTACCCCCTTTCCTTGAAGAAATCCGTAAATTTGAAGCTGAAAACAGGTAAAAAAGGTAATCGCTCCTTTTACTCTTGTGAATATTCCCGCAAATTTGCGGCAGCAAGAAGAACTTTATGGGTCAGACAATCGTGTTCAGCGGTATAGGGGTTTTCTATTTCACCTTTTATAAGTTTGGCAAAGTCTTCAAGCTGCTGTGCGTAGCGGTCGGTCTGGACTCCGAATGACAGGAGATTTTTTCCTTTTTCAAAACCGCCGCGTCCTTCCTTGAGGTCCAGAACGGCAACAAGTTCTCTGCCGTCGAACCGTTCCACGGGCACAAGTTCAAAAACGCCGTTTGTTCCTGCCGCCATCAGACGGCGGTAGGCACTGCCTTTTCCTTTCAGGCAATTGACCCGGACGGAAACAAGGGCCTCTTTGTATTCAAGAACTGCCATTGTATTGTTGACAGCTCTGCCATTGGCACTGCCGCAGGAATTTTTGCAGAAAGATGTGACCTTTTGAGGAGCTCCCAGCAAAGAAACGATAAAATCAAAGTCGTGGCAGCCCAGATTGTACATAACGCCGCCGGGCAATGCTGCAATGTATTCCTGATATTCAGGGCCGCCGTAGTCGTGGCACATATCCATTTCAAGTTCCAGCAGAGTGCCGAGAACCCCTGAGATGTGCAGTTCTTTGAGTTTGTTCATTGCGGGATTGCCCCGGTACATAAAACCCATTTGAAAAGGAATTTTCTTTTCCGCACAGCCCTCAAGAAGTTTTTTGAACTCTGCCAAATCCGGACACCCCGGTTTGTCCATATGCATAGGAAGTTTCTTTTCAAGGCACTTCATCGCCACCGGAACAAGGTCGAGATTGGGAACTTCAACAAGAACTCCCTCAAGCCCCGGAAGTTCAAGAGCTTCATCTAAAGTCAATCGGGGAAGTCCCTCAAAAGGAGTGACAAGCATAGACTCATTGCCGATATAGGTGGCATTGCGGGCGAAATCCTTTTCATCGACGACTCCTGCAATATCAAAAATATGGGACAGACTCCGCAGGGATTGCATCTTTCCTGCGGCGTGTTCGTGACGGATACCGATTTGAACGACTTTTACTTTTTTCATTTCAAGACAATGCTCCTGCGTTATTCATCAATATCCCGCCAGTCAAAAAGAACTCCCAGAGGGGGATTTTTCTCAAACCCGAGTTTTTGGTAAACGGCATCAGCATCCCGGGGAGAAACTTTGAGGGAAATAATAGGAGTGACTTTGAGTCTGCCGGAACGGACATACCTGAAAAATGTCCTGTAATCGTCATATTCTGTCCATTCTCCGTTGGGACGGGATTCAAATTTCGGCCGCACCATTGTATGAGCTCCCAGGAGCGAAATGCCCCGGCAGTGGACGTAACGGTAAAAGTTGATGGGCTGGTCAGAGATCCGGGTGCAGCCCAGCAGGGAGATACGTCCGTGGAATGCCGCATATTCCAAAGCCTGCTGCAAGGCAGAGATGAAGCCTGTCACTTCAACAATACCGTCCACCCCTTTGCCGTCGGTCAGGTCGTAAACCTTTTTTATGAAGTTTTCTTCTCCGGGATCGAGAGCGTGATCCGCCCCAAGTTTCAGTGCAAGAGCCCGGCGTTCAGGGGAATAATCACAGCACAGCACTGGAGCTGCTCCATTGAGCCGTGCCAGCTGGACTGCGAATTGTCCGAGAAGCCCCAGCCCTGCCACCATAACCGATTCCCCCATTTGCAACTGCAGACGGCGGACACCCAAAAACGGAAATGAACACAAATGAGCTGCGGCGGCACTTTCCATATCCACATCGTCAGGAATCGGATAGAAACTCTTTTCGTCAGCCAGAAACCAGGAACGGTGTTTCAGCCAGGAACAAACCACCCGGTCCCCCGGCTTGAATCTTGTCACATCAGGGCCCACAGCTTTTACGACACCTGAGGCACTGTATCCCACATATTTGGGGAATCCCGAATCAGGATAGCCCCCGTTGATATTGGGCATCGCGTGATAGTTGGCAAGTTCAGTTCCGGCACTGATGAGGTCAAAATGAGTTTTGACCAATACCTGTGATCCCACAGGCACGTCAGGAATTTCACTTTCCAGAAGTTCTGCTTTTTCTTTGGCGGTAAAGACAACAGTATGGATTTTCATAAAATCGACAAGTCCCTATATTTCAAGAATCCCGGTTTATCGTTATATATAGTATACTTCCTGATTGAAAAAAGTGCAAGCAGGCAAAAGGTTTTTGTGAAAAAATATGTTTTATATTCCCTCTTTGACAGTATTGAAATCAAGTCCGAATTTGGCAAGATACTTACCCAGCCGATCAGAATCGTTGCAGCGGCTTTTCTTTTCCCGCGAAGCGGCGAAAAGTTTTTTTCCTGCTTCTGCACGGGAACGGGAAGTGCGGCAAATTTCAACGACTTTTTCAAGCTGAACAAGATCAAAGAGATCGTAACGTTCCCGATAATTTGTTCCCAATAAAGAAACTAACAAATCGAATTTTTCACCGGAAACTCTATTCCTGCTTCTTTGAATTTCCTTATTGACACACTCTATATCGATTCGCCCGCCGGAACTTAAAGTAGCCATACGGGTGACGGCTGCGTTAAGGTCCCGGAAATTTCCTTTCCATAAATTCCAGGGATCGAGAGCATATTTCATAAAAGCCGCCCGGGCTTCCCGGTTAAAGGTGATATGTTTACCGCTTTTCCTGGCAAAACTTTCCAGTTCATAGTCCAGATTGGGTTCAATATCCTCCCTGCGTTCAGCAAGTCCCGGCAGAAAAAAGTCCCACAAGTTGATCCGTGCCAGCAAATCAGAACGAAAACTTCCTGTTTCGCAATCTTTTTCCAGATTCCGGTTGGTGCCGCAAATAAGTTCAAAGTGACTTTCAGTTTCTTTGTCGGAGCCCAGGGGGAAGAAGCGTTTTTCTTCAATAGCGTGAAGCAGCATTGCCTGTTCATCGCGTCCCAGTTCTCCGATCTCATCCAAAAAGAGGAGTCCTTCATCAGCAGACTTGAGCAATCCCGGTCTGTCGCTCACAGCCCCCGTATAAGCTCCCTTTTTGTGCCCAAAAAGAATGCTCATTGCCTGATCGCCCCGCAATGTGGCACAATTGACGCTGACAAACTCTCCTTTCAACTGTCCGTTGAGTTTTTTAAGTTCATAGATTTTCCTTGCCAACTGAGATTTTCCGGCCCCTGTGGGACCGGTCAGCAGAATGGGATCTTTAGAACGGATAGCGACCCTTTCTATGGTTTCAATAAGTTCGTTGAAGGCTTTGTTTTTCGTTGCAATGCCGGATTTCAGGAAATCAAGATCGTTTTTCCGTTCCACTGCAAAACGCTGTGCCAGCATATCATACCTTGAAAGGTCCAGATCAATAATATTATATCCCCCCCCGGCAGTGTTATTGGGATATGTCTGAATCAGTTTGCCCGGCAGGTGGTGGGATTCATTCAGCAGAAAAAGACAGATCTGTGCCACGTGAGTTCCGGTGGTAATGTGGACAAAGTAATCGTTCCTTTCGTCAGAAAAATCACAGCGGCAGCTGAAATCATAGAGTTTCGAGTAAACTTCTTCAAAGTCCCAGGGATCACTCATAGGAACTTCAGCGGGGATAACTTCAGTTTCAGGGGAAACAGTGAGAATATCCTGAATGATCTGATCTTTAAGAGAAGCAAATTCAGGAGCGTAAATAAGGTAATATTGGTCAAAGTGCAGCTCTTTCTGCATTGCAAGTGCCACTGAGGGCCGCCAAACGCCCCAGCGGCCGGAAGCAAAGCCCCCTTTGCGGTCAAGGGTAGAACCAAGAATGGAGATAACTATATTCATATATAAAACCAGATAGATTAATATAATATTTTATATAATTAAATATACATCTCCATTTTTCCTTTGTCAAGTATAAAAGGACAAAAAGATTTTTTTGAGGCGAAAAATCCTTTTTTCGCACTTTTGGGGGCTCTTAAAAAAAGTTGGCACGGCTCTTGCATATAGATTCAGCGTGAACACTGCGGTGTTCCGGAGATGATAACAAAATTAAATACTCCCCGGCGGGAAATGAGGTGCCGGAATCTGTTTCAACGATAAGAATCAACCTGACAGGTAAAAATCACTTACCTGTTTGGCAAAAGGCTTGAAATGCTTTATCTTCCCGTCCTGCAATGCACTTCACTGTAAAAGTGAGGGCATCGCCTTAAGTGGAACTGCACGGATGCTCAGATTGCCAATTTCCCTTATTTTCCGCCGGGTGTTTATACTGTTTTTTCCCGCAAAAAAGCGAGGTGCAGCGTTCTGTTTCAACGTCCAGTTAAGTCGTATCGCACAGAACAGCGTTTATTACTCACTTTTTTACGGGATCATTTATACTGAAACACATCAAAAGAAAAGTGTGATTATGAGAAATATACTTGAACAACTGAAAACATTTATGCCCCTCTCAGGAGCCGACACGCTGAATTGCGAAGGTTTCCCCGCCTGGAGTATGGATGACTCTGCAAGACTTGAACAACTTGCGATGACTGGAACTCTTACACCGAGTTTCTACGTCAATACATCTGTTCAAATTTTCGATGCTCTGACTCTGCTGGAACGTGCCGATGCTGATGAATTGGCAAAGGCCATTGTCAAAGGCCGCAACGAAGGCTTTATCCGCACGTTTCCCATTCTGGGACTGGCGGTTCTCTCAAAAAAGGATCCGGAAAAGTTCAAAGAGGCCTTTCCCCAAATCATCAAAACCGGAAACGACCTTGAGGATTTTATCAATATCATCCGCCATATGCGCGGTATGGGACGCAGCATCAAAAGTGCGTTACATTCTTACCTTGAAAAGAATGTAACCCCTTACTATGCGATGAAATACCGCCGCCAGCTGGCAGATGCCATTCGATTGAGCCGTTTTGCAGGGAGCGACCCCATTTATGCTTATATCCTTAAACACTATTCATCTGTGGCAGGAACAGATATCACAAAAGCACAGAAAGTATATGAACTCTATCCTGAATTTGCCGCACGGAAAGAATTTTTACACTTCCTCGAAAACAAAGATTATGAAAATGCCGCCAGAGTTATGCTCCAGTACCGTCTTGATGTGGACAGTTTGAGTGCTTACTATGCCCGGTTTGACAAAACCTTGTGGGAAGCTGCGGCTGTTAATGCCCCTTTGATGAAGTTTCTCAAATACCTCGCCAAATTTCAGCGTGAAGGTGTTGAACTTGACGGTATCATCAAAGAAAAACTTTCGATCCCCGCTCTCAAAGCTGCGAAAATTTTTCCTTTCCGGCTCTATTCGGCTTACAAAGCTCTGCGGGAAAACAAAAGCCATACTGCGGAATTCCTGCAGGAACTTCTGGACGAATATACTCTCGCCTATGACTGGAGCAGTTTCAACAAACACTCCTGGATCATTGCACCTGATGTATCCGGATCTATGAAAAGTCCTATGGGGAACAGTGCCGAATTGACCTATTCCGAAGTCAGCGGTATGTTTACGGGCTTCTTTAACAAAGGCCTTGATAATGTAAAAATCATTCCCTGGTCTTCAGAAATCCATTCCTGTAAATGGGCCAAAACAGCTCCAGTGGCAGAACAGATGGCTCATCTGGATAAGATGACCTGGGGCAGCACTTATATGGAAGTTCCTGTCGAATATATGATAGGAAACAATATAATTGCCGATTGGAGTATTTTTATCACCGATACAGAAGAATATGGCACAGGCTGGTTCGCCTGCTGGCAGCAATACCGCAAGATCAATCCAAATGCCAAAGCAATACTGCTGCGGCTGGATCCTTACAATACCACCCCGTTCCCCCCGGCAGATGCAGAAGCTTATGGCATCTGGCAGGTGTTCGGCTGGAATACAAATGTAATAGAATATATTAAGTTTATTATCGAAAGGAATTGAAAAATGAAGTGGAAAAAACAAGAAAATCTCCCGATCCCTATTTTAAGCTGGTGTGAAGACATCGAACCTTCCGCCCTTGTTCAGGCTGAAAACCTTGCCCGTCATCCGGCATTGCGCTATCACGTGGCATTGATGCCGGACTGCCATTGCGGTTACGGTATGCCGATCGGCGGCGTCATCGCCGCAAAAGATGCGGTGATCCCCGCCGCCGTCGGTAAGGATATCGGATGCGGTATGGTAGCCGTTGAAACCGACATCCCTTCTGAACGTCTTACAGAAATGCGTTTCCGCAGAGAGATCCAGCTTGCCCTCAAAAAAGCGATCCCCGTGGGTGAAGGAGGACTCCATAAGAATCCTCAGGAATGGGAGGGCTTTGAACGTTACCTCGATACCCCCGGAACCTATGAACACTTTGTCTCAGCCATTGACAGACGCAACCTCGGTACTCTCGGCGGCGGAAATCACTTTATTGAGATCCAAAAGAGCGATGACGATTTTGTATGGCTGATGCTTCACTCAGGAAGCCGCAACCTGGGAAAGCGCATAGAAGAATTTTATCAGGAACAGGCTGTTGCTCTCTGCAAACGTTATTATACCCCCCTCGCCGATCCTGACCTTGCATTTCTTCCCGTGGAAGAACAAGCAGGACAATATTACTTCAGGGATATGAATTTCGCCCTTGAATACGCCTTTGAAAACCGCCGCCGTATGATGCAGCGTTTCAAAAGCGTTTTTCAGGAATTTCTGCCTGAAGCAAACTTTGTGCGTGAAATCAATATCCACCATAATTACGCCGCTCTCGAAAACCATTTCGGTGAAGATCTCTATATCCACCGCAAGGGAGCCACCAGTGCAAAAACAGATGAAACAGGCATTATCCCCGGTTCAATGGGAACTGCAAGCTACATTGTCCGCGGACTGGGAAATGTACGTTCTTTTATGAGCTGTTCCCACGGTGCGGGACGGCGTATGAGCCGTAACGAAGCCTGTGCCACATTGAGTGCCGCCGACTGTGATGCCGCTATGCGGGGGATTGTCTGCGACAGATGGCATCCCGTCACCCGCTACGGAAAAGGCAAGAAAGTCCTTGACCTTTCTGAAGCCCCTCTTGCCTACAAGGATATTGACGCTGTTATTGCCGCAGAGGCAGATCTTGTGGAAGTTCAGGTACGCCTTACGCCCCTGGCTGTTGTCAAGGGATAACGTTTCAGTTCCAGAATTCTGTTTTCTGTGTGATGCCGGCCCGGGCGGCATTGAAAACAGGGTTGCCCCCTGCTTTGCGCTGAGCAGTGTAGTCAGCAAGAGTTTTGGCAACAATGCCGCTGCACAGCAGACAGACAGGAATATTTATAAAAGCAAGGATACACTGGGAAATGTCCGCGATCCCCCAGGCAATATCCATTTGCAATCCCGCTCCTCCGAAAATCAGCAACGCTCCGGCGATCCTGATGACGAGGAGCGTTTTTTTGCCCGGAGTCCGGCGGAAAATGTAAGCAAAACAGTTTTCCACATAATAAAAGTTTCCCAAAAGCGTGGTGAAAGAAAAAAGCACCATCGCCGCAAGAATAAATATGGGACCCGCCATTCCGAATGTTTCAGCCAATGCCGCCTGTACATAAGGAGCTCCCGCATTTTTTGCTGAGGGAACAACTGAAGATGAAAGGCACATCAAAGCCGTTGCCGTACAAATCAAGTGGGTGTCGATGAAAACAGAAAGCATTTGCACAAGCCCCTGTTTCACCGGGTGGGAAACATTTGCCGCCGCCGCCGCATTGGGGGCTGAACCGATACCGGCTTCATTGGAATAAAGTCCCCGTTTCAATCCCAGCATAAAGACCGATCCGGCAAAACCTCCGAAAATTGCTTTGAAATCAAAAGCACTTGCAAATATGGTTTCAAACATAACAGGCAGGTGCTTGGCATTGATAACAAGTGCCGCCAGAGCAAAAAGAACATAACAGATCCCCATAAGAGGAACCAGTATCCCTGTTGTTTTTACCAACCGTTTGCTGCCGCCCAGAATCGTTGCCAGAAACAGTGCCGCTGTCACGCCGCCGCAGAGCCAGCAGAACCAGGGACGGTAAAATTTGAAAACAGAAAAGGAGCTTTGCAGATTGTATGAGGCAAGCATATTGTAACCGACACCGTAGGTGAAGATCAAAGCCAATGCAAAAAGCACTGCAAGAAATTTGTTCTTGAAAACACTTTCAATGTAAAAAGAGGGCCCCCCGTAACTGGAACCGTCCGGGTTGCGTCTTTTGAAAATCTGGGCAAGAGTGGATTCTGCAAAGGCAGCCGCTCCGCCGATAAGAGCTGTGAGCCACATCCAGAAAACCGCTCCGGGACCGCCGATGCAAATGGCAGAGGAAACACCCACAATGTTGCCGGTGCCCACTCGGGAGGCAGTGGAAATCATCAACGCTCCAAAAGAGGAAACACTCCCCTGTTGAGCTGGTTTTTCAAGGACGACACGGAAACTTTCAACAAGCAGCCGCAGCTGTACAAAGGCGGTGCGGAACGTGAAAAAAGTACCGCCGGAAATAAGTACTGCTGCCAGAGGCCACCCTGTCAGATACATAAGAAAATCGTATATTTCTTTTAACATTTTTCTGTTTCCCTGTTGAAAGTTTGTTCTTGATGTCTGAACAATATACAGCACTTAAAAACTTTTTTCAAGCAGCAGGAAGGAAAATTCTTTCTGAATTTCCTTGAAATGAATAAAAAAAGGTGCTATCTTATAAACAGTTTTCCCTCAGACAAGATATAAGGAGTGTTAAGAATTATGAAAAAGAATTACCTTTACCTGTGTGTTTGTGCCGCCCTTCTTTTGGCCGGCTGCTGCTGCCCTCAGAAAACAGCTCCCGTTTCCATTACCCCTCCGGGGTTGAAAATGACGCTGCCCGAAGTGATCTATGCTGTCCCCGGCATTGAAAGCAATATCTACTTTGAAAACATTATCGACTCTGCCACTCCCAAAGCCTACGCCGTAGAAGTCAAATGTCCCAGGGGAACTCACGGTAATTCCCGCTGGTTCTGGACTCCTGCCGCCAAAGAGGCCGGTAAAACTTATGACCTTGAAGTCCGGCTGTTCAACGATTACGGCAAGGTCGCTTCTGCCAAATGCAAGGTCGTTGTCGCCAAAGAACCTGCCGACCGCAAAAAGAAATTCACTCTGGCTCTGCTGGCGGCTTCCGGAGTCAACTGCGGATATCCGGCACATCTTTTGAAAGTTATGCGTGAAAACGGTTTTGTGAACTATACTCCTATCGGCAAACATTCCGGCGGCGGCAGACCTCCTGTCCCCGGCGGCCTTGCTCACGACGGTTACGGCGGTTTTTCCTGGGGATGCTTCCTTGAACGCTGGCTCTATACCGCCGAAGAACTCCCCCAGGCTCAGAATGAAGCCGAAAGAGAACAGATGCGTCTTTTTGGTGTAAGAAATCTGCCCAAATCTCAAGCCTACCGTTTGCGCAGCCCCCTGCTCAAGATCGTCAACGGCAAAAAGGTCCTTGATATCCCCGGCTGGCTGAAACAGATCAATCAGGGAAAAGCTCCCGACTATATCGTTATTCAGCTGGGGGGAAATGATATGTTCAGTGCAATGGCACATACCCGTGAAGCACGGCTGCAGAAGGCTCTGAAAAATGCCCGGACATTGCTTGCTGCTTTGCGTAAGCACGCCCCCAAGGCCATTATCGGCGTTGCCACCAATCCTTGCGGCTGCGATCAGGACGGTTTCGGAGCCAACTATGGTTCTTTTCAGTCAAAGTATCAGTACCGCCGCAATATCCAGAGCTATAACCGGGCTTTGACTGATCTCGTTAAAGAGCTGAAAGATCCCGGCATCCGTCTGATCCCTCTGCATCAGAGCATCGATCCTGACGGCAGCTATATGAAGGGTAATTACTTCGTCCACGCCCGGAGTAAGAAAAAAATTCTCCGTGACCGCAACGCCCTGCATCCCGGACAACCCGGGGGAGCTCAGTTGGGAGATGCTATCTACTGCTGGCTGAGAAAACAGCTGGAAAAATAAGCAAAAAGAATTTGCGCAGTCTCCCCGGCAGGCGTTTCGGGGAAACTGCTGCGTATACGCGCTTTTACCGGATTTCAGTACAATCGAGTAGGAGGCTGTCCATTATTTGGACAGCCGTCCTCTCACACCACCGTACGTGCCGTTCGGCATACGGCGGTTCAGTAACTTGAGTGCAGTTCATTATACCGGATGAAGATATCGTCATAT
>SUWB01000063.1 GCA_015061745.1 Lentisphaerota bacterium | reverse complement strand
GTCCTAACACTGCCATATTATGTTCTTGAGGATTCATGATTTTCTCCTTTGGATTGTAGCAGAGAAAAAGGTAGCATGAATCCTCTTTTTTGTCAAATCAGAAAAATTTTATGGGATATCTGTGAAAAAATATCTCTTTTTCTTTTTGTTTTTTCCGTTGAAAAAACGCCTTTGAAGCTGTATATTAACACGGTTTGATTTCAAGCTTCACTACACGTTAATAATCAAAGGATAAAAACAATGAAGTACTTTTTCTGCTCTGCAGCTGCACTGCTGATCCTCTGCGGCTGTTCGCTCCCCTCCTGGATGCTGGTGGAACAGCCCCGCAAAAGCGAAATGCTCCAGAATTACTACCTTGAACGCGCCCGGAGAAATCTTGCAGCCACATCCCGTGCCATTGAACGTGCAAAAACCCGGGAAGATGCTCTGCGTCTTGTCGAGAGAGCCCGCAAAAAAGTCCGCAGCACCTTTTCCGGAGTCAATGCCGTCGGCCCGGTCAAAAGCCGTACGACCGGAACAGTGGATTTCCCCAATTACACAGTGGAAAAACTCCTGATCCAGACCCGGGAAAATTTCACGATGACCGCCAGTTTGTTTCTGCCTGAAAACGGTCAGAAAAAACATCCGGTAATCATTTTTCTTTCCGGACATACCGACAGCGGACGGCTGGGATATCATTACTCCATCGCCCAGTATGCCCAACGGGGGTTTGCCGTTTTGTGTGCCGACCCCATCCATCAGGGAGAAAGAAAGCAATTTGAAGAACTTTCTTCTGTTCTCGGTCACAATGCCCTCCACCGTCAGCTGGCGGCTCTGGGAGACGGCTTTTCACAGTGGCGGCTTCACGATGCTGTGCAGCTGATCAACTTTCTTGAAAAACGCAACGATATTGATCCCAAGCGTATCGGAGTTATGGGGAACTCCGGCGGCGGAACGATGACCGCATTTCTGACGGCTTATGACCGCCGTGTGGCTGCGGCTTCTCCCTGCTGTTACATCACTACCTTTTATCACAATTTCCTGAATGAACTGCCTGCAGACGGCGAACAGACTCCCGCAAGATTCCTGGCCAATGGCGGTGAAATGCTCGATCTGATCCTTGCCCACGCCCCAAAACCCTATATGATCCTGGCTCAAGAGTATGACTTTTTTGACATCCGCGGCACCAGAAAGACCTATGAAATGGCCAAAAAGGTGTACAAACTTCTGGGCGCGGAGGAAAACATTTCTATGTCTGTTTCTCCCGGACCTCACACGATCAACAGAAAGGTGCGTGAGACCAATTATCCTTTCTGGAGCAAACACTTCAACGTGAAATGCAGTCTGGTTGATGGAAAAGTACCGAAACTTGACAAAAAAGTTCTCTATTCCACCCCCACCGGACAGGTTTTGGATATGCCCGGAGAAAAATCCGCTCACCAGTTGATCGTTCAGAAAATGGAAAAACTCAAAAAAGAACGCAACGCTCGCAAATTGAGCAATGCGGAACTCCAAAAGAGACTTTCCAAAGTTTTGAACATTCCCGCCCGGATCAAAGTTCCTGAGTACCGGCAGCTGCGTCACGCCCGGGATACAAAGGGAATCCCCCTCTACCGTATGGGACTTGACACCGACAGAGGAATAGTTGTGACCCTTTACAGTCAGGTGCCTGTGCTGCCGATCAAAGAAAAGGTGGAACTGCTTATCTCTGAAAAGGGTTCCTACAATCTTCTGGGAGCCTGCAAGCCCATAGATCCGGAAGCGGAACTCCGCAGCCTTGACTTCCGCGGCAGCGGCGATTCTCTCAGTTACGGCGGATTCCACGCCGGTTACGATCAGGACTACCACTACGCATCTATGGGAGAGATGTGGAATGAACCTCTTATCGGAAGACGTGTTCTGGATGTGCTGGCTGCGATCAGCTTTCTCCATTCTCAAGGGGTGAAGAGCATTACGCTCCGCAGCGAAGGGCTGGGGATCATTCCTGCCGTTTTTGCGGCGGTTCTGAGCAAGATCCCGGTGAAACTTTATTTGGAAAGTGATAAAGTCCCCACCTATACCGCTCATATCCTTGATCCTCTGGCACCGCTGCCCCACTCTTTCATTCCCCTGGGCATCCTGAAAGTTGCCGACCTTGATGAACTGATCAGGCGTTTCCCGGAACGATTCATCCGGAAAAAGTAAGTTTTCCGGTAAAAAAAGGATCTTGCATCTCCCGGGGAAGGGAAGTGCAGAAAAATTTGCAATTCCCTTTTTCCGGTGTATATTGTAAAAGTGAGGACTGTGTGTCATATCCACTAAGCCAAGGAGTCTGTCAACTATGAATGAAACCAGGAAAAGTCAGAAAAAAGTTTCCGTCCGCCGTGCCGTCAATTTTGTGTATGAAGATGCTCCGGGGAAAGAAGTTTTCCTCTCAGGTTCCTTCAATAACTGGCAATTGACCACACGGATGAAGGATAAACAGCAAAAGGGCTTCTACTCCTGCCGTCTGCTCCTTGAACCGGGAGAATATCAGTATAAATTCGTCGTTGACGGTCAATGGCGGCTCGACGGAAACAACGGCTGCTTTGCCCCCAACGGTTTCGGTGAACTCAACAGTGTGCTCAAAGTGGAGCCTAAATAATTTCAGGGGAATAAAATTTTTATGAATCTTCAGCTTTTCAACGTAGCCCCCCGTATTCCTGCGGAACTGCAATTTCTGGAAAATCTTGCCAATAACATCTGGTGGTGCTGGCATCCGCAGGCCGTGGAGCTGTTTATCCGCATAGACCCTTATTTGTGGCGTGAACTTTCGGGCAACGCCAAAACTTTTCTGCGGCGGGTTTCCCAGCACCGGCTTGAAGAACTTGCCAAAGATCACGCCTATCTGCGCCAGCTCCACGCTGTCCGCAATGAATTTGAACGGCAGATCCCTGAAAAAGACAACTTCTGCAACAGAACGATTGCCTATTTTTCCCTTGAATTCGGTATCCACGAAAGTATCCCCATCTTTTCCGGCGGTCTGGGAGTGCTTGCCGGCGACCACCTCAAAGCCGCCAGCGATCTGAAACTGCCTCTTGCCGGAGTGGGACTGCTCTACCGGCAGGGATATTTCAGACAGGTCCTTGACCGCTCAGGATATCAGACAGAACACTATCCTGTTTCAGAGATCCACGATCTGCCCATTGAACGGGCCAAAGATGAAGAAGGCCGGGAGATCATCGTTTCTGTGCCCCTCATAAACCGGCAGCTTTACGCCGCAGTCTGGATCCTGCGTATCGGCAATGTGCCCCTGGTGCTTCTGGATGCGGAAATTCCTCAGAATCCCCCTGAGCTGCGTTCCGTCACCTGGCGGCTTTACGGCGGAGACAAAACGATGCGTCTGCATCAGGAACTCCTGCTGGGCATCGGCGGCGTGAAGGCTCTGCTGGCTCTGGGATGTGAACCTCAGGTGTGCCATATGAATGAAGGTCACGCAGGTTTCCTTTCTCTTGCCCGTATCTCACATCTGGTGAACAATAGAGGATATGACCCCGCCGTGGCTCTGGAAACGGTCTGGCGTTCCAATGTTTTCACCACCCATACGCCCGTACCTGCCGGAAATGAAGTGTTTTCCATTGATTTGCTGCGTCCTTATATCAACACCCTTGCCGCAGAAGCAAAGTTGGACACCGAACGGGTCATCAACTGGGGGATCGCCATCGGAGAACGTGAAAACACTCAGGAAATGTCTATGACCGTTTTCGGTCTGCGGCTGGCCGCCAACTACTGCAACGGCGTCAGCAAACTCCACGGCGAAGTCGCCCGTTCAATGTGGAAACATCTCTGGCCCCAGCGTTCTGTGGCAGAAATTCCCATCCGCCATATTACCAACGGTGTTCATATCCGTTCCTGGGTTTCCGCCCGGATCGGCGTATTGTTTGACCAATATCTGCCGACCAAATGGGCCGAAAATCCCACCTCACCCAAATTTGCCGAATCTGTCCGCAATATGCCCGATGAAGAACTCTGGATGGCGCACGAACTCTGCCGCCAATCTCTGCTCCGCAGGGCAAGACGCTGGATGCAGCACAGTCTCAGAGGCGGTATGGAAGGCCGGGGAGGCAAACTTTCCCAAATTCTTCAGCCCGACATTCTCACCATCGGATTTGCCCGCCGTTTTGCCACTTACAAACGGGGAACACTCCTTTTGCGCGACCGTCAACGGCTGCTGGCTCTGCTCAAAGATACCCGCCGGCCGGTGCAGTTCATCTTTGCCGGAAAAGCCCACCCCGCCGATGAAGGAGGCAAACAGCTTATCAAAGAACTCATCCAGTTCGCCCGGGAAGAACAGGTGCAGGACAAATTCATTTTTCTTGAAAATTACGACATCGGTATGGCCCGGGCTCTGGTGCAGGGCGTGGATGTCTGGCTCAACACCCCCCGCCGTCCACAGGAAGCAAGCGGAACTTCCGGAATGAAAGCCGCTATCAACGGCGTTGTGAATTGCAGTATCCTCGACGGCTGGTGGGCCGAAGGATACAACGGCTCCAACGGCTGGGCCATTGCCGGAAATGAATACTACAATTCCGATGATGACCGGGATAACTTTGAATCAGCCAATCTCTTTGATATCCTCGAAAACGAGATCATTCCCTGTTTCTATGAACGGACCGACGGCGAACTGCCCCGCCGCTGGATCGCCCGGATGAAAGAATCTATCATCACCGGTCTCGGGACTTTTTCCAGCACCCGTATGGTGCAGGAATATGACCGGGATTTCTACCGTCCTGCGGCTGCGGCCTTTTCAAGCCTGACCGCCAACGGTGCTGCCCGGGCACAGGAACTGGTGGAAATCAAAGCAAAACTGGACGATAACTTTTCCAACGGCCGTATGAGCATTTCTTTTCCCAGAGTTCTCGATTCCACTCTGGAAGATATGCACGTGGGGGACCGTTTCCGGGTGCAGGCTCAGGTCACTCTCGGAGGACTTTCACCTGCGGACGTGGAAGTGGATGCCTACTACGGCACCGTGGACGCTCACAACGATATGATCGCAAGCCGCTGTGAACCTATGGCAATGGTGGCAAATCAGGGCAACGGCACTTACATCTATGAATGTACCGTCGAATGCCGCGAAGCAGGCCGGTTCGGGCTGACCGCCCGGATCAAAGCAGGAGGCAGCGATTGGGACAACAGTATCCCCAGTTTTATGTGCTGGCCGGTTCAGGAGTAAATTTGAGTTCTTGAAAAAAGGTTCTGCAAGATGAAAAAGAAAAAAAATTCACCCCGTATCCTGGTGGTGACACCTGAAATAACTTCTCTGCCCCCCGGAATGGGCAATATGGCAAACCGTCTCCGGGCCAAAGCCGGAGGACTGGCAGATGTTTCGGCTTCTCTGGTGGGAGCCCTCTTTCGCTGCGGTGCCGATGTGCACGTGGCACTGCCTCACTACCGGAGAATGTTTCACGTCGACCTGGGCAATATGGTCAGCGATGAAGTCCGGGCCTATATGATGCACTTCAACAGCAGTTCCCGTATCCATCTGGCAGAAGACAGGATCTTTTATTACCGGGATACGGTGTACAGCAGCTATTCTGACGACAGTTTCAAACAGGCAGTGGCGTTTCAGCGGGAAGTTTTGAACAACATCATTCCTGCTGTTCAGCCGGATCTGATCCATTGCAACGACTGGATGACGGGGCTGATCCCCGGAGCTGCCCGGCGTATGGGGATCCCCTGTCTCTTTACGGTCCACAATATCCACACAAGCAAAGTGACGCTGGAAAATATTGAAGACCGGGGGCTGGATACGGCGGCATTCTGGCAGAATCTCTATTATGAACGTCCTCCTGTCAACTATGAGGAAACCCGTTCTTCCAATCCGGTGGATCTGCTGACCAGCGGTATTTTCGGAGCTCACTTCATCAATACGGTCAGTCCCACCTTTCTGCGTGAGATCGTTGACGGATGCCACGATTTCATCGCTCCTCAGATAAGGAATGAAATCGCCGCCAAATACTATTCCGGCTGTGCCGGAGGGATCCTCAATTCTCCTGATGAAGCCGAAAATCCCGAAACGGACAACGCCCTTGAAGTTTGTTACAACGCCGACACCCACCGGCAGGCAAAACAGGTCAACAAGATCGCTTTCCAATCCAGAACAGGTTTGCTTGTCGATCAGAATGCGCCTCTCTTTTTCTGGCCGAACCGTCTTGATCCGGTGCAGAAAGGGTGTCAGCTTCTGGCAGAGATTATGTATGATCTGGTCCACCGCTATTATGACAAAAATCTGCAGATTGCCATTGTTGCCAACGGCAGTCATCAAAAGATTTTCCGTGACATTGTGGCGTTCCACGATTTTTATGACCGGGTGACGGTCTGCGACTTTGACGAAACTCTTTCACATCTGGGCTTTGCTGCGTCGGATTTTGTGCTTGTTCCTTCCCGCTTTGAACCCTGCGGACTGCCGCAGATGACAGCTCAATATTACGGGACTCTGCCCATTGTCCGGGATACAGGGGGGCTTCACGACACGGTGGAACATTACAACTTTAACGAAAATACCGGAAACGGCTTTGTTTTCCGGGATTACGATGCCAACGGATTGCGCTGGGCGGTGGATGAGGCAATGCGGTTCTACGGATTGCCCGCAGAAACCAAAGAACGGGCCATTGCCACTGTTATGCGCAACGCCAAACGCAGATTCAATCACGATGTGACGGCACGGCACTATATTGATATTTACGAATCTATGCTGGCACGGCCTCTGCTGTAAAACCCTGTGAAATCAATGCGGCAATGGCGTGATCCTGCCCTCAAGTTTTTCCCGGGCCTCTCTTATGGCTGCTGAAACAGAGCTGATTCCCGCAGCGGCGTGGACTGACATAGCGTGGAGTGCTTCGTGAAGCTCATCGCTTTCAGGGACATCAAAGGCGGTGACTCCGTATTTTGCACCGTAATCGCAGATGCGTGCCATTTCGGGGTCGATGGCTTCCATATCGGCAAAAAGTCCTGTTCTGGCCGGCATCAATTTCAGATCCCGGAAAATCCGCAGCTGGGTTTCCGGTTCCAGCATAAAGCGCACCAGCAGAGGGATGACCTTGCGTAAAGGGGCAGTGGAAGCAAAGTTGTTGCTGAATCCCAGAGAGTGAGGATTGAGATAGGTTATGTGACGGTGTGCCCGTGATATGCGGGGATAAGGGAAAAAATGCCACTTATCCCCCAGAGTATTGGGCAGACAGGCAAGTTTCAACGGAGACGGAGATTTTTCACCTTCCCGGTTGCGGAAAGGGTAGAGGTTTTTGAAAAACTCCAGTGCATTCCGCCACTTTGCAGGATCAATTTCCGGAGCATTGAGCCGCAGATTTTCTGAAGTTTCACCATTCCACAAATAGGGCAGATAACGGCTCATAGAGCCCCGCCAGAGCAAAAACTCCAGTTCAATGGGCGAAGTGTTCAGATTTTCCTCTTTGAGCTTTTCAGCGAGCTGCAGCATTTCCGCCCAGGTTTCAGGCGGGGAAAAAGGTTTTTTCCCCGGAGCTTCAAAAAAATCCTTTCTGTACGCGGCTCCGCCCACGCAAGTTGCAAAAGGGATGCTGTAAAGAGCGCGTTTGCCGTCAGGCCCGCAGTGGCGCAGCAGCAAACGGGAATCTATCGGACGGTGATCCTCTTCGTCCAGATATTTCCCCACTTCCAGCAGATGTCCCATCCGGGCGTGGTCAGCGGCGTAATTGAGCAGACAAACTGTGGGCTTTGAGCAGTCCATAAGTTCCGGGTGATAGGTCAGAGAGGAGTTGGTCAGCTGGAAAAATTCGATATTGACCTTGATCCAGGGATAACGGCGGGAAAATTCATCAAATATTCCCCGGTAGCTCCCGGCCAGTTCCTGGTAACGCCGGCAGAAAATACTGCCGCTCCACAGACGGAAGTTGAAACAGACCTCCTTTTCCGGCAAATGACCGGGATCATAGAGAAAAGTCCCTTTGCCGGGGATCCGCCACACCAATCCCGATTTTTCCAGTTCACTTATGGAACGCCGCAAGGTGTTCCGGTTGACTTGAAATTCCCGGGCCAGCAATATTTCAGACGGCAGCTGACGGTCGGAATAGAAATCACCTTTGATGCGCCTGACCAATTCGTCTCGGATCTGTATATATCTGGGGGGCATACGATCTCCTTTTTTTAAAATGTCTATCTGTTATTAATATAATGTCTACTATCTTCATTGTCAAGCATTTTCTGTACAAAAGAAAGAAATTTTCTCTTTTTTGCTTCTTAACTATTTGAAATCGCTTGCAATTTACTTCAACTGTGGTAAATTATAGGTATACTTTGCGTTTGAAATGTATATAGACAATTAGACAGGAGGGTGAAAATGTCAGACCGAAACAAAAGCAACACATCTCCGTGCCTGCAAAGGTACACTTCACACTTTTACCACTGCTTCCGTTACACATTCACGCTGATCGAACTTCTGGTAAGCAAAACTTGTCAAATATGTGTTCTGTCCCTGTATTATCTGAAAAAAAAGAACAAAAAAATGCCTTATTATGCTTGCGAAGCAAGTGCTTCATACCCCAACGGGGTGCTTCATATTTTCCGCAGGAAAATGCTTCATACGGCGAAGCCGTGCTTCATTCGATCAGCATTCACGCTGATCGAGCTATTGGTGAGCAAAACTTGTCAAATATGTGTTTATATCTTGCGAAAAATTGCCTCTTGCTTTAATACTTGCCGTTGCAATTCTTCAAAATGCGGGATTGTCGGTTTTGCGGATGCAAAAACGGCAATCCACCAAAAGTTTTTGGCAAGGATGGATGGGGTCCGGGGAAGGAAGGGAGAACCTTTTTTCAAAAAGGGTTCCCTTCCTTCCCCGGCTCCTTTCACCTTGATCGAACTTCTGGTTGTTATTGCTATCATTGCCATTCTGGCTTCTATGCTGCTGCCTGCTCTGCAGCAGGCCCGAGCCCGGGCCAAGACCTCTCAATGTGCCGGAAATGCCAGACAGATAGGACAAAGTTTTGCCCAGTACACCACTGATCTTACCTACTATCCCCCTGCCAGGTACGGTGATGAGATGTATTACGGTGTCAAATACAAATCCGGTTTTCCCAACTGGGCAATGTTTCTGAACTACGGCAAGTATATGAATGGCTACAATGCCGATCTCTGTACGACAGGCATTTTCAAATGCCCCGATCACAAAGCCAATGATTTTCCCGGACGTGATACTGATACGGAGCCCGGCCGTTATTCTGCGGGGCGTTACAACTCCTACATCTATAACGAGTGGTACAACGGCTGGAACAACCGCCTGCCGGGAGATGTGGGTGTGGCAGAGCAGCATTCGGGAAGAGTGCATTATCCCTCTGACACCATCGTGGTACTGGATGGTGATTACACCAGTATCAATTCTCTTGATAAATCCTACCGTATCCACCGCCGCCATCCTGTGAAAAAAGCCAATATCCTCTGGGCAGACGGTCACGTTTCTTTACTGAAAGAGATATTTATCACTCTTGACTCTTTTGAACCCTATTTCTGTATGGGAAGGAAGCCGTAATGAAATACTTTATAACACTGTTTCTGGGAGCGGGACTTTGTTTTTCTGCTTTTTCCGGTTCTCTCATCTCTTTTGACAGAAAAAAGGCTCCTTTGTGCCGTTGGCACATTCCGGGGAAAATTGAAAAAAATACCTTTACCCTCAAGGATCGGGGCAAGAAAAGGGTGTCAGCCTGTGTACGTCTTCCAGCTGCGGGAGACAAACAGTATCTCCTGACGGCCGATATTTCCACAGAAGGAATCAAAAATGGTGAAGCCCTGGTTCACTGCTACTGGCGCAATAAGGGGACGGCCAAACCCAAATCCTTTACGCTGCGGAAATTTTCCGGTGCTGCTCCCGGATTTCAGCGTGTGGAGGTGCTTCTGACTCCCAATGACCCTTTGAAAACCAGCGAATTGGAGATCCGCTTCACCCTTTACGGCAACAACTCCGGCGGAGAACTCAAAGTGTCTTCTCCGAAACTTACTGAGTATAAAGGAAAGGGGCTCCGGGGCAGCCGGAAGGCTGATAAAAAAGACGGCGGCAAGTTCCGTTTTGCCCCCGGTTTCTGTTCGCCGGGTGCCCCTTATACCGTTGAAAAAGGATGCGGCGGCTATATCATTCTTTCCCGTTCTGCCCAGTTTGCGGAACCAGTGAAATTGAAGGTTTCCGTTCCTTCCACAGTCAGGTTGGAGCTCTTTATGGCTGACGGCTCAAAGGGAATGAAACGGTATTTGCCCTCAGTTTCGGGAGAGTTCATCCTCCCGGAAACGGTCAACTGGAAAGATTCCGCCAATGCTCTTTTGTTTCAGCCTGCCCCGGGAACTCCTGACAACTTCACCCTCAAGCTGACGCTTGAAACAGGCAGCAAAAAGGAGATATACGCTCTTCCCGTCAGGATCATTCCCAAAGCAGATATGCGTTCACCCCGGGATTTCCGTCTCTGGAGCTGGAGTATCCATCCCCTGTCAAGAATTACCGTCCGAAAAGGGAGTATCGCTGAAAACATCCTGCAGAACTGGCAGAAGTCAGGGTTCAGCGGCAGCCGCAATCCTGTGGCGGGTGTGCGGTGGCCTTACTTTCTGGACTTTACTGCCGCCGAAGCTCCTTATACCGTCGACGGCGACAGCAAACTTCCCCGGGCCAAAGGGATTGCCGGGGGGAATATCGGGACATTGCTTTGCCCCTCGGCTCTGTTGAAAGGGGAAGCGGATTACTACGCCGAACGCATCAGACGTTCTTCCCGCAAAGCTCTGCTGGCACAGAAAAATATTCTGGTGGGCGTGGATTATGAGCCTTATGCCTCCATCAACCGTTATGCTGTGACCGCTTCCTGCTTCTGCCGGGCGTGTATCGCTGCCTTTTCCGCCCGTTACGGACTCAAAGAACTTCCGCCCCGTGAAATCCTGAAGAAACACGAAAAACAGTGGATCGACTTCCGCAATGAACAGCGTGCAGAGATTATGGGGGCTATGGCAAGGGGATTGAAAAAGTTTAATCCTTCCGCCCGTTTTGCCGTTGTGACCAAGGCTATGCCTGCGGCCGATGAAGCGGAACGCTACCGCAGGGAATTCGGTATCGACCTTTGTGCTATGGATCGCTATGTGGATGTGCAGATGATGATGAACTACGGTAAAAATGTCTACTTCTACCTCCGTCAGGAACGGGCGGCCCGTTTGCTGAAGAAACCGCTGTGGCCCATTCTCGATACGGGCTGGGGAAGCAATAAGACTATGGAGGGGTATTATCCTGAACGGACACAGATGCAGATACTGGCCGCCTTTTTTGCGGGGATCAAAGATGTGGTTCTCGGCAGCGGTCTCTACCGTATGGACGGTTCCTACCTTGCGGCGTGCAAAAAGGTGATGACCCTTATCAGCCGCCTTGAGGAGCCTTTCAAAAACTCCTCTCTGCCGGAACGGACTCCTTTTGTCATATCTTCAGAGCGGCGGCAGGAGCTTTATTGTGTTGCCAGAAAGACGTCAAGTGGATATATGGTTCTCTTGCTCAACAACAGCCCCAATAACAGCTGCTTTGCACTCTTGAAGAAAAATGACTCCGACGGCAAAAGGTATGAAGTCCGGGAGTTTGTACAGAAAAAGCTCCTTTCTCCCGACGGCAGAAAAACACGCTGGAGTCAGAAAGAACTTCTGCAGGGCATTACGCTGGAACTTGCTCCTCTGGGATTTACCATCCTTGAATTCGATACGGGGAAAGGGGGAAATTTTCCTCTTTTCAACGTTGCTTCCGTAAGGGAAAAACACCGCCTTGCCGGTGAAAAAATGGCGGCAAGGTTCAAGGCCCGCAGTCAGAACGGGATCTCTGTCGTTCCTCAGGGAAGCCGCCTGCTGGTGACGACTCCGGTACAGGCATTGCTCATCGATCTGCAGCGCAACGGCAGCGGCCGCTGGAGCAGCGGCAAAGAGCTTATTGCCGCTGCAGTGGGGATAGATTCCTTTGTTGAACCTCATTCACTCTTTTTCAGGGAACTCCCCCTTGAATTGACCGATGTAAATTTTACATCTGACGGCGTTGTTGTCAAGATGGAAAACAAGGTCAAACATTACGCTTATGACGGATTGGTCATCGAAAAAAGCATCAAGATCTTCCGTGACAGGAAACAGCTGCAGTTCCATATAACAGTGACTCCCGCGAAAGAGTGCCGTTTCTTCCGCTACCGGATGACCCATCTGATCGCCGAAAAGGATGGCAAAAAATGGAGCGGCAGGAAGACGGCTTCTTTTGAGGAGACTGCGGCGGAAAAGAGCCGGATGTATCTGCGGAAAGGCAAGCCGAGACCGGAATGGATCTTCGGAAAACCCGGTGAGTTTGAGGGAAATTTCTGCGAACTTTTCACCCCCGGCGATCCTCTGAGGATCAGGGCTGACTTCTCTGAAGACACCCATAGCTTGTTGTTCTGGCGCAGAAGCGGTGATGCTACTCTTGAACTGATCTTTGAGGACCCTTATCCTGATAAAGATCCCCATAAGGTCAAGGTGTGGAAGTGCAGTCATACTCTCTCGGCTACGGGAAAATAAGGTAATTTCGGTATTTTTTGATTGAAAATTTGCTTTCCTGATGTTATATTCAGGAAAAGCATCTTTTAATCAGGAGAAATATTATGTCCAAGATCTGTTCAGATATCCTCGGTACCATCGGCAATACGCCGCTGGTGCGGATCAATAAAATGAACAACAGTTCCGCTGAAGTCGTGGCTAAACTTGAAAGTTTCAATCCCGGTTCCAGTGCCAAAGACCGTCCGGGGCTTGCAATGATAGAAGCCGCTGAAAAGGCGGGGCTTCTGAAAAAAGGAGCTTTGATTATTGAACCCACATCCGGCAACACGGGCATCGGTCTTGCTATCGCTGCCGCTGTCAAAGGGTACAAACTCTGTCTTACTATGCCCGACACAATGAGCATTGAAAGACGCAAGCTCCTGGCCGCCTACGGGGCGGAAATCGTCCTGACTCCGGGAGCAGAAGGAATGGCAGGCTCTATCGCCAAAGCAGAAGAACTCCAAAAAGCAAATCCCGGCTCTTTTATCCCGCAGCAGTTCAGCAATGGAGCCAACGCTGATGCCCACGAACGTTCAACAGGTCCCGAAATATTGGCTGACACCGACGGTGAAGCGGCGGCTTTAGTGGCCGGAGTCGGCACAGGTGGAACCTTGACTGGAACCGCAAGATTCCTGATGAAACATATTCCCGGCATCAAGATCATCGCCGTGGAACCCGCCGACAGTCCGCTCCTGTCAAAAGGAAGTGCCGGCCCCCATAAACTTCAAGGCATCGGAGCCAACTTCATTCCTGAAGTGCTGGATGTCAAACTCATCGACAGGATCATCCCCGTCACTGCAGAAGATGCTGCCCGTACCGCCCGGGAAGCCGCCGTTAAAGAAGGCATCCTCATCGGTATTTCAGGCGGAGCCGCCCTCTATGCCGCACTGGAACTTGCAAAAGAAAAAGAGTTCTCCAATAAAAGAATCGTCGTCATCCTGCCCGATTCCGGCGAACGCTACCTTTCCACCTGGCTTTTTGAATAAGCTCTGTTCCCGGTATGGGGATGCTGTAAAAACTCAAATCAATAAAACGGGGAATAATACGCCCCGTATGCAAAGCCCTCTAAAAGCCGCAAAGGGAATTTCTGTATTCTTTCGTTCTGCCTTGTCATAACACAGAACATAATCCCCCCTTTTTTTCTCAATCCTTCCTGCCCCCAGA
>SUWB01000062.1 GCA_015061745.1 Lentisphaerota bacterium | reverse complement strand
TAGCCTTGAGAATTTGTAAAATAAGCTATGATTTTCTCCTATCATAACTTATTATACCTCCAACTTTCTGCTCAAACAATAGAAAAAGGCTGTTGCTCACCTTTTTTGAGGTTTTGCAACAGCCCCAACGATTGGGATATGGTCAAACTTGAAGTGATGGAAGAATTGCTCCGGATAAAATTTTCCGATGAGGGTTTGAAACAGCAACTGATTTCTACCGGAGAAGAAGAATTGATCGAAGGCAATTACTGGCATAATAATTTCCGGGGCTGTTGTTCTTGCGAAAAATGCGGTAACAGAGGAATGGATAATCTCGGGAAACTTCTGATGAAGCTCCGCTCTGAATACAGAGATACAGAAAAAATCTGATTTATCGGCGGTATGGCAGGCGGAGCTTTCGCAGGTGAAAATGCGGACCTTGAAATCGCAGAAAAAATAAACAAGAGAAAGGACTGAAAAAAAACGAATACACACAGACTCAGGTGGTTGAAGTTGTCAAGAAATTTCCAGCCGCCATTTTCTTAATAAAAATGACGAAGGACGACGTAAACAAGATGCTAAAAAAGAAAATTTTGCAAGATGTTTGTTTTTTTTTCACTTTATCACTTGAAATAAAAGAGTTTTGAGGTTATTTTTTGAAGATAACTTTTTAGTTAGATAAAAAATATAATCATAAGGAAATCTTGAAAAATGTTAAGAAAACGTACAGCTTGTTTCAGTGCAGTTCTTTTGTCTCTTGTGCTTGCCCTGCCTGCCTATGGGGCAGAAGGAGCCGCAAACGAACTTCCTCCCGTCATCCGGACATTGAAGGATATCGAACAGGGCCGGAAGAATGTGCAAAGTGTCCTCCGTTCCCTCTCTGAAATGTTTTCAACCGATGCAACCTTCCCGGCTATGGCAATCAAACGCCCAAAACTTCAGCCTGCCTACCACCGGATCATCAAGGGGGCAAACAACCGTTCCGTCCTGATTTTCCGCCCTCGCTTCAGCAAAGCGGAACGGCTCTACAAAGCCCTTGACGGCGTGGTTGTGGGTACCGTTCTCATCGAACAGGTCAAAGAAGAAAATATGCTGGTCCTCAATGCACCCGACAAGGAAATCAATACCTATCTTGAGATCCTGCGCGGCCTGGACGTGCCCGGAGCTCAGCTGCTGATCGAAGCAAAAGTCGTGGAAGTCACTTTCAAAGACGAAACACTCCGTAACCTTTCCATCAACTACACCACCGGCGGCAGCACCTTCGGTGCCACAACTCAGGTGCCGGGGGCAACAGCCCAGCCTGCTTCCGGATTGGGCGGCAACTTCAATCCCCTCACCGGCAAGGACAAGCTGGATATCTCTTTCAAATGGCTTCAGATGGCTCAGGATGCCAAGATCCTTTCTGCTCCCAACATTCTGCTTTCACGCAATGAAACAAGCCGGATCGTTACCGGTCAGGATATTCCTATCCAGGAAGCCAACTCCACCAGCAGCACCTTGCAGATGTCCACAAAGTACAAAAGCGTGGGGGTGAAACTGGAAGTCGAACCCCAGATGATCAACGATGACTGCGTTACCTTGCGCCTCTGGCCTCAGGTTTCCAGCATCACCAAAAATGAACAGATCGCTGTGGGCGGTTCTGCTTACTCTGTGCCTGTGATCGCTGTCCGCAGTATCGAAAGTTTCCTGCGCCTTTATGACAAGCAGGTGGTGATGATGGGAGGGCTTTACTCCAGCCGTACCGCTCTCGAAGAAGAAAAAATCCCGATCCTCGGCGACCTGCCTTTTCTGGGAGAACTCTTTAAAGGAAAAAATGCAACCCAGGAAGTTACTCAGCTGATTTTCTTCCTCAAGGTGCACATTATCCCTGCCGAAAAGGATCAGAACGGCGTGCTCTACAACCCCTACAACACAGCCACCACCAGCGAACTGTACGGCGATATGCTCCAGAGTGCCAAGAGCAATCCGCTCCACGAGTCCGCACTGATTAATCTTTTCAAAGATATGGGGGACACCATCCCCGGAAAACAGGCAGAAAAGCGGGAAGACTTTTTCAAAGATCTTTCACAGGCTTTCAAAAACACAGCTGCTCCTGAAAAGGCCGCTGCTCCCAAGGCAAAGCCTGCCCCCGCAAAGGCCGCTGCTCCCAAGGCAAAGCCTGCCCCTGAAAAGGCCGCTGCCCCCAAGGCAAAGCCTGCCCCCGCAAAGGCCGCTGCTCCCAAGGCAAAGCCTGCCCCTGAAAAGGCCGCTGCCCCCAAAACAACCCCCGCCCCCCGGGCAACAGGTAAAAAGGCCGCCGCAAAATGAAACTGACACGTAAAAAACTTTTCATCTTCGCCGGGATACTCCTGCTGATCGCCGGATGTTGCGGTGTTTACTTCGGTGTCTATCTGCCCCGCAAAAATGCCGCTCAGGCATCTGACAAAAAAACGGAAAACAATGATGATATGGACCGTACTTTCAAGGTACGCCGTGATGATCTTGTTATCGGTCTTCAGCAGGGCGGTTATATCAATGCCAGTAAAAAGCATAAACTTGCTTTACAGGCCAACCACAGAACCAAACTGATCTGGGTCATCGACGAAAACACCAAAATCAAAAAAGGCGATCTGCTTGCAAAATTTGAAACCGACGATCTGCTTGAAAAAATCGAAAACTTTGAGATTGAACAGGACAACCTGAGCAAAGAATTGGACTTGGCAAAGGAAAACTACCGTGTGATCCTAAGCGAAAACGCCGCAGCACTTCAGGATGCTGAAGAAAAACTTTCACAGGCCGATGACGCTTTGCGGAAATACCGCCGCTTTGAGCGGATCAACAAACGGGACTCCCTTGAACTTGCCATCACTGAAGCCGAAGATGCTCTCAAAACAGAAGAAGATACTTATCGGGAAGCACGGGACAAGCAATATGAAGCGACTTCCACCCAGAACGCCGAAGAAGTCCGTCAGGCTGCTCTCGATAAACAGCAGGCAAAAATCGACAAGGCGGAAAACGCTCTCTCCAATGCCGAAGACAACTTCAAAGTGTTCCGTCGCTACGATCACCCCAGCCAGCTTCTCCGTCTGGTCAATGCTTACGACCAGGCCAAATTGACCTTGCAAAAGGTCAGGATTTCCACAGAGTCCAAAGCCATTCAGCAGCGCAAATCTATGGAAAACCTGCGCCGCCGGGTCCGCTGGGTGACGAAACAGCTTGAGCGTTACAAAGAATATATGCCTATGATGGAGTGGCGGGCTCCCGAAGACGGCGTTGTCATCTACGGTGACCCCGACCGCCGCTGGGGCAATATCGACGTTAAACTGGGTATCGAAGTGGGCCGCGGACAGGTGCTGATCACCATTCCTGAAATGTCCAATCTGGTGGTTGACTTTGACCTGCCCGAACAGTTCCGCTCCAAGGTACAGGTGGGCAACAAAGCGACCATCACACCGGACTCGCTGCCGGGTGAAAAATTTGAAGCCACCATTTCACACATCGCCACACTCCCTGTCAATATGGTTTCTTGGGACAGTGCTTCCCCCAAGATCTACAAGACTAAATTGAAACTGAATAAACAGTCCTCAAAATTGGTCAACGGTATGTCGGTTCAGATCCACGTGGTTACAAAGGTCATCCCCAAAGTGCTCTTTGTCCCCATTGAAGCTGTCTTTGAAGAAAACGACCGTTTCTTTGTTTACCGTTCCGGTCTGGGCGGTCCCCAGGAGGTCACTGTTGAAATCGGCGAGTCCAACGACAACTTCGTCCAGATCAAATCCGGTCTGAAGGAAGATGATGTGGTCTACCTTTATCGTCCCTATCAGAAAAGTCAGGATGGCAAATAATGGCTGAGCCGCAGACTATCGTTCATTTGAAAGATATCCGCAAGACCTATATCACAGGCGACTTGCAGGTTCCGGTTTTGAAAGGGATCGATGCACAGGTCGAAAGAGGGGAATTTGTGGGGTTTATCGGTACTTCCGGTTCAGGTAAATCCACATTGTTGAATATCCTGGGTATGCTTGATGTACCCACATCCGGCCAATATCTCCTTGAAGGAATCGATGTCAGCGGTCTTTCTGACGTGGAACAGGCAACGATCCGCAACCGGAAAATCGGCTTTATCTTCCAGAGTTTCAATTTATTCCCCGCTCTGACCGTGGAACAGAATATCGAAGTCCCTATGCTTTATGCCAGAGTCCCGGGGAGAGTCCGTTCCAAACGGGCCCTTGAGCTGGCAAAGCGGGTCGGCCTCGGACACCGTCTCGGACATAAGCCTACACAGCTTTCCGGCGGTGAATGTCAGCGTATCGCCATTGCCCGGGCTTTGAGCAACAGTCCCGCCTTTATTCTGGCTGATGAACCCACCGGAAACCTTGACGAAAAAACAAGTAATGAAATTATGGACCTTTTTCACGAATTGAACCGGGAACAGAATGTGACCATCGTTATGGTGACTCACAACCCGGCTCTGGGGCCTCATTATGATAAAATCATCCGTCTGCGGGACGGCCGTATCGACAACCGGCTTTTTGAGTGGGAAATCGCCCGTCAGCAGCAGCAGGAACAGGAGGTGGCCAAATGATGCTCGTCCGGGATTTGATCAGTATGTCTTTCCGCAATCTTCTGCTGCACAAGATGCGTTCTTTGCTGACCTCGCTGGGCGTTATTTTCGGTGTGGGCAGTGTGATTGCTATGCTGGCTATTTCCGAAGGGGCCAAGCACTCTGCTCTTGCCCAGATCGAAGCTATGGGTATCGACAAGATCATCGTCTTTTCCCGCCGTCCCCCGATTGACGGGAAAAGCGAAAGTTCCAGCGATAACGCCAGTGTGATGGAGCGGTTCGGACTCACTGAACAGGATCGCAGCCACATTTCCCGTATGGACAACGTGGAACGGATCACAGCCCTCTTTGACACCCGCAACAAGGTCCTGAAAGGGCTTCAGCGGATGGACTTGAAACTGGTGGGCAGTGACCAGGCATTTCTGGATGAAACATCCGCAGAGATCGTAGATGGCCGCTGGTTCAGCAAGATCGACTTTGACAACAATTCAAGAGTGTGTGTCATCGGTATGAGTGTGAAACACAAACTTTTTACCCTGGGTGACAAAAATATCATCGGCAGCAATCTGCGGATCGGGGATCACGTATTCCGGGTCATCGGTATCCTTGACAACCCTTATGCCACCCAGCTGCCTGAAGTGGGCGGTCAGAACGATATGATTTTGATCCCTATGACCACAGCCAAAACCCTTTTCAAGGATTACACATTTCTGAGGGAAGGACGGCAGTTCAAAATCACACGGGTGGAATATGACCTCTTTCTTGTGAAGGTCAATGACACTTTCTTCATCGACAACACCTCCAAACGTATTGCAGGTTATCTGGAAAAGATGCACGATGCCACCAAAGACTGGGGTATGGTGGTGCCTCTGGAACTTCTGCGCCAGCGGGAACGTACCCAGAACATCTTTACCATTGTGATGTGTTCCATCGCTGCCATTTCTCTGGTGGTGGGCGGTATCGGCATTATGAACATTATGTTGGCAAGTGTCTACGAACGGCGCAAGGAAATCGGTACCCGCCGGGCTCTCGGGGCCCAGAAGTCGGATATATTGCTGCAATTTCTGATTGAAACAGTCTTTTTGACCACTTCCGGCGGTATCACCGGCATTCTTTTGGGTGTCGGTCTGGGACAGATCATTACCAATTACAGCGGTATGGAAACGATTTACTCCTGGTGGAGCATCGTATTGGCTCTTGCCATTTCCTGTATCGTGGGTGTGATTTTCGGAACTTATCCCGCCTGGCAGGCGGCCCAGCAGAACCCCATTACCGTGCTGCGTTCAGAATAATTGCCCAAACACTGCCGCTTGTTCCCTGAGCAAGCGGCATTTTTTTTGCCTGCGTCAGCGGTTCCGGCGCAGTCCGTTGATCCTTCAGGGATCAGAATGGTGCCGTTTTTTATTGCGCTTTCCTTACACGGTATAAAAGAGAATCTCCTTTAAACACCTGGCATTACCTGAAATGAGGCGGAATAAGGTGGAAGGGGATTTTACACACTGGGGGCGATTTTAATGTGCCGGGCGGTGGATTGGGGGGAATTGGCGAGTGTGCCGGGCTTGATATTGAATGTGCGGAGCGTGGGGGGAAACCCCACTTTTTTTTATGCTTTCGGCACAAAAAAATCCCGGTGAATTGTTATCTTCACCAGGTGGGATTTGGGGATGTTAAAAGGGGACATCTGCCATCTTTTGTTTTTCGTTTTCAATCCTTATTTTAAGGCTTTCGATTGTCTTGTGCAGTTCGGCGGGGGTGAGGATTGAAAGCTGCGACAAATCACTGATGCCTGCGGCGGTGGGGACACATTTCCTTATGAAGCCCACCAGATAGGCGCCGTTTCGCTCTTTGGCGGGGAGAAAGTTTTGCAAAGAGTTCCACAACACCCAGACATACCGGGCCGCCGGAGTCGAAGCCTGTGCCATGCGGCACATTTCCTCGTAGACCTTGCGTGCGCCAGCATCGGTCAACTCTTTTGAGGAGCTGACACCGCCTGCGTTTCTGAGCACACTCCGATACCGGGCTTCATTGAGTCTAAGCTGGCGGCGCATAATTTGAATAGCGACAGGGTTCATCTTATTCCTCCGGCCAGACGCCGCCTGATTTGCGCCAATCGACGGCGAGGGCGAGATCCTGAAACTGCATGGGACGGCTTTCGCGGTCTGCCCACTCTTTTGCGCGCTGAAGGTCTTCAAAGAGGGTGCGGAGTTTTCCGTCCCGGCACCGGCGGTTTTGTAAGCCAGCTCCACCAGGCGCTACGTGGGGGCAGGATTAAAGAATTTGACCACATCTTCCACTTCTGCACGGAAGATCTTGGAAGGGATATCCAACTGGTATTTAATGCGCCCTCTGAATTGTTCAAAGTAGTCAGAGAGCCTCCCTGAAGTCATTTCTTTGAGGTAGGAAAAGATAAAAACATCCCGTGAAGTTAAAACCTCACGGGATGTGTGAAGAAGCTGGATTCTTACGGCGGTCAGATTTCGGTTTCTCCGATCTCGCGGAGCCAGTCACGAGTCCACAAAGAGGTTTCAAGACCTACGTCGGCACAGCAGTTGGAACAAAGAATCAAACCTTGAGAACGGCCGTCCAGCAGCAATTTTTCGTACAATGCACACTGCTGCTTCATCAAATCAAGGGGCAGGGGCTGACGGTTGCCGTAGTCATAGAGATACATACCGTTCATGTGGATCTTGCCGGGAGTCATCTCTCTGAGTGTTTCAAAATTTTTCTCGGCATCTTTCAGATTTTCTGCGTTTTTCCAGGTCCAAAATGAAACGACATCGCAAGCATTAAGATGGTCACGGATGGGCAGCTCAAGATTATTTTCATAGACCACCACCCAAAGTTTCATATCCCGTCCGGTTTCCTGCTGCATACGGGTCCGCATATCGGCAACGATCTGCGGATTGAAAGCAGCACGGCGCTCGGCGGAAACAAAAAAGTCATCCAGCACACCGCCGGTCACATTGGGGAACATCTTGGCCTGACGGATCACTTCATCCAGATCACCTTTGCCGTCATTGTGGTTGGCCATGCCGCCTGCTCCGACAATTGACCAGACTACCTCTTTCAAAGGAAGCATTGCCAGGGATTCCTGATCAAAGGGCGGGGCAGGATTTCCCCGCATTGCTACCCGGCAGCAGCGTTCGATTCCGAAAAACATACAGCCTTCAACGGCAGTCATTCGGGAATCTCCGAACCCGTAACCGTAATGGGAATTGGGGCTTTGGCCCCACAACCAGAATTTTTCTTTCAGTTTCATTATTCTTCCTCATCTTATCTTGTGAAAAAATGATGCAGCGCCGGACAATGTGTTTGGTCACAGCACCGGTAAAACAACAACGATCAGTTCTTAATTAAACACAAGCCATCCGGCTGCGGCAGGGTTGAATGTGCCGTGCTGCAGTCTTGAAGGCCACGGATCCGGAGAAACCCAGTGAAAATCTTTGCCGTAGATGTTCATCCGCATGGGGAAGCCTTTACGGATGAATCTGGAAAAAATTTCAAGGGGGATAACAATCTGCGTATTATTTTCATCCCGATTAACAATCAGTTCCGGTTCGGTGGTAAAAACTGCATCCGGACAATAGAAGGCATCTCTCGAGAGAAAATCGACCTGAAAAGGCGTCCACAGTCTGCAGGGTTCGATCACAAGAGAAAACTGCCTGTCCGCTGTACCGCAGACTGTAATATAAAGATTCTCATCATCGAATTCCCCATGCCAGGAAATACCCTCTCTCATATCGTAAGGGGTGATGACCCCGGAACTCTGACGGTTGACAACGGCTGATACTCCGGAAAGAGTTCTTCCTGTATAAGAATCGAATGTTGGATCCATCATATCAAATGCCGGAAACTCCTCTGCCAGCAGCTCCCGGAGCAAGGCGGCCCGGGCGGAAAGTTTTTCCGGATAAAAGAGATACCCCTCTGCTTCCGAATGGTAACCCAGCCTCGGATCACGTCTGCAAAGAGTTTCCATTTCTTCAGTAATGGAAATCTCATCCAGCACCAGCTGTTTCATGATCTCAAGATGGCAATTTCTGTTAAAGAGCATATCTTCACGCAGGGAATAAAACTCCAGCAGATTGCAGGCACTTTTTATCTGAATACCGATGGCGGCGGCAAGATCCATATCTGCCAGCCGGGGAGGATTATTCTGATAGAAGGGACGCAGTTTTTCCATAACATCCACCCCTTTCTGCCATGTGTCGCGCATACGGCGGCAGAGAGTCAGAGTTTCTTCAAGGGTGTGCTGATAACCGATACATTCTCCGATACGGTCACCGCTGATTTCAGGAAACTTTTTCAGCAGCCAGCTTGGTGTGATGGGCCGGTCAACCGGAAACAGATACCAGGGCCAGATGATGCAGTGATGCAGCGGTCCGTACCATTCAAACATCAAATTGGCAGGAAATTCCCGGTAGGCGTGAGAAAAATATTGCCAGGCTTGAGCAATCTCTTCGGCATCGCACCGCCACTCCGGACGGGCAAGGCTGATAAGGAAATCTGTGCCGTTTTTGCAGAAAGGTTCAAAGGAAAGTTCCCCTGCCGCCTTGTTCATCAATCCGGGATAATTGCCGAAATACCAGCACTGCATGACTGAAGAGATACCGTGGGAATTCATGAATTTATATTTTTCGTACAGATTTTCCGGAACCGGAATAAAGGGAACGGAAGCATCTTCGTGGGAGCAGCCGACTTGGATTTTTGCACCGGAACGCGACACCATCTGTGACGCTTGAGAAAACAATTCTGAAGGCCCCACATAGGCAAGAGAGTAATCAAAAACAGTTCGGGGCCTTCCCAGCTGCAGAGCTTCGCCCCCTGACTCGAAATTGAGCATAAGTGAGGCCTCTTTGGGCCACTTTTCTGCGATATGCAGCATCCGTTTCATAAAGGCGGAGTTATCCCGTTTTTTGGGGGCATAAAACCAGCCGATATATTCCGCATCAGGGTTGTGACGGTGGATTGCCCGGCTGAAAAGCTGCCCAAGCTCCGCATAAATATCTCCAAAGTCCCGGGCACCGCAGACGGGACAGATTTCCGATGCCGGACTGAACTCAAGAGTATTGACCCAATGAGCGACGCAGGCACCGTTGTCTTCACCCAGCATGATATTGATGATGCCCCCCAAACGGGGAACGCGGGAGAAGATACAATCGACGGATTCCTCAAGATACCGTCTCCCAGCTTCAGTGGAAGTGCAGAAAAATCCCGTACTGCCGCATGAAGCTCCCTGCAGACCGGGATAGCACGCTGCCTCTTGGGGAGGAAGTTTATGGGGCGCATCCCGAAAACTTTTGGGTTCGCACAAAAATACATATATCCGGATTCCGTAACGGGCACATTTATCCACCGTCTGCTGCAGCTTTGCCAGACGCTTATCCGCATCTTTTCCATGCTCCGGAAAAAGGGAGGATGGCAAATCGACAAAATACATTGTCAGCCACAAGCCGTTTACGCCTTCATGGGCCAGTTTGTTCAGATATTCTTCCGGATAATAATCAACATCATCCATCAATTCATCAATAAAAAAAGGCGCCCGGTTGGTCGGACCGAAAAAGCACCTTGAGATCCGGTGTTTGATAAAGGGAGTGCGCTTCCAGGATCCGCAGCTTACGGCAGGGCCTTCAACCTCGCATATACGGTCTTCGAGGAAATAAATACCTCTGCGCAAACCATCGGCATCTGAAGCTCGTACCACCGTTTCATCGGGCACTGCAATAACCTGATACTCCTCTTTCCCCAATGACGGATCATGAATGAACTTCAAAGGATAGCCGTCGGAAGTACAGCGGATCTTTTTTGCAGCAAGCACCCGTTTCAGAGAGGTGAACGCCGTTTCAGGAAAATCTGCCGTCTGCGGAAAGTTGATTTCAATAGCTGCGCCGTCAGCCATGCATCCGGCAGCAGCGCCGGGATCACATCCTCTGCCTTCTTCAAAAAAATATTCGATCGGATTTTTGATGTTATCAATAAAACCGGCATTTCCCGGTATGGGACGGGGCAATGCTTCAAATTCATCCAAATGCTGCTGATTCATGGAACCCTGCTGCTTCCTTGCTTGAAAAGTTATTCGCTGATTGAGAATTGGAGTCCGTTTGCGGTCCGGGGAGCAACGAGGCGAATGGTGAATTCTTTACTTTTTACACTGCCGATGGTCACGTAGAAAGTACCGGCACAGGCAACTTTTATCGGAGCAATACCATCCAGCAGCAGCACTTCCGGATTTTTGACCATAGCTTGGAACCAGCCGAACTTGTTTTCGTTGACAATGTCAAGGGTCTTTGTGAAATTTTTGCCGTTGACAGTAATTTTGCTTTTCCCAGCAACGGTCATGGGGAGTGTGATATAAAGAGCTGCTTCACGCAAATCTTCAGGGGTTTGAAGCTTGTTCCAGACAAGTTCCCCGTCAAGGGAATTAACAGGGGAACGGGTCAGGGTCTGTTTGACGGCAAACTTCACCTTGGCGTTCAGAGGAATGTTCCCCTCAAAACGCCAGGTGTTTCCATCTGCGGCAAGCAGCTTTGTTCCGGCTGTACTGGAATTGTAAGAAATCCACTTTTCTTTGCTGCGAGTGGTGAAGTGCGCCCGGAAATTTGCCAGAAGCTGTTTATTTTTGCGGAGTGTCAGAAATCCGCGTTCAGAAATATTCAAAACGCTTTTGGAGAACTTGATAGTGTTCTTTTCTGCAGCACCTGCATAATGGGGCAGCAGGGAAAGTACCGCCAAAACCAGCAATAAAACTTTTTTGTTCATTTTTTCATTCTTTCTTAATTTTTTTGTTCAGGAAAAGTATTTTCAGAAAATTTATTTTATGACACAGGGCAAAAATTTATCCGGACGGATTCCTCCGGCAAGGCCCTGCCGCAAAAACAGCCAGTAATCGGCGGCGGAATTGGTGTCATCATCCATGAAAATGCAATTGAAGCCGAAAACAGAACCTTTTTTCAGATTTTTTCCGATGAGGGCCAGGGGGATGCGGATCTGGTAAAGGGTTTTCCTTGTCTTCTCGCAGCGTGTGACTTTGTACTCGGTTTCACTCTGCAGAGAGAACTTGCCCGGGCCGGTATGTACAACCAATCCGGCTCCGGAAGAAAGAAGACCGCAGGAAAGCATAATGTCATCCCGGTCAAAGCCGTTGGTATCACGGATAAAGTTCATCTCGGGATCGAATCCGAGCTGCACACAGTCCCCTTTCCAGAGGGAGGAGGCAGAATAACGGTTGAAGTGTTTGTCATCTGTAACGTCAGCGGCGAAGTAAAAATATTTGCCGTCATGTGCAAGATAGATATCGGCGGAAAGGTCTGCGGCTCCCTCATAGGTGGTGTGGTCAACCGGGTGGATCCTTTCCCTGCCGGAAATACGGATGGGTTTGATGTGTTTCCAGGGAGCAATGTTTTCTCTGAAGCGGATGGGAGCTGTTTTACAGACTGCAGCATTTTCCGGCGTCTTGAAAACCAGCTTGCTTGTTTTGTAGGGACCGGCAAAATTGAAGGTCATCTGAATCTCTTTTTCCGGCATCGGAAAATATACAAGCTGCTGTTTTCCGGGGGAAACCTGGAAGGTGACTTTACCTTCTTTTTTACCATCCAGCACATATCCTGCACTGCCGTTGACAGCCTTGATGACGGAGTTGTTCAGCACGTATGCTTTCAAACTCTTTGCATCATTCTGCCGCAAGTGGATGGTGACGGGCATTTCTTCGGCAATTCTGATATTCCGCATTGTCTTGACCAGTTTTGCGTAATTATCTTCATTTTTTTCATTGCGGCGGATATACACCGGCAGAGGAGTTAATTTGAAAACGATCCTGCCGCTGCTTAAACTTTTCCGGGGCAAAGGGGCGCCCAGAGCATCGGTCAGAATAAATTTGTCATCATTCAGCTCTATTTCCGGAGAAAATTTATCATCAAGGCTCCAAATGGCGGCAGCAGCTTCGCCGCTGAACTTTTTGAACACGCCGATAGCGGTCTTGGTATTGAGCTTGATCTCTTCGCATTTTTCAACATTTTCAACGATGCCGGCAACGGTACTCAAAGCGGCAACCGCCGGAAGAGGCTTGCCCTGGAACCAGATACCCATGTGATAGTGTTTGCCTTCCAGAGAATCCCCGGATGCGCTGTAATAATGCAGCGCTTTCATACCGATGAGCCGTGCTTTCAGGAATGAACGGGCAATGCGGTTGACATGCTGGGACGCATATTGAAAATCATTTACCTTGCGGTGGTCGATGAAGTAGCCGTATTCAGAAATGATAACATCCTCACCTTTGACCAGACCTTTCATTGCGGCCCGGGCATCTCTCTGGCGGATGAGCAGATCCTGTTCGCTGCCGGTAGGAGGCTGTCCTGGGCCGACCCACCGCGGCTGGGGATAGCAGTCGATGCCGAAACAGTTGAGGTATTTGCCCAATTTTTTGAAAATTTCACGGGAATAGACATAAGCGCGCCGTGCATCCACATCACTGGGACGGCAGGCGGAAATACGGGCATCTGGCTTGACTCGCAGAATTTCCTGTGCGGCAATTTCCATCATGCGGCAGACACCTTCATAGGATTCGCCGAGAACAAAAGAGGAAACTATGTTTTTATTGTCCCGGCTCTTGTAATAAACATTGAGTCCCAGCAGGGCGTCCAGTTCTCCTCCCAGTTCAAAAACATCAAAAACATCTGCATATTGGGTCATCACCTGCCGCATCAGCGGACGGAAACTGGATTCCAGCAGCGCCTGGGGAGCGATCACTCTGGAGTTGCCGACTTTTAGAAGCTGAAGATCTCTGGCCATATCAGAGGGGATCGCCCAGACGGGAACCCCGGAAGTGATCAATGCCTGCATAGCAAATCCCATTTTCTTCAATTTCCGGGCTTCTTCCAGTTCTGAAAAGTCGTATTTCCCTTTTACTGCCTCAAGCTGATACCAGGGGATATAATGCTGCATCCAGCGAACTCCGATCATTTTTGAGCCGTTGAGTTTATCTCTTGCTCCGCAAAGCCCCACAAAGGGGACGGCTCCCGGAGCAGGCGTTTCAGGCTTGTTTACGACGGCATAAGAGTTCCAGTCGCTGAAGTCAGTCCCCTCCAGCACAGCAGAAATGCGGTACCATCCCGGCACAGCAGTCGGAAGCTGCAGCTTTTTCGTAAAGACAGCAGCTCCTGCCGCATTCACAAAGTTCGGTGTTTCCAAGGCGGAATAATAAGTTTTACCATAAAAATCCCGGATTTCGATTTTCAGTTTTTTGCCGGAGTCCTTTGAAACATACCTGGTCAGTTTGATTTCAGCCCGCGCAGGTGTGTTCAGGAAAAACACTCTGTCTGTTTTGTCACAAGGTGTAACGAGGACGGAATACTCACAGGGAGGAACCCAAGGCAGTGCTGTATCACCTTTGTTAATCATAAAGCGGTCAAAGGAAACTCCGGATTGAATATTGCCGTAATATCCGGAATAAAACTGATTGCCGTCGGCCTCAAAGGTGATGCTGTACCGTTTCCATTCAGTATCCACTTTGAAGGTTCCTGCGGCGCGCGCCCGGAGGACTCTTCCCCAATTGCTGCCCACAGTGTTTACTGCCCGGCAGGCACTTTTGCCGGGGGCATCAGCTTTGGCGTAAAATGAAAAAGTATGGACACCTTTTTCCAGCTTTATCGGACGGGTCGCCATACCGGTTCCAGGTTTTATAAGATGGATATATGATTTGCTTCCAACGCCTCCGTCTTTTCTGACTTCCCAGCGAGGTGCTTTGAGGTGACGGTTTGAAAATGGTCCGGAAGTCACGCCCTGATTTTCCTGTTCAGCATCAGGGTCGCCGGAAAGCAGATTGGCACTTCTCCCTGCAGTTCCGGCAGTTGCTCCCCAAACTGTAAAAAGAGCTGCTGTGAGCAATATTTTTTTCAGCATATCACATTTTCCTTAACTTGAAACGATATTTTACTGTAGCCGAAATGTCTTCGGTATGCTGCGCACATTTTTCTTTGATTATAAACACGGCATCATTTTCTTACAATACATCCGTTCCCCTCATTTTACAAGCTGTATCAACATTCTTTTCTTATTTTTCCACAGATATCCCATAATTTTTCAAAAAACAGGCATTCCCGCCAAATTTGAGCGGGAGAAGGTTGAGTTTTGAAAAAGTGATTTTGTCAGATTTTTGTTTTTGAGCAGAATTGTCATCAAAAGTCAA
>SUWB01000061.1 GCA_015061745.1 Lentisphaerota bacterium | reverse complement strand
TCTGCTATGGGAAAGTGGTAGTTTTAGTCTGTGCCACACCCATTATCGCAAATGTTCGTTTAAACTCGCACCTGTATTTGCGTAAGAAATTGCCGGGGACAAAGGGGGGCGGCAGAAGGGTATTACCGCTCTTCCAAAAGTTGAAGATAATCTTCCAATTTTTGTTTTTCCTCAAACGGAATGTCTGAGCAAAGGAACAAATAGCCTTGAGAATTTGTAAAATAAGCTATGATTTTCTCCTATCATAACTTATTATACCTCCAACTTTCTGCTCAAACAATAGAAAAAGGCTGTTGCTCACCTTTTTTGAGGTTTTGCAACAGCCCCTCCAATTCCCATTTCCCCATTTCCTTCCTCTTGTCCCCATTTTCTTTCGTGGGATTTTTTCTCCAAACTTTTAAGAGGGCACAATGTTGTTGCAAAACTTGCGACAACATTGTGCATAAAAAGGTTTGAAAAAAGGAGAGGGGGTTCGGGGGAGAGAAAAAAAACTTTCCTTAAAAGTTTTTTTCCTCTCCCCCGATTCCGTCCCCCTCTTTCTTTATTCCAAAAGGCATTTAAGAATGGCGGCGGCGGCGTGGCAGCCGAAGGCGGCGGGCATATAGCTGATGGTTCCGATGGTTGAGAGGTCTTGGATTTGGCAGCGTGGTTCTGGTGAAAAGATAGTTTGAATACCTTTTGTGATGCCCAATTTGCGTAGTTCTGAGCGTACTTTTCGAGCGAGGGGGTCTCCGAAAGTTTTTGAAATATCAGCTGTTTTGATTTGAGAGATATCCATTTTTCCTCCTGCTCCCATAACGCTGACGCAGGGGATTTTTTTGTTGGCGACACTTTTCAGGAAAGCGACTTTTGCGGGGACATCGTCGATGGCGTCGAGGACGGCGTTGAAAGGTGTTTCAAGGAGTTCGTCACATTCTTCCGGTTTGATGAAGCGTACTTCCGGGGTAAAAATTCCTTCCGGGTTGATATCTTTGAATCTGGCACACAGCACTTCAGCCTTGGGGAGTCCGATAGTTGAATTGAGGGCTGCGATCTGTCTGTTGCAGTTGGTTGGTTCAACGTCATCGCCGTCAATGAGCGTTATGTTTCCTACGCCTGCGCGGCAGAGTTGTTCTGCGGCATATCCGCCTACGCCGCCTGTTCCGAGGACGAGGAGCCGGGCATTTTTAATTTTTTCGACAGCGTCGTTACCTAAGAGGGCGGCTGTTCTCTGATAAAAGGGTTGATTCATAATTGCAAAAAGTTCCTGAAGTGTTCATCGGCGGCTTTTTCAAAGCCTGGGATATTAAAAGCATCATATAGAGAGTCAATATCGACATCGCTGCGGTCATCAGTTTCCATACCGATCCGGCATCCGGGATGAGCTTTGATAAACTCCTTTATTTCTGTGACTCCTGCCAGACGTGGTGAAAGAGAAACATAGAAGCCTTTGAGCAGCAATTCATTCAAAAGTTCCGTATTGTGCTTTGCGTAACCGTGAAAAAGGATCGGCACATCAAAAGGTTTCACCATTTGAAAGAGCTTGTCATACGCCCCTACCCAGTGCAGGACGACCGGTTTCCTGAAATCAGCCGCCTGCCGGAGCAGGGAAGCTGCTATTTCCAATTGCTGTTCCTGCGATGGAGCGGCAGAACGGTATTTATCAAATCCTATTTCTCCTACGGCAGAGGAACTTGCAATATCCTCCGCAGAGATTTCAGGTGTTGCAGCAGTATACCAGGGGTGAAATGCAAGAGACCATAAAGGGGCCTTTCCTTTACCGTTGTCGAGAAGTTCCGTTTTTCCCGGGTGGGGGATATGGGTATGAAAGTCACTTGCCATTGACATTTTCCTGTGGAGGGATCTCATAATTCCAGCTGCCGAAGATCCATCGTTTCATACCTTTGAGGGCCTCGCCTGCCAGTCCGTTGCGGAGGAGGGCATAATAGAATTCCTCTCTTGTCCGGTCTGACTCTCCGTCAAGGCGGCGCAGGACACCTGGATCACTGAGAAATTTGCGTCCCAGCATAACGGCTTCACATTGAAAAGAGTTCATCAGTTTTCGTGTTTCATCGACACCGGCGAAATCGCCGTTGAGGACGACAGGGGTGTTTTGGGCAAGTTTCATTATTTTTGAGAATCTGTCTTCTCTGTCGGAGATGTCAGAGGCGTAAAGTTCTCTGACCGTTCTGTAATGAAAGAAAAATCTGTCCGTTCCGGCATCTTTGAGTGCGGGGATGATCTGTTCCATTTCAGTTGGGGAAGCAAATCCGCTGCGGAGTTTGACACTGACGGGGAGCTGTGGGAGTTCCTTTTTAACGGCCGAGACGATTTGAGCCATAAGGGGAATTTCTTTGAGCATTGCTCCGCCGCAGTGTCCTTTGATTACTCTGGGTACGGGGCACCCGAAATTGAGATTGACTTCTGCGGCCCCTGCTTCCGCCATAGCGTATGCTCCCTGGGCCATAAGTTCGGGATCTCTGCCCATAATCTGTCCGGAAACGGGGAGGTCAGTTTCCATATAGGGAGCGAGAAATTCTTTGAAAAACTTTTTTTTGGGGAGTGTTTCTGAAAGCCTTAAAAAACTGGTCATCCATACTTTTGTGAGCTGAAGTTCATTGACTGCGTGTATGAAACTTTCAGTAAACACCCCTTCCATAGGAGCGGGCCAGAAGTTTGGAAAACTCATTTTTGCGGAGCTTTTTGTTTGAGTTGAGTCTGTAAAAATTCCACAGCTTCAGCCAGCTGCCGGTCTTTGAAAGTGCCTTTGTAGGGCGGCTGGATGATTCCGGGATAACGCAGGCCTTGAGAAGAAAGCCTCAGGACTTCTGCTGAACTGATCCGGACTTCAATATCCGGCATAATGCCTTTCTTTTCGATGACCCTGCCCTTGGGCGTAACGTAGTAGGCCGATGCAAACCTGACCGCCCCGCCGCCGGGAACAGGGACGACACTTAAAATGGTTCCTTTTCCGAAGGTGCGGCGTCCGAGAACTTTAGCCCGCTTGTGATCCTGCAAGGCACCGGTGAGGATTTCAGAAGCACTGGCCGAAAAGGCGTTGACAATGACAATAAGGGGAGTTTTTGTATCGAGACTTTTATTTTTCAGGGTTTTGACCTGCTGTGAAAGAGTTTTCTTTCTTGACCGCGCCTGAAAAACGACACTGTTTTCAGGGAGCAGCAGCGAAGCGATCTCTACTGCGGTTTTGACCAGACCACCGGGATTGAAGCGCAGATCAAGAATAATGGCTTTTGCTCCGAGAGAATGGAGTTTTTTCAGAGCCGCTTCCATTTCTTTTCCTGAATAGGCGGCAAATTCCGTCAGTTTGATGTATCCTATTTGTCCTGAAATCAGCTTGACTGACCCCGGTACAACCGAGTCTTTTTTGACCAGTCTTCTTGTTATGACGATAGGGAACTCACTTCTTCCCCTGCGGATCTTCAAAGCAACTTTACTGCCGGCTTGTCCGCGGAGTCTTTCAAGAGCTCCAGAGAGATTGAGGGGGACGATATTTTTACCGTCAATTGCGATGATCTGGTCACCTGCTTTCAATCCTGCTTCTTCAGCGGGAGTTCCGGGGAGGATCCGGATCAAAGTGACAGGTCTGCCGTCCGGTTTCACAGCCGCCGCACCGATTCCCACCACTTCGCCCTGCCTGCGGATCTGTTGAGTACGGTACTCTTTGGGGGCTTCGTAGGCAGAATAGGGATCAAGAGCGGACATCATTCCCTGCATAGCGTGGTTGAAAAGTTCTTCATAAGAAACTTTATTGCCGTCAACGTAGTTCTGACGGAGCATTTCCATTGTCTGCATCAGGAGCAGAGCCCGCCGGTAGTTGTCCCTCTGTTCCTGCCCAGCCTGGGGCAGGGAAGCCCCCTTTTTCTGTTCCTGAACCGGCAGGGTGGGCGGGGGAGAAACAGGGCGAACTGCTGCTCCGGCATTGCAGGAACAACACAAGATCATTCCGCAAATGCTTTGTGTGCAGAGTGAAAAAAGTTTCATATTTTCCCTTTTCTCCTGTCCCGGACTCCTGACAGTTATGCCAATTTAAGGCGGCGCATATTCTTTTTCCCTGCCCGCAGCACGGGAGTTGCGGCGATGATGTCCGCAGTGAGAGCTGCGTTGGGGTCAGTGATTTTTTCATCATTGAGGGCCACGGCACCGCCCTGGATCAAGCGTCTGCCGTCGCTGTTGGATTTGCAAAGGCCTGCCAGCACCAGGAGCCGTGCCACAAGGATACCCTTTTCTGCATCCACTTCAGCAGCGGGAATGGCCGCTTCGGGCAGGTCTGCGGTAACGCTGGAAGCAGTGACCTTGCCGATGAAGCTGGTGGTGGGAATCTTGTTTTCCGGATCAGCGAAACCGAAGCGTGTACCGGCAGTAACAAAGGCTTCTTTAGCGGCTTCTTCGCCGTGGCAGAGAGCGGTTGCTTCAGCAGCGAGGATCTCTTTAGCCCTGTTGATATTGCTTCCCGGAGCGCAGAGATCGGCAATTTCCGCAACCGGGAGGGGTGTGAAGTATTTGAGGAGCTGTTCCACCATAGAGTCGTCGCAGTTGCGCCAGAACTGGTAGTAGTCAAAGACGCTGGTGCGTTCTTTGTCCAGCCAGACATTTTTGTTTCCGGTGGACTTGCCGAATTTCTGCCCGTTGGGGTCAAGGAGCAGAGGAATGGTCATACAGTGTACTTCAGCACCGTCTTTGCGGCGGATCAGTTCTGTTCCAGCCACCATATTTCCCCACTGGTCCTGCCCGCCCATTTCAAGGGTGCAACCGAATTTTCGGCGCAGGGTGAGGAAGTCGTATGCCTGCAGAATGGAGTAGTTGAATTCCAGGAAAGAAAGTCCCGTTTCCAGTCTCATCTTGACGGATTCCTGAGAGAGCATACGGTTGACGCTGAAAATGGAGCCTACTTCGCGCAAAAGGTCGATGTATCCCAGCTGACAGAGCCATTCAGCGTTGTTGACAAAGTGAGCTTTCCCCTCAGAACCGTCAATGAATCGTGACAGCTGGTTGCGCAAAGAGGCGGCGTTGGCGTCGATTTCTTCAATGCTGAGCATCGGGCGTGCGGTTGATTTTCCTGAAGGGTCTCCGATACGGGCAGTGGCACCGCCCACCAGAACGATGGGAGTGTGGCCTGCTTTCTGGAGGATACGCATTGCCATTACGGGGAGCAGGTGTCCCACGTGGAGACTGTTCCCGGTGGGGTCGAAACCCACATAAAATGTGGCTTTGCCCTCGTTGAGCATCTGAGAGATCTTTGCTTCATCGGTTGCCTGATAACAGAAACCGCGTTCTTTGAGTTCTTCAAAACAATTCATTTTCAAACCTTTGAAATTCAGTGACCTATTGTATGTGGAGGCAGCGGCAGTCTGCGCCACGCCCTGTGGAGTACGGATTTTCCTTCAGCGATCCAGCGTTCTTCAAAGTCGCTGCGGATCCCTTTGAGATCGGCGATGGCTTCTTCCGCGGGTTCAAAAAGCTTTGAGCCTGAAATGACCCGGTCGACAGCTCCGCAGTAGTATTCATCGTCGGAGGAAAAGTGAAAAATACCATCACTTTTGAGGACTCTGTGCAAAAAGGTGACAAAGTTGCTTGCCAGAAGCCTGTTTCCTTTGTGGCGTCCTTTTGGCCAGGGGTCTGGGCAGAGGAGGTGGATTCTGTCCAAACTGTTGTCCGGGAGCATTTTCGCAAGGAGCGATCTGGCTTCCACCCGGAGGACGGTCAGATTGTCTGCGCCGCAGCGTTCAGCTCTGCGGACGACTTTGCGCAGTCTGCCCAGCATCACGTCAGCTGCCAGGACAGTTGTTTCCGGATAAAGTTTCGCCAGCTGGCAGGTATAGGAGCCTGAACCGCATCCCAGATCCAGCTCGACTTTTTCTCCTTCCGGGATATAATGACCGTAAACTCCGGTCAGGAAAAGGATTTTAGCATCTTCTTCGTGAGGCATAATATCACCTTAAATGGCATCCCGTGAATTGATCCACTCTTTGAGAGCGGCGACGGTTTCGGTATCTTTTCCGTTGAGCATAGCGTTGGCATACTGACGGAATCCTGCCGCCAGGATCTCGCGGAAAATTTCCAGAAATTCCACCCGCTCAGAAAAGACTTCTGAACGCTCCTGGGCGTCCCCTTCAGGCAGGGCGAAAGAGGAAAAACTGAAATGATCTGCATCAAAAGTTCCCGTCCAGATCTGATTGAGCCGGGTAAAGGTCAGTTTTGCTTTTTTGAGCTTTTTTCCCACCGAGAGAGCGGCTTTGACTTCCGCTCCCCGGATGGGGCTGTCGCCTTTTTTGATGGTGGCTTCACCGGCACCGGGGTCTTCACCGTCTCCGGTGAGGCACAGGGGGGCTTCGAGCATAACTTCGTATTCGCCGAACTCCTCAGTCACAATGGTCCTGCCGGTTTCGGCAAGGTACCAGAGGTAAAGCAGAAAATCCCTGCCCAGAGATTCTTCGGCAAATGTGCTTGCCTTTGCCGGTGAAAGAGGCGGGAAAGAGGAGGGCGTGATGTTAAATTCCTCAGCCAGCATATATGACGGAGTCAGCTGCAGGGGTTCCATCTTGAACGCCTGATAAAAGTGTTCAATAAAAAGGTCGATCTGGGTCTGGCTTGAAGCTCCCAGATAGAGGTGGCGGGTATGGGGCACGATGACCACAGGAATCCCGGAGAGAGCCGGAGGCATTTTCATAATGTTGCGTTCGACGGTGCTCTCTTTGATCTCCTTTTTTTCTTTGGAACCGATGAAGTTTTTTCCGGTTTCTTTCATCCGTGCTTCTTCAGCTCTGCGGCAGAGGGCATTGAGGAGGCTTGAGGGGATCTTGCGTACGGCACGGCGCAGAGTCAGGTAATAGGCGGAACCGAATCTTGCTGTGCCTTCATCTATTTCAGTGTCCAGCAAATGCTGTCCTGTGACCCAGCCGAAAGAGGGTTCTCCTGTTACTTCGTCCAGTTTGCAGGCTTTCCGTGCGGCGACGATCTCGCCAGTATTTTCGGGGAGATCATCTTTCAGGGTAAAAAGTGTAAAAGAAAATGTACCACGGTCAAAAGGCATAAAATAAAACTCCTTAAAAAAAGTAAAAATTACAGCTTCTTAATATAACACCGGAAGACGCATTTTTCAATCCTGCAAAAAGCACGCAACTGCCCTGGACCCCATATTTTTGAGGGGCGGTTTCTGGTGTTTGCAAATCTCCTTTGCAAATGGACAGCGGGGATGAAAGGGACAGCCTGAGGGCGGATCAAGAGGCGACGGCACATCTCCTTTGAGAATGATCCTTGAATTGTTTTTGTGCAAAGAAGGCACCGCCGACAGCAAGGCTTGCGTGTAAGGGTGCAGCGGCGTTTTGACCAGCTCTTTTGCGGCGGCACTTTCGACCACATTGCCCAGATACATCACGAGGATCCGGTCAGAAATATGCTCCACCACCGCCAGATCGTGAGCAATAAAAAGAAAGGCTGTTCCCGACTGCTGCCGGATATCCTGAAGCAGATTGACGATGGCCGCCTGCACACTGACATCCAGAGCAGAAACCGGTTCGTCAGCCACAATGAATCCCGGCGATGCCGCCAACGCTCTGGCTATGCCGATACGCTGCCGCTGGCCGCCGGAAAACTGATGGGGAAACCTGCCCAGGACATCGGCGGGAAGGCCCACTCTTTCAAGGAGTTTTCCAGCTTCACTTCTTCTTTCTGCAGCTGAAAAGTTTTCTTTGCGCATACTCAGGACTTCGTCCAGAGCCGAAAAAATGGTGAGTCTGGGGTTCAAAGAGCCGTAAGGGTCTTGAAAAATCATCTGGTAGCGGCCGTTGAGCTGACGGCGTTCTGCGGCAGAAAGTGCGTAGAGATCTTTTCCGTCAATAAGCACCTGTCCTGAAGTAGGCACTTCCAGGCGGACAGCGGCCCGGCCGAGAGTGCTTTTTCCGCAGCCTGATTCCCCCACCAGACCGATGATTTCCCCCGGCTGCATCGCAAGCGAAACGCCGTCAACAGCTTTGACGCAGCGTTTTGGGCCGAACCAGGAGGAAGGCTGAGGGAAATGGACTTTCAGATCTCTGAGTTCCAGCAGTGACATAGGTGAACAAATGCTCCGGCAGAGAAGTTGACGATTATTCAAAAGCCTCGACTTCTACGGCATCCAGAGACAATGTACCAGCTTCCGCCGGATCGACGATGCCCTGTTCCACCAGTTGTTCCAGAGAACGGCGCATCGTAATCATACCGTCTTTGAAACCGGTTTCAAGGACGGAGGGCAGCTGACTTGTTTTGCCGTCCCGGACCAGAGCCTGCACGGGAGGAGTCCCGATAAGGATTTCAAATGCAGCCACCCGTCCGTCAGCATCGATTCTTGCCAGCAGACGCTGGGAAATAATGCCGATGATAACGCTGGAAAGCTGAAGACGGATCTGATTCTGCTGTCCTTCCGGGAATGTGTCGATGATACGGTCGATGGTCTGAGGGGCACTGTTGGTGTGCAGTGTCGCCATAACCAGGTGACCGGTTTCCGCGGCGGTCAGGGCAGCCTGGATCGTTTCGGTATCACGCATTTCTCCCACCAGGATCACATCAGGGTCCTGACGCAGAGCACCTTTCAAAGCGGCGGTAAAACTCAGCGTGTCAGCTCCCAGTTCCCGCTGCTGAATCAGAGACTGCTTGTTGGAGTGGACGTATTCAATGGGGTCCTCAATGGTGATGATGTGTTCTGAACGGGTGGAATTAATCCGGTCGATCAAACTTGCGAGGGTGGTTGACTTACCGCTTCCCGTAGGACCGGTCACAAGAATGAGTCCCTGAGATTTTTCGCACAGATTGATAATGGATTCAGGCAGATTCAACTTTTCCGGAGAGGGGATCTTGCTGGTGATGACACGGGCGACGATACCCACATATCCCCGCTGGAAATAGCTGTTCATACGGAAACGGCAGATTTCAGGATTTCCGTTGGCATCGGTGGTATCCAGTTCCACTGCCAGAGCAAAGTCCAATTCCTTTTTTGTTTCAAAGTCCAATCTCTGGCGGGGAGTGAGAACGCCGTAGAGCAATCTTTCGGTATCCTCTTTTTTGAGCCGGGGCAGATTCAGGGGGCGCAGTTCGCCGTGGACACGCATCATCGGGAATGCAGTAACGGTCAGGTGCAAGTCCGAAGCTCCCACCTTGACGGCGGTTTTAAGAAGCTTTTTCAGGTCGATGGCATCGCTTTCCAGAGCGTCTTCGGGGGTGCCGTACATTTTTTCTGCGGAGTCATCCATACCGCCGATGAGCCGTTTGAGATCTTCCGGATCGGGGCAGTGGATCTCAGCTTCTTCTGCGGTGACGAACCCCTCTTTGTAAAGGTAGAGCAGAGACTTTGTGAATGTGCAGTTGCCGCCAGTTCCCCGTGAGAGCAATTCCCGCATTGCAGGAAAGTCCTGAGCCGCAAGGAGTTTTGCCGCTCCTGCCGAATTGCGTAAAAATTCCACAGCTGCCACCCGTCCCGCACCGTCGGCCCGGGGGACGAGGGTCTGGGCCACAGTGCACAGCAAGGCTTCAGAAAGGTCGGCAGCGATCTGGGGACGTTCGCTTTCGGGGAAACGTTTGACCATTCTTTCAAGGGCCTGCACCACATCGGGGGCTCTTGTAGCGGCCAGAACGAGGTGTCCGGACAAAGCGGCACTGAGGGCGGCACGGAATGTTTCAAGATCGTTCATTTCGCCGATCATAATGCAGTCGGGACTGTCATTCAATGCAGAAGCAATGGCAGAACTCCAGCTTTCGCCGGGGAGCAGTTCTCTTTGTGAAACGACGGCATTCTGATCCTGATGAACGAACTCCACAGGGTTTTCAAGGGTAACGATATGGACATTTCTGTTATTGTTGACAAAGTTGACCAGAGAGCCCAGTGTCGTGGACTTACCGCCGCCGTCGGGTCCGGTGACGATGATTATACCGTGAGGCATAGCGGCGAACTCGCCCAGTTCGGTGGGCAAAGCGAGATTTTCAAAGAAAAGGTCATTGCCTGACATCACAGGACGGGCGGTGAAAGCCGGACCGTAGACAGTGGAATAGAAACTTAAACGGAATCTTTCGCCTGTTTCAAAGTTGAAAGCGGCTTCCGCTGAACCTTTGAGCTGATAGCGGTCTTCTTCATCAGGCGTGAGGATATTTGTTCTGAAAGAATCAATATCTTCCTGAGTGAGCATATCCCATTCTCCGGGAAAAACTCCTCCGTTCACCCGGAAAGCGGGGACTTTGTTTGCTCCGGCAAAAAGGTCGGAAACACCGGAATCAATAGCATATTTAAGCAGTTCGTACATATCCATAATTTACTTCACCTTTCTTTTTTGAGGGACAGGCTGAGCCGCTTTTGAAGGGTCTTCCGGCACAAACCGGTCAAATGCCCTGCGGCGGTCAGTGACACCTGCTGACTGGCAGCTGAAACGGTCGATGAAAAATGAATTCCACAGCACCCTGTATCTGGCGGCGGAACACAAAGAGGGATTGTCAAACACAAAGGGCGCATACTTTTTCACGGGTGAAACCGAAAGAATGGTGAAAATCAGTGCAATAATCAATCCCGTATGCAGAAATACTGCCGCCGGAGTCAGATATTTTTCCGCTTTCAGCGGGAAAGCAAAAAGTTCAAAGCCTTCCGGCTGGATCATTTCAATGACTTTGAAAACGATCACTTCAACGATAAACCAGATAATGACCATTGCCCCCATTGTCATCCAGGGGAGCAGGAGTTTGTCCTGAGGGATCAAACTTCCCACGCTTGAACGGACAAGACCTTCACACCATACCGCCAGATAGGCACTGAGCATAGTGCTGAAAAGAGCAAAAACCGTTTGTGCCAGATTGGCGGAACGTTTTTTCCACGCCACGACGGCGGGGAGGATAATATAGCAGATCAAATACATAATTTGTGTTCCTCCCTTAATTCTTTATTTCCATAGTCACCCGGCGTACCTCCTCTGTCGAGGTGATCCCTTTGGCTGCAAGAACGTATCCGGAACGGATCATTGCACTGCCTCCGGTACCTTTTTTGAGCCGCTTTTGAATATTGCTCAAATTGGTATGTTCATCTTCCAGCAGTTCTCTGAGGTCGTCATCCACGGTAAGGATATCAAAGAGAGCGACCCGGCCGCTGTAACCGGTGTTGCCGCATTTGGGGCATCCTTTCGGTTCGTAGAGCTTGGAGCAGCTGATGCCGAATTGTCCAAACTGGAGTCTGTCTTCTTCAGAAGGAGCCACCGGTTTTTTGCAGCTGCACAGCTTGCGGACAAGACGCTGGGAAACCACGACCCGCAGAGTTCCGGCGATACTGCGCAAGGGAATATTGAGATTGGCAAGACGGTCGATGGTACCGATGTTGTCATTACTGTGGAGCGTGGCAATAATCAAGTGTCCGGTCTGGGCGGCGTGGATGGCGGTTTGAGCGGTGTCTTCATCGCGGATCTCACCCAGACAGATGATATCGGGGTTTTGGCGCAAAGCGTTGCGCAGCAATTGAGAAAATCCGATACCAGCTGATTCATTGACCTCCATCTGACTGATGGCGGGAATGACGTGTTCGATGGGATCTTCAATAGAAATGACATTCTTGATGGAATAGTCAATGGAATTGAGCATCGCATAGAGCGTAGTGGTCTTACCGCTGCCCGTAGGTCCGCAGATCAGCACCATACCGGAAGGCAGTTTTGCGGCCTGTTCCATTGTGGCAAGTTCCGTTCCCGTAAGTCCTGCGGCTGAGAGAGATTTGGGGCCTGAGTCATCGCCCAGGATACGCAAGGCGATCTTTTCACCGCTGAAAGCTCCCACTGTTGCCACACGCAAGGAGACATCTCCAAAGGGGCCCGTCAGTGAAAACGCACCGTCCTGAGGCCGCCGCCGTTCAGAAATATCCATACCGCCTGCGACTTTGAAAACGTTGATGACCCGGTTGCCGAACTCAAAGTTGATTTCTTCGATGACCCGCAATGCACCGTCAACGCGGAAACGGATGACAGAAACTTCTCCGGTTTTGGGGTCGATGAATATATCGCTTGCGTGAAGCTGCAAAGCGTTGGCAAGCATTTTACGCACATAGTAGACCACATCGCTGTCGCCGGAAGAATCGCCTTCCATAAAAGCGGGATTCCCGTGATTGTCAACGATAATGGGGAGCGGCTCTTTTTTGAATGACAGCTTTTTGATTCTGGAACCGAATTTTTTGTGGTATTCGACGATCAGGTAAACAATGGGCCCGGCAATGAGAGATGCAAGATTCAAAACTTCAGCGTTCCGGATAACAAAACTATTGTTCTGACGGGCATTTTTGACCAGATAAGACATAACTTTGATGCCGGAAAAAATCCAGAGCACAAGGCAAAGCAGCTTGATAAAGCCAACCTTGCTGCTTCCCCGATCAACTTGAGCAGCAGTTGTTTTGTTCTGAGGCTGAGCTGCTGCGGGCTTTGTTTCAGCGGGCTTGTTTTCCGCAGGCTTTGTTTCCGCCGGAGCACTTTCCGCGGGCTTGTTTTCCGCAGGCTTTGTTTCTGCCGGAGCACTTTCCGCAGGCTTTGTTTCCGCCGGAGCACTTTCCGCAGGCTTTGTTTCCGCAGGAGTACTTTCCGCAGATGTTGTTTCCACCGGAGCACTTTCCGCAGGCTTTGCCTTTGCTGCCGCAGTCTGGATTGCTTCAACAAGGTTCCCGGGGGCAGATTCGTCCGTCTGAGTTCCTGTTTTGGCTTTTTTGCCTTCTTCGATGATCTTGACCATTTCTATTTGAATGATCTTTTGACCGATCCGTCCGGCTTTTGTGTTTTTTATTCCCTCAGCCAACTCCTCCACGCCTTCGGGAATGACCTCATCATATTGTGCCGGGCGGACAGGAGCAAGGGGCTGTTGAACCGTTTTAACACGCTTGGTTTTGACGCTTCGGCTCACAATTTTTTTGCGTGTTTTGACACTGCGGACAGTGTGTTTCCGGTCAGCAGCTTTCTCCCCGGTATTTTTCACAATAACGATGGGGTCGGGCTGCATTGCAGGAGCATTAACAGTGCTCTTTTCTGCGGGCTTTGCATCAGCAGTTGCGTCAGTTGCGGTTTTTTCCTTTTCTGCGGGCTTTGCATCAGCAGTTGCGTCAGTTGCGGTTTTTTCCTTTTCTGCGGGCTTTGCTCCGGTATCGGAAGGAGCTTTTTTGCCGTCAGCTGTCCGGGGGGATTTGGCTGTTTCTGTTGTGAGGAGTTCCAGCATTTTCTGCTCATTCAAGTTTTCACTTTCTGAGCGGCCCTGTCCGACAGCCAGGGCGATACCTCCTGCTCCGGCAAGAAGGATCACAGCCGATGCCGCAGCCAGGACAAAAAACTTTTTCATTTTTGTCAATGCGGCGAATTTGGAGTAAAAAGGCAGATAGGAAAGGAACTTATGTGAACGCTTTTTGACGATGATATCCAGAGCCGCCAGCAGTTTTTTAGCGTCAGCGGGACGTTTGTCCACGTTCATATTCATCATCGCATTGACCAGCTTGCAGCAATCTTTAGACACCAGGGGAGCCACTTTGGACAGAGGGAGCAAATCGCCCTTGAGGACCTTAGAAATCACAGTTTTTGTGTTATGTGCTTCAAAGGGGCGTCTTCCGCTGAGCATATGGTACATCGTGGCTCCGAGAGAATAGATATCCGCCCGGACATCGACATCATCTGAAGCCAGGAGCTGTTCCGGGGCGCAATAGTTGACTGTGCCAACGATCTTGCCGCCGCTTTTGTTGGAGTTATCCTTGCCTGACTTGGCGATCCCCAGGTCCGCCAGTTTCACCACGCCGCCGTCGGTGAGCATAATATTGGCAGGTTTGATATCTCTGTGGACGATATCGTAATCAGCGGCGGCGATAAGTCCCTGACAGACGCCTCTTGCCACTTCAATGACGAAACTTTCGTCCAAAGGCTGTTCGCAGATCATACTTTCGATGTTGCGGCCTTCCACATATTCCATAACGATGTAGCTTAAATTCCGCTCTGTATCGACCTGGACATCTGTGACGCTGATAATATGTGGTGACTGGACTTGGCAGGCCAGACGGGCTTCGCGGATCAGGGATTCCAGAGAGACATCCCCTATAGTTCCGCTCCGGTCGGGACGCAGAAGTTTCAGGGCATAGTCCCGTTCGAGGAAATTGTGCCGTGCGAGATAGACTTCCCCCATACCGCCTGCGCCGACGCAGCGTTTGATGGTGTAGTTGCCCAGGACATAGTTGCCGGGCAGGTATGAGTTTGAATATTCATCGTCAGGATTTGGGGGACGTGACAAAAGGATTTCTTTGTGGCAGTAGGTGCATTCAGCGTGATTGCCGAGCATCCAGAGTTCGCCTTCCATATCCCGGTGACAGGCGGGGCATATAATAATCACTCTGCGGTCGCTGCAATGGCAGGGAATCCCGCAGTGGGGACATTTGATATCCTGTCCCACCATCCTTTCGTCATCAATCGGAAATTCTTTTTGACAATATTCACATCGCATAAATTTTTCTGCCGCTGATTTTATAAATTATTGAAAATTAATACATTTCCTTAATATGCACCTTTTTTCACAAAAAGTCAAGGTTTTTTCATATTAAATATAAAAGTTTTTTGCTGTGCTGCGGCAGAGGGGGCAAACAGGTACGGTGGATCCGGCGTTTCTGCCTTTCCTCAAAGAACCAAAAATTCTAAATCTTGAAAGGCACTTTTGTTTTGCAAATCGAGCAAAACAAAAGTGCATAAAAAGGTTTGGAAAAAGGGGGTGGGGTTTGGGGCGGGGGAAAATGACCTTTCCTTGTATATTATTCCCGGTTATCAAATAGCAGCAGCTCCCTTTGGCGAGAATGGGTATTTTAACTCGTCGGAGCCAAAGGTGAAGAGCTGCTGCTTGACAAATGAAAAAGTTATG
>SUWB01000060.1 GCA_015061745.1 Lentisphaerota bacterium | reverse complement strand
CCAGGTCTATTCTCTGCCGGGCTTTCAGCCCTTGCCGCCCTTTCAGGGCTACCGCAAAAAATTGTTTGCGGTAATTCCCTTCTGCCGCCCTTTCAGGGCTTGTGCCTCAATGGGGGAGAGAAATAGCCCGGGGCAAAAAAAATAGTTTTGCAACAGCCCCCCCAAACCCCCTCTCCTTTTTTCAAACCTTTTTATGCACAATGTTGTCGCAATTTTTGCAGCAACATTGTGCCCTCTTAAAAGTTTGGAAAAAGAGGGGTCCGTCTTCGTTGCACTACGCCGGGACAAGGGGGGGCAAGTAAATACAACGAAGCCGGCGTTTCTGCCTTCCCTTAAAGAACCAAAAATTCTAAATCTTGAAAGGCACTTTTGTTTTGCAAATCGAGCAAAACCAAAGTGCATAAAAAGGTTTGGAAAAAGAGGGTTCCGGCTTCGTTGCACTACGCCGGGACAAGGGGGCAAGCAAATACAACGAAGCCGACGTTTCGGCCTTTCCTCCCGCCCCAACTCCCTTCCCCCCCTTTTTTTAACATTCTTTGCGGTGGCGGATCTTGCGGCAGCAGGGGCACATAAATTCTTCGATGCCGCAGACGCGGGCTTTTTCCTGAGAAAGGCTCAGGGTAATTTTTGTGCCTTCTGAAACTTCTGAGACAGGTGAATTGTCTGCGATAATCAATCCGGGGCCCCGGAGGATTTCAATTTCCACGACTGCTGTTTCCGGGAGCACGATGTGGCTGATTTCGGCCGCGGCGTTGCTGAAAGCGACTCCCAAACCGGTACGGAAAACGGAACGGGTGATGCTGCGGTAGTAGGCTGTACTGCCGTGGACCGTAGCCATACCGATACCGTCTCCCATAATTTCTTTGGCATACATTTCTCCGTCGATCCTGACGCTGTACCGCAATGCTCCGCAGCAGATCTTGTTATGAATGAAGATATCATTGATTCCCAATATCCGGTTGTTCTGCCATATTCCCTGCAATTTGGGGAGTGTCGTGACACATTGAGTTTCTGCGATCACTTTTTCCAGCCTTTTTTCAAGAATATGGGCGGCACAGGTGGGAGCCGTTGCCGCATCCCGGACGGGAAACTTGAGAATTCCGGGAAATTCCCGTTCAGCTCCCAGGAGAGCTCCGTCGCCGCCGTGACAGATAATCATTTCAAAATCCCTGTCATCTTCGGTCAGGCCGAAACGGGGCAGGAGGGGGCGGATATCGTCAAGATTTTTACCGGTAAGTTTGATTTTCATTGTAACTTTCCTTTTCCGGAACGGGCCTGAATAGCGTAAAGAATGGCGGCGGCAGCGTTGCTGACATTGATGGACGCCTTTGATCCCCCCATAGGCAGAGAAACGAGACCGTCCGCCATTTTTACTGCTTCCGGATGAACGCCCAGAGCTTCGTTTCCGAAAATCACTGCCACAGGCAAGGTGTATTCCCGCTGCCAGGCTTCGGATTCAGATCCTCCCCCCGGTTCGGCGGCGAGGATCGTGTATCCTGCCTGCCGCAGTTCCGTAATAGCTGTCATCACTTCCGGAACACAGCGGAAAGGAACTGTTTTGTCTGTTCCCATTGCGGTGCGTTCCAGTTTCGGATGAGGCGGCATAGGGGTTGCCCCGCAGCCGATGATGCCCGCATTGAGGGCTTCAGCAAGGCGGAAGATATTGCCCACATTGTGAGCACTGCGCAACCGGTCAAGGACGATTACCAGAGGGGTTTTCATACACATTTTTCAGCGGTTGGTAACTTTGAAGTCGTAGAAACGGTTTCTGCCTTCACATCCTACAAGGCCGATGCGGTATTCCCCGGCGGGGACGTTGGGGGCGTATCCGCTGATGATCCGGCCGCCGCAGGAAATCTCGATCTGGGGACCTCTGCCGGTGTGACGGACAGTTACTTTGACTTCATATTTGGTTTTGGGTTTGTAGAACTTCTTTTCAAGAGAACAGAACTGCTTGCGCCACTTCTGTTCCACGCCGCTTTTGATGACTCTGGGATCTTTTGAATCGGGTTTTCCTTTTTCAAAGTAGTGGTGCCACAGATTCAAACCGTCATCGTAGAGGATGACTTCATAATGTTCCCGGAGTTCCAGTTTGTCTTTGCCGTATTTGACCGGCTCATAAGCGATGATGATGCCGGGAGCCATACGGTAATCAAATTCCATATTGCAGGTAATGACGGTATTGCCCTTGAATTTCTGCTTGAGCAGCATAATGGCATATCCGGAATTGCCCTTTTTGCCCTGAAGCTCCTGATCGCTCACGCCTTCGGGAACTTTGTTCTGAATGCAGTTTGCCATCTGGAGAAACTCCGCATCGTGGTCAAAACGCCAGCTGCGGACCATTTCCCAGTCGGCTCTGTTCCAGCCGCCTTTGACGAACTTGGCATTATAATAGGTTTTGACCGCATTCCGCCGGGGAGCGCGTTTTTTAGCCGCAGCCTTTTTGGCAGGAGCTTTGGCTTTGGCGGGTGCTGCCGGGGCGGCACTGATACCGGTAATCAGGACAAATGAGAGTAAAGCAAGCAAAAATTTCATAACGTATGTTCCTTTATTTTCAGAAAAGTGTTGACAAATAGAGAAATCCGGTAATGGTTGCCGGAGAGAGCACTGTGGATAATAGCAGCTGCTGTCCGGAGTAATCCACATCACCGCCATATTGACCCACAATGATCACCGACGCACAGGACGTCGGCATCAAGGCGATGATCAATGCCACATTATAGATCATCTGAGGCATCGGGATCATCTTTAATGCCGCCACGGTGAAAGCCGGGATGATGATGAGCCGACAGAGAACTCCCCAGGCGGCATCCCGCCCTTCCCGGAAAAGTTTTGCTCCCGAAAGCGTCAGGGAGGCCCCGGTCAGAACCAGCATCAGGGGGGTACCGATATTGCCTACGCCGTTGGCGACCTTAATGACGGCATCCGGCACCGGTACTTTGCAGCAGACAAGAGCCACTGCCAGAAGAACCGCCACCAGATTGGAGGTGATGAGATTTTTAAAGGTCTCTTTGTTCAGTCCGAATTTGGACATCACCCAGATCCCCACGCTCCAGAATCCTACGGCAGAGCCTACGGAAAAGAGCATCAGACAGGCACTTCCGGAGCTGCCGTAGAGATTTTCAACGATGATAAGGGGCAGAAAGAGGTAATTGTTGATAGCCGCCATCTGCCGAAAGGCTTTCAGGCGGGATTCAGAACGGTTTTTCAGCCCGTACTGCAATCCCAGCCCGATGAGGGCGTTGAAGGCCATAATGCCGAATCCCAGCACCGGCGGCAGCCATACTGCCACCGGGTCGGCCCCCTGCATTCCGTTGAAAACACTGGCGAAACAGCAAAAGGGAAAGATCACATCCATCGTGAAGTTGCCGATCCTCGACACATCCCGTGTGTCCAGATACTTCAACTTGACTGCCGCAGCTCCCACCGCAAAGAATACAAAGGTCTGCCCGATGGCAAGCACGACCTTCAGGATCATTTCCCCGGTCATCGTTCAAATCAATCCCTGAAAAGCTCCTCGATAAAGACGGTACGGTTTTCACGCCGTGAAAGTTCCGCCGCCTGACCCACCGCAGTGGACATCATTCCGTGTTCGGTGGTGGAGGTGTTGGCAAGGACGCCGGTAATGACCTTGATAAAGGTATCCAGCAGTTTGGGGTCTGCGCCGCCGTGGCCGCCTTCTTCATCGGGGATATTGTAGGTGATGGTCTCTTTGCTCCAGCGGGGACGGACAGTCACCACCCGGTCGGTCAGACTGGCTTCAGCCTGGCCAAGTTCGCCCACAATGGTGTAGCGGCGGTCGGAAATGGGGGTCACAAAGCACTCCATATGGCTGGCGCGGGCACCGTTGTCATATTCCACCATAGCAATACCGTTGTCGTGAACAGTTTTGTCAGAGGTGTAGATGCAGAGGTCTTTTTTGTATCCGTCCAGTTTAGCCGCTTCATCGCCCCAGCGGTCGAGTTCGTCGGAAATATCGTAAATATCGGGACAGATCTTTTTGTAGGGACATTCGTGACAGGTGGGGCCCACGGGAGTACCGGGAGTCACTTCAAAGGGGATATGATCCTTATCCAGGGCGTTGATGCCGGCAAAGGAGCTGACCTTCACCGGTTTGGGGAAGTCCAGAAGCCACTGGAAAACGTCAAAGTCGTGACTGCCCTTGTGGATCCAGAGACCGCCGCAGAATTCATAACTTCTGTTCCAGCGTGACATATAGGTGCGTCCGCCGTCATAAAATTCCCGGTTTTCGATGAGGAACACTTTGCCCAGAGTACCGCTGGAAATAATCTGTTTCAATCTTTTGAGCACAGCGTTGTGGCGCAGATTGAAGCCCAGCATAACGGTTTTGCCGGCTTTTTCGGCCGTGGCGATAATGCGGCGGCAGCCTTTGACACTGGTGGCAAGGGGTTTGTCGATAAGGACATTGACACCGGCTTCGAGGGCTTCGACGGCACATTCTTCGTGATAGAAGTCAGGGGTGGTGATGACCACGGCATCGAGGGACTCATTTTTCACCATTTCGGTGATGGAGGAGTAAAAGTTGGGGGAAATCTTCAGTTTTTCCGCAGCCGTTTTCATACGGACGGCATTGGTATCGCAAAAGGCAACGACCTCAGCATCTGTACGATCACAGATCATCTTGCTGAAAGCGTGAAGTCCGCGGGAACCGACGCCGACAACTCCAAATTTGACTTTTTGTTCCATAATATTTTTCCTTTCAAGATAAAGTTTTTTCAATCACCACCCGGAACTCAATGCCTGTGAGTCCAGATGAGAGGTATCATTCCAGCAGACGAGCTGCCATTTCCCGGAAGCGTGAGCATATTTCAAGCAGCAGACACAAGTATTGTCCGTCCGCAGGAAATTTCCGTGAAAACCGCCTTCGGCCGCAGCATAAAAAATGGCCCGGAGCAAGCCGCCGTGGGAAACACACAAAACCGTTTTTCCGCAGAAATCCCGGGTGATCCACTGAAGCACCTGAGCGGCACGGTCATAGAATTGGCGGCGGCTTTCGCCTCCCGGGACGAGGGATTCCGGATCTCCGGAAGAAAATTTCCGGGATTCTTCCGGGTATTTTTCAGCAATGTCGCTCCAGGAAAGACCGACCCACTCCCCCAGATCCCATTCCCGCAGCAAAGCGGAGTATTTCACTTCCCGTGTTCCGGCGATTTCCCGGGCTGTAACGGCGGCCCGGGAAAGATCGCTTGACCAGATTTCATCAAAGGGCTTTTCCCGCAGACGTTTGCCCACGAGCTGAGCTTGACGGAGACCTGTTTCATTGAGAAGCACGTCGCTCTGGCCCTGCAGGGTATTGGTCACGTTGGCTTCAGTTTCGCCGTGGCGGACAAGATAAAGTGTTGTATACTGATCCATTGTTTTTATGTTCTCCGGAAAATACGCTTTGTTAATATATCTTACAAAGCGTATAAAATCAAATAAAAATCTTCAAAAATCACATCAATTCCTTTTCGATTCCCGTCAGAGAATCCAGTGCGGCGGCAAAACGGAACCACTTTCTGTAAGCGCACTCCTGTTTTGAGTTCTCACATCTGCCGTCATCTCTGACACCGCCGCAGGGGCCTGTGCTTTTGTGTTTTGGACACATTTTCACCGTCGGCACGCCGCACCGGCGGGAGGAAAAGGCATCTTTGGGAGCGAACTTGAGAGCCAGTTTTTCACTGAAAGAAATGGCAGGAGCGGGGAGTTCCGTCGGAGACGGAGGGGCATCAAAGGGATAAGGCCGTTTGAGGACCCGGTCAAAAAGCTGAAAACGCAAGTGGAATGAGTTGACTTCGGATTCTGCAGCTTCAGCCCGGTAAACTTCAAGGAATTCTTCAAAAGTTTTATATTCCCTGATTCCCTGAGCAATGACCTTGGCGGCGGCAGCGGCAGTTTGGGGATGATCGGTGCCGCAGAGCTGGATCCCGCTGAATCCCATAAGTTTGCACGCTGCGGCCTGAAGTTTCAAACGTTTGAGCTGTGCCACTTCAAACTGAGTGCGGCTGTAACAGAGCTCTTTTTCAAGTGTTTCCCGGAGTTCTTTACCGATGATGATACCGGGCGTTTTCATTTCCACCAGATTTTTCATCCGTTCCGGAGTCAGATAGAGCAGACGGACAAAACCGGGGGCGTAAAGAGCCCGGGTCAGCAGAAACCAGGAAAGAGACTGCAGCTTGAGGGTATCCCAGCCGATCTGTGTGACAAAAAAACCGGCATCTTCGATCAAACGGGCAGCAATTTTTGCATATTGCGCCATAAGAGCCCAGGGGTCGTACTGATAAGGATTGACGGTAACTCCGGAAAAAAATCCTTTTGCCCCTGCAATGCGTTTGAAAATTTTTCCTGAATCGCTCCGTTCGGGAGAATCGTCAAGATCCCCCGATACGGCGACGACATTCATATTTCCGGCATTGGCGGCAATGGCGAGCTGCCGGTCGATCTCTTTCATATTCCGGTTGCGTCCTGAAAGATAGACAACGTGCCGATCCCGGTTTTCTTCGGAAAGGTGAGCGGCAAATTCAATTCCGCTCCAGGCTTCCTGATTGCCGTTCCGGTCCAGAATGGCAAGACCGCAGGAAAGATCATCAATCCCGAGGACAGCTTCTTCAAGAGCTTTAAGTTCTTTCACCGCCTCCTGGGGAGGCATCTGAGGGCCGGGAACAGGCCCCTCTATAAGTAAAGAAAAGGTCCCGTCTTCCACGAGCTTGCGGAAACGGTTTTGTCTTTCCGAAAAATTCATTTCAAGCTGAAAATCGTTACTGCCCATCTTTCAACACCTCTTTCGCCTTTTTTGTACCGGAATCCAGAATAAAAAACAATCCGCCAGATAAATAAGCAACCAGCATAATGGCCGTTGCCAGCAGCTGAGCGGTTTTGGCATCTCCCGCCGCAACGGCTCCGGCACTGAGTATGGTCACCGTCACCAGATCCCGGATACCGATCCCCCCCGGAAACAGGGGGATCAATCCGGCAATATTGCCGATGACCACCGCAGTGACGACCGTAAACAATGAAAACTTCACCCCCAGCCCCCAAAGCAGAAAGCAAAAGGGAACGACTGCCAGCAGATGCACACACACTGTGGTCATCAGCACCATCGCAGTCAGAAGATGCCAGCTGCAGGCGTAAGCATCTGTTGCCGCCGTCAGGCGGGCAATGGGGGCGGAAGTGAATTTACGTGTCTTTTCAAGCAGAAAAGAAATCAGGGGCAGCCGGAACAATATCCGGTGAAAAAAAATGATTGCACTGGCTCCCAATCCCCCGATGCAGAGAAGTGCCAGGCCCCACATAAGAAGCGTATTGACAACAGGATCCGCCGGAAGTTTGCCGAAATGGACTTTGAGCAGCAGTTCTCTTGCCGGTACAAGGAGCAGCAAGGCCAGAGAAAACAGCGATATCATTCCCACGATCCTGTCCATAAGGACAGTGAAAGCCCCTTCCATTCTGTTTCCGGAAGGGACCCGCTTGCAGACCACCGCCATCTTGACCACATCGCCGCCGATGGCTCCTCCGGGGATCACCAGGGAAAAAAAGTTCCCCTGCATCGTGAGCGAAAAAGCTTCGCCTGTCCCCAGTTTTATGCCGGGGACGGCGGCAAGCAGCTGCCACCGCCAGCTGCTGAAAAATATTTGCAGGGCCGTAAAAAAGAACGCCGGAATCAGGTAACGGCAATCAAAGGTACGCAAACTTTCAATGACTTCCCTTTTTCCCCGGCTGAAAAGCACCCAGACAACGGCAGCTGCCAGGGCGAGCTTGAAAAAAAAGAACAAGCGGGATTTGAATTTTTCTGCCATTGCCATAATGATTCTCCGGAACGCATCGTTTATTGCCTGATAAGTTGTAATAATATACACCTTGAAGGGTGAATTGGCAAGGGGAAAACACAGGTTTTTCCCCTCTTGCCGGACAACTTATATTTCCAGATTCCCCAAGGGGAAATGCTGCTGACTGCCGTATACATCACAATCCAGCGGCGAACCGGAAGAATGTCTGCGGGGCAGAACGACCTTTATGGTCAAGATCCGCTCAAAGGGCTTGATGGCGACCTCTGAGGCAGGAGTCTGGTAAAGTTTGCCGATATTTTCCTCAGTAAAGGCTTTTGAGTGAATGACCTGATCGTATTTTTCCTGAGTTTCAAACATCAGGTCGATAGTCATTTGAAAAGGCCCGGCATTTTTACTGCGGCACACTAAGGCGATGTCGTACAATTTCATTTAAGCACCACGATTTCAGTTTTGTATTCCGGAGTCAGGTCAGTCAGGTGATAGAGGGCAAATTCATAGACTGCACCGCCCGAAAAATCCGACGGTGAAAAGGGAAATGCCAGATTTCCGGCAGTGGCTTTGCGTTCCGGGAATCCCTGATGCAGAGCTTTTGACCGTGCCAGAGCCACCAGAGCATCAGCCTTTTCCTGAGAAGGGGCGACTGCTTCAATGACCAGCCCCACTTCTCTGGGAGGGATTTCAGGCAGAGCTTCGTTTCCTCTTGTGACACCGTCAACACCGTAACGCAGGAACCGCAGAGAATATTCACCTGCGGATACAAAGTTGGCTGATTCGGCAACGGCATTGCGGACACCGGATTCAATGTCATCCAGATGAGCAATGGCACCGGGATCACGCAACCCGGCGATGGAGATACTGCGGTATCCGATCATCCGGGCCCCTTCCAGCTTGGTGGTATTGAGCTCTGCGGGAATCAGCTGAGAACCGGAAACTTTGACTTTGGAGTCCGTAAGAGCTTCAAAAGAACAGCCGCTCAAGTCGATCTTGCCTTCCGGTTCGTAGAAACAGTTGGGGTCGGGCTGTTCGTAAAGTGAATGGGCAGCCACACTGTCGGGGGTACATTTCCTGACCGGATTGGGAGGTTCAACAGTGAAGTGATCTTCAGAAATTTCCACCAGCAGTGAATCGTTGGCTCCCACAGGACGGGCACACAAGGCTCCACATTCAGCGATCTTTGCTGCGTGGAGAGCCAATCCGGCGGGAATCCCTTTCCAAATGGGGTAGGAGGCAAAAACTGCGGTATCGCAGCATCTGCCGGCAACGATGATCTCTGCGCCTGTTTCCAGAGCACTGATAATGGGCTCTGTGCCGAACTGGGCCACAGGATTGCTGAGTTTATCAGTGTAAAGAGTGTTGAACTCCCCTGAACCGCCGCAGCTGAAAAGATGTCCGTCAGCAGCACGGTGGAGAAAATCGTTGTCAAGATCGGAATAAATGACCGCCGTTTTGAATGAGCTTTGCATTTCCCCGGCAATCTCAGTGATGATCTCAAGGACGCTTTCCACGTGAGGACGGGCTCCGGAACCGCCGGCACTGCCGATAATGAGGGGAATCTTGCGTTCTTTTATCACCGGCAGAATCAAAGCCAGATCCCGCTTGACCTGCAAACGTTTGACAAATCCTTTGCCGCTGCCGAGATAGTAGGGGCCGGGATCGGTGGAACCGGCATCGACGCCGATAAAATCCAGCTCCTGTTTCAAGGCATTTTCAAGGCTTGCAAGTGAATAACCGTAGCCCAGCAGACCGCAAAGAGAGAGATAGCGGATCGTTTTTGTCATCCGTTCACCTCGGTGTAGTTGTAGTCCGCAGGGATATTGAGGGCTTTTTCGATTTCAGGCATCCGGGCGTTGGCTTCTTTTGAAAGTTCCTCAAAGTAGTTCCGTCCCTGAGCGTCAATGGCGACGAAAAAGGGGCCGAACTCCTCAACTTCATAGATCCAGGTACATTCTGTCTTGCCAAGTTCATCGAGAAAATAAACATCGTGGACTTTTTTGACCTGTCCCCGCAAGGCGTTTCCGCTCAAGCCGATCTTGGAAAGGTAGACGCCTCCCACTTCAGCCAGAGCTTTGGCGGTGGCAGGGCCCATAGTGGTTTTGCCGATGAGGGTACGCAAATTGAATTTCCGGACCACATCGGCTCCGTAACGTTCAAAACGGATTGAACTTGTAGGTTCGCAGCTCACAACTTCCCATTGGTCGTTTTCCTGCTTCATAACAGGGCCAACGTGAAAAAAGCAGTTGATTTTGCTGTAATCAATGTCGGGAAAAACATTGTCCTCGACCGCACGGATATGAAAACGGCTGCGGCCGGTGAAAAGGAGACCGCTGACAGTTACCATTTCTCCCAGCTGGAGACTTTTGGCATCGGCTTCGCTCATAGGCAGCTGAATATTTCTCATTTGACTTCTCCTGTATAGCTGATATTTCCGCTGCCGTCGATAAGGGCTGTCCAGCGGCGTCCCACCAGACATTGGGCATTGACCGCCACCGGCAGAGCGGCAGTATGGGTGACCGCCACATCCAGATTAATGGCGAGAACCGCATTGATTCCCCGGGAACCCATAGGGCCGATGCCCAGCTGGCGGGCGGCGGCATAGAGTTCTTTTTCCAGCCGAGCCACTTCGGGATCGGCGTGATGCTGTCCTATGGGGCGGAGGAGAGCTGCTTTTTTGGCAAGTGCCATACAAAGGTCGGCAGTACCGCCGATACCGACGCCGATAATGGCGGGGGGACAGACTTTTCCGGCATAGCAGGCATCTTTGATACATTCGATGACGAACTTTTTGATACCGGCTTCGCCGTCGGCGGGGAACATCATCCGGTAGAAGGTGCCGAAAATTTCAGAACCGCCGCCTTTTGGGGCTGCCAGAATCTCAAGGGCATCGTCCTGGCGGTCAAAGATGATCTCCACCTTGGGCATTCCGGGGCCGATGTTGTCGCCGGGATTTTTCCGGGTCAGGGGGTGCACCATTGTGGGACGCAGGAAACATTCAGCGGTGGCCCGGGCGGTGGCTTCCTGAGCGCACTTGTAAAGAGTATTGAATCCCCCTTCGATTTGCGTATTGCTTCCTGCGTGGACAAAGAACATAGGAAATCCTGTATCGGCACAGACCAGACCGTTTCCTTTTTCGGACATATCGGCATTCTGCAAACTGACTTCCAGATGTTTCTTTGCCATAGGATCGGTTTCTTCAGCCAAAGCCCGCTGCAATGCCGCCCGGATATCCGGAGGCATTTTTGTCGCCCCCAGCCGGATGGCATTGTACATAGCTTCGGTGACAATTTCCTGTTTTATCATTATTGCGAACCTCTGTATATTTATTGTTGATGAAATCATTGCTTTATGGCTCTTTTCCCAACTTCTTTTCGCCATTTTTTCCGATTTTTATCGGGGATAGAGCGTACTTTATACAGCAGTTAATATAGCACCTGTTCCGGCTTTATTCAAGGCTTTTGAGTGAATTCCCGCGTAACTGACGGAATTTCTTTTCAGTCACTTTCTTTCCGGAAAAAATCGGGGGGGAGGAGCTTTTGGGGGGGCTGTGTGAGAATGTAATGGACACTTGCCGCTGGAAAGGATTTCAAGAGTGCAGCATCTTACAGGAAATTCCTTCATCCTGACCGCTGCCGGGGGAGGCGGAAGTTCCTGAACGGCGCGTCCTCTCTCCCGGCTGAAAGCTGAAACAAGTCCGAAAGGAGCCGCCAGAACAAGAGCAAGCCCCAAAGTGACCAGAAATGAACTTTTGCGTCTCTGGGGAAGTTCCGTCATATAAATAATGCGGTTTCGCAGTTCATTGGCGTACTCCCGGAAGGCCATTGTCACTTCAGGAGGACGTGAAGTTCCGGCAAAGTCCAGAAGCAAAGCACCATATTCTTTTGTTTTCCCCGGATGACGTTTGAGCACTTCCGCATCGCAGGCAAGTTCGCAGTTGATACGCAATCTTCTGCGGGCCGCCAGAAAAAAAAGATTGTACCAGCAAAAGGGCCAGAAACAGAGGGTCAGAATATTGATAATGCCGTCTCCGGAAATGTAATGGATATATTCGTGTGTCAGGATCAGCTCCAGTTTTTCGTCATCGAGTTTTTGAAAATATTTGACCGGCAGCAGAAGCTTTTGCCTGAAAAAACCGAAAAGCACCGGCGGATGGGGCGTTTCTCCGGAATCCAGCAGCAAAGGAGTCCGCCGGGAATTTCCCCTGATTTTCTGCCAGATATTGAGGATCCTTTCATCGGTTACAGGGGCAAAGGTTTTCGTCCTTCTGCGGCAGTGCAGATAGGAGCCCAACAGCAGAAACAATGCCGGAACGATCATCAGCAGCAGCCCAAGCAAATAGGGATAGTTGTGGTATGAAAGGCCCGTCAGCACCAGAATATGATCTTTGAACGTCCGTGCCAGTGCCATATCTCCCACCAAATTTGCGATCTCCCGGGGAAGTATGTCCGCAACGCTGATGACCTGTTCCCGGAAGGCGGTCAGATCAATGGCAAAGGGCTGAAATGAAAAAGTCGGTTGAGGCATCATCATCAGAAAAAGACACATAATCCACAAGGCCCTGCGTACCCGGGCACTCAGGTATTCTCCGGCAATGGATTCCGCTCCGGCAAGGATCAGAACTGCAATGGCACCCCGGAAAAGGATCACGGTGACAGGAACGATAAGCCAGCTCATTTTTTACCTGCTTTGTCAAGAAGTTCTTTCAGTTCGTCTATTTCTTCAGGGGAAATGGAGTTGTTTTTCACCAGACAGGTGAGAAAATCTCCGGCGATACCATTGAAAAAACGGTCAAGCAATGTTCTTCCGGCCAGCAAACGGTATTCTTCTTTATCCACCAGTGCCCGGTAGACAAAGACTTTGCCCTCACGGCTTCTGCCGACGGCATCTTTTTGCAGCAGCCGCCGCAGCAGTGTTTTGACAGTGGGTTCGCTCCAGTCGGTACGGAGCATCACTTTGTCGGTCAGCTGACGGGCGGTCAATGAGGGAAATTCCCAAAGCTCACGGAGAACTTCGAGTTCGGAATCGGAAATGGAAAGTTTTTTATGGTTCATCAGCGGATATCCTTGCAGTTGAATGTAATGACAGCAGCCGTCAGAAAGCTGCAGATGTAAAGTCCCAGAGTCGCCAGATTGACGATGAGTTTCCCCATCGGCACCGGTGTCAGCCAGAAAAGAAAAGCATTGTTCATAATTTCCGAGATCAGCCACGGCCGGAGCCATTCACCAAAGGGCAGCGACACGATGATATAGGAAACAAAGTAAACTGTAATAACAGCTATGGCAGCCGAACTCATCCGGTTGAAAAGTGTGGAAAAAAAGAGTGCCAGTGCCCCCATTGTCATCAGGGAAAAAGAAAAGTAAAAAGCTGTGGTAAAATAACGGAGCAGAGCTTCACTGCTGCTCATAACGGCAACTGTGGCTCCGAAAACCTGTCCCGGCACCAGCAGGATCTGTATTGGGCCCATTCCGAATAACAATACGCCCAAAAGCAGCCCGGTACAGGAAAAAATGATCGTGTAAATCACGCCTGCGGCATAAATGGCACAAAACTTGCTCAAGATCACCCGGGTCCTGGAACGGGGACGGCTCATATAGAGTTTCAGGGAACCGTCTTGTATTTCTCCTGCCACGCAGTCGCCGCCCAGGGCGGCCATAACAATAGGCATCAGAATGATAAAAGTAGGAACAAGCAATATCCTTGCGAAGAAAAATCCGTCCAGATATTTGGCGGCATTGGCCCGGTCGAGTTCAAAACCGCCCAGCATCCCGGCCAGGGAATGGGTGGAGTTTTTGAACGCAATATAGCAAAGTGCCAGAAAGAGGATATATCCGGCAACCGGAATATAACTTTTTTTGTGGCTGCCCATCTTGAGCAGCTCATAACCGATTTCCCGAATCATTATTTTTCTCCCCGGAGTGTGCGGCTTTGTGAAATGAAAAATTCTTCCAGAGATTCGCTTTCCCGGGCAAAGTGAGAAAGAGCAAATCCATTGCGGAACAGTTCTGTTGAAAGTGCTTCCGGGGCGGCCTCTCTCTCTAAAGAAAGCACGATTTCTTCCCGGAACTGTTGGGGCGGAGCACTCAGAAAAAGCCTTTTTTCCTCCCAGGCCCGCTGCAAAAAGGCAAAACATCTGTCGGGTTCCGGGACGATGATCCGGTACCGGTTGGAACTTCCCAGCAGCTCTTTAAGAGGCCCTGCGGCACAGAGGCGGCCGTTGACCAGCATCACCACATTGTCGCAGATCAATTCTATTTCACTGAGCAGATGACTGCTGACCAGAACTGTCACTCCGGAACGGCGGTTGCACTCCCGGATCAGGTCGCGTATTTCCACGATCCCCGATGGGTCAAGGCCGTTGGCGGGTTCATCAAGGATAATATATTTTGAATCCGGCAGCAGAGCAAGAGCTATGCCCAAACGCTGTTTCATACCTGTTGAAAAAGTCCCGGTCCGGCGGTCAAGAACATTTCTGATTCCCAGAAAGGAGGTGACTTCCTCCACCTTGGCTTCATATTTTCTGCCGTATCCTCCGGAAAGGATCGCCAGATTTCTGCGGGCACTCAAATCGGGATAAAAGCTGGGCCATTCAACAACGGCTCCCAGACGGTTCATTGCTTCAAGGTGCTGACCCATACTGTCAAAACCGTCGATGCGGACAGTGCCGGATGTGGGATAGACCAAACCTGTAATCAGTTTGATAAGGGTACTTTTTCCGGCACCGTTCGGACCGATAAGCCCGGTGATCCTGCCTTCCGGGATAACCAGCGACACATCGTTCAGGGCCTCTTTTTTGCCGTAGTGTTTACTCAGATTGAAACATTCGATACTCACGGGGCATACTCCTGCATAGCATCGGTTGAAACTTTGGCAAAGAGGTAGAGACAGTTGTAAGAACCGGATTTTCCGGGGGGGCCGTGGAAGGCGTCTCCATCAACGACCAGAGGAAGTCTCAGTTTGAAACGTTCTGAAAAGAGATATTTTTCATCTGCCTTTTTGCCATTGATATCAAGGGAGCTCATCCACTGGTAACTGCTGCCCCAGGCTTCAAAGAGAGTTTTGCCTCCGGCGGCTGCCCCGGGGCGGTCGGCGGGACATTTGAAAAGGGCGGCATCACCGGCATAAGGTTTCAAAAGAGTTGTGAGTCCGGGGAAATTTTCTTCTCCGGCGGCGGGATTTTCGGGATAGGAACGGCAGACAGGCAAAAAATCACGGCTGCCTTGAATATACATTTCAAGCCCCATACCGATCTGTTTCAAATTGGAAAGGCACGCAGTTCTTTTGCTTCTGTCCCGGGCCTGTCCCAAAGCCGGCATCAACATTCCGGCAAGAATGGCGATAATGGCGATAACCACAAGAAGTTCTATCAAGGTGAAAGGAGCCGGGGAAGGAAGGGAACCCTTTTTGAAAAAAGGTTCTCCCTTCCTTCCCCGGACCCCATCCATCCTTGCCAAAAACTTTTGGTGGATTGCCG
>SUWB01000008.1 GCA_015061745.1 Lentisphaerota bacterium | reverse complement strand
GATATGACGATATCTTCATCCGGTATAATGAACTGCACTCAAGTTACTGAACCGCCGTATGCCGAACGGCACGTACGGTGGTGTGAGAGGACGGCTGTCCAAATAATGGACAGCCTCCTACTCGATTATAAAAGAGGGAAGGGGATTATTCTCTGTTTGGTTTTTTTTCCTCTTTGCCGGGACGGGCCATCATCAGAGCCATACCCCCCAGAACAAGTGCGATAGCAATAATAAAGGGAAGGCTGAACTTTTCTTTCAGAACAAGGCCAGAGAGTGTGAAAGTAATGGCGGCTGAAAGATATCCGAAAGCTCCCAGTACGCTGGGTTTCAGATATTTGAGGGCCGCATACCAACAGGCATTGGCAAGGGCCAGAGTAATAATGCCCGTATAAACAAATCCGCCCCAGATCCGGGGAGTGAGAGCTTGAAATTCCTGTATGCTTGTGGTCAGGCAGACCACCGGCAGCATCAATACGCACCCCAGCACAAAAGAGACGAACATACTGACAGGACCGCCGTATTCGTCAGAGACTTTAGCTCCGAAAACCGTGAAAAAGGCCCAACAGAATCCTGAAGCCAGTGCCATTCCGTCACCGATAAGGGTACGCCAGCCGGTGTCGGCATAGATATCGCCGCCCTGAGCTGTGCCGGCGAGAATGATTCCGGCAAAACCGATGAGCATACCGATGACCGCATTGGGCGTCATTTTTTCCTTGAGCAGCAGAAAGGCCAGAATGACTGTGGCAATGGGAGAACAGTTGGCCATAAGGGAACAGCGGGAGGCTGTGGTGAAATTCAATGCGTAGAGGACGAAATAACTTTCCAGAACGATGCCCACAAGGGCGATGAGAAGAAATATTTTCCAGTCTTTGACAAAGGCCCGCTTGATAAGTGTACGGTTTTTCGGCATCAGAAGCAAGGGGGACAGGGTGCAAACTGCCAGAGAAAATCTCAACAGATTGGCAAGATAGGGATTGAGATTTCCCCCGTCTTCCTCTCCGAAAAGCCAGCGGCCTACGATATAAAAACTTCCCCACGCTGCGGTGGCTAAAAAACCCAAAAGCAAACCCAGTGCACTTTTCATAAAACAATTATTCTATCTTTTTGTTTATTTTCTTAAATTGTATTGCGTATAATATATCTTTGGAAGGAGAATAATTCAATGGCAGGCCGCCGAAATTTGTGTTTCAGTTGTCTGTTTCTGTTGTATGGCGGCGAAATGCTCCCGGGGAGATGCCGAAAAATTGTTTATAGGCTTTGGAAAATTGATAACGGTCGGCAAATCCGCAACTTCTTGCAACTTCTGCAATATCCTTTTTCCCTGAGGCCAGCATATTTCTTGCCCGGTTCAGTCTCATACTCAAAAAATAACGTTTGGGAGAAATTTGCAGTTCCCTGCGGAAACAGCGGTAGAAATTGTTGACGGACATTCCTGCTGTTTTGGCAAGCTGTTCATTGTCAATGTTGACAAAGTTGTGCTTTTCCGCCCATTCAAGGACTTTGCGGATCCTCTGATCGGTTTGAGGAGTGCTGCCGAAGGCTTCTTTGGGCAGCAGGGCAAGGTATTCCAGAATCAGGATCCGCCAGTAGAGCTGCTGCTGAAAAGGAGGGGCGGACAAGTGGTTTTCAAAGAAATGTTTTGCCGGTTCGGGGGGCAGACGGAAAATTTGATTTTTTACTGTGTCAAAAGGGGCTCCCACGGAAAAATGGGTGTAGAGATGCGAAAAAGGCTTTTGGGAAAAGCCTGAAATGACAGTGTATCCGGGGATGAGAAAAGCATATTCAGGTGTGATTTCAAACTCCTGATTTCCGCAGATGATCCGGGCTCCCGCTGAAGGGTTCCAGAAAAGGAACCAGGTGGGATGGAGCACTTCATTGCATTCCCATTGGACACTTTTCAGATAACGGGTAATGTGGATGTGCAAAGAAAAATTTTCAAATGTGGTGGAATTTGACATATTTTTTTCACGTTTATGACATTTATTTTTTTGATTTCAAGTGTATAATATAGTACATACAACAGAAAATGCAATTCTTTAATCAAAGAAAATGACACAAAAGGAGAAAAATGAAAAAAGATAAACGCTTCTGGGTCTGGGGATATACCCTCGACGAAGTTCCCGGCAAGGCTTTCTTTGTCAACGGCCCCACCTCCTGCAGCCTTGAGACTGCCGCCAACTATCTGGACTGTACCAATGTCTGCTGGATGAATTCTCTGCATACAATGGATTGTCTCACTGAGAAAAAATGTGAGCGGCTTCAGGAGTTTGAAACTGTTTTCTGCGGCCTTACCCATATTGAACACGGTTACGAAGGCTCCGGAGACTGGGAGCTGCTTTACAAAGAGTCTGCCGCAAAGATCGCTGAACTTTCTCTCAAATTCCCCAATATCAAAGGGGCTATCCTGGATGACTTCCGTTCTCCCGAAGGGCCCAGCAAAAATATGACCGATGAGGATCTGCACGTCATCAATGCTGCAATGAAGGATGTCAATCCCGATCTGAAACTTTACATCGTTCATTATCACACAACTCAGGATTTTACCCGGCTTGAAAGCTGCCGCAAGGACTTTGACGGTTTGAGCATCTGGTCCTGGCACTCAACTGATTACTTCTGGAACGCCCTTTATGAAGATCAGGTGCGTTTGATCCGGCGGACTTATCCTGAAAAAGATATTATTCAGGGCCAGTTCATTCACGCTTACGGCGATGCGGGCGGTGCTCAGCCTATGGATCAGATGATATTGCAGTGTGAAAAGATTGCCACTGAACTTGACAAGGGCCGCATCGACGGCTGGTGTGCTTTGCAGAGCGGATTTTTCTGCCGCCCCGACCACCGTCAGCAGGTGGAATATCTGAAAAACTTTTGGAATTGGTACCGGGGTACCCGTACTATCCTTTAACAAAGTTCTCACAAAGAAGGAGTGCTGCACCTTATGTTTGCAGCACTCCTTTTTTTTAGGCGTTCCCTGTATGGGGAGTTTTCCCTTCTCAATATCTTTTACTGAAAATGGTACACGGCGTGGGACTCGAACCCACACGCTTTTAGGGCGACGGGACCTAAACCCGTTGCGTCTGCCAATTTCGCCAGCCGTGCACAATATAAAATTCAGTTTTTGCCGGAACTTCCGAATCCGCCTGTACCTCTGTCGGAATCACTCAAGTGTGAACAAAGTTCCAAAGTCACTGCGGGCAGTTTGCAGATGACCATTTGGGCGATCCGGTCACCCCGTTCGATTTTATAGGGGGCACTGCCGCCGTTGTACATAATAACCCCCACTTCGCCCCGGTATCCGGAATCGACCGTTCCGGGGGAGTTGGTGAGCATCAGGTCGTGTTTCAGAGCCAAACCGCTCCTGGGGCGGATCTGGGCTTCGTAATCCTCAGGAAGTTCAATAAAAACCCCTGTCGGCACAAGGGTGCTGCGGCCGACAGGCAGTTCCAAAGCCACTCTTGCCCGCAGATCCCAGGCGGCATCGCCGGAATGAGCTTTGCGGGGAAAAAGATCTTCAGAACCTTCTGCCATTACGATCTTGATTGATTCCATATTTTTACTCTCCGAGCTTACGGCATCTGTAAACAAATGCAGGCGGCATATTGTTCCAGACGATTTGACTGGTGGTGACTTCAGGAAATGTGTTTTCCAATTTCCTGCGGAACCGGACTCCGGCAGGCAGGATCACTCCCTGCAAATAAGCAAATGTGGCAAAGGTGCCGCCGGGAACGAGACTGCGGACGATCCCCCGCAGGATTTTTTCCTGAAGCTCCTCGGGAAAAATAGCAAAAGGTAAACCGGAAATGACCACGTCAGCTTTGGGAAGGGCCCGGGAGTTCAGCATTGTATCCAGCTGAGAAGCACACCCCCTGAAAACAGTGACATTTTTGAAGCGGCGTTCAATGCCGTTAGCCAGAGCTTCGTCCAATTCAACGGCGGCGAGTTTTGCTCCCGGTTTCAGTTTTGAACAAATTTCTTCGGTGATGACCCCTGTGCCGGGACCCAGTTCGGCAATAAGATCTGCGCTTTCAACTCCAATGGCGGATGTGATTTCACGGCACAGTGCAGGCGAAGATGCACAGCAGGCTCCTACTTGCCGGGGGTTTTTCAAAAATTTCCAAAAAAGGCTACTCATTTTTCAGTCTTTTTATCCTCTTTTCCAGGGTAGTAGATTGCACTGATTGCTCCCGCAGTGGAAAATGTTTTGCCGGTTGTCAGGAGTTTTTCGGGCAGTTTATACAGATTGTCTTTACGCATCAGAAGCAGTATCCCCTCTTTACGTCCGGAGTTATTAACCAGGGCACTGATCTGTTCATAGGTGAGCATCAAGGGACGTTCGCCCCGGGAGAGGGCATAGCGGTGGCCGTATTCCAATTCATCCGGGGTGTTGATGATTTGCACCGTATTGTCTTTGAAGCTCCAGGCGGCGGCGTGCATCAGTTCCGGGGCGGCAAGAAGCCGGGGGTGGCGGATCTTTTCTGCTGAAAGTTGACTGGCGATGTCGAGCAGTTCATACTCAGGCAGCTTGCTGTGCGCGGTAAATCCGGGGAAAAAAACGACACAGACTGCTGCGACAATGGGAAAGAGGGTGAAAAAACTTTCCGGTTCAGGCAATTTGCTTTTGCGGTTGACGAAAAGAATAGTTCCTGATACCACCATTCCCAGAGCCGCCGTCGTAAGAAAGGGAGCCCAAACAGCAACTTTCAGAGGCAGAACAGAAACAATCCCAGTCCCCCCAAGCAAATACAGAAGTTCAGACAAAAGAACCGCAGCTCCCGCAAGTATAAAGAGACAGGCAAATACTGTGGTATTTTTGCGCAGGCTTGCGAAAAGTTTGTTGGAGTCTGCCTTATCCAGAAGCAATGCTCCCAACATTGCCGCAGGAGCGATACAGGCGTACAGGCAGCTCACAGGATCGCCCCAGGGCAGCAAAAGCAACAGAACCGGGAGTGCCAGAAAGCAGAAAGATAAACGAACTGTCTGGGATTGCCGGAACTCCCTCCAGGCTTCCGGGGACAGGTGGAATACGCCTGCCAATACCGGAAAAATGCCGGGGAACAACCCCGCCGCCAAAAGGGCAAGGCGCAGCCAATAGGGGAAAGAAGCGACGGTTGTGAAGCGTCTCCATTCACCGTATATGGCAAACTGGTGCCAGAAGTCCGGTTCTGCTTTGTGGATGGCCAATGCCCAGGGGGCAGCAACGAGCAACGCTGCCGCCAGGGGCAGCCAGGGCAGGTAAAGAAACTCTTTCCAGCGTTTTCCGGACAGCAGCCAGGTGCAAACAGCCAAAAGGGGCAATGCAAAGCCGAGAAAACCTTTTGTCAGGAATCCGCATCCCATAGCTATTCCGGCTCCGGCAAGAAAGAAAAAACGTTCCGCAGGGGAACGGCTTTCGGCAGCAATTCCAAAAGATACCAATGCTCCCGTCAGGAAAAATCCCCAAATCATTTCCGGAGCTGCCATAGAGCCTGCTGCAACGATCACGGTACTGCTCAAATAAAGGAACGCACTGTTGCAGGAGGAGGCTTGAGACAAGGTCTGTCTGCGGCCCCACAGATAAAGAAGCAGCGCACTGCCCAAGGCTCCTGCGAGAGAAAAGAAACGTGCAGCAAAACCATTGAATCCGAAGATGTTGAAACTTGCTGCTGTCAACCAGCTTGCCATAGGGGGCATTTCAAACAAACGTCCTCCCAGCAAGGTCGGCGTAACGTAGTTTCCCCCGACAAGCATTTCACGGGCCATTTCAGCATAGCGGAACTCCTCCGGTGCCGCCAGGGGGCGGAAGAAAGCCGGAGTCAGATAAAGAGCCGCTGCCAGAAATAAGAAAATGCAAAGAGTCTTCTTCATTGTTTCCTCACACGCATTTCAGGGAAATCGATGTTATAAAAAACGGCGATGAATCTGCCGGAACGGATTGTGGTTTTGGGAAAAGGCAAAGCATCGCTGACCTTGCGTGACAGGGTGAGAACACAGAAACTCTTTTTTTCTTTTGCTGCGGATTTGAGAGGTGCAAGGTCCTCCGGAGAGGGGAGATATTTGATTCTTTCAGCTTCAAAAACCCCACTGGCCGGAACCAGGAGAGTTTTGTCACAGTAAATCGGGGCCGACAAGGGCAAGCGGGGAGAAACGGCCTGCGTCAGAAATTTCACAGGAGCATTGTTTTCTACGATCTTGAGGGGGACAAGGCCGTGAAAAGCAAGAAGAACGAAGGCCGTTCCAGCACAAAAAGCAAGGAATTTACGTTCCTTGTGGAGCATTTCCCCGGCAGCTGTAATGAACCAGATCCCGGAGACTGCGGGGACCAGGGCCGTCAATGCCCAGGCATCCCGGGGAGTGAAAATTTTACAGGAAGCAGGAAGCATCTTGGTGTAAAGAGTCAGAGCCCCATATCCTCCCAGAAATAATGCTGCCGAAAAGAAGATAATGGCAAGGACCCACAGGAGTGTGTTGAAAATTCGGGAACCGTTTTCCAAATACTCCATTTCCATAAATGCGGCCATAAGAATTGCCAGACCGGCTAATGCTGCGGCGAACAGCCCTCCGGAAAGTCCGGTGAAAAATATTCCAGCCAGAGAACAGAGAAAAACGATCAGAGAAAACAACGTGAAAGGTTCATTTGAAATCGTCCGCAGTCTGGCGCGGAAATTTTTAAGAAGAAATGGCACAAGCACGATCCAGGGAAAGCAGCCTGCCGAAAGCAGGGCGGCAACCGATTTCAAGCTGACCGTTCCCGGCGGCACCTGAAGGGTTTGCCAATTTGTACCGGGAAGCAGGAAGGCTCCCGGAATAAAGGCAAGCAGAACCAGGTAAGAGGAATGTTTGTGTCCGGAAATAAATATCCGGCGGCAGAGCAGATAAAGCAGCAGTACGGCCAATGCTGTCAGATAAAGCAAGGGTGCCGTAAAGAGCGTGAGTGTACCGGTCACGGCCAGTATTCCGGCAGCTCCCCAGAGGGCAAGTTTACCTTTTGATGTGCTTTCAGCAAAAGCAAAAAGAGAAAACAGCGTTATTGTGAGCAGTGCGCCCTGCTGAAGGTATGGAGAAGCGGAAGTTCCAAAGAGAAAGACCGCAGGCATAAGCAAAAAGATCAAAGCTCCGGCCTTGGCACTGTTGGCAAGAGCTCCTCTGCTGCCGGCAAGAAAAAGGACTCCTCCTGCGGCAATGGTCATAAGTGCAGTAAAAATCCGGTTCCAGAAAGGAACGCCGCCGGCATTTTTGAGGATAAAAAGCTCAAGATGCTGTGACAGGGGCAGTAAATTACCTTTCAGAGAAGAACCTGACAGGATTTCTTCGCTCGGAAATTCAAAAATAAAAAGAGGCCGCTGCCATAATGTGGCGGTATAAAGGAGTATTCCCGCAAGAATAATCCATATTGTGACACTGATTTTTTTCAAATCCGGTTCCATAAGTTTATATTGTATAACAAAACCGGAAAAACTTGAGCTCAAAGCCTTTCCGGTAAAAATATCTGTTTGTATCAAGCTGCATTCCCCGACAGACAGCAGAAAACTTCCGCCGGATGCCCTTTAACGGCATTGTCAAATGCTTACGCTGCACCACTGTACTTAATATAGCACAGAAAATAAAAAAATCAAGGGCTGTTCCCCTGCGGGTTATCACAACAAGACCCCGTATGTTACCTTGTGTAGGCCCGGTGGGAGCGGCGGCGGGAACTGACGCTTTCTTCAGAGGTTCCGGCACTGACCAGTTCGTAAAGCACCGCCTGTTTTTTGCCCGGAGCGGCACGGAGCACACGCCCCAGACGCTGGACGTGTTCACGGACACTGCCGCTGCCGGCAAGAATGATCCCCACGGCTGCTGCCGGAACGTCGACTCCTTCGTTGAGAACACGGTTGGTAATGAGAACACTGTAGGTGCCGTCACGGAATTTTTCAAGAAATTCCTTCCGTTCCGCCGCCCGGGTCAGATGAGTCATTACCGGCAGCATAAAACGGCGGCCCAATTCATAGGCCGTGGAGTTGTCCGCAGTGAAAACAATGATCCTTTCGCCTGCGTGACGGCGGAGTATTTCCCATAAAGCCCGAACTTTTGCTTCGCCCCCACGGGCAAGACGGCGTTGGTCAAGAAAGGCTCTGAACGCCTGACGCCCCTCTGGTGAACGGGCCGCAAGGGCAAGAAAACGCCCCCAGCCGGACTCCTGACGGAAATCTATACGGTTGCGGCGGATAAATTCAAGATAACAGCTGCGGGCACGGGTATAAAGATCGTATTCCTCAGGATCAAGAGGTATTTCCCAATGTTTCACCAGATAGGGAGAGAGTACCTTGCCTTCCAGTTCATCAATGTTGACCTGACAGACGATCTCGCCCAGAAGATCTTTCATCACTGCCATACGCTCCTCAGGCAGCTCCGGCGTTGCCGAAAGCCCCAAACGGTAAGGCGCAATGCACATCGACGCTCCCAAGCGCGTTTCCGGACCCGGCAAATGGTGACACTCATCTGCGATCAGCAATCCGAAACGGTTGCCGATAAACTCCATATTGAGTACAGCTGAATCGTAGGTGCTGACGGTAACAGCTTCGATTTGACGGGAACCGCCCCCAAGCATTCCCACGGGGACGGACAAAAATTTTTCAAGAACACCTGCCCACTGGGTAAGCAGATCTATGGTAGGAACTAAAACGATAGTCGGACGCTTGACTTCTGCAATGGCGAGAACTGCCAGAATGGTTTTACCGCTGCCCGTAGGCAAAGCGGCAATGCCTTTGCTGCCGGCCTGTTTCCAAAGCTCAAGGGCATCTTTCTGGTGAGGCCGGGGAGTGATTTTTTCTTTAAGAGTCCAATCTCCGTCAAAAGCATAATCTGCCGCAAGGTCGGTAAAGGGAATCCGGTTCATCCGGAGCTCTATCACTGCGGCAGCATAATCACATCCCCGGGCCCGGTAGTTCCGGGTACGGGGATCATATTTGAAGATATGTTCCAGACACTCAGGGAAACTTTCTTCTTTGCCGCAAGAAAGCTCCAGAGTTCCGGAAAAGAATTCCAGTTTCATCCGGCAGGCGGCCGGAATGCCGCCAGTCCGCCTGCGATCATAGCGGAAATCAAGGTGACTCCGACTGCAATAGATATCTTGGAGCCGGTGGAAAGCTGCCGGAAGAAACTTAAAAACAACACCGAACAAAGCAGTGCCGCCACCAGTGCCGCTGCCCCGCAGCCAATGCCTTTTTTGACATTGGGATAATCAGGGCCTGCGGCACGGGATGCTTCCAGCAGTTTCAATTTGACTTGCGGATCAAGACCTTCATCATCCATAAGAAAGAGATCCCTTATGCCTCAGCAAAAAGCTTTTTAGCATTGTCCAGGCTGACCTTGCAAGCCCAGAGGCAATCTTCTTTGCCTTCAAATTCAACGGAAATATAGCCGTCATAACCGGATTCTTTGATGATCTTGGCAATGGGCACAAGTTCCACACTGCCGTGACCGATAACGGTGGCACGCAGATAGTGACCGGCTCTGGTACGCATCCAGCCTTCACCCAAAGGAGGATTGCCGGCAGTGCGGCGGAAGAAGTCCTTGAAATGAATAAATGAAGCAATGTCGATATTGCTGCGGACAGAGGCCACAGAATCACCGTCGGCACACATAAAGTTGCCCACATCAAGAGTGGTACGGTAGTTGGGCAGATTCACCATATTGACCAGACGGCGGACACGTTCGCAATTCTGGAAGTGATAGCCGTGATTTTCCACACTGCAGGTAATGCCGTACTTGGCAGCGTAAGCGGCCACTTCGCGGCAGCAGTCAGCCACCACAGGCAGATCTTTTTCAAAGTTTTCAAGAGAAGTTTCAGGGATAGGACGACTTCCTGCGTCGTAACGCATAAACTTCACCCCCAGAGCTCCGGCGATATCCACTTCAGCCTTGATACGGGCCACCTCTTTGGCACGGGCGGCATCATCGGGCTGAATGAAGTTGGCTCCAATGGTGTAGCTTGAAAGATCGATCCCGGCTTCTTTGGCACGGGCGACGATTTTTTCGACCAGACCGGGCGTATGACTGTCCCAAGTTGCACCGGGGACGAGTTCGATATGTTCACCGCCTGCGTTGGCGACCCAGTCAATGGCTTCAAGAATGCCCAGCTCGCCTTTGGCGATGGCACGGGAAAGACTGTAACTGCTCAAACCGATTTTCATAGAATATTTTTCCTCAAAGTTGATTGTTTCAAAGGTACAGACAGGATTCTGCTGCCTGTACATACTATACCATTAAAAAATTTTTTTTCAAGAGCCGGAAAAAAAATGTTCTGCAAATCACTCCTGGGGATAGAGGGGGGAACCGTCTTTGAACTTATATCCGGGCCAGAGGCGGCATTCCATTTCCAGAGGAGTTCCCCGTTTGCCAAAGGATTCCACACCGTAAACCTGGAATTTGCAGAGACGGTTTTCCTGCAAAGTACCGGGAAGTTTGAAATAGAGTTTGTCCTGACGGTTGAATTCAAAACGGTAGAAGTCAGAAGCATAACGGTAAAGCTGCTTATCTTCCCAGAGGCCTTTTTCTTCATCATAAAGAGAAAACTCCACATCATAGAACTGGGCAAAGTCGCCTTTGACTGCCCGGTCAAAGATGATGTAGGCGTATCCGTAATCATAGCGTAAGAGCAAAGCGGCATCTTGTGCAAATTCCGGAGCCTGCCGGAACTGAGCCCGGGCGGAAGTGTAAGAAGCCTTTTCCGGCACAAAGGGAACATCCACCACCCAGGGAACTCCCAATTCTCTGCCGTCGGTCACATTGTAACGGTGGAATTCGACCCGGGTTTCAAAAATTTCCATATAGACAGCTTCTGTCACTTCGCGGCCAAAGGGCAGTATGCCGTTGACACAGTTGAAACAGTTTTCCTCACTCATACATCCATAAGCAAGAGTCGATGTTTCAATGGCAGTAAAATTCCCCTGCCAGATGGTCCGTTCATCCAAAAGCGGATAATGGGTATGACCCGAAAGTGAGATCACCTGAGGAAACTTCTTAAAAACTTCCAGCAGCTCCTTGGAGCCTGAAGTGAAACTGCCTGAAACAGTTTGATCCGGGGGGAAATGGGTAATGACAAAAACCGGTTTCAAAGGATCTCTGTCAACAGCTTTCTGCAATGCCTTTTCCAATGCGGGGAGTTCGCTTTCGGCGTAGTGGAGCCTGTCAAAAGTTGCAAAGGTGATGAAGTCATATCCGCCGATGACTCTGTGTTCCGGATTACAGGCCTCCCTGCGTAAACCTTGGCAAGCTTTTGCAAAGGCTTCAGGGAAAGGGACTTTGGGGCTGCAGTCGTGATTTCCTTCACAGGCAGTATGTTCAACTCCTTCCGGGAAATATTCGCCGATCAACTGCCAGTAAAGGGCGTAAGTTTCAGGATTCCCGTTTTCGGCGATATCTCCGGCATTTATCAGCAGTTTGATCCCTTTTTCTCTAAAAAGTTCAAGGGCTTTGGAAAAATTGTACATCCCCCAGTCGTGGCGGGAAGGTAGAGCCTGAATATCGCTGAGAATACCGGCCTTGAGCAAAGGTTTTTCAGTAGAAGCCATTTATTTATATCCTTTTTTTTTCCCGGGGGACTCTTGTGATCTGCAAGCTGACCCTGCTGCCGGGAACAAGATCGTTGAGGGTCCCCGACACAGGCAGAGCCCCGGAAATCATAGAACGGGTGTCCAGCACCCGGAGAACAACTTTTCCATCAGCAGAAACAAAGTTCATACCGGGAAACACGCCGTGGAGTGCTCCCGCAGATATGACCACCATTCCCAATTCATATTTTATGGCTATGACCCGCACATTTTTGAGAAGCAGATCTTCTTTTGTATTGACTGTATCGGTAATGGAATTGACTTTGGCGGCACTGCGTTCAAGGTCTTCCAGAGCCATAACCAGCCGCACCCGGTCGGCAGAACTCAGAGGCAGCTGATTGAGTTTGGGCCGGAGCTGTTCGGCAAGTTCCATCGTTTTGAGCACCATAGCTCCTGATGTATCAGAAAGCACTTTCAGTCCGGTCAAAAGCCGCTGTTCCCGGTCAGATACCTGAAGCATTTTTCCGTCTGCACTCAGGTTGCTCATCCAGATGCGGAGTTTACGCAGTTCATTTTCTCTTGCTGTGAGTAAAGCAGTCAACCGATCCAGCTCCTGCTGTTTCTGAGCGACTTCTTTTTTCAGTCGGCCCAGCTGTTCAGCTGAAGTTTCCGCTCCTCTAAGCACAAATATGGATGCGAAAAAAATGCACAAAAGGATTTTCACAACACTCTCCCAGAAGTTCCTTTTCAGCGTCTTTCAGTAGAACGGACATCGGTAATGACCGTCACTTGTTTCAGGTCAAGACTTTCACGGGGGACGACCGTAATCGTGTGGGTCCCGGCGGGAAGGTTGTAACTTCTGACCTGATTGGTAAGGTAGCGTGAAGTGGACATTTTCTGCAGGGAACAATAGCTGGGCTTTTCATTATTGACGCCCAGTTTTACGGAATCGTGCTGTCCGACAGGTTCAAGAGCCCGGGCTTCAATGGTGATAAAAATGCCTGACGGCTCAGTGAGGGTGAACTGAAATTGGAATTTCTTTTTCGGATCGTCAAAACGCACTCCGCCGTCAACCTTTCTGAAAGGAGCTCCCGGTTTGAAAATTTGCATACCTTCACCAGTTTCAGGGTATTTGAAGTCCGTCTGAGCCATAACAGTCACAGGCCGTGACCAGCCCTCGGCGGTACGTAAAAAGAAGACACTGCGGTAATTGATGCGGCTGTTCATTTTACGGGGATCGACTTTGACAGTGAGAGTGACACTTTCGTTGGCCTTGAGAGAGACTTTGGCAGGAGTTACTTCGTACCAGTCGGAATCCAGACTCTTTCTCACTTCAAACGTTACAGGAGCAGAAGCCTTGACCGTGAATTTCTGAGGAGCGGAAGCTTTGCCGCGTTTCACAGTAAACAGAGCTTTGCGGCCATCGGTGAGAGAAAGAGCAAAGGGACGGTAGGGCAATTCCAGATTCCGGGGAACGCCCAGATCAGGATTCTTGTAGTTCAATCCGGGAATGGGGACAGCCTTGCGGGCTCCTGGGGAATTCTTTTTCAAAGTATAAATTCCCCGGTCGGCATTGGTAAAAAGAGCACTTCCTTTTATATTCTTTTTGCCGCTTTCCTGGGCAACGAGGTTGTTTTCCTGCTTTACACCGAGGAAAGAAAAGATGCCCGTGGGGGCGAAGATGCTTTCAAGAATATTGTTCTTTGCCACGATCTTGAAATTGCGTCCCAGCCGGAGATTGGCGTTAATCTGATCTGTCGTATTGTTAAAAATAAAAGAAGCAGCATAATATCCGGCCCAAATGTCGGCAGTTTTGAAAGCAGAGGAACAAGTACCGAGTTCATCTTTCAAATCGGTGATGCAGTTTTCAAACACATAAGAAGGTCCTGTCATACACCCCTGGATACTGATACCCATAAAGCTGTTTTCAAAACGGTTTCTGTAACAGCGCACATTCTGCTGGCCGCCGTCAAGTTCAATACAGTCATCATTGGCAAAAGCAATGAAGTTGCCGTACACGTCGCAATCCTTGTTAAGTCCTCCGTCAAGGTCAAAGTTGCCGGTTCCGGCAATACCGTCGTTCCACCATTTGAGGTCGCTGCCGCAAATGTCATTGTAACGGATCACTGTGGATTCAGGTTTCCAGGGGGAAATTCCCTGAGGGCCGTCAGGATGACCGTAACGCCAGCAGTTGGAACTCAAAAGAGGATCGTGGATGTAACAGCGTTCAATGACCTGTCCGAAGCCCCGGTTGATATAAATGGCGTTTTTGTTATGCAGATGTTTTCCGGCACTGTTACGCATTCTGCCGGTACCTTTGTCAAATTTCCAGTTCTGTGGATCGCCCCAGCGGCTGATATCGCAATTGCGCAGACGGACATATTTGCACAAATTCAAAGTAACCGCATTCCGTTCTCCGCCGCGGATGACCATATTTTCCACAATGACATATTCTGCCCGATCCAGTACGAGAGCACTGCGGAGTCCCGTTCCGTCGACGACCACTCCGGGGGCGGTTGTATAAAGGATCCAGCCGTCGGGAGTCCCTTTATCTCTGATGACCAAACCTTTGTTGACCTGTTCCTGAGAAAGAACGATCCTTTTGGCCACAGGAACTTTCTCTGCCCAGGTACGGAAAGTCCCTGAAGCCCGGTCGATCTGTCTGCCTGAACGGGCTTCAGCTTTTACTTCGTAAACTGTATCGGGTTTAAGGTCAACGATACCGGTACGGAACTGAGCAGAGTAACTTCTGTCATAAGTGGCTTCCAAAGCGGGCAGCCATTTGGAAGTGCCCTTTTCACGGTAGGTCACAATACAATTGCGGGGACACTCGGTTTTGAAGTAAACACTGCAACTGTTAAAAAGGGGCCGCAGCTCCAATTCACCGCCCGCACACACCAATGCCGTCAGAAATGAAACGAATATAAATCTGACTTTATTCATATTAACAAACTCCTTTCAACAAATAAAATTCTGAAATTTCTGTATGGAACTTAATATAATCTTCACCCGGACAAAATACAAGGTTTCAGTAAAAAGAAAAGTTATTTTACCTGATCCGCAAAAGAAACACAGCCTGAAATAAACAAAGGCACTGTTTCCGGATAATAAAAATTTTTCTTGACAAAAGAAGAATTATGCTGTAATTTAAAAAAAGACAACAGGTCAGCCATTTATTATTTTCAGGAGGAAAAAATTATGTTTTTCAAAAAGAGCCTTCTCGTTTTTGCAATGTCCTTTTCGCTCCTTTACGGCGGGGATTTTGCCCTTTCGTCCATAAAGATCACAGCGTCCACCAGGGCCGATCATCAGTTTGCCGCATCTGAATTAAAAAAACATCTTATTCTTGCCGGAGCCCCCGCAACGCCTGTCGCCAAGGGAGCTTTAGAAATTTTTATCGGCCGCCCCGGCGAAAAAAGTCTCCTCAAGCCCGGCGAATCCCGGTATCTTTTTAAGAACAACAAACTGTATATCTGGGGCGACGACACCCCACGGCGCAACGGAACGCTTTTCGGTGTCTACGCTTTTCTTGAAAACAAACTCAAAGCACGTTGGATCTTCCCGGGAGATGAAGGGATCGTTATTGAAAAGGTCAAAAAAATCACTTTCAAAGATAATGAATCTTTCAGCAGAATACCCCCTTTGAAATGGGGCTATGTCCGCGGTTACGGAGCGGCTGCTGCGGCACAATCTTATGTGGATGCTCCTGAAGCTCTCCGCAAAACGCTTGCTGAAGAAATGGCCTTTGCCGAAGAAGTCAGACTTTTTCTTCTCCGTCAGCGTATGGGGCGGGTGGATCGTCCCAAGTACGGACACGCCTTTATCAAATGGGCTGACCGCTATTATAAGACCCACCCGGAATACTTCGGAATGGATCTGAACGGCAAACGGACTCTTCCCAGAGATAAAACCCGGGCAAAACTCTGTCTGTCCAACCCGGCTGTGATCGAGCAGATCATTGCTGAATGGAAAACGGCGGGCAAACAGCCCACTGTCAACATTTGTCCCAACGACGGTACCCCCGGCTTCTGCCGCTGCCCGGAGTGTTTGAAACTGGATGCCCGGAAACCCGGTGAAGACTTTTATGCCCACCTGACCGACCGTTATCTGAACTTCTGGAACCGCTTTCTCAAACGGGCCCGTGAAGAAAAGCCGGATATTATGGCTGTCACCTACGTTTACAGCTACTACCGCCACGCCCCCCGGCGGGAACGGGTCCAGTACCCTGACAATCTGCTTTGCGGCCTTGTCCCCACTTTGGGAGAAGACACAAAAGCTCTTTTTGATGCCTGGAAAAAGGCCGGTATGAAAAACAGTTTTCTCCGTCCCAATGACCTTTGCTACCGTTCACAACTGCTGCGTTTTATGGAAAAACGCATTTACGATAAATTTCAGGCCACCCGCCGGGAATTCAAACTTTTCGGAGCCGATTACGATGCGGGGGCCTGGAGTCCTGCTCTTGATCTTGAATCTTACACCGCCGTCCGTATGATCGCCTTTCCGGAAGAAAGTTTTGAAAAAATCCAAAGGGATTTCTGTTCCGGCTTCGGCAAGGCCGCGAAAGTTGCGGAAAACTTCTACAACACGATGCGTCCTCTGGGTGAAAAGATGTATCAGAGCTGGGTCAGCAATAAAAACACCAGATATCTTGATGACTCAATGGTACGCAGCAGCTCCGACAGTGCCTTTATTGCTGCTCTGGAAAAAGAGGTCAAAAAACTCAAGGCTTTTCCTGATTCCACACTTTCCCCCCTTGAACAAAAACGTTTCCGCAGATTGAAACTCAATGCGGAACATTCTCTTTATATCGCCCGTTTTACTCAGGAAGGGCAGCGGAAACTTGCCAATCAGAAAAACCGTCTTGAAGAAGCGGCAAAAGTTCTGTGGGATTTCCGGCACAACGCCGGAAAAGAGCTTCCCATTTGCTGGGGCAGGGCCTTTGGAACGGAAGAAAAACGTTTCTGGGAAAAAACCGCCCTCTATCACAAGTATGTGCTGAAAGATGAATTGAATGTAGATGATCCCGCTGCCGGGTGGTACAACTCCTTTGATGCTCCTTCCCCTCAGGGGTGGAGATTGCGCAACGGTTTTGAAAAGTTTTCCGGTAAGGAAGCTGCTTCAGGCAAATTCAGCGTGCAGAGCAAAAAAAGCAGTCAGGAAGTATACGTTATTTCAAAACACGCCATTCCTGTTACGCCCGGAGCCGAATATACCGTTTCTTTTGAAACTAAAGCTCCTGCCGGGGGATCATTCAGATTGCGGGTCAGAAATAACACAAACAAAGATCTCTGCCAGCTCAGAGCCAACTGTAAAGGCAACTCCTGGAAAAAGAGTTCCGGCCGCTTCAAAGTTCCCGCCGGAATCACAAACATAACCATCTATTGCACTTCCAAATCCCCCCGGGGCGGTTTTATCGACAATGTTCGCCTGAAACGCCATTAAAGAGTCGATAAAAAGGGTTTTAGAGAAGTTAGAACGGGAGAAAAGAGCCTTTCCAAAAGCCCTTTTCCCCCTCGCCAGTATGGCCTGTTGTTTTTTCAGGAACGGGTTTGACCGTTGCCGACGGCGACCCATTTATAGGTGCAAAGTTCAGCAGGGCCAACAGGACCGCGGGCGTGAAGTTTATCGGTACTGATGCCAACAACGGCTCCCATACCGTAATCTCCGCCTCCTGAAAGGCGGGTCGATGCATTGACCAGCACTGAAGCTGAATCGACTCCCGCCACAAAGGTTTCTGACAGATCAAGGCTGTTGGTGATGATGCCGTCTGTATGGCCTGAACCGTAACGGGCGATATGTTCCATAGCTTCTGCGATATTATCAACGATCTTGACAGAGAGAATGGGCCCCAGATATTCAGTGCTCCAGTCTTCTTCTGTGGCCTCCGCCAGTCCGGGGAGGATTTCACGGCAGACGTGACAGCCCCGGAGTTCAACACCTTTTTCTTTCAGAGCTGCGGCAATGGCGGGCAGCAGCCGGGGGGCGGAAGCACGGTCTATCAGCAATGTTTCCAGTGCGTTGCAGACTTCCACCCGCTGGCATTTGGAATTGACAACCAGAGAAACTGTCATTTCAGTATTGGCATCTGCTGCCGCATACAGATGACAGATCCCGTCATAATGTTTGAGCACAGGAATGCGGGTTCCTTCTGAAATGGCTTTGATGAGACTCTTGCCGCCCCGGGGAATAATGAGGTCGATAAATTCGTCCTGTTTGAGAAGTTCGGCAACAGCGGCGTGATCGGTGCTTTCAATCAGTTGAACGGAATCTTCAGGCAATCCCGCTTCTATTGCGGCGGAACGCATAGCAGCGGCAAGAACTTTATTGGTATGCAAAGATTCGGAGCCCCCTTTAAGAATAACGGCATTGCCGCTTTTAAGGGCAACAGCGGCGGCATCAGTGGTCACATTGGGGCGGGCTTCGTAAATAATGGCAATAACGCCGATAGGAATGGCGACACGCTTGACTTGCAAGCCGGAGGGCATCGTATGGCCTTCAAGGATTTTTCCCACCGGGTCGGGCAGGGCGGCAGCTTCCTGCAAACGATTCACCATATATGTAAAAATCTTTTCTGTGACCTGAAGCCGCTTTTTGAAAGCATCAGAAAGGCCGGGAGCTGCGGCAAGGTCGGCGGCATTTGCGGCTAAAAGTTCCTCTTTGCAGCTGATGAGTTTTCCAGCCATAAGATTGAGGGCTGCGGCACGGCATTCTCCTGAAATGGCTTTGAGCTGCCGGGAGGCGTTCCGGGCACGGCGGGCGATGTCAGTGATCGAGTTGTTCATATAAAGTATTCTTTCGTTTATGATTTATGTTTTATTTTTGAAAATCTGCCGGAAAAAGAATATCCTGCGCAGGGGGATGATCGGTCCGTTCAAAAGGAGTGGGGTGGAGCATATTGTTTTTCAGTGAAACAATCAGCTCAGGGGAATAAACCTTTTCAAGTTCTTTCAGAGCTTTTGCCGTATCATTATGCATAACTCTGAACCCTTCTTCGTTATCCCAGGTGACTTTGACGTGGTCGATATCAAAGGCTTCAAAGCCCAGCTTGTGATAAAGATATATGGCTTTGTGGCTCCAGGTTTGGGTGTGCAGGTAGATATCAGAGCCCGGTTCATATTTGGGAAAAAGCTGCAATGCCCTGACGATTGCCGCACGTGCCAGACCTTTTCCCTGATGAGCGGGATCGGTGGAAATCCACTGCAGCCACCCTCTGTTTCCCAGAGAAGATGGCATAAACCACGCTGTTGCGGTGGAAACGGCTTTACCGGAACTCGCTTCTCTGACAAAAACGCACCGCTGTTTCAATTGGGGCATAAAGGGATCAGAATAGTTCTTTTTGAAATACTCAAGGGCCTTTTCTTCAGACGGGAACTCCAGCACCGCAGCTTCAAGGCGGGCCCAGGAAAGTTCATCCCCTTCCCGGAAAAAATCAAGAACATATCCGTCAGGAAGATGAACTTCCGGCAGAGCAGTTACTTTTTCTGCCGGCATTTTCATAATGAAGTCAAAGTATTGAAGTGATTTGTCAAGCATCTTTTGCTTTCCCCCCCGAAATCCTCTTTGGTTGCAAGTGATGAAATATAGCACACCCAAGAGAATATTTCAAACCTTCTTTCCAGATTCATACAAACACAGGAAAAGAGCAGGCAGTACACAAAAAAAAGACCAACCTGTAACAAAAAAAAGACCAACCTGTAAAGGCTGGCCGTAATCTTAAAATGGTGCGCTCACGGGGACTCGAACCCAGGACCCAGTGATTAAGAGTCACTTGCTCTACCAACTGAGCTATGAGCGCCTGATGTTACATAATATATACTCAACTTTTGTTTTTTTCAAGCTGACTTTTAAAGATTTTTTAATTTTTCTTTATTTTTTTGGGATATGGTCTATTCTTCAAGCCAGAGTTTGTCTCTCATCCGCAATGCAGCCCCCCTGGCGGTATCGTATTCGTCAGAGCGGGCAAGTTCCAGTTTCAAATCCTGCAAGGCACCGGCAAAACAGTTGAGTTCCAGAACTCTGCGGACTCCTGTCAGCAAAAGGGAATCCAGCTTGCTCAAGCGGCCGCCGAAAACGATCATCGCCGGATTGAGCAGCGTGACCACCGCAGAAAGAGCCTGTCCGATATTTTTGCACACCTGATCTGCCACAATACGGGCTGCTTTGTCGCTGCAGACGGCATTGAGAAAATCAGTGAGGGTAAAATGTTCCATATCAATGGAACTTTGCATCCCGCTGCGGACAGCCTGTTCCATCTTGCTGCGGATACCGGCTTCGCCTACAAGAGCTTCCACACATCCTCTGTTGCCGCACTTGCATACGGGACCTGCCGGATCAATGACCAAATGTCCTATTTCCATACCGCACCCTGAAGAACCGGCAAAAAGTTCACCATTGCTGATGAATCCGCCGCCGACTCCCTCATCAAGGGTCAGCAGAAAAATACTTTCAGGCACTTCAGGCATACGGAGCATATACTCCATACGGGTTTTTATCATCGTTTCCGGCCAGATGCCCACAGGCAGATGAAATTCCCCTTTGAGCCATTCTCCGGTTGCGGCATTTTCCCAGCCGGGAATATTGACCGCCTTACGGGAAACGGCATTGTTGGGATCGACCACTCCCGGGTCGGCGAAACCGATGCCGGAAACAAGTTCCCATTCTTTGCCTGCTTTTTTACGCAGCCGTCTTACCAGTTCTCCAATTTCTCTGCGGCAGTCATTGAGATCCCGGCGGGCACAGGAAAGTTCCTCCCGGCAGATGACTTCACCGCAGCCGTCGATGATGACTCCGGCGGAACACTCCTGCCGGAAATCCACTCCCAGCCAGTAACCGGCGGCACCGTGGAGTGCCAGATTGGGGGCTTTCCGGCCTGTTTTTTTGCCCCGGCGGCCGGGTTCAACGAGAAAACCACGGAGTTTCAGTTCAGCAATGACGTCAAAGACCGTCGCCGCCCGGACGCCTGTGTATTCCACAAGTTCCGGACGGGTGGCCTTGCCCCGGAGCAGTATATATTTCAGTATCCGGCGGCGTAATTCCTCTTTACGGCTCATTTGAATCCGAGGACATCACGCATATCATACAGACCGTTGGGAACACTCTGCAGAAATTCTGCGGCCCGGAGTGCTCCGTGAACAAAGGTGTCCCGGCTGCTGGCTTTATGGGTCAGTTCGATCCGTTCTCCTTCGGCGGCAAAGATCACAGTGTGATCGCCCACCACATCGCCGCCCCGCAAAGAGTGCATACCGATTTCCTTTTTGGTACGGGCTCCCACAAGGCCCTGTCTGCCGTGGCGGGTATCTTTTTCATAATCAAGGCCCAGTTCTGCGGCGACGGTTTCAGCCAGAGTGACAGCCGTGCCGGAAGGAGCATCTTTTTTCTGATTATGGTGCATTTCAACGATTTCCACATCGTAGTCAAGGCCGAGGATTTTTGCGGCCTCAGCGGCAAGTTTGCAAAGCAGATTCACGCCGACGCTCATATTGCTGGCAAAAACGATACGTCCCTTTTTGCCAAGTTCGGCAATAGCAGCACGTTCTTCAGCGGGCAGGGCAGTTGTTCCCAGGACAACTGCCACACCTTTTTCCACGGCGGCACGGACCATTTCAATGGCGGAGCCGGTGGAAAAGATGATGACGGAATCAGCCCCTTCGAGAGCTTTGTTCAAATCAGCAGTAATCAATATTCCGGCAGGGCCGCAACCGGCATTGACACCGGCATCGACACCCAGTTTGGGGCACTGGGGATGTTCGAGAGCTCCTGAAAGTTCAAATCTTTCATCAGCCATAATATTGGCAATAAGACGACAGCCCATACGACCTGCGGCACCTGCAATAGCGACTTTGTTCATTATTTCACCTCATAATGTTGATTATTTATAAATTGAAAAGGGAAAGGAATTCTTCCTGTTTCAACCCTTTGATATGTTTTTCCATATCCTGATTTTTCAGACGTTCAGCTATGGCGTTTTTATAAAAATAAGTTCCCTTGAGAGTTTCTTCAAGGGCTTTGGCTTCACCGAAAAAATCTCCCTGTATGCGTATTTCTTCGATTCGTCCCCCGGTGGCACGGACTTTGATTTCCACCAGACCGGCAGGAAATTTTGCACTGTTTTCCCAAGTACATTCAAAGGGGCTGCCCCAGTTCCACTCCTGCTGACGGTAACGTTCCTCTGCCAGCTTCTCAGCCCGTTGACACCACTCCTGGGGCACAGGTTCGGGAGTTCCTGCAAAGTCAGCAAACTGTTTTGCAAATTCCTCAATGAACTTATCCACATTCATACCGGGCAGCAATTCCTTCAAATTGCCCACTCTGGCACGGACGGAACGGACTCCTTTGGATTCCAGCTTGATTTGCCGGGGAGTCAGTACTTTACTGAGCAGTTCCATATTGATTTCAAAAAGCAGAGTCCCGTGAAAAAGTGTCCGGTTCTGAAAGCAGCACTGGGCACTGCCGGAAATTTTTTTCCCGTCAACTTCAATATCATTTCTTCCTGAAAAGGCGGCATTGATCCCCATTTTCTGCAGAGCTTCGACCACGGGGCTGGCAAAACGGGCAAAAGAATCGGGACCCGGCTGACGCTTGTGAACAAGCAGAGAGTAATTCACATTCCCGAGGTCGTGATAGACAGCTCCGCCGCCGGTGATCCGGCGGACAACGGCAATATTGTTTGCTTCGGCAAAGTGATGATCCACTTCTGCAAGAGTATTCTGATTTTTCCCGACGATTACAGCTGAACGGTTACGCCATAACATAAACAGTTCTTCAGGGAACTCCTTGAAAAGAAGCTCCTCAAGAGCAAGATTGAATGCCGGATCAAAAGAAGTGTTGATAAAAAAACGCATTTTTTTCACTTTGCTCCGTAATTCCGCAATATTTTACAGGTTGCCAGGTCAGCACGGACTCTGTCAGCTGTTTCAAGTACAGTCAACATCTGCAAACGGCGGCCTTTATAATTTTTTCCGCTTATCCAAACAGGAGCTTTGCCCTTGACATTGGCTTTTCGCCTGAGCAGTTGATTGATTATCTGCACAGGATACCTGCCCGCAACGGCCTGGTGCACCACAGAACGATGCCGCGGCGCATCAAGAAATCTGTAAAAATTCAGCAGTCTGGCAATGGCCCAAACGGGTACTTTTTCATTGTCCCGCAAGGCTGCAGTAAGAAAACATACAGGCAGCTTCTTGATTTCTTCACCGTGATGACGCAGATATTCGCTGAGGTAAACTTCGGATTTCAGATTCCTTACAACCGCCCCCATAACTCTTGCATACATAGAATGCTGTGCGGCCTTGCAGGGGGCCAGCTTGTTGAACGCACTGGCAGAATCCTTTTCAACAGCCAGTATCACTGGCGGCATAAGATTCCTGCGGGACACTTTGAATGGATCAGCTTTATACCTGAGCAGCATAGAAACCATTGCCGCCGAATTTATCTCCACTGCGTGCTGCAAAAGGGTCAGTTCATCGACGATCGCATCGGGAGAAAGTTTTTTCTCCTGCAAGAGTTGTTCAAGAGTGCTGATACGATTGCTCCGAAAGGCTTTCAACACCTGTTCTTGAAGCAATTTATCGTCAATATAAACTCCGAAAGGAGAAGCTTTCCCGGTTTTTATCTGATTCTGCCGCACACTTTCTTTTGCTGCCGGAACAGATTGCTTCTGCGAAGCGGGCAGTATATCGGCAAAAATCTCTCTTACTTCCTCGGAGTTCCAATTTTTTATGGCTTCAGCAAGCACCTGCGGTTCCGGCATAGGAGCCTTGCGTTCCACAAGAGTTTTGATGGCATTGACAGACATTCTGTGCTGCAACGCCTCCAGCAGCAGATTTTTGTAAGCGGACGTATCGATATCGGACCAATACTTCACTGCGACTTGAAACAACTCCTGTTGCTTGCTGCGGCAAATGGCAAACAGCTGTTCCGGTTTGGTTTTGAATTTTCCGGAAGCAAGCATAATTTCAGCAAACTTCGCTGCCTGAGGATGATAAAGGCGGCGGCAGAGTTCTGACATATAAGTGGCATCTTGGGGAAATGGGACCGGAGCGATATTCACATCTGCATTGTAGTTCATAAGCAATTTGAAAATCTCAGGATCGGATGGTGTTCCTGTCATAAACACCCGGCTCAAAAGGGTTTTGCCCCGTGTTTGAACGACATTGGCATCAGCCCCTTTTTGCAAAAGCAAAGCGACCATTTTCGGATTGCCTCTGCGGACGGCTTCTTCAAGATAGGTTTTTCGCCAGGGAAATCGGTAATTGAGATCCACATTTTTTTCCACCGCTTTCTGAGCAAGCTCAAGATCGTTGTTTGCAATGGCACTGAATAATTCTCCGTACCACCGGTAAGATGCAGGAGTCCGGCCTGCGTTGTCAAGCCGTTTTGGATCAGCTCCGGCAGCAAGAAGTTTGCTGCAGCTTGCCCGGGTACCGCTCATATAGGCATAAAAGAGCGGCGTTTTTCCTGTCTCATCGGCGTGTTCAAGGGGGGCTTCCGCTTCAAGCAGCATTTCGACCAGCCCGGGACATTCAGGAAGAAGTGAAGCTGCCTTGTGCAGAGAAAGGGGAGACAATTGACCGGCAGAAAGGAGATAGGCCCTCAATGTATCTTCGGGGTAAGCATACTGTGTCCCGTTACAGTCTATAAAATCCAGAGACGAAAAACGGCTTTTCCCCTGATCTGTTTCTCTGACAAGCCAGCGTACTTCATCGGCAGTCACTCTTTTATTGCGGCTCTGAAAAAATATTAATCCGGGATTGACTCCTTTCAACACCGCCCCCGCTCCGGCCAGCAGCTTCAAAGCCTCTGGCTCCGGCATAAGAAATCCATTCAACACCACTGTTCTGAGGGGCAGGGTGTTTTTTCCACCTTTTCTGCCGCGCGGACCGTGAAAATCGCTGACAGCAATGGGCATATCAAGATCCAAATCCTGATTCTGCAACAATTTCCCCGGCAGAGGACTCTTTTTCTTTCTCACCAGATCGAAACGGTGCCGCATAAGAGCACTTCTGCTCTGGTAAGGTTTCAGATAGGCTTCAACGGCACGGCGGACCTGCTCATTGGCGGACTGAACTTCCGGCAGCTGTTGGCGGCTGCTGCGGGCGGCAAGATAATTACGACGTGAAGTAAGATGCATAATCTGCCGCTGGCGGAATTCAATACGTTTTTTGTGCAATTCAACGATCCGGGGGGCGAGTTTTCCGCTTTTCAATTCATTCTGGAGCTGCTGCAAACGGCTGGTACAATATTTCAGCCGCTCATCAATACTCAAGCCGGCTCCCAATTCGGGGGCTTGGGAAGTCAGTTCCTTGCCCTGAACAGCTTTGGGACGAAATAGAGCTTTTTTCTTTTGGGGCTCTCTCTTTCCGGCAGGAGCAGCCGGGGTATCGGGTTTGGTATCTTTGGGGAGAGCATAGCGTTCAAGATTTTCCAGCAAGGCTCCCTTTTGCACAGTTTGCTGCTGACGGATTTTGTAAAAAAAGACCGCCAATGCAACAGCGCAGCACAGAACGCCTGCGGCTATGGCATACCACAGAAAACGGGATTTTTTCCCGTGGGGTGCATTTTTACCAAGTTTTTTGAGCAGCTCCGCTCCGGATGCAGGACGTTTTTCCGGATCTCTGGCAGTCATCGCCTTGAGCAGCTCTGCCGTTTTCCCTGAGACCTGAGGAGCCAAAGGAGCTATGTCGCACTCAGAAGCAGAAATAACATTTCCGGCAGAATGGCAGATATTGGCTCCCGGCCGGGGCGTTTTGCCGCACAGCAGGAAGCCCATAAGCATACCAAGGCTGTATATGGCTGAACGCATACCGGGCTGTCCTGTGCCCAAAAGCAGTTCGGGGGCTGTAAATTCAAAATGATCCAAAACGCAGCGGTCAGCCGCGATCACCTGGCCGGGCAGGCGGTGGATATATTTTTTTATGCCCGGATAAAGTATCTTGACCTGTCCCTGAGGGGCAATAAAAAGGGTGTCCGGTGTAAAATCCGGAATCAGCGAAGGGTGTTTTTCAGCAGCAGCCAGCAGAGAAGCCAGTTGAGAGATGATATTGATTACCTGTGATTCCGGCAAAGGCCCCCGCAAAACAAGTTGCTCGGCAGCGTCACCGCTGAAATATTCAAATGCGATGCAATGGCAGTTTTCCAAAGAAAACGTGTCAGTGATCCGGACAATATTTTCGTGGCAAAAAACACACGCCTCCTGAGCATTGCGGAGCAATTGCGCCGCAATTTCAGGTGCGTGCTTTGAGACAGAGGGGAATACGACAGACAGAAAACAGTTTTTGTTACGCTCCAAATCAATGGAAGAGTACATTTCGCCTGTTTTGTTCCGGCTGATAAACCATTCAAGACGGTAATGTCCCAATATAGTTCCCCCGGGAAAACTCCCGTTCAGGGAAGTGTCAGACAATCCCTCCTCTGCCATAAATCATTTCCATCAGGGCATAGCCATAAAGGAGAAGATCAGCGCAAAAATAGCACAGGTCTCAATCACACCCAGCACCATAAGAGAGTTGGCGAAGCCCTGTCCGGTTTCGGCAAAGGAAACGCAGCCGCCGGCAGCGGCACGGCCCTGGAAAATGGCAGAAGTCATCTGGGCAAGACCACCGATCAGACCGATGCAGATATAGATGGGCATATGTTCAGGATGATTCATAATTTTACCTTTGATAATGATCATCATAATCATAGCGTAAATAGTCTGTGACAGGGGGGCACCCACCAGAGCCATCAGCAAAAAGGGAGCAGGCTTACCCTGCTGATAGCATTTTTTCCAGGCACCGATAGCGGCGGCACCGGCGTAACCGGTTCCGATGGATGAACCGATGGCGGCGAGAGCCACAGCGGTGTAACCGGAACCGAGGGAGATGAACTCCATAATTTTCAAAGCGATTTCTTTAGTCATTTTTTATTCCTCCATATTATTTTTTTTGAATGGTTTGAATTTTTGCCCGCTCCAGCTCAAACCGGTGTGGTTTGAGAATTCCAGCGTATTAAGACGCACTCCATGGACCAGCACGCTCATAAAGCCCAGAGCAATATTGAGCAGATGACCGCAAAGGATAGCGAGAATACCGAAAGGTATGAACCAGCAGGATGCTTTGAAAACATCCAAGCCCATATTGTTGAAACTTGATGCGATACAGCCGCCTGCCATACCGACGGCAAAAAGACGGATGTAACTCAGCACGTCGGTAAAACTGCCGATGACGTTAAAGGGAAACTGAAAACAGTCAGCAGGATCTTTCCAGTTCACATCAGCCGCCATTACCATAAGAAGACCTGCTCCGTAGACCCAGTACATCCAGACGGGGAACGCTCCCTGCCAGACAATGATTTTCAAGGTCAATATGAAGTTGCCGAAAACAATCAACGCCCAGCCGATATGACGGATATAACTGCGGATGCCCCCCTCGTGGATCGCCCGCCATACCCGGCCCAGAGCCAACTGGGCAAAGGCAAGCAAGAAGCAGAAAAACTGGATGTTCTGGTCTTTTGTGGCTGGATCGGTGAGCCATTTGATCCCGGGGATCCCGGGAATACCGAACCAGCTGCCGCTCAAAGCACCCCACACAACGGTGGCGGAACTCAAAAGGATCAGCAATCCCAAAGGCAGTTTCAAAGCCGGTTTGTCTTTGAATTTCCACCGGGCCGCCAAAGCCAGCAGCAGGAAAATCATACCGTAACCGGCATCACCGATGATCATCGCATAAAAAATGGTGAAGAAAATCAGCACGCCTCCGGCCACATCCATTTCCCGATATCCGGGCAGTACACCGAGAAAATCAAAGAGAGGTTTAATGATCCTGGTAAACTTATTGTCTTTAAGAAGCACGGGAACAGTCTCATCCTCAGCAGGATCGTCGATCACAAGCCCCCAACCGTTTTTCCGGGCACTCTCACGCAGCACATCCACATCAGGTTCAGGAACATATCCTGAAAGATAGACCACCGTACCGGCAGCAGTCAGAGCATCGACAGCCTGTTGGAATTCCAGAGAAGCATTGAATACTGCCATTTCTTTTTTCAGAACATCCGCATAACGGGCAAGTTCTTCAAGTTCCCTGACAGCCGCATCTTCCCGGGCGTTGATCGCTGCGATCTGCTCTTTGAGCATCCGGGGATCGTCATCATCAGCCAGTACAATGCCACTGAAACGTTCCCCGTCGGCTTTCTTTGTCCCCATAAGGACAAAGTAGTGAACGTGGCCCACATTTGAAATTTCACGGCAGCAGAAACCTTCCAATTTCTGAGCTGCCTCAAATGTTTCATCATCGCCTTCACAGAGTGTGACATAAACCCCCTGTGCTTCAAGAGCGGCGATGTCGTCGCGTTTGAAATCTCCCCAGGGCTCCAATCTCACCAGACGGCGGCGGAGTTTTTCTGCTTCACCGTCGGCACTGTTGCGCCGTTCAATTGCGGCAGCGGCCCGTTCCAGGATCTCCGTACCGGAAAGAGAGCATTTTTCAGCGGGGGCAACTTCATATTTTTCCAGTTCGCTCAATATCCGCTCTGCCCGGTTGCGGTTTTCTGAAATAAGCAGAGTATCATTGGAAACTTGAGCAGCCTGGTTGATTTGCATAACTCCTGCGTTACGCAGCTCTTCAAGAGCGTTGCGGGCGTCGGACTCCAAAGCCAGGAGCAGGACTTTTTTCATTGAAACGATCATATTTTATCCTCTGACCTGTCCATTGCCCCGGACCAGATATTTATAGGTGGTCAACTCATCGACTCCCATAGGGCCGCGGGCGTGCAGTTTGTCGGTGCTGATACCGATTTCGGCCCCCATACCGAACTCACCGCCGTCGGTAAAACGGGTGGAAGCATTGGCATAGAGTGTGGAAGAATCCACATTGCCGAAGAAATATCCGATATGCTCTTCCACCTCAGAGATGATTCCGTCGCTGTGGCGGGAGCCGTACTTATTGATATGGCTGACAGCTTCTTCAACAGAAGAAACTGTTTTTACTGCCAGTGTCAGATTGAGAAATTCAGCATAATAATCCTCATCCGTTGCGGCAGCGGCACCGGGAACAAGAGAACAAAAAGCCTCATCTGCCCGGAGTTCCACATTGTTTTCAGCCATCGCCGCTGCAAAGAGAGGGGCAAATTCCGGCAGGATCTTTTGGTTGATCAGCACTGTTTCAAGGGCGTTGCAGGTACCGGGACGCTGACATTTTGCATTGACAAGGATCTTGACTGCTTTTGCCATATCGCACACTTCATCCACGTAGAGGTGGCAGACACCTTTATAATGTTTCAGAACCGGCATCGTTGCTTCTGCAGTCACCATACGCACCAGACCTTCACCGCCTCTGGGGATGATCAGGTCGATGACTCTGTCCATCTTGAGCATCATCCTGACGGCTTCTCTGTCACGCCAGGGGATCAGCTGCACAGCTCCGGAAGGAATACCGGATTCAACTCCGGCACGGTCAAGGAGCCCTGCAAGACACATATTGGAATTGAAAGCCTCACTTCCTCCTCTGAGCATAACAGCATTTCCAGCTTTGAGGCAGATAGCCGCCGCATCAACAGTCACATTGGGACGGGATTCATAAATAATGCCGATCACACCGAAAGGTACGGACACTTTGGTTATTTCCAAGCCGTTGGGACGGTTTCTTTTTTCAATGATCCGGCCTACGGGATCTTCCTGGGCGGCCACGGTGCGGACACCGGCAGCCATTGCGGAAATACGTTTTTCATCCAATTTCAGCCGGTCCAGCATTGCGTCAGAAAGCCCTTTTTGCCGTCCGTATTCCAAATCTGCGGCATTGGCAGTGATAATAGCGGCGGTTTCCTGCTCGATCAAGTCAGCCATACGCAGCAGAAAGGAGCTTTTGACTTCAGGTGCCATAACAGCCAAAGCTCTTGAAGCACTCAGGGCCTTTGTTCCCATAGCTTCAAGGGTTGCTTGCATCTCGTCTTGCGTCATATTATAATCTTTCTGAATTAAAATGATATTCTTATAAAATACCACACTTGTGGTCAAATTTCAAGGAAAAGTTGCAAAAAAAGGAATTATCCGGCCCCTTTTAACGCAAAAATCCGCCTTTGAATCCTCCCGGGCCGCCTTGATACACCTGTTTCGCTACGCCCGGTTCTTTCTGCGGAGCCGGCATCACAGGGCGGCGGAAAAGAAAACGCTGCTCAGGAACCGGACTGTCGGGACGGGGGCGGACATTGGTCAAAACAAGTGTTTCAAGTTCGTGTTTCGTCTTGACTTCAAGAGGAGAGAGCCCGGAACGGGAAATATCATCTATCTTGAGTCGTTTCAACACGGGATACTCTTTGGCAAAATCGGCTCTTGCGCCGCAGAAAGAAAAGTTTTCCAGTTTCAGCACTTTGAACCGTTCCAGAGGAAATTCATAATTAGCCAGACGGTCTCCCGTACCGAAAACGCCGATAGCCCCCAAACGCAGATTCCGGAGTTTTTCCAGTTTCAAGATCGACTTGGCCAAACGGTCTCCGCACAGGTAGTCGATGTCAGGTGTGCGGAGCGACAGTCCGGCAGGAGCAAAAACACAATTTTCCAGAGCAAGGCTTTCAAGTTTGGGGAAATTTCTCAGGAATTCCGCTCTGGTAAAAGTGGTGCTGTCAAGAACAAACTCTTTGAGCCGGGGCAGCTTCAAGGGTGTCAGATCGACCTTTCTGTTGAAACAGTGCCGCAGCCGCAGGGATTCCAGAGGCATCTGGCGCAGAAAGGAAATGGAAAAATTACTTCCGGAACAATTGCTCAAAACGAGTTTGCGGAGTTTGAGTCTGCGGAAAAATGAAAAATCCGTCTTGGGATTCAAAGCAAGTTTCAGTTCTTTGAGAGGGAGTGTGCCAAGTACAGCTCCGGCCTTGCCCGACACCTGCGGAGCATCAAGGATGAGACGGCTTACCTTCTTTCCTTTGAGGAACGCAAGATCCCCTCCGTTGTAATAACACTTAAGGGAATTGAACTGCACCTGCTGCAAAGAGCTGAAATCAAATTCATCCCTGCGGGGCAGTATGACCAGTTCCTCAAGCTTCCACCCGGCTCCCAGACGGATTTTCTGAGCCTCTTTCCGCTCCGGCAGCGGCAGAGTTTGCACAGCTTTCCGGCGATGTTCAAGGGGAGCCCCCGGTATGACTCCTTCAACCATTTCAAGATAAACCTTTTTCAGTTTTGGAGCTTTCAGAGTATGCAGTCCCCCCACAGCCCCGGAAAGATAAAGTTCCCGGAGTTCGGGGAAGGATTCTCCGGCAAACTGTACCCCTCTGAGAGCTCTCAGGTCAAGTTTCTGCAAAGCTGCACTGTCTTGGGTAAAGAGTGAGGCATTGAGAATTGCAGAGCGTTTAAGTCCTTTGAAGTTCGGATAATCTTCGATTTTCGGCGGCACACCGGGTGTCCGGCGTTCTTCGGGGAACAATTCCCCGGCGAACCCTTTGAGTTTTGCAGAGGGCTGCGAAAAACGCACCACTTTCAATCCGGTGATCCGGCCTTCTTTATCCCGCTCTGCTGTCACCGGCGGCAGTCTGTCCCGGCCGGGACGGCGGTAAGCGTGAGCAGTACGGATGGCAACAGAAATATTCAGACTTCGGCAAACATAGTCGGAATGGGCAACTCCGGGAATGGAAAGCGCACGGAAGGAACGTCCTTTCAACGGCGTAATATCGGTTACGCTTTCAGGAAGACGCAGTATTCTCAGTCCCGGGAAATTTTTGATCCAGGAAATATCTTTTATCCCGGTTCCGGCAAGATCCAGACGTACCACATTGGGCAGCACAGCCTTTTCCAATCCCCTGACTGTATCGGCACCGATACGGAGGCTTTTCAGTTCTTTGAAATCGGAGATTCCTTCAAGATCGGCTTCTTTGACACCTGTAACATCCAGCATACTGATACTGCGGTGTCCGGAAAGCAGTTTCAGTTTGAAAACACCGCCGTTTTTCTCTCCGGGCAGAGTCCGCACTGTCCGGATGATCCCGAACATATCAGAAAAGACCCGGAACTCCGGCAAACCGGGAGAACTTTTACGCAAATTCTCCTCAAACTGCCGGATAACTCCGCCCGAAAGGGAAACTGTTAAGGCACATAACAGTAATATGAGAACAGATGATTTTTTCATTTTATTTGACCTTTCATATTCTTTGAAATATGAAGCAGAAGGATTCTGCGGACCTCCTGAATTGCAAGCGCATTACGCTGTACACTGTGTCCTGACTGGACAACGAGTTCGCTTACAGCTCCATCCAAATGACTGCTGGAATAGGGGACGATGCCGTCACTTCCGCCGGGAATACCTGCCGCACTCCTGTTGCCGATAATGGAGTGAAAAGGAATCCCGGGGGCAAATTTTAACTTGTTGAGCAGTTGAAGCATTGTATCATCGGGACGCAAATTGTCGATACCTGTTCCGTAACTGCCCGCATTCAGCACCAGCTTCCCCTTGCTGACCAATTCTGAGATCAATTGAATGTTACGGTATACCAATTCCGCCGGAAGCCGGATCAAAGCAGCTCCCATACGGCCGATCCAGCTGGTTGCCACCTGAGACCCCCGGTGGGGGACGGCGATAAAAATCACTCTTTTGACAAAGGGGGCGGGAGTGAAATTCAAGAGTGAGGAAAAATACTTTTTATGCTTACTGTTCAAGCGTTTTTTGATGTTTTCAAAGTTTTTGATATTCAACTCTTTTGCCAGAAGCTGCTCCTGACATTCAGTGATTTGCAGACGGCTGAGCAATCCTCCCATAGAGTGCCCGACAAGAACCATCTTGTCAAATTGCGCTGTGGAGCGTTGCTGTCTGACCAGAGCTTCACGGAGCTCTTTGAGTTCTTTGCGCAGCCGGGCCGCAGAAACAAAAATGGGAGCTCCGCTGGAATAAGCAAACCCGAGAAACTGATATTGGCGGCGCAAAACAGGATCACTGAAAAGGGTGTTGAGCATCTGCCCCCAAGTCCGGGCATCCGACATCAGGCCGTGAACAAAGATAACAGGGATCCTTTTTTCGTCGTAAGGTTCAAAGTGATAGAGTCCGGTAAAGGAATTTGCTTCTGCCACGCGAATCGTGCGGGCAATAAAATTCATATGCTGCGGAGCTCCTGCTGCACAGGCAAGGGGAACTGAAAAATCCGCCGCAAGAGGAAAGACCCTTTTCCCTAAAGTGACCTTTTCTCTGACACGGGAATAGATGTAACGGGGGGTGACATTGATAGTACCGTTTTTTTCTTCGATGTCAAGGACAAAGGTTACTGCCACAGGCAATCCGTCGATCAGTTTTCCTCCCACATCCCGGCAGCCTGCTTTAAGCTCCGCTACGAGGGGAACTCCCAGACCGAACACCCGGGTATCGTGAGTCAAACCCAGAGTCCGGTAGTTGGCACAGGGGGTGAACCGGGCAATATTGTCCGCAGACAGAGGCAGGTCGTAAACGGGGTCGTTGAAACGCACCTGACGGCCATTGCTGTCCTCAAGCATAGGAATGGCAAAACCGGAACGCTGTTCCAGTTTTCTTGCCTTCAGGTAAAAAAACAGCTCTGTTACGGCCTGATTGCAGATCCGGATCAGACGGAAACGGTTTTCACAGTACAAATCTTTTTCATCGTCCAGGTATTTGAGAAAGGCCATACTGTAAACAGCCGAAGCCAGAAAATAACGGCTGCTGCGGTCAGGATCGCTGCTGAACCGGTATCCCGCCTGAAGTGCCGCATCAGCCAGTGCAATGATGTACTCCGGACGTTTTTCACTGTTCCAGAGCTGCTGCAAACGCAAAAGAGCCGCAGTAGGATCTTTTTGATAGAGTTCTGTCAGAAGAAAATTGCCCAGCAGATTCAACGTGCCGCTGCTTAATTTGCCGGCAGAATAATCGGTAACACCGTAATCACGGCGTTCCCCGGGTGTGTTTTCCTGCACCCGTATGCCGGAAGCACAGCCTCCGGCATAGATCAATACCGCCAAAAAGAATGCAGCAGCGAATTTGGTCATACGCCGGAATCCTTTTTCCTGTTGAGTTTGTGCTGATAATAGAGGCAGAGGACCATATCGGTGGCCACCATAAGTGCATTGATCACATAGAGGGCAAAGACCCAGTCCATCTTGTGCAGAAGTTTATGCACGCATCCGGCAGCATAACCGATGATGATCATTGTGAGGAACAGATAACTTTTGCCGGCCGGATTTTTTGCTTTGACAGTTTTTACAATAGCAAAAGGCCAGCTGAATCCGAAGCAGACCATCATAATAACTTCCCAAATACTGAAATTACCGAATTCCATTTTTTTTCCCTTTTATGAAAACTGGTGTTTTATCATTTACATACTATATCCCCAAAAGGGGCTTAATTCAAGTCATCAAGCACTATATTGACCTGATGAGTATAATCTTTTTTCCCTGAAACGGCTGTCGGAAGGAGATTGAACTCCCTGTCGTTGACTAAAAGTTTTATTTCAGAGTTCACATCTGCCATAGCAGAACTGAGAAAGAGGGTGAAGCCGGTAACATTTTCACTGCGGATCTCAAACCGATTGCCGCCCTTGTTCTCAGCGATCAGTTTCGCTCCCTCATAAGAGACGGTCGTCAAGGTGTAGCTCTGCTGACAGAACTCTTTGACACTCCAGGCAATATTGGGGCCGTGGAGCACGATCTTGTCCAGTTCCACATTGCCTTGCCTGACACTGTCGATCCGGAGATACCGGGATTCCCGGTGCTCTGTCAAGGTGGGGTCTGCTGATCCGGCAGGTGAAATCACGGCGCAGCGTACCGGGTAAGGATCTCTTTTGCACTGCATTGCATAGTCAACAAAACGGAAAAAAGCCATTTGTGCCGGTTCCCAGCGCAAACCGTGGCCGCCGTCGTGTTCATCATAGACGTGAGTTACGCCGTCTCTGACCATAAGTTCGTGGGCGGCCCGGGCAAAATCAACACTGCACCAGTCGTGATGACGGGGTTCAACGTGAAATTCCTTGTAATTGGCGGCACAGTCATATTTGCCGTGCAGAATATAAACAGGCGTTCCCAGAAATGCCTTGAAATCTGTTTCAAGCCACGCTCCGGCACTCAGAAGCATACAGGAAAAACGGTCGGCCATAAGGGTGCCGTTATGGTAGGCTCCGAATCCCCCCATAGAGTGGCCGCCGAAAATGATTCTTTCTTCATCAACATTTATTCTTTCTTTGACTGCGGCAAGAACAGCATCGATATATTCCACAGAGCCGGGATAGTTCCACCTCTTTCCGTCTTTGGCAAAGGGCGCACAGGGGGCGACAGTCACAAAGGGGGCATCTTTGATGAGGGGGGCGAGGTATCCTTTTTCCGGTTCAAGATACATCTTGAAGGGTGCTTCGGGAGGGGTGTTTTTATCTCCGCCGTGCATAAAGAAAAACAAAGGCGTTTCTTTGTCAGGGGAGTAGGAGTCAGGGATGTGGATATAAACGGGATAATCGGGATATCCGGGCAGAAAGAAAGGCTCCTGAACACCGGATTTCAAGACGGAAAACTGATTTTTCATAAACTGCTGGCTTCTCCTTTTTCAGACCTGTACTCAGGTTCGGTTATTTAATGTACATCTCAAACGGTTTCTTTTCAAGGTGAAGTATTGCATTTGCCCGCTTTAAGTGCTATATTATGCAGGTTGTTAATCTATTTTTTTCATAAGGCTGTTTTTCTATGAAATATCAAAAATTTTTACAGGGAATGTTTACTCTGCTGCTTTTGCTGCTGTGCGGGTGCGGTAATGAAAAACAATCCACTGAAACGTTGACCCTGGTCACTGCCGCAGGATTCCCCCCCTATGAATTTATCAACGGTCAGCAGATCGTCGGTATTGATGTGGATATCGCCAGAGCAGTTGCCCGAAAACTCAAGCGTGAACTGGTCGTTATCGACACAAAGTTCGACTCCGTCATCGGTCATATCGTCACCGGCAAAGCAGATATTGCGGCCTCCGGCATCACTGTCACCGAAGAACGTAAAAAGAAGGTTATTTTCACCATTCCTTACAGCCGTTCAGCCCAGGTGATCCTTGTGCCCCGTAACTCCTCCATTAAATGCGGCGAGGATTTGAAAAAAAACAAACGTGTCGGCTGTCAGAGCGGCACCACCGCCTACGATTATTTGAGGCAGCATATCATTACCCGCAAAAACTCCCCGCTGCTCCAGCAGTTTGATAATCCCTCCGTGGCAGTTGAAGCGTTGAAAATCGGCAAACTGGACGCCGTTGTTCTCGATGAAGAACCCGCTCAAGTGCTGGCAAAACTCAATCCCGGTGCCGTTGTTTTTCTCAAAGAACCTCTGACCAGTGAGGAGTATGCCATTGCTATCAACAAAAACAACCGTGAACTGTGCGGCATTGTCAACGCCGTCATCAAAGAACTCAAAGACAGCGGTGAACTGCGGCAGATGTTTGAAAGAAATACCACCCTGGCAAAACAGGTCAGGGAAATGGAAAAAGAGGGGCAGTTCTCTTCTTTTTTTCACCGGCTTTCTGATGATTTTCAAACAAACTTCATAACCGACAACCGGTGGCTCTACATTTGGGGCGGTTTTTTGAAAACGGTTCAAATCTCCTTTTGGGCAGTTATTCTGGGCATTATTCTCGGGTTTGCCGTGGCAGTTGTCCGTGCCACGCACGACAGAACGGGCAAGATGAAGTTCCTCAACTTCCTCTGCCGGATTTATCTGACGGTGATCCGGGGAACGCCTTGTGTTGTTCAATTGCTGATTATCTATTTTATCATTCTCAAATCCTGTGACAATAAGGTATTGGTTGCCTGTATCGCTTTCGGGATCAACTCGGGAGCTTATGTGGCTGAAATCATCCGCAGCGGCATTATGTCTATCGACAAAGGACAGTTTGAAGCAGGGGACGCTTTGGGGTTGAGCTATTGGCAGACGATGCGGTATATCATTCTGCCTCAGGCTTTGAAAAATGTCCTTCCCGCTCTGGGAAATGAATTTATCGTACTTATCAAAGAAACCTCTGTTTCAGGGTATATCGCCCTTCAGGATCTGACCAAAGCCGGAGACATCATCCGCAGTCAGACATACGATGCTTTTATGCCTCTTATAGCCGTGGCGGCAATTTACCTTGCCTGCGTTATGCTGCTGACCTGGCTGCTGGGGATTTTTGAAAGGAGATTGAAACGCAATGAGTAACAGCAATTTTGTCTTTGAAGTCAAACAACTCACCTGTGAATTTCCCGGTGTCGTTGCCGTCGATCACGCTGACTTTGCCATTTCTCCCGGAGAAGCTGTTTTTGTTGTGGGGCCTTCTGGAAGCGGCAAAAGCACCTTTCTGCGTTGCCTCAACCAGCTTGAAAAGCCCACATCGGGGGAAATCCTCTTTCACAACGCTCCCGTAGGCAGAAAAACTAAAGAGATTACACGTTTCCGGCAGCAAGTGGGAATGGTCTTTCAGCATTTCAATCTTTTTCCCAATCTGACGATCAAAGAAAATATCACTCTCGCACCGGTGAAAACCGGGAAACTTTCTGCCGCTGCTGCCGATGCCAAAGCTCTGGAACTCCTCAACCGTATCGGCCTTGCCGACAAGGCGGATTCCTATCCGATGCAGCTTTCAGGCGGTCAGAAACAGCGGATTGCCATTGTCAGGGCTCTGGCGATGAATCCGGAAGTTCTCCTCTTTGATGAGCCCACCAGTGCCCTTGATCCGGAAATGGTGGGAGAAGTCCTCAGTTTGATGAAAGAACTGGTCAACGAAGGTATGACGATGATCGTCGTTACTCACGAAATAGGTTTTGCTTGTGAGTGTGCCAACCGGATGATATTTATGGATCACGGAAAAATCATTGCTTCGGAATCACCCGACTCTTTGATGAACAACAATCCCAATCCCCGGATCAGGGAATTCTTTTCAAAAGTTTTATAATTTCAAATCAGGATTTTTTCAAAGTATGTTTAACGTCCCTGTTACTTTTCTTTACGATTTTGAGCACGTTTCTGATCGTATGCGTCCCTACATTATGGAAGAATTCGCTCTTGCGGGTGCCAGACATCTGGTCTTGAGCGACACTTTTATCAGGCAGATCATCTCACACCCCGGTCTGGAAGATACATTGCTTCAGGAAATTTCCGGCACCGGAATGAGTTTCTGCGATGCCCACGCTCCTTTCGGCCCCGTCCTCGATTTGAACTGCCCCTTTGTGGAAAAACGTCCCATTATGCTGGGACGGCTGAAACTGATTCTGGAACTTTGCAAATATATGAATGTTGACACGATCACCATTCACCTGGGCAACAATCACTTTGAACCGGCCACAACGATTGCCGATTCTATCCATATCGGACGTATGAAAGAAAGCCTTGCCGAATTGCTCCCCCTGGCTGAAAAACTCGGTATCACCATCTGTATTGAAAACATCTGGTTTTCCGTCAACACTCCCGATGTGCTCAACAGCATCAAAGCGGAATTCCCCACAGATGCGCTGGGATTCTGCTACGACGCCGGACACGCCAATATTATGGACAACGGCAGACAGTACGCCACCGGCACCGCCTGGAGAGGCTGGCAGGCCTCAGGAAAACCGGTCCCCTGCTGGGAACCCCAGGCCCTGGAAAAGATGCTCCCCCATATTGTCAACTGTCATCTCCACGACAACAATGGCTGGAAAGATGAACACAAACTCCCCGGGCAGGGATGTGTCAATTGGGAAAAGGTCATCAAACTGCTGAAATCCGCCCCTCGGCTCAAAGTTATCCAGAGCGAAGTGATCCCTGTTGCAAGCGGAACTCACATCAGAGAATTGGTGGAAAAATTCAACGAACTTTCAGAGATCAACTGACAAAAACTGTTGTTTCCTGATATTTTTTCCAATATCATTTGCTTTTTTACCAACAGTACCGTATATTATCCTCTATACGGTGCTGTTTTTTTCAAAAAATCATTTTCAGGAGATTTTCCAGGATGACTCATTCTATATTCCCTATGGGGCACTTTTATAATCCGGTTCCTTCAGAAGAAGACATCGAAAGATTTATTGCCAATCGTAAAACGCCCCGGGAGTTGGCCGGTATTAATCTCAATTATGATATCCAGCTCTCTTATCACCAGCTGCTGGAACAGTTCCGGGAGGGCTATGTCTGGAAAGCTGACAAACAGGAAGGATTGGATTTTTATTGGGACAACGATCAGTTTACTGACGGGTGCAGTTACACCATCTATGCCTTTATGCGTTTGCTTCGTCCGGAACGTATTATCGAAATCGGCTCCGGCTACTCAACTGCTATTATGAAGGATACCAATCACCTTTATTTGAACAGCAAAACCCGGATCACCTGTATCGAACCTTACCCGGACCGTCTGATCGCCACCTGGGGAGACCGGGTTCAGGATTACGTCAATCTTCATCCTCAGCGTTTACAGGAAGTCGATCTGGCTGTTTTTGATCAGCTTCAACCAGGGGATATCTGCTTTATTGATTCTTCTCACGTGGTAAAACTTGACAGTGATGTCAGCCGTATCTTTTTTGAATTGCTGCCCCGGCTCAAAAAGGGAGTTTTCATTCACTTCCACGATATCATCTATCCCTTTGAATATCCCAATGAATGGCTGAGAGAAAACCGTGCCTGGAATGAAGCCTATATTCTCCGGGCTTTTCTGCAGAATAACCCTGATTATGAAATCGTTTACTGGGGATCCTGTCTGATGGCCCTCGAAGAATCTTTGAGCAATCGGAATCTGGGCGGCAGCATCTGGCTGCGGAAAATCAAATAAGCCCTTTTTCAAAACGACATCATAAAGAAACCCTCTGAACTTTCGTGTCAACGGAAATTCAGAGGGTTTTTAATGCAAATAATGCTTACATATTCTCAATGAGTCTGCGGAAATCTGCGACCATTGATTTAAGATCCTGAGCGACCTTGATGCCGCCTGCCAGACACATAAAGCCTGAGAAGCTGGCACAACGGGCAATGGAGATCATCTCTTTGATTTCTGCACCGCCCCGGGCGAGCTCAGTTACAGTGCCGTCGGGGAGGATATCGTTGATATCCAGCTGACGCATCGTTTTGATAAAACGGCCGGAACGGTAGATGGCAAAAGCACGTTCCCCTGCCATAACAAAGTTGGCCGGGTTGAAACAAATGCCGCAGTCAGCAATCTTTTCCTTGCGGCGGGCAAGAGCAGCATTGGAAGCACTGCTGGTCAGATTGGCATTAAAGAAGTCAATGGCAATTCCGGCAGCAGCACAGGCAGCGGCAGCAGGGCCTGAAGCTGAGAGGGGCAGGATCACCCGGGTAATTCCGGCATTCTTGAGTTTTGCGGCAAAATCTTCCGCTTTGTCAGGGGCAGCAAAGGCACGCAGCGCACTGACAGAAATACCGTCTGCGGCAAGTTCCGCCACGGCAGAAGCAAGTTTGGCTTCAGGCAGAGACGCAGCGGGAACGCCCTGAATATAATCCAGTTCAAGATATTTCACCCCGGCAGCCTTGCATTTTTCGACCATTTCAGGGACATAACGTCCGGCAAGACGGGAAGAAGCAGTCAGTTTGAAATCTTCTTTGCTGAAAAAATCACTCATCAAGGCAGCACGCTGACGGACACAATCGTTGCATCCGGGGTTGTCACAGAGGATGAACGCAGGATCAGCCGCCCCCAGTTCCATACCGCATTCCCACATACCTTTGGCCTGGATCAGACGCACCTGAGAGTTGCCGATACGGCCCTGTTTCAGGAATCCTCTTTCTTTCAGGTGATGATCGAGGGCGATAAAATCACGATGGGGACCGGGATAATATTTCCAGGTTTTGTTGATGGTTTCACCTTCGGGAGTGGTGAACTCTCTGGTGGTGGAACCCAGATATGCGAGGCGGAGTTCCGCTTCAATGCCGTGCAGAGAGGTGTTACGATCCTGATCGACCCCCATAAGGCAGACATATCCGCCTTTATCGGCAAGACGTTTGAAAGGAGTTCCTTCGCCGTGGCAGCTTTCAGGTTTCCAGTGGTCGCGGCAGAGTTCTTCGGCATCTTTGCCGAGAGCGGCCACAGTTCCCACGGGGCAGGGGCTGGTAATGGCACCGGGACGGTTTTTCAAAGTGGAAGTCAGAATCCCCAGAGCTCCGAAAACGGGAACCATAAGGGTTCCTTCGGGGCCCACAGTTTCAAGAAAAGCATCGATCACAGCATCGGGACCGCCTTCAACGTGACCGAGACTGTAAAGAGAGCTGTGCAGCAGCACAAGATCACCTTTTTTCAGTCCCAGAGATTGGAGTCCGCTGATAATTTCCTGTTTTGTCATACTCGTTTGTTCCTTTCAGACTTTATCAGAGTGAATCGGTCAGCTTGCGCATAGCATCGAACTGTTCTTCGATGGAAGATACAAGTTTCAGCTGGGTACGGCAGCGGTCAAGGTTGTGGCCGGGGCGTTTGGTTTTGAAGTAAACGTCGCCTGAAAGATAGTCGGTCAGGAAACGGATACCGATTTCCAGAGTGATGAGCTTGCCGGAGAAGGGCAGCAGAGATTTTTCCAGAGGATTGAGGAACTTGCCGGCAGCTGAAAGATAACCGCGGAGCAGAGCTTCAAACATTTCAAAACGCATACGCACCTTTGAAAGATCGGTTTCGTCTTCAGCAGCAGGACTGGTCCCGGTACGGACCATATCGCCGAAATCGTAATGGGGCAGACCGGGCATCACCGTGTCAAGGTCAATAACGCAGATACCTTTGCCGGTGGCATCGTCAATGAGCACGTTGTTCAGCTTGGTGTCGTTGTGAGTGGTGCGTTCCACGATCTCACCTTTGGCCTGCAGATCGAGGAGCAGACCGCATTCCTTTTCCCGTGCCATAACGAAATCGACTTCCCGGCTCACCTCTTTGAGACGTCCCACCTTATCGGCGGCGATGGCTTCTTTGAGGGCTTCCAGACGGGACACGGTGTGGTGGAAGTTGGGAATGGTCTCAAAGAGACGGCCTTCCATATCGGCCAGATAGTTCTGGAATCTGCCGAAAGCGGCGGCAGCTTCAAAAGCCTGAGTATCATTTTCGATAATATCATAGGTGCGGGCTTTGTCAACAAAGATATAGCTGCGCCAGAAGTTGCCTTCGGCATCGCGGAAGAAAGGTTTTCCTTCGGCATTGCGCAAAGGAGAAAGAGTCTTGTCGGCAGAGTCGGTTCCGGCAAGTTTTTTGCTGATATGAGAAGTGACCCGGACAAAGTTGTCCATCAGTTCTTCGGGCTGACGGAAAATGGAGGTGTTGACCCGCTGAACGATCAGAGTGTTCTTATCGGTTTCAACTTTGTAGGTATCGTTGATGTGACCGGTACCGTAGGGGATTCCGGAAACAAATTTTCCTGCACCGGCAAAACCGCTGCACACAGCATTGAAATCATAAGCCATTTTTTATTCCTTCCATATAATTTTGGTATGATTCTGACAAACTTGTGCCTTAATATAGCACATAAATAAAAGAAAGTAAATGGAAAAATCCACTCTGTCAATGGATTTTAACAGAAAAAACAAGAAAGCTGAAACAATATCCCCCCTAAACTCAGGAGAACTTCTCCATACAAAAAGCTGAAAACTCTCTTTGACAAAAGCTTTTTGCACGGAGAAGAAATATTGTTTTTACAAGATCTTCATACTCATACGGTACTCCGCCTCTTCTTTGGGATGGAGGATCGCTCTTTCGTAGATCACTTCAAAAGTGGAATTCTGCTGTCCGGAACTGTCCCAGAAAACCACCTGACGCACATTGCCCGGCAGAGTCATCTGCAGCTTGCTTTTGAGGAAGGGGGCACTTAACACAAGTTCACGGGCAGCCGCAGGAGTTGCACCGGCAATGTTGAACTCCTTACCGGTCATCAAAGGATCTTTTGCCCCGTAGTGAAAGAGCTGAACGACATAACCTCTGCGGAACCTGACTCCGTCCTTCCAAAGTGCGCCTCCTGTTATATCTCCCTTTTTACCCAGAACGGCGGGCATAGAGTGGAAACGGAAGGCATATTCCAGAGCATCGTGGGTCTCGTTAATGATCCTGCCGGTAAAATCTATCTTCCCCGGGAAAAAGTCATACTGCATAACAAGTCCCGCTCCGGCAAAGTGCTGTTGATCCTGAGGAGTCAGTTTGCGGTAGAGCTGCAGCCGGATCCCGCCTCCGGCAGCCTTCAGCTCCCGCACTTCCACCACGCTGTTGAGCATAAAGGTGGACTTTCTGGGATACCAGATGCCGGGGACGGCGAACCAGCCTTTGCCGTTTTTCACAGAAAGCTGTTCGCCCCGGGATTTGAGTTCAGTTATCCGCCCTCCCTGTTTCAGATCCACGACCGCCTCAAAAACAGGGGTCTTGATCAGGATCGACTCTTTGCCGGGAGCAGCTGAAACATCCTTTACAGTGACACTTCTGACTCCTTTGAGGTCAACGCTTTGTGCCGCCTGACGCTGAGCGTGAAGTCTGGCTTCGGCCTGAGCGGCTTTTCTGATTGCAGGGATTCTTTTTCTGAGAAGCCCGTTCATCTGCTTCTGAGTAAAAGGAGTAAGATTCTCTTTTTTCCGGGATGAAATGCGAATGAATTGCCAGCGTAAAGCTCCGGTCTGAAGCAGGATCCCTTTTGCAAGTTCCTGACTTGAGAAAGTTCCAAGATCATATTTCCCAACTGTTACGTGCCAATTTCCCTTTTCCAATCCCTTGAACTGCAGATCAAAAAAGAGTTCTCCCTTCTTCCAGAAGTTCCCCACAGCGGCCAGATATTCACCCTTGTGCTTGAACGCACGGTACTGATAGATCTTGAGTTTGTGAAGTCCCGGCAATCTGCCTTCCCCGGGTGAAGGTTCAGCCCACAGGGGGGCAAAATCAGGATTTTCCGGGAAGGGTGTACGGGGAATGATTTTTACTTGTGAAGTCACATCTCTTCCTTCAGTCACGATTTTTTCGTTGTCTGCGATAGCTGTGTTGGCTTCAGCAACTTTACCCCAGTAACGGTAATCATAACCGCCGGGGAAGGTGAAAAGAAAAGCTCCCTGCCATTTCTGGATAAAGTAGGTGATCATTTCAAAAGCGATCCCCTCGGGCTGCGATATGGTGGTATCGCCCATACGTCCGTGGGGGAAAGCAATCAATTTGGGCATCCGGCCCGGTTTTGATTTGGATCTTGCAAAACCTTTCACCTGTTCTGCCGCAAGCCAGGCACTGAGCTGAGGAGCAGGATAGTAGCTGTAGGGAGTATCCCAATACCAGCAGTTATAGGGTCCCCAGGGCTCCAGCCAGGGCAGTTCGCTGATATAATCGGTCACATTGTACTGTTTAGCCCAGAAATTCATCTGGGGTGTCATACTTGACCACGAAATTTCGGGGATGAAGTGGGATTCCTTACCCTTTTTCCGCCCCGCTTCACTGACAGCCTTTTCAAGAGTGACCATCAGACGGCCATGCTGCCAGCTGCGGAACTTCATCCATTTTTCCCCGTGCTTCTGCAAGGTGTTACGGGGCCATGCGGCGATGATTTCGGAAGCAGAAGGGTTGCCTTTTGCCCATTTGATGAATTCATCCCGGCATCTGACACAGAAACATCCTTTTGAGTTGAGATAATAGGGTTCCCAGTTGGACATAATGTGTTCCGCCACATCTTCTTTAACAATGAGATCCTCAATCAGCTTCACCACATTTTCCCTGAAGAAAGTCCCTTCCCGGTAAACCTCGACCGGACAGATTTTCCGGGGAAACGCCTTTCCGTCAATAAGCCTGAACTTGACCGATTCCGGTCTGTCGCCTTTTCCGATGCGGAACCCGTTACAGATGTAATAGTGCCCTCTGTAACGTTCAATGCCGATTTTCCGGAGCTCGCGGCTGAAATCCTCCTGAGCTCCGTGGATGGCTGAAAAACCGCTGGCCTTGTAAAATTCAGCGGCACGCACGGCCATCTCCCCTTTGAAACGGAACTCCATACCGACCATAGCGGCAGTCCGGAAAGACGCAGGCCGTTTTCCGTGAACGGCAGGAATGATCTGAAGATCGGCTGTATGCTGTTTTCCGGCCCACTTCCCCTGGATCAGACGGTAACGCAAAGGATAGCGTTTTGCGCCTGCCTTGAGTCCGGGAGCCCTGACGATCAGCACCGCTGCGTGCATCTTGAAAAATTTACGGGTAAAGGCAATGGGAGGCAGCAGTCTGAGGTCAATAAGAACTCTGGTCGTTCCGTCAGGATTGAGTGTCCTGCTCAGTATGGGGACAAATTCACGTGTCCCCAGAGCCTGAAAACCGGGAGGAAGGATGACTTCAAGGTGAAGACCTTTTCTCACGGGAGCCTTGTCGGAAGCAAAGGCAAAATTCATCATAGCAGGGAGATTTTCGCCCACTGCATACAAATTATCCATAAATCCCTGAGGAGATATCCGCACGTCAACTGCTGTTCCTCCGGTGGAACGGACAAGAGTGAAATCATCCAGCCAGGCACGTCCGGCACCGTAGAGGGCTGGACAAATATAAAATCCACCGGTTCCGGCCGGAGCTTTGATGGTCACTGTGCCGTCGTACCAGTCAGGGCGCAAAGTAAACATCTTGCTCTTATAACCGCCGACAGGGCTCAGACGGCCGCTTTTGCCGGGAACTTTTTTAAGCGGTGCATAAAGAATCGTCAGGGCGGAAGTCCCATAGGAGGGCAGATGCTGTCCTCTCATCTTGAAACGAAGTTCCCACACCGTTTCCTCACTGGTTTCAGGAATGGTCACCTCCTGAACGATCCGGTTTGAAATAACCAGTTTGGGGGCAAGTTTCGCAACTTTTGCAGGAGTATCCAAAAAAACTGCCGCTTTGCCGTCAGCAGGCTTTTCAGTGGAAATCGTGCGGCTGCAAATCTTTTTGATCTCTTCTGCGTTGGGGGTTTTTCCGTGAATATTCAATCCGCCCCGCCATACCCCCATTTTTCTGCGGCCGGTGAAATCGGTATTTGCATCCTCAAAACTGCCGTTGCCGAGAATACTTTTCCCCTTGTCTGCCACTGGAGCAGCTTTGCCCCCGAAAGTGCTGAAATCAAAAGAAGTCCCCCCCGGGGAAAATTCATTTCCCCAACTGCAGAAAAAGAATGTACAAACTAAAAAACAAAGCAAATTTTTCATAAATTTTATCAAACTCCTCAATTTTCAGATCCCGTGCAACTTACCAGGAATCGTTGAAGGGACGTTTCTTACGCCAGGGATGCCAGAAAGTCGTGGTATCCACATTGACCGTCTTTTGATATGCGGGCATCCTGTCCCTGGAAAGAAATGTTCCGTGTCCGTCAAGAAACAGCACTGAACAATCCCCCGGCCCCTTGGTCAGCGGAGAAGAAGTTCCGGAGCCGTCACTGCCCGCCAGAGGATTACGGTGGGGGAAGGCCGGCCAGTTGGCACCGGAGTAAGAGCACGAGGAGAGACCGCCTTTGAAAGCCATTTCAGCAAAATAACATCCCCGCGACGGCCGGGGAACCATAGAGAGTTTCCCCGTATTTCCGGCCAATACTTCATTGACTGCCAGCTTGGAAAGAATACCAACACCGTAGTAATCCTTGGTCGCAGGCGTCATAGGCGGAGGAGGCACAGAGGGACAAAGCAGCGGATGCCGGGTCACTGCAGGAGCTCTGACGATCGCACCGCCGACGGGAGCGTTGGACTCCATAGCCAGATAGGAGGTCAGCATACCGCCGTCAATTTTGCCTGAGTACCAGGTTTTGTGACCGCTGGATCCGGCGGGCACTGATTGTACATTGCGGTAGAGTACCGGATAACCGTTGTTGTCTGCAGTGTAAAACTGAGCCGCTTTTGAAAGCTGACTGAAGTTGGAGAGACATTTTGCTCCGTTGGCACGCTGTTTTGCCTGCTGCAAGGCTGGCAGAAGCATAGCGGCGAGAATGGCGATGATGGCAATAACAACCAATAGTTCAATCAGCGTGAACGCTGATTGAGTGAAGCACGGTTTCACCGTATGAAGCATTTGCCTTCGGCAAATATGAAGCGCACTTTCAGTGTATGAAGCACTTGCTTTGCAAGCATTATAAGGCATTTTTCTGATTGTTTTTTTGAAGAGATACAACGGCAAAACACCTGTTTGACAAGTAGTACTCACAAGAAGTTCAATCAGCGTGAACGCTGATTGAGTGAAGATGTGAAGGTGTGAAGAGTTTGCCTGCGGCAAACGTGAAGTGCGCCCTGACGGGCGTAAGGATGTGTTGCTTTTATTTTTCAAAGAACAGTTCTGTTGTGCAGTAGTCACCAATAGTTCAATCAGCGTGAACGCTGATTGAGTGAAGATGTGAAGATGTGAAGTGTTTGCCTCCGGCAAACGTGAAGTACGCCCCGACGGGCGTAAGGATGTGTCGTTTTTTGTTTTTAAAAGACTATCCTGTCGTTCAGCAGCAACCGGCAGTCCGATCTGCGTAAAGCTGCTTTGTTTCACATATCTGAGAGAAAAGGAAGATTTTTTTTGAACAAAGCGTAAAAACAAACATTTCAATTTCATATTTTCTCCTGTCGATTAATACTCTCTCTTCAATCCGAAACAAAATAAAGCTCAACAATCTGACGGGATATTCCAATCCCCCCGGGGCGACAGGGAAAGAGTCCCCGCTTTGGCACCGTCGGGCATCGGATTGCGCTTGAACTGCTGACGGCGGAACCTGGTATTGAAAACCTTGAGGGCTGAAGCTATTTCCTGAGCCGCAAAAACTCCTTTGAACACCTTTTCCGCAGCCTTTTGCAGAAACGCACTGTCAGCACCGTACTGCACAGTATGCCAGATAAAGAAATCGTGCAGATCATAGCTGCCCACCAGTTCTTCCGTATGCTGGGCTCCCGGGAGCAGCTCCGGAGAAACAGGAGTATCCACTACGTCTTTCAGCAAAGCACCTTGGGCGTCCAGTGCCACAAACTCAGCATAAAATGTGACCAGATGACGCATCAGAGTTTTGGGAATGGAACCATTGACACCGTACATCGACATCTGATCGCCGTTATAGGTACACCAGCCGAGGGCAATTTCAGAAAGATCGCCTGTTCCGATGACAATTCCTGAAAGTTCATTGGCGAGATCCATAAGGATCTGAGTCCGTTCCCGGGCCTGACTGTTTTCATAGGTCACATCTTTGACTTCCGGATCGTGGCCGATATCTTTGAAGTGTCCTTTGACAGCATCAGCAATGGGAATGATACGCAATTCGGCTCCAAAAAGTTCAGCCATTTTTTCAGCATTGCTGCGTGTCCTGTCTGAAGTGCCGAATCCGGGCATCGTCACAGCACAAATGGTATCAAAGGGAAGACCGAGCTTTTTGCAGCACTCAATACAAACCAGAAAGGCCCAGGTGGAATCCAGACCGCCGGAAAGGCCGATCACCATTTTCTTTGACCGGGTACATTGCATCCGGCGTGCCAGAGCGGCACTCTGGATCGCCAGTACCTCCCGGCAGCGGGTGAGAAGTTCCTCCCGGTCGGCAGGGACAAAGGGATTGGAATCCAGATGAAACTCCTCAAGATCAGGAGAAAAGGGCAGGGCAGGCAAAGTGATAAAAGAACATTTTTCTTCCCTGATAAAGGGATTGTTTTCCTTTTTCCGCAGCCGCCGGTATTCAAGGCGTTGCGGAAATATATCTGCAAAAACAAGGGTACTTTCAAATGAAAGAGGAGCGCACTGTGCATCAATTCTTCCGTTGTTGAAAACAGCACTTCTGCCGCCGCAGATAAAATCGCTCCCCGGTTCTCCGATACCGGCATTGGCCGTAACCACAGCTGCAGTAAGTGCCCCGCTGGTATGTTTGAGGAAATCCATCCGTTCCCGGGAAACCAGAGTCAGCTCTGCTGCGGCAGAAGGATTGAAAATGATCTGCGCTCCGGCAGCGGCAAGAGCCGGAGTGAAGTTCCCCGGAAGAAGCATATCTTCGCCGATGACAACAGAGAAACGCAATTCTCCGCTTTCAAAGATCAGCTTATCTGACACGGGGACTTCATCACCGGAAAGGAAGATCGTCTCTGTATCAAGTTTCTGTCCTGAAGTAAAAAGGTCGTTGGCAACGGAACTTTTGCAGCAGATCCCTGCAATACGGCCCTTGTAAAAAAGTGCTGCCGAATTAAAAATTTTTCCTCTGTGCCACAGGGGGAATCCGGCAATAACGCCCATTTTAAGAGTCCGGGTGAACTCTTTTAGTTTTTCCACCGCTGCCAGAGTGCCAGATCTGAATCCGGCTGAATTAAAAAGGTCTCCGCATCCGGCTCCCGTAATAGAAAGCTCCGGCGTCAGGAGCAGGGCCGCTCCCCGGTCGGCAGCCTTTTGACAGCAGTTGATGATCTCATTTGTATTGGCCGGGCAATCACCCGGTTTGAGTTGGGGGACCGCAGCGGCGATCCGATAAGAAAAGTGAATAGGGTTCATTATTTATTTCCTGCCGCTCCGGGAGCATTTTTTTGTTGTTTAAGTTTCTGGCGTGCCTGTTTGGCTTTGCGTTCCTTTTCCGCTCTGCGCTGGCGGTCGAGACGTGCTTTGCGTTCTCTTTCCTGCCGGGCTTTACGTTCACGAATGGCCCGTTCCCGGTTTTCTTTGGCAACGGCCTGGTCGATCGTTTTATGCAGTTCCCTGTCATATCCCTCTGCGTGGCCCCTGATACCTCTGGCCCTGCGGATCATACTTTGAGCTTCACGGTAACGTTTCTGAATAAAGAGGATTTTTGCTATGCGTGAATAGATCCCCGCAAGCTGAAATGCGGGTTTCCCCGGAATGGAAAGGGCTTTTTCCAACTGTTTTTTTGCGTTGTTGAGATCTTTCATCTCAATAAGCAGTTCACTGCGCAAAAAGGCCCCTGCAACAGCACTGGATGCCGGCAGCTGTTCAATTGAATCCAATGATTCAAGTGAAGCATAAGCGTCAAAAAGATGTTTTTCCTGTCTGAGCACTTCAGCCGCAGCCATTACAGCCTTTGCCCGGATCCCGGGCAGCCGTGTTTCATCGTTGAAAAGTTTTTTGAAACGGGCCATTGCCCCATTGAGATCTTTACGGAGAAAAGCGATTTTTCCCAGATTGATTTCCGCATCAGCAGAAATCCAGTTGTTCACTTCAAAAGCCGCCGCCTTTTGAAATTCTTTTTCAGCGGCCTCAAGATCACCTTTTTTCATCAGAATCGTACCGGCTAAAAACTCGCATCGGGCCTGATGATAGGCGGTTTTCTGATCCCGGGAGCTGACCGGAGCCTTAAGCTGCTGCAAAGCCTCATCATATTTCCCGAGTTCACTCAAAAGCTCAACTTTGGCATAAAGTGAATTATTTTTGAAAACACCCCGGTTTGCAACTTTGGCAGCTTCATCAAAAAGCTTGAGAGCTTCATCATATTTTTTCTGTTTTGCTGCCTCGAGAGCCTGAGAATGGGCGGTCATCCACAATTCGTAGGGCATCTTTTTTTCAGGCACGACAGGCTTGACAGGAACAGCAGGTTTGGCAGACGCTGCGGCGGCAGGTTTGGCAGACGCTGCGGCGGCAGGTTTGGCAGATGCTGCGGCGGCAGGTTTTGTATCTTGAGCTTTTGCCTTGTCCTTTCCGGGAGGATTCTTTTTTTCTGCGGCAAAGGAAACAAGTGCCAGAGAAATCAGCAAACAGATGGGCAATGTTTTCATAAGTTGTTGTCTCCGTTAGTCTTCTATATGAGAGAGACCGTCAATGAATTTCAGGTACTCTTTGGAACGCAATTGAGTCATAACCTTATTTTCCAACTGTCTGACCCGTTCCCGTGAAAGATTCAAACGGGCACTGATCTCGCACAGCTGCAAAGCTTTTTCTCCGCAAAGTCCGAAGCGGTAGACGATGATCTGTCGCTCACGTTCCGGCAGATTGTTCAACATTTCATAAAGTTTTTCGTAAAGAAGTCTTCTGGCATAGTTCCGCCAGGGTTCATTATTTTCGTCACCGGCAATAAGATCTTCAAAAGTCTGACCGCTGTCGTCGGCATTGATAGAAGCCTGCAGCGAAATACTTTGAGAAGCCATTTTTCGCATAGCACTGACCCGTGCCACCGGCATTTCAAGAACGGCTGCGAGTTCGGCGTTATCCGGCTCTCTGCCTTCATTCTGAATAAAACGCTGTTCAGCCCGGTTCATATTTTGAATCGACTGAATAATGCGCAGCGGCAGCCGGACCACCCGGGATTGTTCGGCCACTGCACGCAGAATATAATGCTTGATCCACCACCCGGCATAGGTGGAAAAACGATTGCCAAGATTGAAATCAAAACGCTGCACCGCCACCATCAGCCCCAGATTTCCCTCTTGAATAATGTCGTTGAGCGGGACATTGCATTCCCGGTATTTATTGGCGATACTGATGACGAGGCGCAAATTTGTTTCCGCCATACGGGTATGGAGCCGTTCAAGTTTTTTACACAGCTGGTTCAGGCGGGAAACAGAATCCTCAAGCTCTGTGTTTGTCATAAGAAAGCGGGTTTCGGCGAGTCCGGTATTGCCGGAATCAAGTTTTGAATAACCGACAGCAGTCTGACAAAGTTCATCAACAAGGACTCCATTGGGGCGGTAAAGCAAAAGGATTTCTGCCAGATGGGTACGTTCTTTTTGGGAGTCCTTCCCGGCGGAGAAACGTTTTTCAAGGGCCTGGTGAGCAGTGTGGATCTCCTCTTTCCAATTCTTGAGTTTTTCCATCATATCCTGGGGCAGAACCTCCGCACCCTGCCTCAGAGATGAGCTCAGAAAATAATCTTCCGGAGAACTTCCGGCGGAGCAGCAGTCATCCAGTATACGGCAAAACTCCAACGCTGTAAAGCCGAAACGGACAAGTTCGGATTCGATTTCCTTCTGAGTTGCATCAATGGATGCGGTCAGATCACTTTGTCCTGTTTGATCATTGCCGCAAATCCTGCCTACATTGTTGAGATAGGAGTGCAAAGAAGATGCAAATTCACTCCCCTCTGAACGTTTCCGGGGAGATGATGAACTTTTTTTAGTATCTTCTGAACCCATATCAGACCTCTGAACTCAGGAGAAAAGAAAAACGCCATCCCTGCTGCAATACGGAACGGCGTTTCAAATTCAATTTCATTTTACTACTTTGACAGGATGCGGAAAGAAACCAGTGAGTTTCTTCCGCAAACCTGCTGCAGAAATTCTTATTCAAAGAACTGCTTGTGAGCTTCGAGATTGTCCTTGGTGACCAGGACAAAGCGGATGGCAAAAGCCTTTGCAGGATCTTTGGGAGCCTTGGCTTCATAGTCAGCCTTGGGATTGGGAACGATGACACCGGCGATGGTGCCTTTTTTCATCTGAGCGGCAACAAATTTGCCGGTTCCCATACCGGTGCTGAACAGGAAGAAGGTGGGACCTTTGGCTCCAAAGGCTTTCATACGGGCAGCATTGTTGGGCAGACCGACGAGAGAAACAACGACGCCGGCGTCACTGTGATTGGCCAGAGCCTTGTCGAAGTCTTTAGCTTTCATAAGTTCTTCGATAGGCATAGCATTTTCTTCGTTGGCACCGGGAACGACGATAGGTTCGACAACAACATTGTCAGAACCGTAAGCCTTTTTGAGCTGTTCGATCAGATCCTTGGTGTAGGTGCTCTTGTCGTAGTTGGGTTCAGCAACAATAACGACCTTCTTTCCGGGAGCGACCTTGGCAAGGTGAGCACCGGCAGCGTGACCGCGGGAAGCAAGGAAAGCAAGTTCGCTTTCCATAATGGCGGAGTTGCTTCCGCCGAAAATATTGGTTTCAATCATCAGCATCACAGCAGCGACGATCACCACGAGAAACACACCCAGGGCGACGGGCTGCATCGCGGGATTGGTTTTCTGTTTTTTACTGCAAACAATCATTGCAATAAGACCGACGACCATTACAGCTACCCATACAGCAATCATAAATCCATTTCCTTTCTAAAAAAATTCAACTGTTTATCCGGAGATTCGTTTTTTTACATTGAAACCGGTGCCCCATCCCCGGCGGGGGTTCCGGTTTCCGTTATACTTTATACCTCAACAGGAAAAAAGTCAAATGTTTTTTTATCATTTTTTCAAATTTTTTCATTTTTTTTCAAACCTGTAATATATCCGTGTCCTTAATTTTACCGGATTATTAAAAATCTGACAAAGATGCTTATGAATATTTACGTCGTATCAAGCCGCTGTTTCGCAGGAAATTTTTACTCCTGTTTTGCAAAAAAAACATCTTTTTTTGAGTCATCCCTTTTGTTTTACTCATCGTCTGACAGCCAGACTGCTGCGGGCAGATGGAGGGCGAAACTGCGGTTGTAAGCAAAATAACAGGTGCAGTTCGGCAACGGCAGACGCCAGAAGCGGGTTTCGGGGAGTCCGAGGCAGGCGTCTGTTCCTGATATAAGACGAACCTGAACGGGGGGGAATTTGCATTTTTCTGAATATTCATCGGGGCCCTGTCCCGGAGGAAATCCCGCCAGCAGCCAGTGACAGGCAAGTTCTCTTTGAGAGCGTTCCAGATTTTCTTTGCGGCAGATGTCGAACAGAAAGAGAAAACGTTTTTTCAGATCCCACAAAGTCGCTGAATTACCCTTTGCTTCGTGGAAAAAGGAAAGAATACGGGCGACAAAGTCCGGGAGTTCTTCATTCATAAGCACAACGGTGCTGTGTAAATCCTTATGATTACAGGTCAGGTCAAGAAGCCTTGACAGATCGCGTACTTGCTGTATTTCTTCAAGAGAGATCGTGTTGCTCATCATTACATCATAAGGAGCTGCCGGATTGTACCGCAATCCGTGCTGTAAAGCAACTTCACGCATAGGGGTTCCCGGAAGAACTTTCAGTACTTCCAGCTGGATTTCCGCCGCGTTGAGTTTCAGTAAGGTCCCTGTGTCTTTGAGAATATGCTCAAAGCTTTGCCCCGGAAGTCCGGCAATAAGATCCGTATGGGTCTCAAAGGCGGGGATACTGCAAAGAAATTCCACCCCCTCTTTCAGAGCTTCAACGCAGCTTCTGCGGCCGGATAAATTCTGAACTTCCTGATCGAAGCACTGGACGCCTGCTTCTATATGCAGCTGTCCGGGAAGGGCCTGGAGCAGTTCCTGCCGCAATGCATCATTCAGAAATTGAGGATGCAGTTCCAGGTGAAAACGCATCTGGGGAAACTCCTCACGAAAAAGTTTCAGCAAGGCAGCTCCCCGTTCCTGGGGGACATTGAATGTCCTGTCGAGGATACGCACTTCTTTGACCCCTTGGGCTGAGAGCAGAGAAAGCTCCTCACGCACCTGAGACAGTGTGCGGTAACGGACAGCCGTGCTTCCGCTGGTGCAGTAAAAACAGTGCATAGGGCAGCCCCGTGAACTTTCCAGTTGAACGAAAGGCTTGTCTGTTACAAAAAAAGGATCGTTGACAGGATAGGATGAGGAAGTCCACTCCTTGTATACGCCATTGCCCTCCGCGGGAAGTATGCGGTTTTGTGTACGGTCAAAGGTGTCGAAGTTTTCAAGGTAATAGCGGAACATTTCTTCCCCTTCACCCCGGAACACACAGTCGAGCCAGGGGTATTCATCAAGAAGCTCCTGAGCTCCGGAACCCAGACATTCCGGCCCTCCTGCTGCGATCCGGCATTCAGGAGCAAGCGTATGGTACCGTTGTAAAATTTCAAGGGCCTTTTGCCGGTTGAAAAGGTATAGCGAAGTCACCAGCAGGTCACACCGGCAGGCATATATTTCACGTACTGCATTGAGAGAGTCCTGAGCCGTTGTGATGTCGCAGCGGTGCCATTCCCATTCTGTAAGTCCGCTGCACGCACTGTGAAGCAGAGACAGCGCAAGAGATGAGTGCGAAAATGAACTGTTGACGGTCAGAAAGACCAGACGGCGTTTAAAAGAGGACATAAGAGTTGACTTTTTTTTGAGGGTAAGTATTATACAACTTTTTAATATAACAGTCCAATGGGCTTTTGTCAAATTTTCCGGCACGGAATCAGGAACTTTGGCAAAGTATTGATTTATTAAGGAATTTTTGCAGTTTTCTTGAATAAATCTCTTACAGGTGGTATATTATGAAATGAGCCGGAAAGTGTGTGTTCCGGCCTGAAATATTTTTACGGACACTTTGAAATGAGTTTATTTGCTTTTCTTTTGATCGTCTTTTCTGCGGGGCTTCACGCTTCCTGGAATCTTCTTGCCAAACGCTCAACGATGAGTATTGCTTTTTATGCGGTAATTTGTATGACCGCGGCTTCTATGTGGCTTCATACCCAGCTGTGGACTCCTGTCAATGTGCCGGACCTGCCCGGGGCGTTTTTTGTCTATGTTCTTTGTTCTGTGAGTTTTGATTTGTGTTACTGTCTGGGGCTGGTGAGAGCTTACAGGACAATGGAAATGTCGACCGCTTATCCGATGATGCGTTCTCTGCCCTTGCTTTTGACGGCGGCGGTCACGTCACTTTGCAGCTGGGGGGCTCCTCTGACGCCTCTGGCACTTTTGGGAATGGGAGTGGTCTTTGTGGGGTGTATGATGATGCCTATGAAGGATTTTTCAAGTTTCAACTTCAAGGATTACTTGAGTTCAAGAATGTTTTTCATCTTTCTGGTGGCCTGCGGAACTACCGGATATACCATTTGTGACAGTCAGGCTCAGGTCGTCTTGCGTGAAGCCTATCCGGATCTTGCCAAACCTGTTGTTTCTATGACCTTTTATTCCACCCGCGGTATTTTTCTGAGCACTCTTATGGGCTTGGCTGTACTTGTGTTTCCCGGTGAAAAGCAGAATTTTTCTTCCTTTTTCAAGGAAAAAAACTGGATGCCTTTTGCCGCAGGAGCGTTTGCTTCACTGACCTATATTACAGTTCTTATGGCAATGAATTATGTGAGCAACGTGTCATACGTTCAAGTGTTCCGTCAGCTGGGACTTATTTTCGGACTTCTGGGGGGAATCTTCATTCTTAAAGAACGTCCCGCACTGCCCAAATTCATCGGTGTTGTCCTGATCATCGCAGGACTTATTATTACCGTACTCTGAAAAATTTTACAGACAGATCAGAATGATCCCTGCCAGACAGCTTACCAGTGCCCCCCATTGCAGCGGGGTCACTTTTTCTTTCAGAAAGAAAATGCTGTACAGCGAAAATCCTACCACGCAGGAGCCCACCAGTAAAGGATAAGCTAACGAACCTGCACCGTGTTTGGCAAGGGCGTCCATAGAGGGATATTGCAGCTTAATGGCAAAGAAAAGTCCGAAAAATTGAAGCGATAAAGAAAAAATCCACAACCATTTTGAAGTCAGGTTCGCTTTCAGTGAGATCTCCTTTCTGATTGTGACGATGCGGCCGAATGACATAAAGAGCACCCCCAGGGCCAGACACATCGTCCGGAACACAGGCGTCACAGCCTGGGAACTTTCAAAGTAAGAAGGCAGACTGACCAGGGTTTGAGTGACTCCGGTCAGAAGAAAAGAGATAAAGGTGAGCATTTTCCAACTGCCGTGCTGAAAATTATTCTGCTTGCATACGCCTGAAAGCAGAAGCGACAGCAAGATACTGAAAAGTCCGGCAAAACGGATCAGACGGGGCTCCACATTAAAGAATAAGATCCCCAGCATAAAAGGGAAAATCATTGCCGATTGGATCACTGCCCAGATGATTCCGTTAGGTCCTTTTTGCATAGCATTGGACATAAGGATCTGCATAATACAGTTGATGGCACCCGCACTGAAGTAGGCCAGGCCGCACCAGAAAAGATCCCGGAAGGGGAGCACGCCCACATTGGTGAACAACAGAAGCATCAGAGCCACAGAAAAAGAGATGACAGCTCCCGTCAGCTGAACCACTGCCGGATCCAGCTTTTTCTTGGGGGCCGCCCCCATAACGACACCGACAAGTGTCCAGCTTGCACCAACGAAAACAAGACTGATAATAGCCCCGAGCATAAAAAATCAACCTTTCTGCAAAACATTAAAGCCCCGGGAAATTCCCGGGGCACTGCGTATATTTTTGGCTCTGTTCCCATTACGGGTAGGTAAGAAAACTATTTTCCCCAGAAAGTTTTTACAGACCGCTTTTAATTTTTGACTTTTTGTCAAAAATTAAAAGCGTTACTGAAAAAGGTTTTCCGGCTTCGTTGAACTACGCCGTGACAAGGGGAAAAGGGAACTTCAGTTTTCGATTCTCGCAGCTAGTTACAGCTGCGAGTTATTCCGAAGCCGACGTTTCGGCCCGCCCCAACTCCCTCAACCTTTTTATCAGGGGGCAGTGGGATCGTCTATCTCATTGCGCCGGGGATGATTGTCAAGCCAGTTGTGAGCATCACGGGCGGCTTTCAATGCAGCGGCTTTGACCTGCTTCAAATTGGCAGCGGCCTTGAAACCGCCCCCTGTTTCCACCTTGTCCGCAAGGGCGTAGAAGTGAGCAAAGGCTTTGGCAAGATCCATACGGATGGCCTGGAACTTCTTGTCCGGATGAGGAGCGTAGCGGGCATAACGCTTGGTGGCTTTACGCATTTCAGGCGTCACAGTCAGCTCAAGGGCACAGCAGAGACGGAACTCGATCTTGTCGAGGGTCTGCCGGGTCTCTTCCAGATCGGCAAGGATCTTTCCGACTTCGCCTGAAGCAAGTTTTTTCTCAAGAAAGGCCTGTTCTTTGAAAAGAGCTTTCAAAGCCTGCAAAGGAGGCAGCTTCTTGAAAGTGTCAGGATCGGCGGCTTTGATGCCGAAACCGGCTGCAATGTCGCTCCGGAGCAGATAACGGGCACGCTCAGCACGGAAACGGGATGCAAAAGAACTGTCAAGTTCTTTGAGATCCTTGCCGCAGTAGATATAGGCCCCATCGCCGGGAGCAAGGTCCAGAGCCAGCTGCAAAGGTACAGAGGCCGCTTTGACCATATCAAAGGCTTTGGGACCGGGCAGAGTGACCTTGCATTTTTCGTTTTTGACCGGATTCTGATTGATGATGACAAAGAGTGTTCCCTGTTCGGCTTTCAATGCGTAAGCCTTGACAGCGGGACCTGAGTAGAATTTGTTGTAGGAGGTGAATTCAGCACACTCGATTTTGAAGTTTTTGGGCAGGGCTGCGGGACGGGATTGGACGAAAAGAGGTCCTGCTGAAGCGATGATTCGGCCCACATCTTTGACCGCGGCCCAGGCAGGGCTTTTCTGACCGGCACCGCCCAGGAAGGAGTAACGGTACATACTGTAATTCATCATCCAGGGCCAGGTTCCGGAGGGGAATCCGTGCCAGCCGATTCCTTTGACACCGGCGGCAATGGCCAGATTGAGCATCAGACGGGTTTCTCCGGGGGTGGGGAAAGCGTAGACAGTCGTTCCGAGTGTCAGACCGGAACCGGCAAATCCCTGAGGCATAAACCAGACAGGGGTGTCACCGGCCCGTTTGACCAGAGCTGAAAACTCAGGATAAACGTTCCAGGGATTTCTGCCTGAAGCGGTGGGGCGTTTGATCGGATACCAGTCACCGACAAAAACCGGCACATAGGGCAGAATGTCCACTGCTGAGGAATTCAAGTAAGGGAAAGGCAGAATATGTTTGGGCAGAATCTTGCTCAATTCTTCGTTGACCTTGAGCATCACATCCACATTCTGGGGCAGCAGTTCGTCACCGGTATAGATCACAGGGATGTGCTTCTGATACTTTTTGATGAAACGCTGCAGTTCAGGATGAGTCATCGTCTGGTGAAGTTTGGGCCATTTTTCCTTCATATATTTCTGGACATCCACATCTTCACGGTAGAGGAAAAGGGTGGAAAGAAAATATTTCTGGTCAAAACGTTTGATCATTTCGCCCAAAGTGTGAGTGCCGTCTTTTTTCCACAGATACTGGTGCATACCGCCGTAGATCAGTCGTCCCGGAGCAAAGGAGTTCAAATAGGCATCGGTCTGGATACGGAAAAGACGTTCAATAAGAATGGCATAGCTCTGAGGATAGGAAATACGTTTGGTGAACCCTGCCATTTCAGGCTGATTGAGGTTGCCGCCGCCGCCCACATAGGGAAAGTAATCTTTGAAAACAGGAGTTATATTTGCTTTTGCAGGAGCTTTGGGCATCTTGATAGGTTCAAGGACTTCAAATTTTTGTGTTTTGCCGTGAGCATCAGCATAAAACTTTTCCTGATTTTTCAGCAGACGGATCTTGGAAACCAACTTCTTTTCTGCTCCGGGAGCCAGTTTGAATTCACGGTAATACCACTCTGCGGTGCTGGTGCGGGGGAACATATTAAAGAAGCAGTAAAGACGGCGGATATCATTGGTTTCCACCTCAAAAAGGAGCGTTGCTTTGAGTTCTTCATAATATTTGGCTTCCCAGCCGGCACGGAAAAGATCCTGCACGACGGAGTTCAAACCGTTGAGGGGCTTGCCCGTCTGACGGAAAATGGTGATCCAGTCAGGAGTCGGCCAGGACCAGACACCTTTGGCGGAACTGATGAAATTCTGGATCCTCCAGCTGATATCCTGCGTTTTTTTCCCTTTGTTGGCAAGGGTGATTTCCATCTTGATCCCATCGGGGAGCAAGGTATAGGTGCGGGTCATTGCAAGATCCTGCATAGGACCTGCGGCAACGCGGGCTTCATAAGAAATGGTATTGGCAGCGGCAGATTTTCTGACGAAAGGCTGATTGTAGAAAACACCCGGTATGCGGTTGGCGGGAATGACGCAGTTGGCCATACCGCCGCCCCGGATAATGGTTTTGGGGGAGGTGAATTCGTAATTTTTTTCTTTCCAGTAAAAAGAGGCGATACCGCCGCCCAGACGGGGATTGAAAGTGACACGGAGCATATTGTTTTCAAGGAGTTCCCCTGATTCGATCTCGAGTTTTGCATCGTCAAAAATGACGTCTGCATTGTTTCGCAGAGTTTGCAGACTGTAACGGATCTTTGCAACTCCTGCAGGAACGGTGAATTTGACCAGCAGCGGAGCAAATTCACTTTTTGCGTAGGTTCCCTGCATCGTATAATTTTTGAGATATTTTCCGTTTTTATCAAGGTAGTAAACACGGATATAACCGTTGCCTTTACCTTTGAGCATAACAGAAGCGGTCACTTTCTGTCCCTGGGTGACAGGAAAATCTTTGGCATAGGTGACGGCATTGAAGCCCTCTTTGCCCAGAGTTCTGAGCCGGACAGCCTGCTTGCTCTTGTATCCGGGAGTTGCCAGAAGTATGTCCCCTTTGAGGGAACTGCTGTTGAGGATACAGTTCCACTCTTTGAAAAGTTCCACCTTCCACTTATGTTTTTTCAGGGGCAGGGTGCTTTCAAAAGAGCTGTTTGTCAGCAGATTTTCACCGCTGACAAGTGTTGCTGCCAGCAATACAGTTGTGAGAAAAAAACGTTTCATTTTTATGTTGCTTTCCTTATTTTTTACGGAGCGAACGTTCTGCTTAAATATCTGTTGTCACAGATATTCCACAAATCGGCACCGCCTGTAGTGTTGTAATACTCAAAATACTTTGCATTTGAAACGTGACCGTCCAGATGTGCCCGGTTCATACTTTTGCCGTGAGCTCCGAAACGGCCCACATTGGAACGGGCCTGACCGAAAAGATACATAGATGAGTAAGCACCCTTTGACCAGTCGCCGCTTGTTTCGGGGGTACGGTAATAGGCCCAGGTATCACCGAAAATAACGATTTTGGAAAGATGATGAGCCTTGCCGTCATTTTTCAGAAGATACCCGTGTTTGCCGTAAGTCACAGGACTTGTAAACTGGGTGTAGCAGCCGCCGATACCGCCGTTGGCACCGTAGCTCAAATAGATTTCAAAGCTGGTGTAGTGAGTACGGGGTTTTTTATCTCCGGGGCAGAGAAAAACTTTGCTTGCCTGAGCGGTCTTGATCTTGGATTTCTGACTGCCTGCCACATAATCAATGGCAATATATTCATACCAGGGGGCATACTTTGTACTGGTCGCCACCCAGGCGGACTGGCCGCGGAACTGGCGGCTGGGCATCAGGAATCCGCCGTTGTCGGAAGCGTAGTATTGGAAATAGGTCCCCAGCTGTTTCAGATTGCTTGAACAGCTGACGGTATGGGCCCGTTCTCTTGCCTGTTGAAGAGCAGGCAGCAGCATCGCTGCGAGAATGGCAATGATCGCAATAACGACCAGAAGTTCGATCAAGGTGAAAGGAGCCGGGGAAGGAAGGGAACCCTTTTTGAAAAAAGGTTCTCCCTTCCTTCCCCGGGCCCCATCCATCCTTGCCAAAAACTTTTGGTGGATTGCCGTTTTTGCATCCGCAAAACCGACAATCCCGCATTTTGAAGAATTGCAACGGCAAGTATTAAGGCAAGAGGCAATTTTTCGCAAGATATAAACACATATTTGACAAGCTTTGCTTACAAGAAGTTCTATCAAGGTGAAAAGAGAATGTTGGGTATCAGACAAAAAAAGCAAACGGTATTTTTTCATACGCTCCTCCAAATTTCTGTAACCGAACTGTAAAAGTCGAAATAAAGTTTCCGTATGCAGAAAAAAACTGTGACCGGAAATTTTTTCAGGTAACAACACTGTAATATATACCGGAAACAGTGACAAATCAATGGGAAAAAATTAAAATGCAAAAAAAATTTTACGTGTATCTCTTTGATAATCCACTATTCCGGGAGAAATTTTCTTCTTCCGCCAAACATACCGGGATCCCGGTGGATTTATAACAGAGGAAATGAACTTTTGAACGCTCATTTCCTCTGTATTCCGGAACAACTCCCGGAAAAAGATGTTATTGTTTTTCTTCTGTTTCTGCCAGCCGGGGCAGCAGTTTCAGACATTTTTTAGGACAGCCGTCAACGCAAGTGCCGCAGAGGATGCAGCGGAACTTTTCAAACCGCCACTCTTTGGGGTTGCGGCTGACCTGTATGGCGTTGGAAGGACACTTCTTGGCACAGAGTCCGCAGAAAATACACTTGTCTTCTTCGATGACAAGTTTTCCTCTTTCGCCGGGGAAGGGTTCACGCTTCTCAAAGGGGTAGTCACGGGTGACGGGACCTTTGACCAGATTGCCGAGAATATCTTTGAATATGGAAAAAAGACGCATTTTAACGCTCCGTACAGCTGATACAGGGATCAATGGAAAGAATAATCACCGCCACGTCAGGCAGATTGCAGCCCACAAGCATCGTGAGCAGCGGGGCGATGTTGGCGAATGTAGGAGTCCTTATCCGCAAGCGGTCCAACTTATCTGTTCCGTTTCCGCGGAGATAGTAAAGCACTTCGCCCCGGGGCTGTTCCACCCGGACGGCGGCCTCACCGGCAGGATTTCCTTTGAAAGGAGTTTTCAAATCGCCGGCAGGAAGTTTGGCAAGAGCTTCACGGACAAGGTTCATTGACTGATAAAGCTCTCTGATCCGCACCATTGTGCGGCTGTAACAGTCGCCGTCTGTTTCAACGACGGGTTCAAAACCCAGTTCACCGTAGGCGGCATATCCCGTCATACGGTGGTCCTTTGCAATGCCGCTGCCTCTGAGAGTGGGGCCGACGGCACCCATTTCATAAGCCTTTTTACCGTCGATGATCCCGACGCCTGCGAGACGTTCTTTAACACTGTAATCGCCCATAAGGACTTCGGAAGAACGTTTGAACATTTTTTCAAAGTTTGCCAGTTTTTCCAGCACAAATTTGGCTTGTTCCGGTGAAATATCTTTTCTGACACCGCCGATGCAGCACGTTCCCAGCATAACCCGGGCTCCGGTGGTACATTCCATAGCATCCATAATTTCTTCCCGGATCTTCCAGATATTGTAAAAGAGATTTTCAAAGCCGAAGGCATCAGCCAGAAGTCCCAGGGCCAGCAGATGACTGTGCATCCGGTGGAGTTCCGCCCAGATCACCCGCAAATATCTTGCCCGGTCGGGAACTTCAATATTCATCAGCTCCTCAATGCCCATACTGTAAGCCATTGAATGCATAAAACTGCAAATGCCGCAGACCCGTTCAATAAGGAACGTGTCCTGAACGAAATCTTTTTGTTCGGCCAGTTTTTCCAGTCCCCGGTGGACGTAGCCCACCACGGGAACGGCGGAAACGACTTTTTCGTCGTTGAGTTCAAGACGGAGCTGCAGGGGCTCAGGGAGCACCGGGTGCTGAGGACCGAAAGGTACAAGCATACTCATTTTTCACCTTCCTTTTCCTGAGGGACCGCCGGGGCGGTCAGGTTTCCATTGGCATCTCTTGCCACAGCGGTAACGCCTACGCCGGGAACCCGGCAGAAAGGCTGTGCCGGAGCATCGGGAGCCAGAATAAAATGTTTTTCGTAATCAATAACAAGACCCGTAACGGTAATGCCGAAAAGATCCTGTATTTCATTTTCCACCACGACTGCGGGGAAACAGACTCCTGAAATACTGGGCAGGGGATCGCCTTTTTTCAGTTCCAGTTTACAAGTATGCAGTTCATACTCCAGATCGAAGTGGTAAAAGATGTCAAACTCCTCTCCTTTATCCACCACGGTCATCGTCACAAAACGGTATCCCTGATGTTGAAGAGCTCCGATTTTTTCAAGCTGATTTTCAAGAGTCAGCGTTTCATTTACTTGCATCATAGTATTGTTGCCTCACAAGGTTACGGTTTTTTTGTCTCTGCTTCAGGAGCGGGAGCCGGGGCAGGACCCTTGACTGTCTGCACTTCAAGCAGGGGCGGATCAACAGCGAGTCCCTGCCGCTTCTTTTCAAGGATACCCACAGCTTCAATGATGCCGTCAATCATCGCTTCAGGTTTCGGGGGGCAGCCCGGAACGTGGACATCCACCGGAATGACAGAACCCACTCCGCCCACCACATTGTAGCAGTCGGCAAAAATACCGCCGGTGGCGGGACAAACTCCCATTGCCACCACCACTTTGGGGTCGGGCATCTGGTCATAAACGTTTTTCAAAACGTGACGGTTGCGGAAATTGACGGAACCGGTGACCACCAGAACGTCCGCGTGTTTGGGGTTGCCCACGTGGAGCACTCCGAAGCGTTCCACATCATAGGTCGGTGTCAGGCAGGCGAGAAATTCAATGTCACAGCCGTTGCAGCTGTTGCAGTTGAAATGTACCACCCACGGAGATTTGGATATTGCTTTACTCATTTATTTCACCCATAACCAGATAAGATTTGCCAATGCCATAGAAAGAGGAAAGGTCCACATAAACTTCAGCATCCAGTTGGGCGTCAGACGCGCAAAGGAGTTGTCCAGGACCACCATAAAGACAAGTCCGCCCAGGGCCAGAAGCAGGGCAATGATGATGTTGGTGTGCCAGAAGGCCATCATCAGTCCGAAGAAAAAGGCAATCTCATAAAAATGTGCGATCTCAATCAGACCCAGAAAAGGCCCGGAGTATTCCAGAGTTACTCCTTTGACGATCTCCTGATGGGCGTGGTGGGAACTTGCCAGGTCAAAGGGGGACTTTTCAAATTCAATGGCCACGGCACAGAGAAATGCCAGAAAGAGCAGGGGCATAGAGGGCAGCAGGGGATCGCCTTTTGCAAAAAGGTCACTTCCTAAAAAGGTTCCGTCCCGCAGATAAAGAGCCACGATCATCAGCAGAAAAACCGGTTCAACTGCCAGCATCTGCATAATTTTACGCTGGCTGCCGATCCAGCTGTAAGGTGAACGCACGCTCATTCCGCCCAGCACCAGACAGATGACTGAAAAGGCCTGAACAAAGAGGATCATCAGCAAATCCCGGCCCTGAGCCAGAAGAAGTACCGCCGCCATCATAAAGACCAGATGCAGTGTGGCATAGATCAGCTGGGGACGGTGGAGTGCCATAGGTTTTTTGCTGAAAAGTTTAACCAGATCGTAATAGGGCTGAAACCAGGAAGGTCCTATTCTGCCCTGCATTCTGGCAGTGATCTTGCGGTCAATACCGGTGAGTATGATTCCGGCAACGGGGGTCAGCAGGAGCACGAGAAATCCGTAGAGCCAGGAGGTGTTCCAGCAGTATGTGCAAACTTTCTGTAAAAGTTCCATTCTATTTATACCTTTCTTTAGGTTACCGGACTTGGGTCAGGGTATTGCCGATGAGAACAAGAATAATCAGCCAGGCACCCCAGTTGAGGCAGGCTGTAACCAGTTTTTCGTTGACCACATCCCGGAAGTAGTAACTTGTGACGTGGGAGTGCTCGATCTTTCCGCCGATGCTGTGGAAGTCGTAGGAACGGATATCATTATCCCCCCGGACTTCTTCAAAAGTCACATTTTCGCCGCAGAGGAAGGGCATACGCACCCATTCGTTTTTGAAGGTCCTCCAACAGAAAAAGTAGTGGAGTATACCCCCAATGGCCACCGCTCCGAAGATAATCAGGGCCGGGAAGGTCGCCGCCTGATTGAGCAGTTCGCGGCTGCCGAAAACGCTTTCAGCCATAGGAACGAAAACTTTGTTCAATATCAGCATCGTGGTGAGCCCTGTGCCCAGAACCATTACGGCAAGGATACCCAGGGCGATCTTCATACTTACGGACATTTCTTCTTTGAAAACTACCGGATGATAGCCTGAATGCTGGATACGTCCGATCCATTTTGCCCAGAAGTAAACCGTCAGGGCACTGCCCAGCACCATAAAGAGCAGCAGGAAAGGTGAACGGATAGTGGCTTCAATAGCCAGCCATTTGCTCAGCAGCATACCGAAAGGCGGCAGCAGCATCGAAAGCATACCGATGAGGATCATCAATGAAGTAAAGGGCATCTTGAACATAAGACCGTCCATATCTTCAATATCCCGGGAACCGATCTGCTGTTCGATCCTGCCCACGCAGAGAAAGAGCAGCCCCTTTGAAATGGCGTGGAAACTGATAATGGCAAGGCCCGCAGCGTAGGCAAGAGGAGAATTGATCCCCGCACAGGCGACCACAAGTCCCAGATTGGAAATCGTCGAGTAGGCCAAAACCCGTTTGCCGTTGCTTTGGGTGCAGGCCAGCAGAGCTCCTCCGAGAAAGGTGATAGCTCCGGCAAAGGCCACCACCATCGTCACCCGGACATCGTTCTGGTAGTGAGGCGTCAGACGCATCACCAGATAGACACCGGCCTTGACCATTGTGGCGGCGTGAAGCATTGCTGAGACAGGAGTGGGGGCCACCATTGCTCCCAGAAGCCAGCTCTGGAAAGGAAAGAGAGCCGATTTGGTAAAAGCGGCAATAATGAGGAAAATGGCTGCAAGCAAAGTGTAATGATCTTTGCTGAAAAGTTCATTGAAACTTTCGCCGCCGGTCTGGAGTTTCAGTACCAGAACTCCCAGCACCAGCAGCACGCCGCCGAAGCTGTTGATAAGAAGGGCTCTGACCGCATTTTCACTCCGGGCTTTTCCGCCGTCCTGACCGATAAGGGCATAGCTGCACAAGGTCGTGCCTTCCCAGAAGAAGCTGAAAAAGGAAAGATGATTTGATACCACAAGACCGATCATCAGTCCCAGAAAGCTCAGGAAGAAAAAGTAAAAGCGTTTTAACGATCCCGCCCCTTCAGGAGCGTGTTCCTGATGACGGGTCATATAGCCCACTGAAAAGACCAGAATGGCTCCGCCCACAAGGGTGCTGACCAGCAGCATAATGCGGGAGAGATTGTCGATCCTGAAAAGTTCAAAGTTTGATGTGTGGTCGCCGGGGATAAAAAAGGTGACGGCAACTCCAAGCAGCTGCAGAAAGGTCAGCAATGCGATCCAGGCGTTTTTGATCCTGAAAGAGATGACGAGAATCACGCCGATAATAAGCAGTTCAAGGATCAAACCGCCGTGTGCAGCCCAGGCGGGAACGCTCAAAGTCCAGACGCCGCCGGGACTTTGGGCCGACAGACAAACAGTTGTTACGCCGCCTGCGGCAATAAGCAGGGCAATCAGATTGACCATTGAGTTGCGCAGACGGTAACCGGGAAGCACGGCGGCAAGCAATCCCCCTGCCAGAGGCAGCAGGATCAGTGCCGGTACCAGATATGCTATCCAATTCATAAAAAAAATTCCTTTTGGTTACAGGGAGTAGTTTTTCCCAGTTGAAATAATGTTTAAGTTATTTTTCCCTATTCAGCAGAAACTCTGTCCAGTTTTCCATTCCCTCCCCGGTTTTTGCCGAAATACGCATAAAACGTGCTTCCGGATTGACCTGTTTTATATTTTTGACACTTGTGTTATAATTCCAATCCAAGACCTGTTCAAGGTCGCATTTTGTGAGCAATATCATTTCCGCAGCGGCAAAAAGAGCCGGATACTTCAGGGGTTTTTCTTCTCCTTCAGGAGTTGAAAGAAGGGCGATTTTAGCATCTTCCCCCAAGTCGAATGCTACGGGACAAACCAGATTGCCCACATTTTCAATGAACACGATCTCTGTCCCCTCAGGAATGGCACTTGTCAGAACCTCCTGGATTCTTGAAGCGTCAAGGTGGCAGCTTGAATGGGTTTCTATCTGGGTGACGGGGACGCCTGCTGCTTTCATTCTTTCGGCATCAATGGAGCCGTACTGGTCCCCTACGATGACGGCGGTACGGACACCGGCAGCGGAAAGTTTTTTCAGCGTTTCCACCAGAAGGGTGGTTTTTCCGGCTCCGGGGGAGGAAATCAGATTAAAAACCGTCATATTCCGTTCACGGAAGAAACGGCGATTGCTTTCGGCAACAGAATCGTTGGCCGCAAGAATGGCGCTGCCGACAGCGATTTCACGGGTGAGTTTTTCTCCGTGAGTATGGGTATAAACTGAACCGTCCGGACGGGTATGGGTGTGAGGAACTTCCGTTTCTCCGTCGTGATGATGTTCGTGATGATGTTCGTGATGATGTTCGTGATGATGGCCCGAACAGCCGCACTCTTTACACATTTTCGACCTCTACACTTTCAAGTATGAATTCACTGCCGTTTTCTCTTTTAAGGGTTTCCTGATGACACGCCGGACATTCAAGATGCCAGGTGTCAAATTCAAAGGTCTCACCGCAGTTGCGGCAGGTATGTTTCAGTTTTGCAAGTTCAATGACCAGACGGCATTGCTGCAAATTTTTTCCGGGGAAATTGGCAACTGCCGGTTCCCAGGCAAATTCCAGTGCCGCAGGATCTATTCCTGACAACACTCCGACTTTTATATGAGCCGCATTGATTTTTACGGCATTTTTTTCCTGATATTCGATCAAACTCTCTGCCAGAGAGGTGGCGATTGCAAGTTCGTGCATTGTTGACCTCTCTTTTTTAACATATCCGCGGCAGCTGATCGCCTGAAGCGATCCGGAGTTCGCGTAAAGCTCCCCATTCGCTGCGTAAAACAATCCGTCCCCGGTCGGGAGTGGCTTCGCCGATGATGGCGGCCTGTTCGTTTCCGGGCAGAGTCCGCAGCGCATCGACACAACTTTGTGCCGCATCGGCACTGACCACTGCGGCAAAACATCCTTCACAGGCGGCAAAGCCCGGGTCGAGGCCCAGAAGTTTTGCCGCAGCATCTGCTGTCGGAGAGACGGGGAGGGCGTTTTCGTCAAGAACGGCACCGCAGGGAGCGTTTTCAAAGATTTCGTATGTAATGCCCCAGACCCCGCCCCGGGTGGCGTCCCGCATAAACTTCAGCTTTTCTCCGGCGGCGGCGTGAAGACGCTCCACCGCCTGAGTCAACGGAGCACAGTCACTTGCCAGTGTATCGCTTTCAAGGCCGCATCTTTCGGCCATAATGCTCAAGCCGTGTTCACCGGCACTGCGGCTGACAATGATTTTATCGGAACTTGCAATACGGCTTTTGTCAAGGTGCATACCGGGCCGTTTGAAGCCGACACCGGCGGTGTTGATATAAAGGCCGTCCCCCATTCCGGCGGGGACGACTTTTGTATCGCCGGTGACGATAGAAACATTGCATCGGGCGGCACATTCTTTCATCGAGTCAAGGATCAACCCCAGTTCATCGGTGTCGAATCCTTCTTCAATAATGAGACTGCAAGTAAGATAACGGGGGATGCCTCCTGCCATAAGGATATCATTCACCGTGCCGGTGACGGCCAGTTCTCCGATGTTGCCCCCTTTGAAAAAGCGGGGCGTGATGACGAAACTGTCACTTGAAATGACCAATCCTTCCGGCGTGAGAGCTCCATCGGGCAGAGAATCCAGCAGCGGATTGGAAAAGCGGGAAAGGATCTCTTTTTTGATGAGATCGTTCTGTAATGAACCGCCGCTGCCGTGGGCAAGGGTGATCTTGCTCATTTGACACCTCCTGTCTGCCACTGAAATGCTGCGGAACAGCTGCCTTCGGAACTTGCCATACAGGCTCCGGCGGGATTTTCAGGGGTGCATACAGTGCCGAAAAGGGAACACTCTCCGGGGGAACGTTTCCCGGTCAGCACATCGCCGCAGGAACACGCCGGATTTTCCGGGGCCTGAACGCCGGACAGATCATAAATTTTTTCCGCATCATAACAGGCAAAGTTTTCCTTGAGTTCCAGGCGGCTGTCCGGAATATTTCCCAAACCTCTCCAGAAACCGGCAGTGTGCCGGAAGTAATGGGAAATCAGTTTTTCAGCGAGGGGATTGCCCGTTTCTCTGACAGCTTCGGGATAGTTGTTGAAAAGATAATTTTTTCTGCCGGAAGCAAGTGCTTCAAGGAGCAGATCAATGGAATGGAGTATATTTTCAGGTTCAAAACCGGATACCACTCCGGGGCGGGGCAGTGAAGAAAAGTGTTTGACGCCTGTAACACTTGCCACGTGTCCGGGGAGCAGAAATCCCCCAATGCCGCTGTTGCTGCAAAGGAGACCTAAAACGGGCATTATTTCCTTAAAGTCCGACAGAATGGAAAAGTTTTTACACTTTTGCTCCTCAACTTCACTCATCAGAGCCGCTGCTGCACTGAGTGTGGGCGCGAATCCGACGGCGGCAAAAACGGTTTGGCGGTCAGGATTTTCAAGGGCGTAACGGAGTGCATCGGCAGGGGAATAGACGACACGCAGATTTTTTTCGCCCCTGAGGGTCCCTGAACTGCCGGGAATGCGGAGCAAATCTCCGAAAAGGGCTACGGTAACGCCCTTGCGGAGCAGATGACGGATCTTTTCGATGAAAAGAACTCCTGAAACACAGACAGGGCATCCGGGGCCGGAAATCAACTCCACGTTCCCCGGGAGCAGTTCCCGCAGATTATGCCGGGCAATGGCGTGGGTATGGGTTCCGCATACCTCCATAAGCCGTATTGCCGGAGTTCCGGGGGGACAGTGTGCCGCAAGACGCCTGCTCCAGAATTGTGCACTTTTCAAATCCATAGATTACCGTTATTCAGGAAGGATACCTTTTTTTAATTCTTCCATAATTTCAAGTTGTTCCCGGGCCTTTGAGAAGTCTATTTTTTCAATGGCAAATCCGGCGTGGACAAGAACATAATCTCCAACATTCACTTCATCAAGCAAACGCAAGCTGATCCGGCGGAAAATTCCGTCGATTTCAGCTGTGGCATAATGCCCCTCAAGAAGTTCTGAAACACGCATAGGCCAGGCGATACACATAAGTATTTTTTTCCTTAAGTTACTTTCCCGCAAAGGGGTTGCTATAATTTACACTCCCCCTGTGAAAAATACAACCCCTCTGTACTGAAAATACAGTTTTTTTTCGAAAAAAAACGGGAATTGCTTTCAAGAATACTTAATATTTTTTTACATTTTTATGAAAAGTTAATAAGATATTTTTATATAGATAAAAAAATACTTCATTTATGTTGTTCTTGTAAAAAGTTCAAGCATATTGAATGTCCTGAAAGGACAGAAAGTCCGGTCAGAATACCCCCTGAGGGAAAGTTTCCTGATTAAAGGAAACGCCGCCCCGGGAAAAGGAAGTTGCTCAAATACAAAGCTCTGTAAGGGCGAAGGAAAAACACAACTGTGTCCCTGCTGCCGCTCTTACAGAGCTTCTTGTATACTTGGGGCATATCCCCCCCCGAAAGATATGTTTGAGGGAGTGAAAATTATTGAGGCGTTTTTTTATAATATTTGTCATTCCCTGTACAAATATTATAAAAAAAAGAAGAGTTTAAGTTTTGCAGCCGCCCCTGTCTTGTTTCAGAAAGTTTAACGTTCAGTAACCGCCGCCGTATCCTCTTATGTACCAGAGGTTGGCACCTGCACGTCCGTCAAGGTGGCCCGGCATTTGATACCAGCGGAACGAACCGACGTGACCGTCATAATAGACAAGGTTGTGGCTTCCGTTATGGAAAGGGGCAATGGTCATATTCCAACCGCTGCCGCCGTAATATTTGTGCCTTTCTGAAGTGCTGATATCCCCTGAAGATGCTTCAAGAATGAAAGCAAGTGAACTGGGATAACGCACTTCTGAATGTTTGATGAGACGTTTGTTGCCCAAGTCGCAGGAAAAAGCAATGTGTCCCCAGTAGGTGAGACCGTAATAGCCGGGGGCTTTTGCTGAATTATTCCAAATAGGATGCTTGATACAGCTGAGCATAGTGACTTTGTTTTGATAAGTCTTTACGTCAACGCCGGTGTATTTTACCAGAGCAGTTCTGTAATTGCAGCCGCTTTTGGGACCCATATATTTACATTTTCCGGTGCCGTTGGTTCCCACGTCCACATTCCAGTCGTTGGAGTCATCTCTGTAATTTGACAATGCCATAGAGATCTGTTTAAGATTGTTGACACATTTGGTGCCGATACCCCGTTCCCGTGCCTGCTGCAAGGCAGGCAGCAGCATAGCGGCGAGAATGGCGATAATAGCAATTACAACGAGAAGCTCTATTAAGGTGAAGCTGTACAGCGTTTTACTTGAAAAAGAAAATAGCGGTTTGCGGCATTGAAACTCACAACTTATTTTGCTCATAATGACATCCTTTTTTGTGTCAAAGTAAATAAAGTTCAATTTTTTCTGTAAAATTCTGAAAAAAAGCTGTTCAAACACCTTTTGTTGAGAAAATATAACTCCTCTTGAATAAAAAAGCAAGGGGATTTGAAAAAAATTTTTTAACTTTAGAACTTACCGTTTTTCGTCACTGCAAAATTTGAGAGGGGGAGACTCTTTTAAAGAGTTTTATTCTCTTGCAGGGGAGAATCTTGCCGATATGATTTTCAGGCTCTCACATCTCTGATGTCGTCGGCATTGCAAAGAAGCATCAGAAGTCTGTCAACGCCGATGGCGCATCCGGAACTTTCAGGCAGCCCCCGATCCAGAGCATCGTAGAACTCCACAGGTTCCGGGTAGGCGTGCATATTGTTGGCGGCACGGAATTTGTTGGCAGCTTCAAAACGTTTCCGCTGTTCAACGCCGTCGGTCAGTTCTCCGAAAGCATTGGCAAGTTCAAGGCCGTTCCGATAGAGTTCCCACCGTTCAGCCACTTTGGGGTTTTGAGGCGAAAGACGGGAAAGAGAAGCCCGGCTGGCGGGATAATCCATCAGAAAGGTCAGGCGTTCCAAACCCAGATTGGGTTCGACTTTTGTGACCATCAGTTCGTCAAAGGTATCATCTCTGTCCGCGTCAAAAGCGGAAACTCCGGCATAACGGCGGAACGCTTCATCAACAGTGATGAAGTCGTAAGAGGAAAATACCGGATTGTTTCCGGCTGCTGCGTTGAGCATAGAGGCCGTAAATTCTGCCAGACGGCGGTAATCCCAGTTGACGGCGTAAAACTCCAGCATTGTGAATTCTTCAAGATGTTTGCGGCCGTGTTCGTTGGCACGGAAACAGCTGCCGATCTGGAAGATTTTTTCGCATCCCTGAGAAAGAAGAACTTTCATTGCAAGTTCCGGCGAAGTACGCAAAAAGTCTCCTTCTGAACGGACTGATTCAATGTATTCTTCGGGCGCAGGAGCGTGAATCTTGACCGGGGTTTCGACTTCAATAAATCCGCTGGCATAAAAAAACTCGCGCATGGCACGGAGAAACTCCGACCGCTGCGCGAGAATGGAAAGACGCTTCATAGGATCAGGCTTTGCTGACACGTTCGGCATAGGTACCGGTACGGGTGTCGATCTTGACCACGTCGCCCTGGTTGATGAAAAGAGGCACCTGGATCTCGTAACCGTTGTCGATCTTGGCGGGTTTCATCACGTTGGTGGCGGTATCGCCGCGGGCACCGGGTTCAGTTTCGGTGATCTCTTTTTCGATGAAGGTGGGCAGAGTGATTTCAATGGGTTCGCCGTTGAAAAGGATGAAGTTGCAGACGCTTTCCTCGATGAGGAAGAATTTGCTGTCGCCCAGAGTTTCTTCGGAAACAGGGAATTCATCGTAGGTGTTGGGATCGCTGAAAACGTATTTGTCACCGTCGTAGTAGCTGTAGATCATTTCCCGTTCTTCGAGGTTGGGTTTTTCGATCTTATCGGTGGGACGGTAGGTTTTTTCCATACCGGCACCGGAGATCATATTTTTCATCTTGCAGCGGTAGAGAGCAGTGCCTTTGCCGGGTTTGCAGAAATCAAATTCGGTGATGATCCAGGGTGCGCCGTCAATTTCAATCTTGAGGCCTTTTTTGAGGTCGGAAGCATTGTACATTTTGTTTAATCTCCTGATTAGGTTTCAAGTATAGTTGTATAATATACACCCTCTTTGCGATTTTTTCAAATTATTCTCTTGAAATCAACAAGCTTTGGTGATAAATTACACTGAAAAACATAAAAATCAAGGTGTCGATCCAATGAAAATTATTATTGCTCCGGATTCGTTCAAAGGGGCTTTGCGTTCTCCTGAGGTGTGTGAAGCTTTGAAATCAGGCTGGCTTTCCAGACGCAGCCGGGATGAGGTTCTTACTTTTCCCCTTGCCGACGGCGGCGAAGGAACCTGTGAAGCTCTTATAAAGTCCACAAAGGGTTCTCTGCTGCAGCTCCGGGCTTCAGATCCTCTGATGCGGCAGATAACTTGCTGCTGCGGTATCGCCGGAGACGGCAGGAGTGCCGTTATGGAGCTTGCGGCAGCCTCAGGAATAGAACTCCTTAGAAAAGAGGAACTTGATCCGCTGAAAAGTACCACTTACGGCAGCGGAGAGGTAATGAAATTCCTTCTGGATCAGGGAGGACGGGAGTTTGTGCTGGGGATCGGCGGTTCTGCCACTGTGGACGGGGGTGCCGGTATGCTTCAGGCTCTCGGCGCAGAATTTTTTGACTGTTCAGGAAAAAAACTTCCTCCCGGCATCGGCGGCGGGGATCTTAAAAATATTGCACGCATTTCTCTTGAAAAACTTGACTCCCGTCTGAAAGAGTGTTCCATTCAAGTGGCCTGTGATGTGACAAATCCTCTTTTGGGGGCGCAGGGGGCTGCCGCTGTGTTCGGTCCGCAAAAGGGGGCAACTCCTGCTGCGGTCGTTGAACTTGAAGAAAATTTGCGTCATTGGGCGGAGCTTTGCGGCGGCGATCCGGAGCTTCCCGGAAGCGGTGCCGCAGGAGGCGTCGGATTTATGCTGCGGACAATGCTCAATGCCAGGATCACATCGGGAGCGGAATTGGTGATCAGCCGTACCGGGCTTGACCGGGCTTTGGAAAATGCTCAACTGCTTATTACCGGTGAAGGGTGTTCCGATGAGCAGACCGCCTGCGGAAAATTGCCTGCCGTCGCTGCTGCTCACGCTGTCCGGTATGGCGTGCCGGTGCTTCTGTGTTCCGGGGCTGTGACAGGAAATTACAGGGAACTTGAAAAAATATTTGACGGCGTTTTTTCCATTTCAAACGGAGCTTTGACTCTTGACGAAGCTATCAGTAAAAGTGCCGAAAATCTTTACCGGACGGCGGCCAATCTGGCGGGAGTCGTTTCTGCGTTTGCAAAAGAGTCGTAAAGGTCCGGAATATATTTTAGAGGAGGGATTTTTTTATGAGATATTTGCTCTTTTTCTTCTTGTTGGGCAGTATGTTGGCAAGTGCTGCGGATATTTGCGTTTATACTCCTTCTTTACAGCTTATCGGCAAAAGAAGTGTTAATCGCCGCAACGGTGTTCCCGGCAGCGGTATCGTTACTGTCGAAAAGGTGCAGGAGCTGGGCTACCGTTTTGTGTTCGCCATTCAGAATACCGGCGGCAGCATCGTGAAACTTGCCACCGGATTCAATCATATCCGCTTTGATGCCGAACCGGGAAAAAATCAGTTTGTTCTTCACTTGAGCCACCGGATTATGAGCGTGAAACCCGCTTCCGGAAAACCGGCTTTCCCTGTTATTCTGCCTTTGGAAAACTTCAAGATCGTCACCTTGAGACCGGGAGAGGGGACGCTGCTCAATATTACCTGCTGGATTCCTGAAAGTAAAATCCGGGAGGGGGACGATCTGGTTATTGAATACGCTCCCTGCAATTTCGGACGTTACGATTTTGTGCAGATGAAAGTCCGTTCCAAGCCGGTAAAGTTCAAGCTGCCCGGAAGTGTGAAAAAGGTGACTCCGGTGGTCATATAAAATCAGACAGTCAGAACTTTGACTCCGGTACGGCTGAGTGTTGTTACAGCTCCGGAGTCGATTTTTTTGTCTGTAACCAGTAAGTCAACTTCAGCAGGCAAGGCAAAACACGCTTTGCCCTGACGGGTGAATTTTACACTTTCAGTGATGATCGCCACTTTGTCGGCAATGGCGATGGAAGAACGTTCCAAACGGGAAAGTTCCGGGTCAGAGGTGTAAAATCCGAACTCCGCAGAGCAGCTGTCGCATCCGGAAATCAGATAGTCCACCCGGCAGGATTGAATATTGGTGTTGGCCATATCACCTTTCAAATCCATAGACTCCTGCCGGAGTTCCCCGCCGAGAAGCAGCACCTTGTGACGGGTCCGGAAAAGGGCCGCCGCAGCAGAAAGTGAATTGGTGATGACTGTCACCTGAGGCGCAGGCCGGCGGGAAAGGACTTTTGCAAAAGCAAGAACCGTAAAGCCGCTGCCGAGAAAAAGAGTCTTTGCCGGCATAACGGCGTTGTAAAGGGCTTCTGCCAGAGCAAACTTTTCAGGAGTCAGGAGCAGGGCACTGTTTTCCGGTTCGTATCCTGCCGGATGGGGGATCATACCGTTTTTGACTGCCATAACCAGATGACGTTCCGCAAGCAGACGCACATCGCGCCGGATGGTCATTTCGGTAACATTCGCGTAGCGGGAGGCTTCCTTGAATGAAAGATATCCGGTGCGTTGGAGTTCTTCAAGAAGTTTTTTATGTCGGGTGTGCATAGTATAATAGAACACCGCAAATGGTGAATTACAAGGTTGAAATGTTAAAAATTAACATTAATTTCAGAAAAAAACTTTATTCCGGGTTCAACAGCACTTGTTTTATAGGGAAAGAGGGGTTATGTTACCTTGAAATCATTTTTGTAACAACAAATAAACATTTTTATTTTTATCAAAACGAAAGGATAATGAATTATGGGAAAGTACAATCCTGCTCCTTATCAGCTTGATCTGACTCAGATCCCCAAACTTGTCACCCCTGAGATCCCCGGCCCCAAAAGCAAGGCTCTGCACGACCGTGCCGCCCAGTATTACCGGGGACTTTCCGGTCAGGTGCGCCTCTTTCCCGTGGCCTTTGAAAAAGGGCAGGGGTGTATGCTCGAAGATGCCGACGGCAATCAGTATATCGACTTTTCAAGCGGTATCTATGTGACCACTCTGGGCCACTGTCACCCCAAGATCTCTGAAGCTGTTGCCGAATATGCTAAAAAGCTGATGAACTGCCACGACTTCACCACCGAGATCAAGACCCGTCTGCTGGAAAAAATGGCGGCCACTCTGCCCGGTGATTTGAAGTGTTTTCAGCTGTACGACTGCGGTACAGCCGCCGTTGAAGCCGGTTTGCGTACCTGCCGTGCCGCCACCGGAAAGCACGAATTCCTTTCCTGCTTTATGGATTTCCACGGCAAGAGCGGACACTCTATCGGCTGTGCCCGTATGACCAAATTTTCCGGTCCCGCCCGGCCCTCCGGATTCTATATGGTTCCCCGCCCCGATACCTACCGCCCCTGGTGGACCCGTGAAGACGGTTCTCTTGATACTGAAAAGTATCTTGAATTTTACGATACCTTTATCCGTGAATCCACCACCAATCAGGTGGCGGCGTTTGTGATCGAGCCCATTCAGGGCTGGGGCGGCAGCATTATGCCTCCGGATGATTTCTTCCCCAAACTCCGCAAGTTCTGCGACGAAAGAGGTATTCTGCTCTTTGCCGACGAAGTTCTTACCTCTATGGGACGTACCGGTAAGATCCTGTGCTGCGAACACTGGGATGTGATTCCTGATGTGGTCACTCTGGGCAAAGGATTCGGCAACGGATTCCCTGTGACCTGTATGGCTGTCCGCAAACCCTATGCTGATGCTGTTGACAAGATCAGTGCTTCCACCAGCTACGGCGGCAATCCTATGGCAAGTGCTGCGGCTCTGGCCTGTTTTGAAGTGATCGAAGAAGAAGGTCTGCTGGAGCATACTCAGCACCTTGAAGAACTTTTCAAGAAACGTATGGCTGACTGGACAAGCAAGTACGAGATCGTCGGTGATACCCGCTGCAAAGGCTGTCTGCTGGGAATCGAACTTGTTAAAGATAAAAAGGCTAAAACTCCTTTTGACGAAGCCGGTAAAATGGTCTATCAAAAGGCTTTCCGCAAGGGACTTGCCTGGGTGCCTGCCGGACATATCCTGCGGATGAGTCCTCCCATCATTATGCCTGATGAAGTGGCAATGAAGGGTATGGACATTATCGAAGAAGCCATTGTCGAAACTCAGAAAGAACTTCTCGGTTGAGAAAATTTCCAAAGGAATCACTGTTATGAGCGAAAAACTTTATATCGGTTGGGCGGAGTGTGACATCACTCCCGATATGGAAAAATACAAGGTCGGTCTCTACGGTCAGTATTATGCCCGTATTGCCACCGGGATCCACTCACGGTTGAAATTTTCTGTCTGTGCTATGAGTTCCGGAACTGAGTCCTTTATCAGCGGAACCATCGACGGTGCAGGTGTCCCCCTTGCCTTTACCAAACTCCTCAAGGAGGAGGTCGGCAAACGGAATGCCGGGATCGATCTTTCCCGTCTTTTCCTCAATGCCATCCACAGTCATTCTGCTCCTTCCATCAACGTCGCTATGGATTATAAACGTTCCGTGGGGGGCTCTATGTGGCAGCAGGGGGAATTTGCCAAAACCATTTCCCCCGCTGAATATGCCGAATTTGTCCTGCCCATTATGGCAGATGCCATCGTGGAAGCCTGGAACACCCGCAAAGAGGGCGGTATTGCCCGCGCCTTTGATTATGCCCGTATCGGACATTGCCGCCGCGCCGCATATACCGACGGTACTGCCGAAATGTACGGCGACACCACCCGGCCCGACTTTGTGGCTATGGAAGCCGGAGAAGACTCCGGTGTGGATATGATTTTCACCCTTGATAAAGAGGGAAAAAAGACCGGTATCATTCTCAACGTTGCCTGTCCCTCACAGGTGATGGAGTCCACTTATGTGGTTTCTTCCGACTTTGCCGGAGCCACCCGTGAACTGCTGAAAGAGGATTTCGGTCCTGATTTCCATACCCTTTACTGGATCAGTCCCGCCGGTTGTCAGTCCCCCCGGGATCTGGTGCGTCACTATGCCACCGAACCCGATTTCTGGCACGCTGACGGTGTGGCTGTCCTCGCCAAACGGCTCCGTGATGCGGTTATGCGCGCTGAACTGGAACCGGCAGAGTACACGCCCGAATTCAAATCCACGGTTATTCCTGTGTCACTGCCCCGCCGCCGTGCCTCCTACACTGATTACCGTGCCGCCAAAGCGGAACTTGCCCGCCTTGAGGCCATCAAACCGGAAGCGGAAGCCTTTGAAGACTTCTGTGCCGAAACCCACGCCAATGAAAAACTGGACGGTCCCGGTCCCTATGACAGCAAGCTCCACCACTTTGTGCTCATCAAAAATGCCAAGGCGGTCATCACCCGCTATGAAGAACAGGATGCAAAGCCTGAAATCCATTTCGATATGAACGTGATCCGCCTGGGAGATATTGCCATTGCCAACAATCCTTTTGAACTCTATCTCCACTATGGTCAGATCATCAAGGCTCGCAGCCACGCCCGTCAGACCTTTTTGATCCAGCTGGCCGTGGGAGCTGATATACACGCAGGTTATCTGCCCAGCCCCGAAGGAGAAAAACTGGGCGGCTACGGCGGTTTGATCATCAATGGTCAGGTCGGTTCCGCAGGCGGCTACAAACTGGCAGACGTCACGGTTGATGCCATCAACGAACTTTTTGACTGATGGCTTCATACAGTTGCGGAATAGATTTGGGAAGTACCGCTGTTAAAGCGGCGGTCTTTGACAGTGCCGGAAAACTGTGCGGCGAGGGGGCTTGTGAGTTTCTGCTTGAAACTCCTGCTCCTGAGTTTGTTGAGCTTGATCCGGAACTCTACTGGAGTTCCACCTGTCAGGCACTTTCCAAAGCTCTGGCTGCGGCGGGGATCGCCCCCGGCGAAGTGGGCTCTGTCGGATTGACCGGACAGGCGGAGACTCTCGTGCTCCTGGATGATAAAGGAAAAGCGGTACGCAAAGCCATTGTATGGCTTGACAACCGGGCCCTTGAGGAAGCGGCGGAACTTGAAAAGGTTTTCGGTACACAGGAGCTGATCGCTATGTCAGGACAGACCGCTGTGCTGCCCTGCTGGCCCGCTCCCAAGCTGCTGTGGGTGAAGCACCACGAGCCGGAAAACTTCAAACGTATCGCCAAAGTTCTTATGGTCGAGGATTTTGTGGCGTGGCGTCTGACGGGAGAGTTCCATACTCATCCTGGATTGCTGCCTTCCACACTTTATTACGATATGCGTAAAGGGGATTGGGCAGGGAATGTCCTTGAATACATCGGTCTGCCCCTCAAGGCAATGCCGGAACTTTCAGGCAATGCCCGGGCAAAAGAAGTGCTGCCCGGAGCTGTGGTGACTGTGGCTCCTATGGACCATATCTGCGGTCATCTGGGGTCAGGGGGCGTTCCCGGACTTGTAACAGAGTGTACGGGAGGTTCACTTGCTCTTTGTGCGATGAGTGATAAATTCATCATTGATCCTCAGCTGCGTATCAGTACCTATCTCGGCTGGCAGAAAGGGGATTTTGCCCTGCTGCCCTGGGCTCCTACGGCCGGAATGATGATGAAAAAATTCCGGGATGAATTTTCAGGGGGGATGAGTTATGCCGACCTTGACCGGGCGGCCGCAGCTGTTGCTCCCGGAAGTGACGGACTGATCCTGCTGCCTCATCTGGCAGGAGCTGTTTCACCGGTTGCCGCCCCCAATGCCAGAGGAGCCGTCAAAGGATTGACCCTCGCTCATACAAGGGGACACTTTGCAAGGGCGATTATGGAATCTGTGGCATTTTTGCTCAAAGATAACGCCAATGCTCTGACTGAACTGGGGATGGAGCTGAAATGTGTCCGGGCTCTGGGGGGCGGAGCAAAGAGTTCCCTCTGGGCTCAGATCAAAGCTGACGTTTTGGGATTGCCCGTTTCTGTGGGCAGCTGCGAAGAACCTGTGGCTCTGGGAGCTGCCATTCTCAGTGCTGTTGATGCGGGGCTCTTTTCAAGTGCCGACGAGGCGGGAAGTGCTCTTTCCGGAGAAGAAAGAACCTTTGTTCCCGGGAAAGATATGGAACGCTATCAGGAATGTTTCCAGGAATATTGTGCTTTTAATGAATATATTTTAGGAGAAAAATAATGCAAATCCGTGCCGGTTTTGTCGGTTTCGGCGAAGTCAATACTCCCAGAGAGTTTATTGACGGCCGTTGTCAGTTTGCCGCTGATGCCCTTAAAAAAGAGGGGATCGAGATCTTTTATACGCCCCCTGTGAGCGATGATCCTGCAGGTCTTGAAGCTGCCCGGGCTGTGGAAGAACTCAAGCAGTACGATTTTGATGCTCTGGTGATTTGTATTGCCGGCTGGATCCCCTCCTGGGCGGTGATCCGGGTCATTGAGAATTTCAAACATCTGCCGATGCTCTTGTGGGGACAGTCCGGCTGGTACGAAGGCAGCCATTTTGTCACCACTGCCGATCAGGCGGGCTCTACCGCCTTGCGTGCCCCTATGGCCGCTATGGGATATAATTTCAAGTATCTGGTCAATTTCAAAGACAGTCAGCCCCGGATCGCCGAAGCTGCCGACTATCTGCGTGCCGCTTCTGCCGCCGCTGCTCTGCGCAAAGAACGTATCGGTATGACCGGCTACCGGGATATGCGTCTTTACGGCACCTGCTACAATGCTCAACTGCTCAAGAATCTGCTGGGAGTGGAAATCGAACATTGTGACCTTATGGAAGTTCAGGAATTGGCTCAGAATGTCAGTGAAGCCGAAATCAATGCAGCCGCAGATAAGATCCGCAATGAATGGGATATTCAGGGAACCCCCCAGCCGGGAACTCTTGAAAATGCCGCAAAGCTGGCTCTGGCTCTGAAAGCCCTTCTGGATGACCGCCGGTGGAACGCTTTCAGTTTCTGCGATGTGGACGGCATCAAAAAACTGCTGAAATTTGCTCCTGCCGGGGCGATGGCTCTGCTTCACGAGATCGCTGATGTGGTGACTGTGCCTGAAAACGACTCCTATGGAACTGTTACAGCTCTGCTGATGAAACTTCTGACCGGCAAGCAGCCGGGGTATCTTGAGTTCTATGAATTTACTGAGACTTCCGCTTTGATGGGAGTGCCGGATTACGTTCCCGGCAAGCTGGTGGATGGAAAAATCACAGTTTCCCCCAAGGCTTTCGGTTCTTTCGGTGAAGGTCTGCTCAATATTTCAAAACTGAAAACGGGTACGGTCACTCTGGCACGGCTGACGGAAGATGAATACGGCGGGCTGACGATGCACGTTTCTCTGGGCGAAGCCGTTGCTCCGCCTGACTGGGAAGAAGCCGGCTGGACTCCTCCGGCACCGCATTTGCCCAGTCTGGAAGTCAAATTTGACTACCCCGCAGATGAGTTCCTTGCAGAAGTTGCAGGACAGCACTATATTATCGTCCACGGTGATGTGAGAAGGCAGATCTTTGAGTTCTGCTCCATTACCGCAGTGAATTATAAAGAATAAAAATTTTATCTCAAAGCCGGAACGGATATTTCCTTTCCGGCTTTGTTTCTGTTGAAAGGGAAAAAAAGATGGAAGAGATGTTTGCCAATATTGCTGCCGGCTTGAAAGCGGCCGACAGTTTTCTCTGGGGGCCTCCCTTGCTGATCTTGCTCTTGGGAACCCATTTGTTTTATACTGTCAGACTGCGTTTTATCCAAAGTCATCTGGGAACGGCTTTCAAGCTGGTTGCAAAGCAGGACGGACAGCTCAGCGGTAATGTAGCTCCTTTTGCCGCTCTTGCTGTTGCTCTTGCTTCCACGATTGGTACCGGTAACGTTGTCGGAGTGGCTACTGCTATTGCATTGGGAGGGCCCGGAGCTGTTTTCTGGTGTATGGTTACCGGGATTTTCGGTATGGCAACAAAGTACGCAGAATCCCTTTTGGCAGTGAAATACCGGGTAAAAGATGAATCAGGAACTGTTCACGGCGGCCCGATGTATACGATCCTCAACGGTTTGCACTGGCGGTGGATGGCGGTGCTCTTTTGCGTCGTCGCCAGTATCGCGGTGCTGGGAACAGGAAATCTTGTGCAGAGCAATGCCATTGCCACAGCTGTGAGCAAGGCGTTCAATATTCCTGCCTGGAGTATCGGTATCGGCGTGGCTCTTTTGATTGGACTTGTGGTCATTGGCGGATTGAAAAGCATTGCAAAAGTGTGTACCTGGATGGTGCCGCTTATGTCCCTGGTCTATCTTGCCGGATGCATTTATCTTTTGTGCATCAACTGCAATGCCCTTGATGATACGGTTATGCTCATCGTCAAAAGTGCTTTCAGTTCAAAGGCTGCCGCAGGCGGTATCTGCGGATACGGTATTATGCTGGCTGTACAATATGGTGTGGCACGGGGATTGTTTTCAAATGAAGCCGGTATGGGATCTGAACCCATTGTGGCGGCAACGGCTCAGACCCGCAATGCTGTCCGGCAGGGATTGGTCTCCTATACGGGGACATTTTGCACGATCATTATCTGTGCTATGACCGGGTTGGTCATTGTCTCTTGTGCATTGGCTCATCCGGAATGTATCGATATCAAGGATAACGGGATCCTGACTCAAAGTTGTTTTGCCCTGATCCCCGGAATTGGAAAATATCTGCTTGCTTTTGCTATTTTTGCCTTTGCTTCAACGACTATTCTCGGGTGGTTTTATTACGGTGAAGAGTGTGTCCGCTTCCTTTTCAAAAAGGACGGAGCGATCAGAATTTACAAGATCATCTATGTACTTTTGATCTTTTTCGGTTCTGTCAGCACCCTCTCTTTTGTTTGGGATTTTGCCAACTTTGCCAATGGGCTTATGGTGATCCCGAATATTGTGAGCCTGCTGCTGCTGCATAAGGTCGTCGTCGCTGAAACCCGGAAATATCTCTGGGAAAAACAGCTTGATTTGAGTGATCCGCAGTGCGTTTCCGGGAATGCCGATGCACCGGAAAAATAAGTTTCCCGAGGAGACAAGGAAATTTTTATGGAAAAATTTGATGTGGCAGTTATGGGCGGCGGTACAGCCGGTCTGATTGCCGCCATTCAATCCGGCCGTGCCGGAGCCAAAACGGTTTTGATCGAAAAAAACGGCATTTGCGGCGGCACGATGACTTTGTGCGGCATCAACAATCCCGGGCTTTTTGATGCCTGGGGAAAGCAGATCATCAAGGGGATCGGCTGGGAACTTATTACGGCAAGTTTAGCTCTTTCCGGAGGAAAACTGCCGGAAAGGTTCCTTGATCCTGACAGCAATCACAAACATTGGGAACACCAGATCGAGGTGAATCCGCTGGTCTATGCCGCTTTGGGAGATCAGGCATTGCTTGACGCCGGAGTGGATGTCTGGTTCCATACGATGCCGGGAGCACTCAAATTTGCCGGGAATCTGTGGCAGATCACCTTGTGTGATAAAGACGGACTTTATGAAATCGCTTCAAAAGTCGTCATTGATTGTACCGGTGATGCCAATGCCGTTAAAATGGCACAACTTCCCTGTGTTGAACGTTCCCATACCCAGCCGGGGACGTACAGCGTTTATGCTGAAAACTTCGATCTTGAAAAGGTGGATTTAAGTGCTGTGCAGCAGGCGTTTGATACGGCAGTGGCCCGGGGAGAACTTTTCCCTGACGATCTCTGCTGGGGCAAAAATTTCAATCTGGGATTTCTGAAAGCACGTGGAAGGAACAAAAACCATATCTGCAATATCAACGGCAGTACCAGCTGCGGCAAAACCAATATGGAAATAGCAGGCCGCAGCTCTCTGCTCCGGACTTTGCAATTTCTGCGCCAGCAGCCAGGACTTGAAAATCTTGAGTTCCGGCTGACGGCCAGTGAATGCGGTGTCCGGGAAACCCGGGTCATCTTGGGGGAACACACCATTACCCGCCAGGAATATATGACAGGCACAAAGTACCCTGATGCTGTCTGCAATGCCTTTTATCAAATAGATGTGCACGATGCAGAACAGGGGCTTATTTCTGAAAAACTTGCTCCCGGCGTTGTTCCTCAAGTGCCTTTGCGGGCTCTTATCCCCAAAAACAGCAGAAATTTTCTTGCAGCAGGCAGGATCATATCGTCAGACCCTTTTGCCAATTCCGCTTTGCGTGTACAGGCGGTCTGTATGGCTTCCGGCCAGGCGGCGGGAGCCGTCGCCGCCCTCAGTGCCGCATCGGGGAAAACGCCTCTGGAACTTCCCCGGGATGAGTGGCGGAAAGTTTTATCGGATCATAATGCCCTTTTGCCCTGAAAAAAACTTGCAGCACAGCTTGTATTGTGCTATATTAGCTCAAGAATACGTTTGTTCTGCCAAAGGCAGCGGAAAAATCTTTTAAGGAAAGAAAACATCTTATGGAAATCAATAATAAAGTCAAAGTATGGAACTTTGATCTTCCCCCTTTCCCCCGGGAAGGTCTGTTTCATCTGGATATGTCGGAACATTGTCAAGTCACCCGTTTGCTGAAATGGGAAGCCAGTCGTCTGGCACACGTCAATCAGCTTGATGTTTTTGAATCTGCTGACAAACTGAAAAAATTTCAGAAAAATTTACGGAAAAAACTGTGGGAAAAATTCGGCGTCAGCTATGATCCGGCACTTCCCCTCGATGTCAGAAGTTACGGTAAAATACAGATGCCGGGATATACTATTGAAAAACTGATTTACCAGAGCCGTCCCGGCTTGTATGTGACAGGCTTGCTTTATGTTCCCGAAGGCAAAGGACCTTCTCCCGCAGTTTTGCAGATGCACGGTCATAATCCTGAAGGCAAATTCGGTCTCAACGTGCAGCAGACCTCCATTGCACTGGTACAGAACGGCTTTGTCTGCCTGACCGTCGATGCCATAGGAGCTTATGAACGGGCCCACCAGTGCTACAATACCGAGTATCACGGTAATACTCTGGGCGGTCACGTTATGAATACCGGCGAAACCCTGATGGGGCAGCAGGTGGTGGATAATATGCGGGGAATTGATCTGCTCCGGAGTCTGAAGTATGTCCTTAAAGATAAGATCGGAGCCACCGGAGCTTCCGGCGGCGGCAATCAGACGATGTGGCTTGCTGCTATGGATGAACGGGTGACTGCGGCAATGCCGGTGGTAAGTGTAGGTTCCTTCCAATCTTATGTCTACGGTATGAACTGTATGTGTGAGCTTCTGCCTGACGGACTTACCTTTACAGAAATTTCAGGTGTTCTCGCTCTGATCGCTCCCCGGTTCCTGCGTATCGGAAACGCTCTTTATGACTGCAATCACGACTTCAGCGTGGCTGAAATGCTCAAAAGCTATCACCCGGTGGAACGCATTTACTGGAGTCTGGGAATCCCGGAAAAAATCTCTTTTTCGGTGGCTGACCGGGTCCACGGTTACAGTGACCGGCAGCGGGAGTCGGCTCTGGGATTTTTCAAATATGCTCTTATGGGAGTCGGCAACGGCAATGCTCTGCCGGAACCCAATGCGCCGATGCTTCCTATGGATGAACTGAAACTTTTTGATCCTCCTTCAAGCCGCCCCAAAGAGGTGGCAACATTGCCTGATCTCTGCCGCAGAAAGGGTGAGGAACTGCACAATAAAATGCTGGCAGTCAAAAGTTTTTCAGCGGGTGCTGAACGGCGCAAACTTGCAAAACTTCTGCGTTTGCGCTCCCTGCCCGGAAGTATGAAACTGAGTTCTTACGCTGAAGTTTCAGGCGTTAAACGCTATGCGTTGACCGTTGGGGATCATCTGCTGCCCTTCCTTTATAAAGAAGGAACGGTTAAAGGAAAAATCAGGATCATTGTACACCCGGAAGGAAAGGGCGAGTTGAGTGCTGAAACCATTGCCGCTGCTGCGGCGGACGGTGCTTCTCTTATTATGCCCGATCTTTTCGGTACCGGTGAAACCTGCCAGCAGGCTCCCTGCGGCGGTTTGCACCACCAGTATTTCAGACAGCTGTTGTGGATCGGCCGTTCTCTTATGGGAGAATGGATGTACGGTATTTCCGCTTTGATCCGGGCGGCAAAAAAGAATTTCAAGGCCAAAGAGGTGGATTTGTGGGGTGTTAAAGAGTGTGGTATGGCCGTTTTGTTTGTCGGCGCACTGGAAAAAGGGATCAGCAGTATTACTGTGGAAAATGCCCCAGCCAGTTTGCGTTTTGATGACCGGACTGTATCTTCATTCAAGTCCAATCCTTTTGTGAAATTCCTGCCCAACGGCATTTACAGTGTGGCGGCCTCACAGCCGGGATTCCTGTGCTGGGGAGATATTTCTCTGGCTGAAGCCCTCAGTGGCACACGTGTCAATTGGATATCGCCCCGCAGTTCTGACGGAACTGTGCTCTCTCAGGAGGAGTTTTCTGCCTATTGTCAGGAAGTTGAAACTTTGAAGGGGAAATTCTGACACGTTGTTCTTATCTTGAACTGCTGTTCTTCCTGCATTCTTTGGGGGAACCTGAACCAAAAGAAAAAGGACTGCCGTAAAAACTGCGGCAGTCCTTTTTGGTATGCGCGGCATGCGCATTGACTCGTCGGTGAAAGTCCGATACAGGCCTTGTCAGTAGGAACTGTTAGCGAAAGCCAAGGGTGTCCATTGTGAGGTGGAATCTGAAAGAAGGCAATAGC
>SUWB01000059.1 GCA_015061745.1 Lentisphaerota bacterium | reverse complement strand
TCGGGACGGACATTTATCAGGCGTCGCTTCCTGGCAGAAGCATTACAGAACGCGAATAGGAGCAAGACAAAAGCAGCCTTTTTAGAATCATCTTTTGCTGATTATCCCATTATTTTACGATTTTTTTGCAAATAAAACTTGACAAACAATCTCTCATAGGAGAACGCGAATAGGAGCAAGACAAAAGCAACCTTTGTGAATCATCTTTCGCTGATTATCCCATTATTTTACGATTTTTTTGCAAATAAAACTTGACAAACAGTCTCTCATAGGAGGGGGCTGTTGCACAGCCCCTTTTTTATGTGGTCAACACTTGTCAATAATAATGCTTTGTATGATCTCCATCGCTGTCAATGACCGGCCAGGGATTCCAGAAAGCACAGTATGAAGCTGCATTGGAGGAGGAGTTCCAGTAGCCCTTGACCTTTGATTTCTGCCGGGATTCCACGTGAAAGTCGCCAAACAGCAAAGATGCACTGCCGTTGCCAGTGGAGCCGTGGCGGAAGGCGATCGCTCCTTTTACAGGGGGCTCTGCACCGGGAAGCCACGTGTAATTGAAACGCAATGTGGAAGAGGGAGAAGCGTGTTCTGCTTCAGCAATAGGACACCAGGCGGAAGGACGGCGCAAGAGTTCTGATTTGATCTTGCGGTTGTACATATAGTTGTCGTTACTGCCGCCGTCGCCGGTATAAGCGATCCCCACCCTGCTCAACACCTCTGTCGTTTCGCCTTGCTTCATTCCGACGGAAATCATTTTCGGACAGGCAAACTTGCAGCGGGTCCTGGTCTCTTTATATTGATAGTAACTGAAAATATACCCGCTTTGATTGACTCCGAGATAGTGGGCAAGACTTCCCCGGTCAGCCGCATCACCGGGCTGACGGGCACTGCTCCAGAAAAAATAATTGCGGTAAGTATTTTTACCACCGGATGATGAGGAACAATATCCCGGCCACCAGCTGTTGTTATCTGTGGCATAAAAACTGATGGCATTCCCCAGTGATTTCATATTGTTCACGCAAGTTACGCTCATTCCCCGTTCACGGGCCTGCTGCAAGGCAGGCAGAAGCATAGCGGCAAGAATGGCGATGATGGCGATGACGACCAACAATTCAATAAGGGTGAAGCAGAGCTTCACCCGCCTGCAGGCGGCATCTTTCAAGTTTTCTGATTTGTTGTTCATTGATAAAACTCCTTTCTTCTATTATTGATTTATTTCATCGAAAGTCACTTTCTCTCAACCCCATTCCGCGGCGGCGGACTTCTTTGTCTGCGGGGAAGAAATCTTTGAAGTCAAGCACTTCCCAGCTTTTACCGTCTGCCGTTGCCCGGTATTCCTTTTTCTCAATTTTGGCGGGCAGCGGCGGTTTATGAAGTTTAAGACCGGGCAGCAGAGGATCTTTGAAAATATTTGTTTCTTTACCGGGATGAGCCTGCCGGTAATGAGCCAGGGGGTGCAATCCGGACCCTTTGCCGTACCACGTTCCCACAAAGTTGCGGGAGTGTACATCTGTACGGGTATAGAAACAGTTGTTTTCAATTTTAAGCCCCGGGTGGGTATGCTCCTCGTGGATCAGGGCATTGGCCAACTTCATCGGGATCATATCACAAATAATGTTATTTTCGATGACAGCTTTGTAATTTTTAAGAAAAGAATTGAAATGGATCTGATTGAGTGAATTCATACTCAGCACACAATTTCTGACTTTTATGCCGTCCGTCTGAATAAAATGGAGCCCTCTAAAAGAATTCATCGTCACACAATTCTCAACAAGAACATTTTTGCACAGATAAATATAAAGGGGCGTTGGAGCATATCCCTTTGCCCAGCGGCCGTCAAAGAAAATACGGCTAATCTTTATATTGGAGGAATTGACCGCTCTGATGTATTCCCGCTTGGTGGTGATGACCCCACGCATTTCCAGATTGTCGATGGTGATATTGTTTTTGTTGAAAAATGTGATAAGGTTCAACAGTTTTCGCTGTCCGTCCAGATACACTTTTTCGCCGGGATACCCCCGCAAAGTCAGATCAGAAACTCTGAAAAAGAGTCTTTCATTGTAACTTCCCCCCCTCAAGGTCACAGTGTCCCCCGGCGAAACAACATTCAAAGCGTGTTCGATGGTTCTGAAGGGAGCCGCTTTGCTTCCGGAAGATTTGTCAGAACCTTTGACAGAGACAAAATATTCTCTGGCTGCGGCCTTTTTGACCGGGGTGGTAAAGTCAAGTTGAACACTTTTCCCCCTCTTGAGCTGAGCTTCTTCAACCGGAGTCAACGCTGTATTGAGGAATCTTTCTTCGAGAGAATTGGAACTGTTGATATTGCAGATATATCTTGTTCCCGGTTTGAGGCCTTTCAGAGTAACTGTACGGAACATTTCTCCCAACACAGGGCGATAGTTCTTTTTTCCGCCGACGCTGTTATAAGCGACAGAACAGACCTCCTGTCCGGTAGGCAGATGCCATTCGATCTCGGCACTGTCGGTCGTGACCCGGTGCACCTTGGCAAACTGGACGCCTTTGCTCTTTACTCCGGGGACCCGGTTATAGGGGCCGACAGGAAGGGCATCCAGCGCACGGCCTGCAAATTTTTCCGGATTTTTCAGAGTAAAGTCCCCTTGGGCGGGAGCTTTGAAAAGAGCCTTGCACACCACTGAACGATCATCCCCCGCGGGGATCCTGTCAGGATAGGCATTGTTGCCGGTGTATACGCTGGAATTATTGACTTCAACTTTCCGGGGCAGGATCGTTGAAAAAACAGCTCCGGTACTGTTGACTGCTTCAGGCACGCCGTTGACAAAGGCACAGTGGACCACGGTAAAATCCCGGACGCTCTTAAACACAACACCTTGAGCAAAAGAACAGTTTTCAAATTTGACCTTGCTGCCGGTAACAGTAAAATCTTTGCTGAAATTGAGTTTACGCACAGTCACACCTCTGCCTCTGATATCCAGAGCATCTACAAGAGCTTTGGTGTAACGACCCCTGCCTGCAATGACAATATCGTTTTGCGTAACAGTCAGCGTTCCGTATTTTCCGGGCATCAGGTAAACAGTTGCGCCGTTGGGGATATTCCTTAAACTTTTTTTCGGGGCCCGGATCGTCGTACCGGAATTGGAATCACTGCCTCCGGGAGCAAGAAAGAAAACACTTTTGTCATAAGAAAGCCCCCCCTTGAATTTACTGTCTGACATAGGACGCCCGTCCCAGTTGTCAAAGTCTGCCAGATGATCGTTCATCTGTTTTTCAAATTTCTTGTGCCGCCAGTAAAGTGACGTGGGATCATCTGCCGGAGTCAGGCGATAGGTATTGGCACCTGTGATATTGTTGCGGACATTGGTATTGATAGCATTTTTTGCACCGATACTTTCACAGATGACAGCCTGTTTATCGGGTGCTTTGATCTCAAGATCACTCATACCGTGTCCCCAGGCCACACACCGTTCAATGGCACAACCGGGGAATTTGCCGCTGTAAAAGCGGATCCCGCTCAAAGCCGACTTGAAAGCAACTGAATTTCTGACGATGCAGTTCCTCTGTTTCCCCGGAAAATAAATATTGGCAGCCGAACCGACAGCCAATGAAAAATTGGCGTAAGAGATGCAATTTTCGACGAGAGAGTCTTTACATTCCCAGAGAGTAAGACCGCAGCCGTTCAGGAAAAAGCGGCAGTTGGTCACTTTTATGTTGGTGCTGTGATTCAGCAGCAGTGATTTGACACTGTAATAGTTATTGCCCCATTTGACAATATAGGAGTCGAAGCCGGTAAAATTCAAACCGTCAATGTGGACATAGGCACTTTTTCCGATCAGCTGCAGACCGTGGCCTTCTCTGGGGTTTCCCACACTGACAGTGAGCAGATGTTCATCAGGAGAAGCACCGTCACTGGTCACAACATAAAGTTTTCCATTTTTCACATCGTGGAACCAGGCTTTCCGGTTGTACTTGAGCTGTTCAAGATTACTTGCGGGCAGATAACAGTTCAACGTATCCCGTTCTTTGACGCCGCCGGTAGTTTCACGCCAGTCAACAGCATAAATAAAACGCTGATCCGGAACTCTTTTGAAGCCCCTGACCTCTTTGTCCCCCCGGATCACCACAGTTCCCGGAATCTCTGCCCTGACCACAATGGGCCTTTCACGGGTACCGACGACCTGAATGCTCCCGGCACCGGCATAATCTCCCGGTGCAATATGGAGCGTATCACCAGCTTTCAAAACGGAAAGCCCCTTTCTGAAAGTCGCAAACGGTTTTCCTTTACTTCCAACATTACTGTCCGATCCCCGGGGGGAAATATAAAAATCCGCCCCGGCAGCAATACTGCACAAAAGCAATAGAAACAGTGTAAAAATCCGATTCATCATCCGCACCTCCTGTTGCAGATTTTACTTCAAAAAGTCTCCGAGGTCATCGGGGGCAGCCAGCTCTGTACCTGCGGCACGATCTCTGCCTGCAGTCTGAAACACATCAACGTGTTCTTCAGTTCCCAATACACAATAGTTGTAGAAGTGATCCTCATACATACGGGATTCATACATCTTGAGATACTTGCTTACAGCAGCTGCATAATAACGGTCACAAAGCCGGTCATCTTTCAAGATCTGATTGAGACGGCAGAGCGTGGCTGTAAACTCATCTTTCTGCGTATCTGTCATCAACTTGAGACAGGAATTTTCTTCATCATAAAAGTGAGGTATGATCTCAAATGAAGATACTTTTCCGGGAGCAATGCAAAGTTTGACAGAATAGCCCTTGTACCAGAAAGAGGGAGCAGAGTTTTTCACCCGGGGCGGGAAAAGGAAATTTCCCAGAGAATAGGCAATAAATCCCCCTTTGTAAAGTTCATACCCCTGAGCAATGTGGGGATGATGTCCTATTACGGCGTTGGCACCGGCTTCAATAAAGGAGCGGTAGTTGTCCCTGATTCTGGCAGAGGGAAAGGGCACGTGCTCTTTTCCGTCGTGGATCACCACCAGAATAAAGTCTGCATTGGCCTTTTCGGCAGCGATCTGCGCCGTCAGATAAGCGGGCCGCAAAGGAGCGGCACCGGGATTGTCAAGCGTGGCTGAACACCAGGTATGCATAGAACTGTTGAAAACCGTTATCTTGATTCCGTTGATTTCAGTTCTGAAAGGCTTGCAGGAATCTTCAAGGTCCCTGCCGCCGCCCACATAATGGCCGCCTGCTTTTTCAACATTTTCCATTGTTTCCAGAAAGGCAGCGTCGCCCCAGTCCCGGGAGTGATTGTTGGCAAGGGCAAAAAGCTGGAATCCGGATTTCACCAAAGCAGGCAAAACAGCAGGGTCGCATTTGAGATTCGGTCCGCACTTTTTAATGGCCTCTCCGCCGGCAGTTGCCGCACATTCCAGATTGGTGATACCCAGATCACAGGAACGGATTTCAGGCAGAACAGTGCTGAAAACTTCCTCACACTTCCCCTGAGCAAGCAGGGTTACTGTATCGTGCAAAGGAACCAGATCGCCTGTAACAAAAAAAGTTGCGTTAGGGGTACTCATAAATTAAAACTCCGGAATAAGACGTTCAGCTTCAATAACAGAACAGGCAGTGACACCTGCTTTCATTACGGGCAGATGGCTTCTGCGGCCCATAATACCGTCACGGGTGGAAAAGCCTTCTTCCAGAACTTCAAGAGTCTGGATATCCCGGATCTGGTAGACCTTGTCGCCTTTTTTGACCTGATCGTATTCGTCAAAAAAGTAGCGGATATGACCGCCGTGAGAGGTGACGAAAGCATCACATTTTTCACCGTAATTCAAAGGGATGCTCCAGGTGGGACGGCCGCTCATACGGTATTCACCCTTGATCATTCCCAGTTTGATCATCAGATTGCGGATCGCATTTTTGCCAAGCTCATATTCGCTTTCTTTGAGAGCGTGCTGAGCAGAAAATTCGATACAGAAAGCGTAACGGCCTTCACGGCGGGCAGCCTGGAAATTCAAATTGCCGGCGGCGTATTCATTCTTTTTCTCGGAACACATCCAGGAAGCTTCAATACCGGTCACGGCAATAAAGGGATTGTTTTTGGCAAAGTCGTTATACACCATAGGCTTGTTTGCCTGCAGGCAGTGGATATCCAGCGTCAGATAAGCTTCTTCCACAAAGTTTTCCCACAGCCAGGCAGTGATATCAAAAGCGATGCCCTCGCCTTTTCTGTTCCAGAGACGGTTCATATTGTATTGGGTCTGAGCCTCACCGCGGCCGATGCCCCAGGGGGAATAATCGTGGCGGAACCGGGAATAAAAATATTCGTTGATCTTTGAAAGATCTTCGTGTTCAGGATAAAATTCATAATCCATAGCCAAAGCACCGGGATTGGCGCAGGGGCAGATATGCAAAGTTCCGGCAATATCCATCTTGTCCAGTTCTTCGGCAAGTTCCGGCAGGAAGCAGGGACCGGAATGTTCCATACCGTGCTGTCCGGAAATGATCGTAAACACAGGACCGGGCTTTTTGCCGCCCAAAGTCATTACAGAGACCTGAAAAGAGTTATTTTTGCAATCTGTAAAAGTCTTTCTCCGGATTTCCATTTTTTACTCCATAAATTCACAGTTATTGATATTTGATTAAAGAATTTTACGCCTTGAATCCGCAGGATGTTTTAAGAAATTGTGCAGCCAATTCAGGCCACTGCCGCAAATCAGGGGCATTTTCAGCCAACCCCTGACCGTGATTGCCGACGGGGAAAATATGCAAAGAAGCCCTGACTCCGGCACTCCAGAGTTTCTCAGCAAAACGGACTGAATTCCGGTAATCCACTGTATCGTCCGTCGCAGTCTGCCACAAGAAAGCTGGCGGCAGAGAGGAATCAACAAATTCATCAAGAGAAGTTGCATCAAGAATTTCCGGCTCTGTTTCTTCTCCACCAGAAAGAGTCCGGGCAATGCCGGGATTGCCGTATTCAGCTTTGGTACTGATTGCAGAATAACACAACACCAACGCATCGGGTCGCCCAGAAAATTCATCTGCACCGTCCCCATTTGAAGCATCGACCTTATCGTGGTAAACTGCCGCCGAAAGAGCCAGGTGTCCACCTGCTGAAAATCCCAGTGCCGCAATTTGATCGGGACAAACTTTCCAGGAAGCGGCATTCTGCCGGACGATTTTGATCGCACGGAGCAAATCTGAGACTGATTCCGGAAAACGGGTGGGTTTTATACGGTATTCCAAAACCGCTGCGTGAAATCCGAGAGAATTGAATTTCTGAGCAACAGCCATACGTTCATAACGTCCGAAATGAGTATATCCGCCGCCGGGGCAGACCACGATCAGAGGCAAAGGGACTTCTGTTTCCAATAGAGAAGTTTCAATATTGGGCAGCTGTCCATTGGTTGAAGCGTCGTTCCACAAATCTATACGCATAAAAAACACCTCCCTGAATTACAGAAAAAGAGACCTGCTCTTTTACAAGTCTCCTTTTCGAAAAATCCCTGTGGGGAAAATTATTTGCGTTCAAAAAGTGAACGGATGCGGGCACCGGTGATTTCCACAGGATGACTGCCCAAAGCTTCGCGCTTTGCCTTGAGATTGGGAGCACCTGCACGGGCTTCAGCGATCCATTCACGGGCAAAGGTGCCGTTTTCGATCTTCTCAAGGGCTTCTTTCATACGCTGCTTGACATCAGGAGTGATGACATAAGCACCGGTGACATATTCACCCCATTCAGCGGTGTTGGAGATAACAGAGTTCATCTTCTGGATACCGCCTTCGTAAATCAGGTCAACGATCAGTTTCATCTCGTGGACGCACTCAAAGTAGGCCATTTCCGGGGGATATCCGGCTTCGATCAGGACTTCAAAACCATATTTCATCAAATCGACCACACCGCCGCAGATAACGTTCTGCTCACCGAAAAGGTCTTCGTAGGTTTCCTGTTCCATAGTACATTCGAGGACACCGGCACGGGTCAGTCCTTCAGCCTTGGCAATGGCGAGAGCCACTTCGCGGGCCTTGCCGGAAGCATCAACTTTGGCAGAGATGAGTCCGGGCACGCCGAAACCTTCCACAAAGCGTTTACGTTCTTCGGTTCCAGGGCTCTTGGGGGCGACCATAATCACGTCAACACCGGCAGGAGGAACGATCTCTTTGAAAACGATGCTGAAACCGTGGGAGAAAGAAAGAGTCTTTCCGGGCTTGACTTCGGGAGCAATCTCATCACGGTAAACAGGACCGTGCATTTCGTCGGGCAGCAGAATGTGGATGATATCTGCTTCACGGGCAGCCTCGGTCACGCTCAAAACCTTGAATCCGTCCTGAACAGCAGCATCAAAAGATTTACCGGGACGGATACCGATGATCACATTGAGACCGGAATCACGCATACAGAGAGCCTGAGCTCTCCCCTGGCTTCCGTAACCTATGACAGCAATGGTTTTGCCGTTCAAAACGCTGAGGTCAGCGTCATTATCGTGAAGAATGTGCATTTCTTTCATTTTAACCAAACTCCTTACATTAGTGGTTGTTTATATAATATAGCACACATTATCCCAAGTTTCAAGAAAAAAACAGTTCCCCGGATAAATTCAGGGAATATACCGGGCCGGGGCCTTAAGGGTATGTTCACAAATCAATGTTATCTTGGCGGCATTTTCAAGAACTTCAAGACGGTCAAAAGCCTGAAGCAAGGAAGTGCCTAATGTAACAGCTCCGTGATTATCAAGCAGAAAAGCATTATACTCTTTTGCGCAGACAGCTGCGGCTTCAGCCAGTTCAGATGTTCCGAAAGGATAAAAAGGAACTCTGCCGATCCTGCCGAGAACAGCTTGGGTTTCACAGAGCAAAGAACAGGAAATCTCTGCCTCTGACGCAGCAAAAGCACAAGCGGTCACAGGATGAGCGTGGACAATTGCTGAAATGTCTGCCCGTGCCCGGTAAACAGCAAGATGAAGCTCTGCTTCACAAGTGGGCTTGAATCCATTTTTGAGGATCGTTCCGTCAAGAGCAAGGATACCTATTTCCTCTGTTTCGATCTTTGCCTTATCCGTACCGCCGGGAGTTATAAAAACTTCATCTCCCCGGCGGACAGAAATATTCCCGCCGGAAGCGGTGGTCAACTGCTGCCGGTAAAGACGCTGCATAAATTGAGCGATTTCCCGTGCAAGTTCAAAATCACTGACTTTCATTTTTTATTCAAACCTCCGTCAATATGCCTCTTTCGGTGATAAATCCTGTAATCAATTCCCGGGGAGTTACATCAAAGGCCGGATTATAAACCTTTGCTCCGTCACAGTGGAATATTTCATCGGCACTGCGCTGTTCAATGGGTATATCGTCCCCGGAAAGAATGGAACGGTCAATGGTGGAAAAGGGCAATGCCACATAAAAAGGAACCTTGTAATAATTGGCAGCAATAGCCAGCTGCCGGGTACCGATCTTGTTGGCAGTATCTCCATTGGCAGCCACCCGGTCAGCACCGACGATAACGATTTGCACTCTCCCCTCCCCCATAACCTGTGCGGCCATAGAATCGCAAATCGTCGTCACATCGACTCCGGAAACAGCCAGTTCCCAGGCGGTCAGACGGGCTCCCTGAAGCAGCGGACGTGTTTCATCTGAAAAAACTTTCACCTTGATCCCCGATCTTGCGGCGGTATAAATGGGAGCAAGAGCAGTACCGATACCGGCAGTAGCAAGAGCTCCTGCATTACAGTGGGTCAATACGCCCATACCGGGTTTGAGCAATGTTTTTCCGGCATTGCCAATGGCTTCACACAGCTGAATATCCTCAGCGGTAATAGTGAGAGCTTCATCAAGAAGCTGCTGATTTATTTCAGCAATCGTCGTTCCCTTCACCGCGGCGAGACACCTTTTGAGTGCCCAGGAAAGATTCACCGCCGTAGGACGGGACGAGTCCAGGAAAGCGGCACACTCCCGGAGTTTCTTCAAATGCTCCTGAACTGATGTACTTTCAAATCTCTGGGCACAAACGGCAAGGCCGACGGCAGCTGAACAACCGATAGCCGGAGCTCCTCTCACCCGAAGTTGTTTGATTGCTTCATAAACCGCCTCAGGCGTTTCCAGACGCAACCGTTTCTGTTCACCCGGCAGCAAAGTCTGGTCTATAATATCCAGATATCCTTTTTGAGCGGCACTGACTCCGGGAGCCAGGTGCTGTTTCCCTTCAAGGTCCATATATGACAGTGTTACAGGTATATTCATAATCGACTTTCTCCTGAAAAAGTGTTTTTTTTAAGATACACCCGCACTTCTCTTTTTACAAGAAAAAGGCTTGAAAAAAGTACATTGCCGTGTTACATTATACCTGAAAACATAAACTTTTTTGAGAAATTACAAAGTACAATCTGAAATTTTATGGAACAGAGATTAAAAAAAGCGTTTGAATATCTGCACGAAAAAATCGGTTCATTCCGTCCTGAAATTCTTATTATTCCCGGTTCCGGCTGGGAGTGCTTTATAGAATGTATTGAAAATCCACTGACCGTCGAATATGCCGATCTGCCCGATTTTCCGCAGGCAACGTTTCACAAAGGATGTTTTACATTCGGAGAAGTTTCCGGAGTCAGGATCGTTACAGCCGGAAGGCTGCACTATTATGAGGGGATTCCGGTGGAAGAAACAGTTATGCCTCTCAGGGTGATACGGATGCTGGGGGTCAGGAAAGTACTTCTGACCAATGCTTCAGGCGGGATCAATCCCGTTTTTACTCCGGGCAGTTTTATGGTGGTACAGGATCATATTTCCTGGGGAGTCCCCTCCCCTCTGCGGGGCAGGAATCTGGATTTTCTCGGCCCCCGCTTTCCGGATATGAGCCAGGTCTATTCCCTGCGCCTTCAGGAAGCGATTTACCGTGCCGCCGAAAAATGCGGTATCGAATTGAACAGCGGTATCTATATCCAAACCGAAGGACCACAATTTGAAACACCCGCTGAAATCAGCCTTATGAGTGATCTGGGTGCTGATGCCGTAGGAATGTCGACTGTTCCGGAAGCTGTTGCCGCCTGCCACTGCGGTATGGAAACTGCAGCTGTTTCCTGCATTTCCAATGCGGCCGCCGGTATTTCAGAAACCCCTCTTTCTGTCGAAGATATCACCGCAGCGGCTCAAAAAGCAGCCCCTTTAATGAAAGCACTCTTACAAGAATGTATTGTTGAATTTTCACAATTACAGGAACAATAAAAATATGCTCCCCTCTCCTTTTCTTGCCGCCGGAGAATTTGAATTTCTCAGCCGTATGATCGAAAATGCCCTCTATTTGCTGGCTTTGCTCAATCCTGTGAGCAAAGTTATGTTTCTGTCCTCTTACGATCCCCCTTTGAAACGGCGGCATATTTTTGAGCTGTCCTGGAAATCCTCTCTGGCAGCATTGGTCATTCTTATTCTGCTTGCAGGGGCCGGTGATCTGCTGCTGACCAGAATTTTCAGAGTGGAACTGTATTCTCTGCGTATCACAGGCGGTCTTGTTGTTTTTATGATCGGCTGGAGTGCTGTCAGGGAAGGACGTTTTCATCCCAAATCCGAATCCCCCGGTATGCCGGAAAATTTCACTGATATTTCTCTGGTTCCCCTGGCCGCCCCTCTGATTGCAGGTCCTGGTACTATCGCTGCGGCCATTTCAGGAACGGCGGAATTCGGCTTGCTCTCGACCTCTCTTTCTCTGGCTACGGCTATCGGAGTCAACTTTGTCATTATGCTGTTTTCCCCTGCTATCAACGCTTTTCTGGGAAAATTTCACGCTTTAGGGCCTCTCATCCGCCTGACGGGCCTTATTATTGCCGCCGTTGCAGTACAGATGATCATTACGGGCATAAAAGACTGTGTCGGATAAAAAAAAGAGTATTTTCCCCGAAAGTCAGTTTGCAAAACATATTTTTATGCAGTATACTATTCCCGGGTTAAATACCTGACAAAAAAAATACAATAACGAGGTGTTCTATGGCAAATTGTTTTTATCACGGAGAAAAAGAGGCCGTCTGCCGTTGTGCTGTCTGCGGCAAAGGAGTTTGCGGAGAGTGTGTCAAACAGGCAAACGGTATGAGTTTCTGTTCAGAGGAGTGCAAATCCAAAGCCGCCGTCACCACTGAACGATCCAATGAGGTTTTAAGCGAAAAATCCAAAACAAATTCCAATGTTCTGGTCAGGAAACTGATCTACATCTTTGTTGTTATCGCCGCCGTTGCTGCTGCCTGGTACTTCTATGGCCAGCATCAGAAAACTGTTGACAGCAAGATCAACCGTTCTCTGAACAAGGTGCAGAAAAGTACATCCAATTTCATTAAAGACACCAAAAAGGCGATTCCCACTTCCTCACAGACCAAACGCAAATCAGAAAGTCTGGTCAAATAAATCCTGACCGGTACTCCAGGGCTGTTTCTAAACAGCCCCTTTTATATTGCAGAAAGAAATAAAAAATATGGAAACCTTACTTGCTCACAGCCCGGGGAATCCCCGAAATTCAGAAGGCTGTTTTGAAAAACTCAAAGACGGGACTCTCGTTTTCGCCTATACCCGTTACAATGGCAGCAGTTTCAGCGATGAATGTTCCGCCGATATCTGTTTGATCCGCTCAAGAGACAACGGAAAGAGCTGGAGTGCTCCGGAGATCCTCGTCAAAAACAAAAAGCAAAATGTTATGTCCGTTTCGCTGCTCCGGCTTCAGAACGGCAATATGGGAATGGTCTACCTTGAAAAAAGTATGGTTCAGGATACCAAATGGATCGACTGCCGTCCTCTTTTCACTGTATCCTCAGATGAAATGACCACCTGGAGCGACCCGGTGGATATAGCTTCATCCCCTGCTTTCTATATGTGCTGTCTCAACAACTGCCTTGTTCAGTTGAGCAATGGCCGCCTCATCTGTCCCGGCTCGTATCACCGTTACAAAAAATCCCCCAGTGATTACGGACGGGGGATCGGATTATTTTTCTATTCCGACGACAACGGCACAACCTGGGAACAGAGTCCGGAGTGCTGTTATCCGCCCCAATGGCTGGGGACCGGACTTCAGGAACCCGGTGTCGTTGAACTTTCTCCGGAGTGCCTTATGTCCTGGTTCCGTACCGGCGGCGGCTGCCAATACAAAAGTTATTCTTACGACAATGGTATGACCTGGTCAGAAGTTGTCCCCGCGCCGGAGTTCAAATCGCCAGCCTCACCGATGACAGTCAAACGCAATCCTGCCAACGGCGATCTCTATGCCGTCTGGAACGATTACGATCCGGTACGCAGCGTCCGTTTTGAAAGCGGTATTATGGGACGCACCCCGCTGGTACTGGGAATTTCCTCCGACAACGGACGCTCCTGGCGTCATCACGTCATTGAGGACTCACCTATTCACGGTTTCGCCTATACGGCAATGTTCTTCAACGGCGATGATCTGCTTCTCGGATATTGCTGCGGAGGGCTTGATACTTGTCGATGTATGCTTCAGGATCTCAAGATCAATGTTATAAAATGGAAGGAACTTAACTGAAAATGTCTGCTGTACTTGAACGTTTTTCACTGGAAGGTAAAGTTGCTCTGCTCACCGGCGGAGCGGGACTTTACGGCAAACAGATCACAGAGGCCCTCTCTCAGGCGGGGGCCATTACCTGTATTGCTTCACGCAATTTGGAAAGTCTGCAGGAAATCGCAAAAAAATATTCCAACGTCCACCCCTTTGCTCTGGATCTGGAAAATGAAGACTCCATCCGGAACGTTGTTGCTGAAATCATTGCCAAGTTCGGTAAAATAGACATTCTTGTCAATAACGCCGTTACCCGCTGTGCCTGCGGTTCCTGGAAAAATCTTTCTATGGACGATTTTGACAAAAGTCTGCGTATCAACGGTTCCTCCCTCTTTCTGCTGACACGTCTGGCGGCGGAAGATATGGCAAAACGTCAGGAAGGCTCCATTATCAATATCGGCTCCTATATGGGAATGCGCGGTATGAATATGACCAATTACACAGGAGCCAATATGTATTCAGAAGATGACTGGACTTCCCCCATCTACTTCTATGAAAAAGGCGGTATGCTGAACTTCACCCGCTTTGCCGCTTCTGTGCTGGGACGTTCCGGGATCAGGGTCAACTGCATCAGCCCCGGCGGATTGCGCAACCCCAATCACCACGAAAAATTCATTCAGAATTACAGTGCAAACACCTTTCTGGGACGTCTTGCCAATGAAACAGACTTGCAGGGAGTCATTATCTTCCTTGCCTCTGCGGCATCTGCCTATATTACCGGAGTCAATATCCCTGTTGACGGAGGATACACGGCAAAATGAAATTTTCCCGTCTTTTACTGGGCACGGTCCAATTCGGACTCAATTACGGTATCGCCAACACTCAGGGCAAACCCTCTTTTGACCGGGTCAAAGCGATTCTCAAAACGGCCCTTGACAACGGCATCACCTCCCTTGATACAGCAGCCGCCTACGGGGACAGTGAAGAAGTTTTGGGCAAGGCTCTTGCTGAACTGGGGATCGCAGACCGTATGACTGTGGTCAGCAAAGTTCCTCCCCTGCCCGAAAAGTGTGATCCCCTTGAATTCATCACCACTTCCGTCACCAACTCTCTGAAACGGCTCAGGCTGCCTGTGATCCCTTTGATCCTCTTTCATAATGAGTTGGACTGGCGTTGTCACGAAGAACTTTCGTCTCTCATTGCCAAAGGAATGATCGAAGCAGCAGGCGTTTCCCTGGATTCTCTTGAGTGTGCCGCAACAGCTGACGAATCTCCTTTTGTTCAATTGCCCTGCAATGTGTTTGACCACCGTTTTGATGATAAGATCAAAAATCATACTGCGGGCCACATTTTCATCCGCAGTGTTTATTTGCAGGGTCTTGCAGTTATGCCCAAAGAAAAGATTCCCTTCCCGGAACTCCTGACATACCGGGAAAAACTGGAGTCTTTCGGTATGCCGATGCAGGAACTTTGTATGCGTTATCTGCTCTCGTTCCCGGGAGGAGTCAGCGTATTGACCGGTGTAGACACCCCCGAACAATTGCAGGAAAACTGCCGTATGGCAGCCTTGGGTCCCCTGCCCGCAGATCTGCTGAAACAGGTTTCAGAAGCAGTACCGCTGCTGCCTGAAAGACTTATTCGCCCCAAACTTTGGAACAGAAATTAAGGTTTTCTCTTATGCCGACACTGACTGATTACAAAGAACGTCTGGCGGATCACTTCAATACGCAGGATGCCCCCGGTTGGAACTGGGTATTTTACGGAGACTCCATCACCCACGGAGCGGCTCACACCCACGGCTGGCGGAGTTTCCCTGAAATATTCCACGAAAGAGTACGCTGGGAACTGAAAAAAAGTGAAGATATCGTCATCAACACAGCTTACAGCGGACAAACCGCCTTCAACCTTTCACAGAAAGAATACTTTACTTCCCACGTCACCCGTTTTTCACCGGATGCAGTATTTCTGCTGATCGGAACAAACGATATTGTCAAAACTGAAGGCGGTGCAGAAGGATTCAGAACATATCTGGACTCGATCATCGCCCAAATCACTGACCTGGGGGCAATTCCGATCGTGCAGAATTATCCTCCCATCGGGAAGTCGGAAAATCCGCAGTATGTCAAACGCTTTGAACAGATGCCTGTTTACAACAAAGTCATTGAAGAAACGGCTCAAAAGTACGATGCCCTCTTTGTCGATCACTGGAGTTACTGGAACGCCCGCACCAATGCGCCCCGGCTTTTTGAGGCCTGGCTCGGAGAAACGATCCACCCGGGAGCAAGGGGACACTTTGAAATGGCAATGGCCATTTTCAAAGCGATAGGAATCCACTCTGACGATTCTCCCTGCTGCCGCATTTTCAACTGACAACAGTCAAAAAAAATGGGGCTGTTGCAAAACCTCAAAAAAGGTGAGCAACAGCCTTTTTCTATTGTTTGAGCAGAAAGTTGGAGGTATAATAAGTTATGATAGGAGAAAATCATAGCTTATTTTACAAATTCTCAA
>SUWB01000058.1 GCA_015061745.1 Lentisphaerota bacterium | reverse complement strand
CAATCCACCAAAAGTTTTTGGCAAGGATGGATGGGGTCCGGGGAAGGAAGGGAGAACCTTTTTTCAAAAAGGGTTCCCTTCCTTCCCCGGCTCCTTTCACCTTGATCGAACTTCTGGTTGTTATTGCCATTATTGCCATTCTTGCCGCTATGCTTCTGCCTGCCTTGCAGCAGGCAAGGGCCCGGGCGCAAACGGCCCAGTGTCTGAACAATCTTTCTCAGCTGGGAAGATTTATGCAATTTTACACCGATGACAACAATGAATATTTTCACTTTGCCGCTGACGGCAATGCGGTGAATGCTTATTGTTATTTTACTAAAACCAAGCGCGCTTTTTACACCTATGTGGGAAGCGTCGCCTCAAGCAACAACTCTCCCCGGAAAGGCGCGGAACTCTACACTTGTCCTGCTCCTCCTTTGCTTGCAGGAAGTTATCCCAGATGCAGTTACGGCATGAATTATTATCTCTGCCGGAAGACCTCTCTTAATCTCAACAAGCGTTCCCGGAATCTGAAACACTCTTCAACCATGCTTTTTATGGAAACTGCGGCTGTTGTCACCAATGTGACCAGCAACTCCTGGACTGCCAACTGTTACGACAACAATGCCAAATCAGCTTATTCTCTTCTTATGGGGAGACGGCACAATACACGTTCCAATTGTGTTTATCTTGACGGTCATGCCGGACAGATCGCTGATGTTTCCAAGTGCACCTCTACAAGTGTCTTTTTCAAGTCCCTCTGATAACTCAAAAGAATAATGCAGATGAAACACATTTGGGGAACACTTCTCTGTCTCGGGGCTCTTGTGTGTGCACTTCAGGGAGCTGAGCTCTCATACACCTACACGTTCTCAGCCCCCACTCTTGCGGGGCAGGCGCAGCACGCCGACCCCGGATTTAAAAAGCTTAATTCCCGCCGGCAGGAAACCCCTGTCATCTGGCGTTACAGGGACAATCAAAAGAAACCTGTGGTGCTGACTTGCAGTTTTGAGCCGGGAAGTCGTTTGAATGAAATGAGTCTTTCTTACTTCCGTCCTCACGCTGTTCGTAAACATACGATCAATTACGGAATAAAAAACATCAAAGTCATCGGTATTACTGTTGACGGGAAAAAAATTCCCATCGGCGGAGCTGTTCTCAATCAGCCTTATGCAAAGCCTGCGGGAGAACCGGAAAAAGGTGAGGTGAAGATCACCCTTGAGAAAATCCCCCTTGTCAGTGCGGAAGTACATTTTACCGGAAATAACGGCCGTCTGGCACTTTATGCCCTTGCTTTCAACGGCGAAAAAGCCAAGCGTCTTCCCGCCGCTGCCGGAACTTCCCCCAGGGCAAATCCCTGGCAGAAGGAAATCGATAAAGCAGGAAATAAGCTGAATATCAGAAGTGAAGGAGAGAATTTCTTTCTTGAAAATGCCCATGTCATCTACGCTGTCAGTCCGGAAGCCGGCGGAACGGTTGTTATGGCTTATGACCGCAACAGGAAAGTCAATCTGATCCGTCAGGGAATTTCCGGCAATGACTGGGGGCCTTTTTTTCAGGATCGTTTCTATCCCGGGGGCGCACAGGCCCGTGATTCTTTCAGAAACAGCCGTTTTCAGGCAGAAACTCCGGAACGCACCGAAAATGAGGTTGTTCTGCGGCTCAGAGGCAGAGGTAAGAAGGGACACTTTACAGGTGTGCTGATTGAGAAAAAGTTTATTCTCAGTGCTGACTCTCCTGTTCTCAAAGTTGAATATGCCATTGGAAATATGCCGGAAAACGTTGTTCCGCTCCATGCGGGATTCTGGTGCAGCGGCGGTGTGGAGTCAGCCAATGGCTACAAAATGATCGTTCCGGAAAAAAGAGCGGTGTCAGAGAGTGGCTTTTTTCCCGGTTATCGTGAATTTGCGGATATTTCCGGCAACTGGTGTGCCGTCAGAACTCCTGAAGACAACGGCCTTGCTTTTCTTATGCCCGGAGATTTGCTCAAATCGATCTGTTTCTGGACCAGCGGCATCCACCGGGGAACGATGGAGTGCAAATTCGGCGTCTACGGCATCAAGGCCGGAGAGTCTTTGCGTTTTTCAACGGCTCTGGTTCCTTTCGGCGGCATTGGAAAACCGCTTCAGGTCTCTGAAACAGCCGCAGGAAGTATCAGGGACGGGAAGGTCTTGATTCAATTTTTCCGTCAGGGAGATTACAAGCTGGAGCTCTTTTCCGGGCGGATTTCCGGAAATGCGGTTCAATGGAAACTGATTCAAAGCAGTGATATCAAAACTTCAGGAAAATATTTTTCAACCTCACTGCCTTCAGGCAAACATGATGCTTTCCTCGTATTGCTTAAAAAGCAGAACAAAATGGTTTTGAGATTGGAAAAAGCCGCACCGGGGAAAAGTTTTCTGCTGAGCACAGCGGGCCCGAAACGCAAGGAAAGTTCCGGCGGCGGCGGTGGTGGAATTGAACTGAATTTCAATTCCACATCTGTCAGCGGAGATTTCTGGAACTGGGCAGTTCCCCTGGCCGGAAAAGCTCCCCGGGTGCTTGGCATCAATTACCGGGCCGGAGGTATCCGGGATATGGTCGAACTGGGACAGCGTTTCGGAATCAAATTTGATACTCATTATATTGCCGGACGGTGGAGCTTGACCGGCCATCAGGATCTGACTGAGGCGCAATGTGTCAAAGAGCTGGAACAAAAGCTCAATAAAAATTACAATGCCATTATGATCACAGGAAATGTCTGGAAGAAATTCAATCCTGCAGTCATAAAAAAATTGCTGCAGAAAGTCCGTTCCGGAACGGGACTGATCCTGTTTGCACCTGAGGGACTTCCCGGTGAATTGGTGCCCCTCTGCCGGAAAAGAGGTGACAAAAAGAGCCTTCCCCGTTCACAATGGCGTCTTACCGGGAAAGAGTCTTTTCTTGCCGGTCTGCCATTCGAAGCCTTTCCTTCCACCGCAGTGACTCCCTATGCCATTGCCGGAAAGACCCTGATACAGGCAGGAGGTCTGCCGCTGCTGTCATCATTCACACTTGGTAAAGGCAGAGTGCTGGTCTTTACCTGGCCTGTGGCAGATAACGCTTCAAAACTCAACCGCGGCGGATTTTTTCTGCCCAGAATGGAAAATATCTCTCCTCTTCCTGAATGGGCGTATTATGAATATCAGATCGCCCTTCTTGCCAGATGCGTCTGTTTTGCTGCGGCGCGGCAAAGTGATATCATTCAGGGGGAGATCCGTATAACCGCTCCCGGAAGGGCTGAAGCTGTTATTGAGTCCCGAAAAGCTCAGAAGGTGAAATTACTGTACAATGTCCGTGACCGTTTTTCCAAACTGACAGCTTCTTTGTCAAAAGAACTTCAGCTGACAGCGGGAAAGAACCTTATTCAATTGCCTTTTACCGTTCCGGATATGGGAGGGAAATATTTTATCAACGTGAAGATCAATTCAGATAAGGGGACTCTCTGGTGGGGAGGTGTTACAGGAAAAAACATCCTTTCTTCTGAAATCCTCTCGCTGAAAATGGAGGAGAAAGTTTATTCTCCCGCCGGGATCCTCACCGGAAGCGTCAGTTCCCGGGGGAAAGGAACTTTGCGGATCGAAGCATTTGACAACAAAGGCAACTGTTTCTGGCAGGGAACTTCTGCTGCCTTTTCCATTCCGTTGAAAAATTGTACGACACCCTCAGGGAAAATCCGTGCGGAACTCTTTGAGAAGAACAAATGTATTGACCGCAAAGAAAAACGTTTCACACTCTTTTTTACACCTGATCCTCTGGATTTCAACATTGCTTTCGGTTGGCCCTCCCTCAGCATCAGAGCCCATATATTCAACTATTCTGTTTTCATGAAACAGATGGAGAAATTCGGGATCACCTGTTTGAACGGGGATCGTTATGCTCTTGATCTTCCTGTTGCGGAAGCCGCTTTGCGTGATTTCGGCTGGCCCCAGTTTTCCACTCAGACCAACGGATTCCTCGGAACCAAGAAACCCTATAACAGAAATCTTGTTCCCAAACACAAGTTTGAACTGGTGCGAACCCCCTGCTTGAGCAAGCCGGAGTTCCGGAAAAAGCTGGCGGCCGACTCTGCCGCCCTCTATCCGAACTACCGGTACGGAGCTCTTATGGTGGCTGGCCCCGATGAATCCAATATGTTCGCCCAGTGGGACGGCTGTTTCACTGTTGAATGTCGTCATGCTTTCAGAAATTGGCTGAAAAAAGAGTACGGAACTCTGGCGGCGTTGAACCGTTCATGGCAGACGCAGTTTGTGAAATGGGAAGATGTGGTTGCTATGACTCTGTCAGAGATCCGCCGCCGCAGCTCATTTGCGCCCTGGGTGGATCACCGGAGCTTCAACGATTGGAACCGGGCAGAGGCGTTGAAAGAACTGAGTGCCGGAATCAGAAAAACTGCCCCTATCGGTTATTCCTTTTCCGGTACTCAGGAGACCAATCCTTTCAATGCCTGGGACTGGTATCTGATGATGCCTCATCTGGGCGGCGTTTCAAGTTACTACGGAGAACAGACCGTTCAGCATCGCAGTTTCGCTGCGGGAAAATTCTATCAAATGCCCTGGATCGGTTACGATTCGCCATATAAACGGATGAACCGTCAGCTCTGGACTGCCTTGATGAATGGCGGAACCGGGGTGAATCTTTACGGCGCAACTTTTTATATTCAGCCAGACTTCACTCTTTCCCCCACGGCCGGTGATCTGATCCGGGTACTTGAGCGTTACCGCAACGGTGCGGCGCAAACTCTGCAAATGGCTGAACTGCCGGATTCTCCTGTTGCGGTGCACTATACTCCTGCTTCACTCAAGGTCAATGAGGTGCTGGAATTGACCGCAGTCCGCAGCAGTGCTGTTGCGGGGATACGTACTTTGCTCAACGAAAAAAATCTTACTTACCGTTATCTGGCATACGGAGAGCTTGTCAGGCAGCAATTTCGCGGGGTGAAGGTGTTGCTGCTGCCTTTGTCAAGTGCGCTTTCTCAGGCAGAGGTCAGAGGGCTTGAGCTTTTTGTGGAAAAGGGCGGAGTCCTTATTGCGGATATGCTGACCGGACATTACGATCAGCACGGAGCTCCTGCGGATACCCGGGCAGTAAGAAATCTTTTCGGGATAGCCAAATCCGGAAAACTTGAGCGGAATTCCGGTACGGTTGCCTTTAACGGAGCAAAGATCAAAGTCCTCAGTTTTGAAAAGGGAATCGTCCCTGCTTCCGGAGTCAGTGTTCTGGGGAAAAATCCCGACGGTACTCCTGCTGTGCTGGTCAATCGCAGGGGAAAAGGTATGACGGTTTATTTCGGGTCATCTCTTCTGTCTGCATACGGAGACCTGCAGGAAATCAGATATTCCAAGGCCAATTCAAACGTGATGACTCAAATGCTGAAACTTTTTACCGGTGCATTGGAACATGGAAAGGTGAAAGTGCCTTTCAGCATTCCCGGAATGCAGTCAACCGAGGTGCTGCTCAGGAAGCAGGGAGATATGCTTTTTGCCGGAGTGGGACGCAACTACGAGGAAACAGACAATGCCGGACTGAAAAAGGAACGCAGAAAAGTGCTTCTCGATAAAGAATACCACATCTATGATCTTTTCAGACAGAAATACCTCGGTCACGGTCGCACTTTTGAATACGAATTTGCTGCCGATGCGCAGGAAATATTTGCTTTGCTGCCCTACCGGATCGCCGATGTGAAAACCAGAATGTTCAAAAAGGGAGAAAAAGAGTTTCAGGTTGAAGCATATATCGTTCCGGATCGGGGAAAGGCTGAAGTACATACTTTGCGTTTTGAATTGAGCGACCCCTCCGGAAAGGTCAGAAAGGAATATTCTTCTTGGGGGCGCACCCTTCAAGGCAAAGCTGTTTGGCAATGGAATGTTCCCTGCAATGCTGCCCGTGGAAAATGGGTTTTGAAAGTCTCAGAAACCATTTCCGGGATCAGCAGAAAAATCCAGCTGGATGTCACGTTCTGAAACCTTGACAAAGCAAGAGGGTAATGCTATATTAAGCGATGTTCAGAAAATAGAATGAAATGGAGTGTGATTTTATGAAATATGAACTTGAAGTAGGTGCAAGAACTGTTGAAGACGCTCTTGCAGCGTGGCGCGGCGGTGCCGACCGGGTGGAGTTGTATGTAAGCCCCACTGAAGGTGCTTTGACCCCCAGTTACGGCCTTGTAAAGCAGATGGTGGATGTGAAAAAAGCCACCGGGATCGGCCTGGGGATTTTTGTGATGATCCGCCCCCGTTCCGGTGATCCTCTTTACAGTGATTCCGAATTTGATGTGATGCTCCGGGACACCGAAGCCCTTTACGATGCCGGTGCCGAAGGCTTTATGTGCGGCATCGTCACCCCCGAAGGGGAACTGGATGTGAAACGTATGAAGCAGATCATCGACCGGGTTCCCGGCAGACGGTTCACGCTGCACCGGGGGTTTGAATCGGTCAAAGATCAGTCAAAAGCTCTGGAACAGGCTGTGGATCTGGGAATCGAATTTATCCTGACCGGTGGTTTGCTGCCCGGAAACAAGTTTGATTTGAAGCGTCTTATGGCACTTCACGAACAGGCCGCTGGCCGCATCAAGATTATGGTGGCTCTCGGACCTGCTTTCAAAACTCCTGACCTGCCTCAACTGCTGATTCCCGGTATGCCCTTTGACTACCACATCGTCAACGGCTACCGTCAGCGCAAATCCGGTATGAAATATCTGCCCGGTATGAAACCCGGCGATGACGATTACCTGATGAAACACTTGAGCACTGTGGATTATCTGGAAGAATCCACGGTGCGTGAGATCCGTGACATTATGGACAAATATATTGATAAATAACTGAATCAAGGAAAAATGACAATGGCTGATTTCAATTCTCTCGTCAATGATTTCAAAGCTCTGGGCATCAAGCCCGGAATGAGCCTTCTTACTCACTCCTCTTTGCGTCGTGTCGGTCCCGTCGAAGGCGGTGCGGACACTGTGATCGATGCTTTGCTTGAAGTGCTGGGCCCCGAAGGTACTTTGATGATGTCCACTGTGGGCGGCAACGTCAACCCTGACCAGCCTGTTTTCGATGTGCAGAATACGCCCTGTACTGTGGGAACTCTTGCCAATGTGTTCCGCAAACGCGAAGGCGTGATCCGCAGTCTGCACCCGGTGCACTCCATTTGTGCTTTCGGTCCCAAGGCCAAATTTTTCACCGAAGGTCACATCGACATCAACACACCCTGGTCTCCTGACTCACCTTATGGTAAACTGATGCGTAACGGCGGACACATTCTTTTCCTCGGAACCAACTTTACCTGCAATACCTGTATTCACGCTCTGGAAATCGAAGCCCGGGTGCCCGGACTTCATACCAAAAACACCAGTGAACTTTATATTCACGATTATGACGGCAATGTCCGTACTATCCAGCACCACTGGCATTCCCCCAAAAAGGATTATTTCGTGGATATGGAACACGTTGTGGAAGCTGCCGGCGGTCTCAAATGGGGAAAAGTCGGTCTGGGATTCAGCCGTCTGGTGGATGCTGAGATCTTGCGTGCCACTGTGCTGCCTATCCTTAAAGAAACTCCTGAGCTGGTGATTATGCGCCGCTCCGATAACGACTTTATCTGGGAACCCTGATTTCAGTTGTTTCAAGCATAAAAAATCCGCCGCAGGGAAATGTTCTTTGCGGCGGATTTTGTTGTTTTGTAAAGAAGGTTTTTCAGTAGCAGGTCAGATCCCAGGTTCCAGTGGGGCCCCAGAAAGTCGTGGAGGTGTTGGCACCGGCAACATAACCGGGCCAGCCGCTTGTGTTATGAGGGAACTGACCTTTTGAAAGCAGGCGGGAGTGACCGTCACAAAAGAGAACATTGATCGCATTATTGTGACGGTAGGAATAAAATTTGGGTTCAGTATAATTGAGATATATAAAGTTTTCGCCGTCAGCCAGATTCATCTTGCGGGAAGGCTTGGTGAGCAGCGAACGTTTCCGTTTTGCCATATTGGCAGAAGTTGCTCCCAAAGACCAGAACCAGGCGTTGTAAGCATAAGTATAATAACGCCATTGATAGTTTGTTTTGACTCCGGGACAGGCATAGCGGGATTTTCCTCTGGCTCTGCTGAGGGCACCGATATGCTCCACATCATTGACGGCTCCGAGATAGGGGGCAAGAGTACCGTAGGGCTCAGAACTCGTACTGTCCTCCAAAGTAGCTCCTGTTCCCCAGGGGGATTCAGACGCACCGGTATAGCCGCTTGCTGATCGGACTCCGGGGATGTAATCATTATTGTCATCGGCATACAAACTGATAGCTTTGCCAAACTGACCCAGATTGGAAGTACAGTTTGCCATAAAGGCGCGTTCCCGGGCCTGCTGCAATGCAGGCAGAAGCATCGCTGCAAGAATGGCGATAATGGCTATAACGACAAGAAGTTCAATCAAGGTGAAGCTGTACAGCTTCACCCGCCGCCAGGCGGCGGGTGAAGAAAAACTCTTCTTACTGCAAGAATAAAAAAGAAGCAATTTCATAATTTTTCCTCCTGATAACTGGTCTGTCAATAATGTACACCTTGTTTTAAGAAAATTCAAGTCCCCCCAAATTTATTTTTCTTTGAAACAGTAAGCCGCAAGGAGCACTGCACAGACAGCTGCGATAAATTTCGTAAGGATCATAGGGAAAAGCAATTCCGGAACCACTGCTCCGCAGTAGGCAAGGTGATCTCCGAACATAAATGCTCCGGAAGCCATAAAGGCACAGTTGAGCATCTTGCCTCTGGGGTCCATATCTTTGATCATCGTCAACGTAGGAATGGAATTTGCAGAGGTGGTGATAAGTCCCATAAGGGATGTTTCATTGATTTTTAATTTATTTCCTGCTGCCAGGAGTCCTTTGCGGAACATTCTTGCAATAAGTTCCATAAAAACATAAACTCCCGACAAAAGTACCACAATGGAACCGATGATTTTTACCGCTTCTCCAAGAGGAACGATATCAGGAATTTTTACTCCTGAAAACTCCATAAAGACTGCAACAGCCACTCCGGCCATAGCCAGAACTTCCATTGCTTTGGCAAAAATGGTCAAGCTTTTGACCAGCTGTTCCGGAAAGAAACGCAGCAGCAGAGCCGCAGTCAATGACAGGATCAGCAAAGGAAACATCTGGTGCAGCAGAAAGTTCCAGCTGTATCCGGCAGCGAAATTTCCGGCAATAAGGCCTATGGGCATCGTGATCATACCGTACATCAACCCTTTGAAATAGTAGGGCCGGTCTTCTTTTTTCATAATTTGTACAACAAGAGGCATACAAATCACGTTGACGCCGATGACGCCGCCCACAAGGATCCCGCCGAAACCGGCTCCCTCTGCCGTGACGGCAAGTTTTTGTGCCAACGGATAGGCTCCGTTGTCATTGGCCAGAAAGAACCCCGGGAATATGGCGGGATCTGCTCCCACAACTGTGAAAATGCAACTTGCCGGAGCCAGAAACTTTGCAAGCAGGGGGGCGATGATAATAAATCCCGCCATAGTCAGAAACAGGGGGGCAAAGGTTTGCAGTCCTGCCAGAAAACGCTCCCCCAGTTTGAAGCGGGAGCTGCAGATATAATCCAATGCCCCGACGGCGAACATCAGGGAAAAGAAAAGCAGGATCGCTTTTTCAGGAGTCAGCATATTTTTCAGATACGGTTGAAAAGGATTTCTGCTTTTTCAGGCAAAGAAGCATAATCCAAAGTGACACTGTTCCCTTGCAGAGAACACTTTTGGCCGTTGACAGAGATCTCTTTTACGGACTTGCCCTGACCTTCGATCCGGAGATAAAGCTCTTTCTGCCCCCAGTAGTAGGGACGCAGCTGTTTGTAAGAGCTGAGTTCTGCCGGGAAATGAGGCGTCAATGTAATAGCGTTTGCCTTGTATTCCAGACCGGCAACTCCCCGGAGCAGACCGCCGAAGGTGCCGAAGCCGTCAATGTAGTAAGCATCTGGCGCATCGGGATTGTCAACGCCCCCTATGTGACGTTTGCCGTAATCGTCCATAACATCCCGCATCGTACCGGAATCATAAATGTTTTTCATCGTTTCTGCTGCGGCACAGGCTTCATCGTAAAAACCGTATTTGAGCAAAGCTCCCAGATAGCGTGCCTGAGAACTGAACCAGGCCGCTCCATTCCAGTGACATCCCGCACCGCCGTAGGCAAGATCGCTTTTCTGATAGCTCCAATGGCTGTCGTCGTGGATTTTCCAGACACAGGGGGCAAGGGGCGTCGGAGAAATGGAAATGATTTTTTTGAGTATGGAAACAGCCGTTTTATCAGGAACAACTCCCCAGAACGCGGCATCGTGATTGCAATTTGTTTCAAAATAACCGTGTACAGCAGCTCCGGGAACACCGTGGCGGATCCCGTCAGCATCAATGTAATTGATGAGAAATTCATCATTTTCGATGAGCTGCTCAAGTGCTTTGGTGAATTGAAGTGCCTGAGCACGGTAAATTTCTGCCTGAGAAAGACACCCTGCCAACTCTTCCACTTCAGCGGCAAGACGCAACGCCTGAATGGTGTTGACCACTGTCCCGGAGGGGAGACCGTAATCGGTGACTCCTTTGCTGCGGAATGTGGCTCCGTAGGCACGTTCAATCAAAGTGCCTGCCACACCGACTTTGAGCAAATTGGTTTTTTCATCTTTCCGGGAAAGGATGAAGTCGAGGCATTTTTCGATTTTAGGCAGCAGTTCCCGGATCTTTGCTTCATTTCTTGATGCCAGAAGCACATCACAAAGAGAAAGAACGCTGACAGCATTTCCTTCCACCCAGAAGTCAAATTCCTCAGCCAGACCGGAACTTTCATCATTTTTGTACCGGGGCCCGGGGAGGGGATTGTACAATGTCACATATTCCGGAAGTGCTCCCGGAGGAGCCGTGAAACCGTTGTCATCGGCTCTTTTCCCGTCTCCCTGAAAATCAAAGAAAAGTTCCAGAGTTCCCAAGTGACAGGCAAGATATTTTCCTGTCAGAAGGGGTGTTGTACAAAACATTCCAAAGTAATTCTGACTCCAGCATCCTTTCCATTTGCCACCTTCCACAAAGATGCCGAGTTTGTCATCCGCAAGGCGGCCGATACCGGGGCCTTCCACGCCGAAAAGGGCATCGCCGGTTTTATTGAGAGCGGCAGTGAAACGGTCAGCACCGCAGGCTTGACAAAAAGACAATTTATTCATTGAAGCACAGCCCCTTTCAAAAATATTATTTTTCTGTAACAATGACACATTCGATACCGAAACTGTCAGCGATTTTTTTCACGGTCGCCGCGTGATGACCGATACCGAGGGCAAAGTGGTGTGTGGGACCTTCAAGGGCCCATTTTTTCAGAAATGTCCGGATCTCAAGGGGGAACTTGACGTGTGTATTGGTATTCCCGGTGGGAGGAATGGGACCAGCCATTGATTCGCCTTCAGCGACGATAAATTTGAATTGCCCTGAAGCGGTCAAGCCGATGCTGAGCATTGTGATAGGACCGGTTTTGATGTTGAATTCAACACCGGCCCCTTTGCCGGGTTTGCCGTGATATTTTTTCAGACTGCGCAACACGGGTTTGCCGTCGGCGATATTCAAATGGTGGGGACCGTCGTGGCCGACGAGGATCGTGTCCCGTTCAAAGTCAATGGGGTGGAATTCGGCAAAGCTGCCGCCGATTTCCAGACGGTCAAAGATCAGCATTGCGATACAGGTTTTGATGTCGAATTCACCGCACATAGGGAATCCGGCAGCGGTCAGAAGTGAATTGCCCACAATGAAATTGCTGACCAGAGTCCGCATATCGGAATTGGGGGCACTTTCATAATAATAGGCAAAGCCGTCGATCTGTTTTTCTGTAATGAATTTTTCCAGAGCCACAGCGGCTTTAGCGGCAGTGAGCAGATCTTCAGGAAGCAGTTTTGATGTGAGAGGATCGTCCACAGGATCAGGTGTGTCAAAAAATTCAAGAATCCTTTTGCTCATTTCCCGGACTTCAGGTGAGTCAGCGGTAAGATCTTGGTACTTTGCAAAAATTTCCTCACATTCACAGGGAACTGCGTGAGCTCCGAAAACAGCAGTCAGCAAAGTGGGATCGGTCTGCATATCGAGCATTGTATCAAGCACGTGGCCCATAAAGCCGATGCGTGCTTTCCGCAAATCGTGACGGACGTGGGCAATGCGGCACCATTCAGCCAGAGCCGCATCGGCAACCGGATCGTCATATAAAGTACCGATGATGATATCTGCCACAGGTTTTTTCATACGGACTGCCACGCCGGTAAATTCAGGAACAGAGCAGAAATCGTCATTGCACAACTGCATATAGGTCGTAGCGTGAGGGTAATCCATACAGGTGCGGGGCTGCAGAGCCACCAGAACGACGGGGCAGTTGAGCTCTCTGAGAAGCAGGCCGAAAGTGGCACTTGTGCCATAAGTCACCATATCCACAAACAGGACATCGGGATCGGCGGCTTTGATTTTCGGCAGGACTTCAAAGGCTTTTTTGCCGTTGTCCACCATACCGAAGTTGGTGACATTAAGATCGTGAGCGGCAAGTTTTTCTTCCAGAACGGCACTTTTTTTGTTCAGATCATCAAGGAGTCCGGGAAACTGCTCCCAATAGGTGTCCAGACCGATTGAAATCATTGCGGCATTGCCGGAAAGAGCTTTTCTGCGGGGAATTTGCATAATTAAACAACCTTTTCTTATAAAGTTATATAAAATATTTTTTTAAACACTAAAATATAACCCCTGAAAGAAGATATTTCAACTTCTCTCGGGGGGGAATACTGCAAGATTTACATTGATTTTTGAGCTGCCAGAGCTTTGAGCAATGCTGTATGCCATACTGCGGTTGCCGTGGGAGTTCCCTGAGACATAAGTTCCTTGAGTTTTTGGGGAGCGATCAGAGCTTTGACGGCAGGATCATTTGACTTTGCTGCAAGCTGCAGATAATAGAGATCCTCGATTCCTTCCCGGTAGGCTTCCAGACGGAAGGTCGGCACAAAACCTCTGCTGTCGCCGTGGTGGATCAGGAATGAACCGTGATTCGGACGGTTTTCTGAAGAACGGTAATCGTTTCCCCGCCAGGAGTTCAAGGCCCACATAGCAAATCCGCTGCCGCCGAGTAAAAAGGTGCGTATCCCCCGGAATCTGAAATAGTTTTGCAAAGGTTCAAAGTCGCCGGAACGGCTGCAAAGGTAGGGGATCAGCAGTTTGCAGTTTTTGAAGATCTTTTTGATCTCAGAAGCATTTTCCCGGGAATAAACAAGGGTTTCCCAGGGATAGACCACATCGAGATAAGGGCTGAATGTACGCATATTCTCAAGGGTCGTCCAGGTTGTGAAGGTCAAATGCAAAGGCATATTGTATTTTTTCAGGATCTTTGCTGCAGCCACGACACTTGGAACATCCTGCGGCGGGGGCTCATCCTGCAAAAGAACTGTAAAACGGTTGAAGTCCACATTTTCTTTTTTCAAGGCTTTTGCCCAGAGAGAAACCCATTTTTCAAAGAGAGCCAGAATTTCCGGATCCCGGAAATCTTTTTTTATTCCTGCGGCTTTCAGTTTTCGCCTGAAAAGGGTGACAACTCCAAAGTCATAACTCCATAAACGGACATTGCTGCTTAAAAACTTTTCTTCTTTCACATATTCCCGGAGATCTTCGGAAAGCACGATTTTTCCTTTTTCGATCCGAATGGTTTTCTGGGGGATCGGTGCGGAAATAAGGGAAATATGATATTCTTTCAACTGTTTCCAATAAATGTGTTTGTATTTTTCGTCTTTTGACCAGCTGAAAAAGTAAGGACCGAATCCGGAGGCCGGAGGCAAATCTTTTTCTTTCAATTCCAAAGGCAGTACTTCGACAGAGACTTTGACGGTACGGCTTGGCATATTGACATTGACAGGAACGATTTGGAAACTCCATTTGTATTTCCCGGGGGCTTTATCGGTTTTTGCTCCCAGAAGCAATACTTTGTTTTCCCCGCCTGATACTGTCAGCAGATTGCCGTGATTGAGAGGTGTTTCAATTTCTGCAAAAGTTTCTCCCGTTGAAGCACGCCAGTTGAAAAGCTCCCGGAAAGAAAACATTTCTGCCAGAGGAGAACTTTCATCCGGTTCGATCCGGAAAACATAATTTTCTTCCGTGGGGTTGAAAAAAACGATCTGAGTCAGTTCAAGATCATTGCGGGGCAGGAGCAATTTTATCTCTTTAAGTTCCCGGCTTGCCAATGGAGCTTCGGAATCAGGGTAGATCCTGGTGAAAAGGGGAACTTGTACGATTTGCAGTTTTTCCGGTACAGAAACGGATTTCTGCTTGAGCAAAGCCGGATCAAAAGTGACAAGGGCAGCCGATTGGAGCTGAGCAAAACCTGCCGGAGCTTTCTGCCAGGAGCTTATTTCTTTGTCGGAAACTTGTTCCCGGCCCAGATTCAGACGGAAAATTCCGGAGATGTTGAGTTCTTTCAACGGGATCTCTGCTGTGACACAAAAGCCGTTTTTAAGTTTTTTGACAGAACTTTTGAAATTTTTGCACTCCCAGAGTTTACTGCTGTTGCGGGAGTCATAAACAGTATTGAGGCTGTTGATGACAAAGTGATATACATTGGCATCCCGCCGCGGCGAATCGGCGATGAATATTTCCACGCAGTCATCGTACCAGACGTCACTGTCACGCCGGGTGCGTACAGCTGTTGAAGGAGTCGAGGCGTAACAGGTAAATTCCAAACGCAGTTTTTCCTTATTGCCTGAGATCCGTACAGAAGTTTTGTTGCGGGGCGTTTTGCCGTCCTTGCTGAGAAGCAATGCCACTTCCCGGGGAGTGGAAAGATCGACCACAGAACTTGCAGGTGCAGCGGATCGCTCTTTTCTCAATTGTGCTCTGCGGGAGACTTTTTTCAAAGGCCCGTAAAGGTGATTCAGGATATTTTCCAGAAAAGCCGATTCCGGCCGCAGGATCAGCGTGTAAGCGTAAGAAACAAGAACAGTTCCTTTGCCGGCAGCTTTTTCGTGAATGACGATCAGATTTTTCCCGTCACGGCTTTGGACAAGAGGAGCAAAAGTGGTGTTGTTGAGAGAACCGAAGTGGCGTATGGATGTAAAGGTGTCGTCAGGAACGGCCTTGTTGAAAAAACTGCTTTTATAGGCAGGAACAATGGTACCGTCGACCGCTTTTTCACCCTTGCCTCCCGGAGCGGTGTTACAGTAATTTTGTGTGTTGGGGAGTTTTATTTTCAAATCGTGGAAAAATTTTCCCATAGCCGCAGGACGTTTGGCAAGAGTATCCCAGGAGGCGTGGCCGATAAAGAGCAAACCTCCTTTTTTCAGAAATTCGGCAAGAGATCTGCTTATTGCCGGATCGCCGAAGATAGCTTGTGCTGCAAAGGGAGCCGGGTGATAAGGGAAAAAGACGAACTTGGAGTTTTCAATGGATTCGCAAATTTTCAGGGTTTCCGGATTGCTGAGCTTTTTTCCGGGCAGCAGCAGAAATTTGTTGACCTGAAGCGGAAATTTGTCGAATTTCAATTTACCGCAGTTGCCGAAAATGGTCACCTGCCGGGCAGAGAGGGTGAAAACGCTGCCCAAAAGAAGAAGTGTGTATAAAAATTTTTTCATAAATCCAATATTCCTCACACACAATTACCAGAGCACCATTTCGTCTCTGGTCCACATATTTCCTCTTACATAGGGCGGCAGTGCCACATATCCGTGCAGAAAGTCGATACCCGGCGTTCCGGTTCCCACTGATTTATAGTTGTTGACATTTCCGGCAGTCATAAGAATATTGCAGCTTCCCAGGTGGCGGGGAGAAAGGTAACCTGCGTTTTCAGTTGTCACCTTCCGGTTGTAAAAGATCAGTTCCGGGTAGACGCCGTGACCGCTGTCTCCTTCAGCAGCATTGCCCATATCAAAATGTTCCACATCGGCAAAGGCGATTTTCCGGGAGGGGGATTTGATATTGCCGATTTTCGCCGGTTCCAGAGAACCGCCGCCGGTATATCTGGCTCGGTTGGAACCTATGAAGTGGACGTTGTAACCGTATTCAGGACGGTCACAGGCATAGGTGGTGAAGTCGTACTGCCGGGCAGTCATTTTTTTAAGCTGTTCACGCAAGGTGGTTGTTCCGGTGTTCAGGCGGTGGTTGCGTCCCGGACAAATCAGGATATTTCCGGTAATGCTGTTGGTGACGATCAGACGTCTGACCCAGTTGTCGGGCCGGGAACCGTAAGAAATATTGTAAGAGTTACCGGGGACATAGTAGTCTTTGTATTCCTGAGCATAGGTAAAGACTCCCTGACCAAGCTGTTTGAGATTGTTGATGCACGAAGCTGTATGAGCTCTGCCCCGGGCCTGCTGCAAAGCAGGTAAAAGCATAGAAGCAAGAATCGCAATAATGGCAATTACGACCAGAAGTTCTATCAAGGTGAAAGGAGCCGGGGAAGGAAGGGAACCCTTTTTGAAAAAAGGTTCTCCCTTCCTTCCCCGGGCCCCATCCATCCTTGCCAAAAACTTTTGGTGGATTGCCGTTTTTG
>SUWB01000057.1 GCA_015061745.1 Lentisphaerota bacterium | reverse complement strand
GGTCTACGCTTCATCTGCCCCCGGCAGGGGGCATCCGCTGCGGAATACCGCAGCGGTTCATTACGCTGCGCCCTGCGCGCTCGGCCTGCGGCCTTCGCCGGCTCCCGGCTCCGACCACGGTTTTGTGTAGTCTCAGCTGGCGGGTTCTTTCACCTCCGGTCAATACACGCGGGCTGTGTAAGTCAACGCCAACGTCCGCAGACTGCCAACCGGCCAGAGGGTACTGCACTGCCCCTCCGGCGTCTGCTATAGGCAACAGGTAGTTTTAGTCTGTGCCACACCCATTATCGCAAATGTTCGTTTAAACTCGCACCTGTATTTGCGTAAGAAACTGCCGGGGACAAAGGGGGGCGGCAGCCCTGAAAGGGCGGCAGAAGGGAATTACCGCTCTTCCAAAAGTTGGAGGTAATCGTCCAATTTTTGTTTTTCCTCAAACGGAATGTCTGAGCAAAGGAATACCCCCCTTGAGAATTTGTAAAATAAACTATGATTTTCTCCTGTCGTGACTTATTATGCCTCCAACTTTCAGGTCAAACAATAGAAAAAGGCTGCTGCTCACCTTTTTTGAGGTTTTGCAACAGCCCCAACTCCCTCACTTCATTTTACTTCAAAAGCCCATTTTGGACACGACGCTGCCGAGGCCGCGGTAGTTGGAGCCTGAAGTTTTGCTGGTAACTTCAGCGGCGAGAGCTTCGATGATTTCCCCATTGCTCAGATTTTCATCATTGAGATAGAAAAACTGCTGCCTTGTATTGCGGAAATCGCTGGGGGTCATTGATTCGATGGCGTGGAGTTTTTTCTTTTCCGCCAGTGTCAATCCGGGAAGTGCCATAGGACCGGTAAAATAGGTTTTGAAGAAAATTTCCTTGCCCTCATCAGTGAGGTAATCAAAGTGCAGCCTGAAACTGAAACGTCTCAGAGCAGCCTGGTCCAATTTCTGGATCAGGTTGGTCGAAATGATGAAAATGCCGCGGATTTTTTCCATCTCGGCAAGGAGGGTGTTGACCTGGCTCACCTCCCAGGAACGGACAGCTCCGTCTCTGGCTCCCAGCAGTGAATCTCCTTCATCAAAGAAAAGAATCTCTCCATTGAGTTCAGCTTCGGCAAATGCCGCGGCGATACGGGCTTCAGTGCCCCCCACATACATATTGAGCAGATCGCTTGCATTCTTGACTGCCAGTTTCCTGCCCAACTCTTTGGCAAGGAACTTCACAAACTCTGTCTTGCCTGATCCGGGGCATCCAAACAGCAAAAGGTTCATCCGGGGCTGATCTCTGTTGGCATTGATATCTGCCGCTTTGGCGAGGAAATTCTTGCAGGCATCAATAAGGCGGGGCAGCTTGATGCCGCTGCGGATATTCAACCCTTCGAGGCTGTAATCTCTGGCGGGCTCAAAGAGTTCTTCGGGGGACTCCTGGATCCCCAAAAGATTGCAGTGAGCCTTGAGGAAGGTCATTGTTTCCTGCTCAAAATCCAATTCCGGATTGGCGGCGCACACGGAAGCGGCATTTTTCACAGCCACGGCGATGCCGCCGGGGTTGACGGGATAGCGGGAGGAAATTTTTTCAATGAAATATTCACTGAGTTTGCCTTCACAATTGTTGAACTTCAAGGCGTTTTGCCAGATGTAAGTTCTTGCGGTATTGGAAAGTTCATCAAAAAAGACTGAAAAATCGAATCTTCTTCTTGATGAAGGATCAATGGCCTCGCGTTTTGAATTGGCAATCCAGAGAATCGTGTGGAAATTGTTATCAAGGACACTGTTCAACTGCCCCTTGGCTTCGCCATCACGGCTTCCGGCAATATCACCGCCGAAAATCCTGGCAAAGAATCCGCCGCCGAGACTGGTGTTTTCAATCAGCTTGTCACATTCATCCACCACCAGAATGCTGTTTTTGGGATCGAGCTGCTTCTGAGCCACGGCCAAAGCAGCATATCTGAAATTGGCAGAATAACTCATACGGCGTGAATCTTCATCGTGCTGGGCAACAAAGTAAAGTTTTTTGCCGAGGGAGTGGGCAAGACTTGCGGCAAAGCTGCTCTTACCTGATCCGGGGACACCGTACATAAGGATTCCAAGGCCTTTATCATCTGTCTTGGCGTTAATCATTTTTTTGATGACTTCGCCTTGTTTTTCAGCAAGTTTTCCGTGGAACTCCCAGGGGAGGACTTCCCCCTTAAATTCGGTCCAAAACCTTTCAGCCAAAGGCTTTGAGGAAATACCTGACAAGTAGGAAAGGAAGGTGCGGTCAAGATCCATATCATCATCAAGCAAACCGAATTTGCGGATATTCTTTTCATCAGAAAGAAGATCTGCCGCTTCTACATCCAGTACGCCGATGATCCGAGCCAGGGCGGAAACCTTTTCGCCGGAACGGAAACGGTTGATATCGAAATCCCCGTATTCAATAGAGCGGGTTTGGGAAAGAAAAACCGCCATAAGGATATGGAGCTCTTTATCATTGAGTTCAAAGAGTTCTTTCATCTCGGTAAAGCGGATCTCCGCCGCAGACTTGCTGCGGTCGGGGTTGGCCAGAGCGGCCTTGTACTCATCGTGCCGCTTCTGATAAATCTTGAGGAGTCCCCGCCACATTTTCCGGCGGTAAACCACATTTTTATCAAGATAAGAAACAATATCATCGGGATCATCTTCCCCAATTTCCGGGGGCGTGCGGTGATTTCTTGATGAAGCAAGTCCTTCCCGTTCTGCGGGGGAGATAATTTTATCGTAAAGCTCGCTCAGTTCGGCAGTTGTGACAAATTCAACCACCGAGCGGTCCCAGTCCCCGTCGTGACTGGTACGGACTCCGATCTTGGCAAGAATATTGCGGATACCGAGGACGGCATAGTAATTTTTGAACAGGTCCACACCTGTTCCGAAAAGGCGTTCGTGATCGACTTTGGCGATGGCAGTTTTATTGTCCATAACAGTTATCTCCTTGGTAGTTAAGTGATTGAATTTGTTTGTAAATGTTCTCAACTTCCTTTTCTGTTCCCGGCATATCTTTTTGCCGGGAACAGAAAAGTGTGTCTTCAAAGGACTTTAGAGATCGAAATCGAAATCATCATCATCCTCATCATCGGAACTGCCGCCGTTGATATTGACGGCCCCCTGAGTGCTGATACCGCGCATACGGCACTTCTCAAAAACCATTTCAGTGCCGTCGGCACCGTTGAACTCAGCATCGGTGAGAACAGAGTTTGAAATGACTCCGACGAGGGTGGAATCGTGAAACTCGGCACTGTAGAATGTGCAGTTGTCTGCCGTGAGCTGCAGCTTGAGGCAATAGTTGAGTTCAATATTGCTGTTGAGGCAGCTATTCATCGTAAGGGCGGCTGTGGTATTGTGAAATTCAGCTCTGGCGAGGGAAGATGTATTGAATGTCACATCGCCGCTTGTGAAGTTGAAGGAACCGGATTTGAGAATGCAGCCGTCGAAAGTGACATTGCTCATCTGAGCGAAATCAAGCTCGGCCCGTTCCAAATTGCAGCGGTTGAAAGTGACATTCTTGAGCTGGGCGAAATGGAAATCAGCTCCGCTGAAATCCACATCGGTAAAGGTGATATCAGAGAGTTTTGAAAACTGAAACTCACTGTGGGCAAGGTTTTTGTTTTCGAGGGTGAATCCGGCAGCTTCAACGTGCTGAAAATTATCATCATTGCGGGAAGAATTGCCGAAATTGGCGGCTTCGACCTTTTTGAAGAATTCATCAGCGGTGAATTTGACAGTGGCGGCAGTTTCGATCAAAAGTTCCATAGTTTTTCTCCTTTTTTATTTATGGAAATGGCGACTGAAATGTTAAAATCATAATTTCCGGCTCCACCTTAAAAGAGGGAGAAGGAAATTTTCTTTGTACATATATCAATGTTCAGTTTTTTGGAGGGAGTTTTCCCGGATCATCCCCCTGTGACAGGAACTGCTGCTCCTGCCACAGGGGATAACCACACAACAACAAACCAAACAAAAGAGAGCAGAAAAAAATTGTTACCCCCTATAATATAGTGACCGGGATGGACATCTAATGTCCCTTGAAAACCGATTTACATTTTTCTTGAAATATGTTGTTCCCGATATGGGCAGGTAAAATAACCTTTTTTACAGCATTTCCGGCGTTTTCTTCATTTTCTCCCCGGATCATCCCCCTGTGACAGGAACTGCTGCTCCTGCCACAGGGGTATAACCACACAACATAAGGAGGTAATTTTTTTGTACAGGGAGAATACACAACACATAATATACCCTCCCTGAAGGACATCTTATGTCCGATACCGGACAATTTTTACATTAAATATCAAGAAGATAGAGGCCTCTTTTTTGCCCCTTGGCAACAATGAAAAGCTGATATCTTTTGAAAATATCAATACCCATCATTGCCATAATGTTCATCTGACGGCTCATCATACGGTATGAAATATCATCAACGAAAGCCCCTGTACCTTCATATTTCAACGTGTTATCGGAATTTTCAAACACAACTTTATAGGTATCCAGCTCGGAATAGGTATGCTTCATTGCCATCCATTCGGTATAGCAGCCGACCTTTTCGGTTGCGAAACGGGGTTCGGTGAACATTGTGTGCCGCGCGCCGCTATCAAAGAAGATCCGCCCTTCTTCGCCGTTGAGTTTGCCCCTGATAATGGGCAAAAAGGGATCAATAAAGGGGAAAAAGTATTTATAATCAAGAATTTCCTCATCTTCATCGCTGATCATCAACGTGTTGGGCGCAAGCAGACAGTTGTACCCATCCATAGGATTGAAAACGGCTGAAACTTTTTCACCATCATCCATTTTCATATTGATAAAGCCATCGAAAAAATGCTGAGGCATAGAGTTGACCTTGAAAGGGCCGATCGTACCATCAGAAGCGGCAGAATTGCTGCCCGGACTTCCGAAGAAGCCCGTATCAAACAGAATATATTTGCTGTCATCCTTGAAGAAAATACGGTCATCTTTTTTTACAGGTTCACAAAAAATCCGGCTCATAACAACTCATCCTTTCATTTAAGTTTTTTTCCGGGGAATCCCCCGGAGGGGAAAAGTGGAATCTGAAAATGCGTTTATTTAATGATTTCTTTAATATAAGTGCGTGTTCTCTCAAAGATTTGAGGGGGAATTGCCCCAACTTCTTTGCCGTTGCCGGAAAGGGTAAACAATCTGGTAATTTTCATAATCTCAACTCCTTATGTTTTATATTAACACCAGTTCACAAACTGTATAAACTGTATACGATTTCAAATTCTTTGATTTTTCAATAACTCCAAACTTTTTTCAACTTTTTTTTCACCAGCTCATCATCGCTTGTCATCATCAACAACTCTATACGATTGCCAATTCTTTGTTTTTTCCACAACTCCAAACTTTTTTCAACTTTTTTTCACCAGCTCATCATCGCTTGTCATCATCAACAACTCTATACGATTGCCAATTCTTTGTTTTTTCCACAACTCCAAACTTTTTTCAACTTTTTTTCATCAGCTCATCATCGCTTGTCATCATCAACAACTCTATACGATTCCCAATTTGTATTTTTTGGGAATCATTTTAATTATTATTGTAAATATGCGTACAACAGAGTATATTATGCAAATAAAACAGCTCTATTCCCCGCAGGGGCAGTTTTTCCTTCTCAATATCTTTTGGCGGCACAATGCCTTGGCAAATCCTGCCAAACAAAAGTGCTGAAAAAGATTTTCCGTCTTCGCTGCACTGCGCCGGGACAAGGGAAAAGACCTTTGTCGGGAACAGAGCCAATAAAATTTGATCGGAGGGTATCTTAATGAAAAAATCCAATTTCTGGGCGACGCTCGCTCTTTTACTGACGGCGGCTGTTTGGGGCCTTTCTTATTCGGCGCAGGCTGAAGCAATGAAAAGTATGGCTCCTTTGTTTTTTGTTTTCCTGAGATATATGCTGGGAGGGCTGATTCTGCTGCCTCTGGTGTTCTATATGAAAAAGACTCCGGATAAAAAACTTTTTACCGGCGGTATCCTGTGCGGCCTGTGCCTGGCAGGCGGTGAAATACTCCAGCAGTTCGGACTGCTTTACACCACAGCCGGCAAAGCCGGATTCCTGACTGCCCTCTATGTGGTGATGATTCCTGTGATCGGCATTTTTATCAATAAAAAATCCAACTGGCTTATCTGGTGTGCCTCTTTTGTTTCTGCCGCCGGAGCCTATTTGCTCTGTGCCGACGGTACAATGGGCAGTTTCGGAAATCTGGGAGATCTGCTGATGCTGCTGTGTGCGCTTTTCTTTGCCTTTCAGTTTATCGCTATTGCCAAATTTGCTCCTGATGCAGATGCTTTTCAGCTTTCGGCGGTACAGTTCTTTACTGTGGCAGTAATTTCCGGAATCGCCGCACTCATCGCCGGTGAAAACTGTTCCTGGACCAGTGTGGTGCAAACCGCAAAACCCGTTCTTTACTGCGGCCTTATTGCGATCGGAGCCGGATGCACAATGCAGGTAGCTGCCCAGAAGTACGTTCACCCGGCAACCACTTCTATCGTGCTGAGCACCGCATCGGTTTTTGCCGTTATCTGGGGCTGGCTGCTGCTTAATGAACGCTATTCAGTGCAAAACCTTTTGGGATGTGCCTTGATTTTTGCCGCCGTTATTCTTGTACAGCTGCCTCCCCGCAAAAAATTGGAAAAGATATAACAACGCGGTACAATGCTTTGGCAAATCCTGCAAAACAAAAGTGCTGAAAACTGCCAGGGGAATGAGGCTTTCTGAAACTGAGTGATGCTGCTTGAATAATAGCGAATTTATTTTCCTCTGTAATTGCTGTAATAACTTGAAATATACAGTTAACGTGCTATCTTATTATTGTGACGGAACCAATAAGTATCGGAGGTAAATATGTTGGTAAATTGTCCCAAGTGCAATGCGCAGTTTGATCTGTCTCCGGATCTGTACGGAGTTCATATCCGCTGCGGCAACTGTAATGCCAAGTTTCAGACTTTTGAGAATGGAAGTGTTGAACTTCTTGAAGATGCAGAAGCCTTTTCTGCTCCTGATGAATCCCTTTCCGCAGACCGGACTGCCGGTTCACCGGAAGAATCATCCGGCGCAATCGAGAATGTAAACTCGGTTAATGAATCCCTTTCCTCAGACCGGAGTATAAAATCGGACCTTCAGGAAACAGCAGCAACGGTTGTTGATGTCTGCATCTTTTTCGGCTCCGCAGGCGGAGTTGTGATTTGCATCTGTATATTGGTGCTGATGCTTATTTTCCGCAGCAGCCTCAACGCTTATTTTGCCGAAAAAAATCCCCCGCCGCCGGCGGTGAAAGCCGATCATTCCAAAGGAGCGTTCCGGAAAAATCCGGTCCCCATCGGGAAAGATATTTTTTACGTATGCCAAAAAGCACACAACGCACCCTGCTCCCAGCGGGTGCAGCTGTAAAATGTATAAAGAGAAATCTTACAAAAGAATATAAATTTTATTGCCCTGAATATGTTTTGTATGGAGTAAATGCAAAGGCTGTTTCTCCTGAAACTGTTTCTGATAAATCTGCACGACCGCCGGTGTACTGCCAATGACCGCAGCTCGGCATATCCTGCAGAGGGCAGCTTGAATGATCATATTAAGGAGATAATATACAATGCACAAGAGATTCTATGGTATAGTGAATTTCATCGGTGTAGTGCTCGACAGGCTGATATTTTCACGTTTTGTCCCCAATTACACTCCGTCCAACTCCCCTTTGCTGCTTCCGATCGCCCTCGGCGGCGTATTTGGAGTGACGCTCATCATCCTTTCGTTTATGGGAAATACAACGGAGTACAACGACCTTTTTGCCTTAACGGCTGTCATAGGAACTGTTTTGGCCAATATCGCGTTTCATACGAACCATATCAATCGAATGCCGACGGCAATGACCAAGATCGGATATTGTCTCTTTTTGCTTGTCCTAAGCCTGGCTGCAGTGTGGCTTGTTGTAACGGTGGTCGTTTGGATATCTATTCTGCTGTTCATCATTTTTTTGCTGCTCTGCTTTTCCGCCGGCTCCGGAAACAAGTCCTGAAAATGATATGTACCGCCTCAAAAGCTGTTCCCCTTAAGCCTGAGCGCAAGAGACGGCAAGGCTCCTCAAGTACAAGGAAATCCAGCGGTATCCCCCCGGCAGAAAATGTCCGTTCTGCGGGGGGGGAAAGGAAATCCCTCCTTTTTATGCGGAATGCCCTTGAAAATACTTTGTTAATATGGTATATTAAGTCTATGAATGTATTTTTTACTCCGCCCTTTGCGGTGAAGTGTAAAGTTTAATGCCCCAATCAAAATTTTAAGGAGTCTTGCAATGAAAGTTGATTTGACAGGCAAGGTCGCAGTCGTTACCGGCGGCGGCGGAATATTGTGCAGCGTTATGGCTGAAGCTCTGGCCAAAAGCGGAGCCAAAGTGGCTATTCTTGACCTGCGTGAAGAAAACGCCAAAAAAGTCGCTGAAAAGATCAACGCCGAAGGCGGTACAGCCATCGGTCTTTCCGCCAACGTTCTGGAACTGGAAAGTCTCCAGAAAGCCAATGAAATCATCAAGGCTGAACTTGGTATCTGCGATATCCTTATCAACGGTGCCGGCGGCAACAACCCCAAGGGTACCACCAGCAAAGAATTTCTGACCAAAGAAGATCTGATGCAGAAGGTCGAAGGCCTCACCACTTTCTTTGATCTCGACCCCGCCGGTGTGGGATTCGTTTTCAATCTGAACTTCCTCGGAACTCTGCTTCCCACTCAGGTGTTCGCCCGTGATATGGCTGCCGGCAACGGCGGTGCCATCATCAATATTTCCAGTATGAACGCTTTTTGCCCCCTGACCAAGATTCCCGCCTACTCCGGTGCCAAGGCTGCTATCAGCAACTTCACCCAGTGGCTGGCTGTTCACTTTTCCAAGGTGGGTATCCGCGTCAACGCTATCGCTCCCGGATTCTTCCTCACCGACCAGAACCGCGCTCTGCTGACCAATGCCGACGGAACTCTCACTGCCCGCGGCAACACCATTCTTTCTCATACTCCTATGGGCAAGTTCGGTGCTCCCGAAGATCTGACCGGTGCTCTGCTTTTCCTGCTGGATGAAGAAGCTGCCGGATTCGTCAACGGTATCGTGGTGCCTGTGGACGGCGGATTCTCTGCCTTCAGCGGCGTCTGATGCAAGCTGAAACAGATTTTTTAATACACATCAAAAATTTTAAGGAATAAAAAATGAAAAAAGCAGACATCGGTCTTATCGGTCTCGCAGTTATGGGCGAGAACCTCGTCCTCAATATGGAACGCAACGGCTTCACCTGTGCCGTTTACAACCGTACCGTGGAAAAGGTTGACAACTTTGTCAACGGCCGCGGTGCCGGCAAAAAATTCATCGGCTGCCACTCCATCCAGGAGCTTTGCGACAATCTTGAATCCCCCCGCCGCATTATGATGATGGTCAAAGCCGGTGCCGCTGTGGACGCCCTTATCGACCAGCTGGTTCCCTACCTGGACAAAGGTGATATCCTCATCGACGGCGGAAACAGCTTCTTCCCCGACACCATCCGCCGCACCAAAGCTCTGGCCGAAAAGGGTATCAACTTCATCGGTGCCGGTGTTTCCGGCGGTGAAGAAGGTGCTCTCCTCGGTCCCGCCATTATGCCCGGCGGAGCTCCCGAAGCCTGGCCCTATGTCAAACCCATCTTCCAGGCTATCGCTGCCAAGGTCTGCGGCGGTCTTCCCTGCTGCGAATGGGTGGGCAGCGACGGTGCCGGTCACTATGTCAAGATGGTCCACAACGGTATCGAATACGGCGATATGCAGATGATCTGCGAAGCCTATTTCATTATGAAACAGCTCCTCGGTCTTTCCGCTGCTGAACTCCACGAAGTCTTCGCTGAGTGGAACAAGGGCGATTTGGACAGCTACCTCATCGAGATCACCACCAACATCTTCACCAAGACCGATCCCGAAACCGGCAAGCCCGTTGTTGACATCATCCTCGACGCCGCCGGCCAGAAGGGTACCGGTAAATGGACCAGCCAGAGTGCTCTGGATCTGGGCGTTGCCGCTCCCACCGTTGCCGAAGCTGTGTTTGCCCGCTGCCTTTCCGCCATCAAGGAAGAACGCGTTGCTGCTTCCAAGGTCATCGGCGGTCTCCGCAACACCTTCACCGGCAACAAAGCCGAATTCATCGAAAAGGTCCGCAAGGCCCTCTATGCTTCCAAGATCTGCTCCTACGCTCAGGGCTTCCAGCTTATGAAGCAGGCCGCCAAGGAATATGATTGGGATCTCCACTTCGGCGAGATCGCTCTCTTGTGGCGCGGCGGCTGCATCATCCGTGCCCGCTTCCTGGATAAGATCAAAGCTGCCTTTGACAAAGATCCCAAACTGGCCAATCTGCTGCTGGATGACTTCTTCAAAGCCGCTATCGCCGACTGCGAAGCTGCCTGGCGTGAAGTTATCGCCCAGGCTGTCCTGGCCGGTATCCCCGTTCCCGCTTTCAGCAGTGCTCTGAGCTACTACGACGGCTACCGCAGCGAAGTGGTCCCCGCCAACTTGCTCCAGGCCCAGCGTGACTATTTCGGTGCCCACACCTATGAACGCGTGGATGCCGAACGCGGCAAATTCTTCCACACCGAGTGGACCGAAAACAGCGGCAAGACCGTTGCAGGAACCTACACCGTCTGAGGTTGAAACGCAGTATGGGTATCTATGTACAGAAAGGCGGTGTCGATACCGCTATTTCCGACAGCGAACTCAGAGAACTGGTGATTTCCACCATTGAGAAAAGCGGCAAGGAGATCAAACGTCTCCTGCTGCTTCCTCCGGATCACACCCGCCTGAATTCCCAGGCGGGCCGGATCACCGAGATCATCTGGGAGCTTTACGGCGACAAGTGCCACATCGACATTATGCCCGCTCTGGGAACTCACGCTCCTATGGGCGAAAAAGAGCTGACATTGATGTTCGGCAGCAAGATCCCGAAAAGCCTTTTCAAAGTTCACGACTGGCGGAACGATGTGAAAGAGCTGGGCGTTGCTTCCTCTGACTTCGTGAAAGAAATTTCCGGCGGCAAGCTGGATTACGAAGTGAAGATCGGTGTCAACAAACTGCTCTTTGAAGGAAATTATGACCTGATCCTGAGTATCGGCCAGGTGGTTCCTCACGAAGTGGTGGGTATGGCCAACTACACCAAGAATCTGATGGTGGGTGTCGGCGGTTCCGACGTCATCAACAAATCTCACTTCCTGGGTGCCGCTGCCGGACTTGAAAACATTATGGGCAGAGCTGATTCTCCTGTGAGAAAACTTTTCAACTACGGTGTCGATACCTACTTGAAAGATCTGCCTCTGGTCTATATGCTCACTGTTATGGCCAAGGATGAAGCCACTCAGAAAATGGCTATGCGGGGATTTTTCTCCGGTACCGGCAGCGATGCCTTCCTTGCCGCCTGCGAATTGAGCGTGGCCGCCAACTTGCAGCTTTTGGATGCCCCCTTGAAAAAGGTGGTGGTCTTCCTCGATCCCGAAGAATTCAAGAGCACCTGGCTGGGCAACAAGGCTGTCTACCGTACCCGTATGGCTATTGCCGATGACGGCGACCTCATCGTCCTTGCTCCCGGACTCAAGGAGTTCGGTGAAGATAAGGAAAATGACCGTTTGATCCGCAAATACGGCTACAAGGGCACTCCTCATACCCTCAAGATGGTTGAGGAAAATCAGGAACTCAGGGACAACCTGGGAGCTGCGGCGCACCTGATCCACGGTTCCAGCGAAGGCCGGTTCCGGATCACCTACTGCCCCGGCCCCGGTGTTACCGAGGAAGAAATCCGCAGTGTGGGATTTGAATATGCCGATCTGGCTGAAATGTCAGCCAAATATGATCCCGAAAAACTCAAAGACGGCATCAATATTGTGGACGGTGAAGAAATTTTCTACATCAGCAATCCTGCTTTGGGATTGTGGGCTTTGAAGAAAAACTTTTACTGATCCCATCAAAGCATCTTAAAAGGGCTGCTGCAAAACCTGGTGTTTTGCAGCAGCCTCTTATTTTTGATTTTTTTCGGAAAAAGTGCGTTTGTAATGAAATTTTGCTTAAAACTGCTTATTTCCCGCACAATTATCCGCCATTTTCTCCTGCCACCACTTTTCGGAACGCATATTTTCCGGCAGTTCTTCCTTCGGACAAGGGTAATCTATTCCCTTTGCCTCCAAAATATCATAAAACTCATCCCGCAGAGATTCCGGCAGTTTTTTTCCGCACCAGGGGCAAAAGTTCATCTGCAGGAAAGAACTGCCGCCGTCAAGGATCGGAACGCCGTATTCTCTGAATTCAGGAAGAAAAATAATGCTCTGTTCTTCCTCGATCATATATTGCATATTGCTGCAACAATGTTCCACCATATAACCCCCCGTTTCTCATTTTATTTGGCTCTGTTCCCATTCCGGGTAGGTAAGAAAACTATTTTCCCCAGAAAGTTTTTACAGACCGCTTTTAAATTTTGACTTTTTGTCAAAAATTAAAAGCGTTACTGAAAAAGGTTTTCCGGCTTCGTTGAGCTACGCCGTGACAAGGGGAAAAGGGGAACTTCAGTTTTCGATTCTCGCAGCTAGTTACAGCTGCGAGTTATTCCGAAGCCGACGTTTCGGCCCGCCCTAACTCCCTCAACCTTTTTACCGACCTTTGTCGGGAACTGCGCTTTTTATTTTTACCGAAAATGCAGTATACGGCACCAATACCTTTATTGCTCCGGCACCTTTACTGGCGATTTCGTACTCGCTATATACAAAGTTTATGCCTGTGTTGTCCAAATAGAAATTCTCCGTAAGTTTGGGCATTGCCAGCAGCTTTTGGGGTAGCTCCGAAACTTTGCACTTGAAGATCCGGGCGGTTTCAAGCGTAATAAGCTGCAAAAGTTTCTTCTGCATCGGCATTGTCGGGGGCAATGCTCCGGAGCGTGATTTTTTTGCCGCTTACCCGGTACATTGAACCGACTTTGACCGTAAAATTGCCATTGGCCCCGCCAGTATAGGAGAGTTCTTCAGTATAATAACTGAAGATCTTTTTATCGGCATACACCACTTTGTATTCGCCCTCAAATGACCAGTTGAATATGGAGCCCTGCATTTCCGGGTCAAACAGATTTTCTTCCGAAGACTCTACACAGTGAGCGATGAATTTTTGAAACTGTTCCGTCGGAATTTCCTCCGCTCCGGCAGAACAAACAGCAACTGCGGCGGCAATTAAAATAAAAATTTGTTTCTTCATAAAACATCTCCTTTATGACCGGTTATTTTTCCGGCTGTAAACATTCATTTTTATAAACGCACACGGTTTTTCTGACTCTGACGAATTCTTCTTCTGAGACCGCCAGGTTGGAGTCTATTCGCCAGGTGGTGTATTTACTGAAATAGTTTCTGCAAAAAACTCCTTTACCGCGATAAATTCCAGCTTTATCATATCCATCATCACTATCTACGACTCTGAACCACTTGCATTTTCTGCAAATTTCAATATCTCTTACTACCGGCTTGCCTTCAAATTCTTTATCCATAATTATTTTCCTTCGCTGTTGTATTTATTTTTCCTGATTCGGCAAAGAGTTTGCTCTTTTGCAAAGATAACTCCGGCTTTTTATAAAGTTTTTACGGAACCAGATTTTTTCATCGTCAGATATTTTATAACCTGTCTTGAATTCATATTCTTTTTCTGCCTTTGAGTTTCCGAAACTTGCCGCAACGGCATACCATTGAAGTGCAAGTTTGCGAAGATCTTCCTCATTTTCTTCAGAATAATCTTCGTCAAAATCTCCTGACGCAACACATTCTGCAACTTTTATCATTGCATCAGTATCATACAGCAAGGCACATTTTTTCCAGGCGGCGGCAGCGGTTTGGCTGTCGTAATCCGCTTCTGCCCGCAAGGCCTCATAGCTGTACTTTTTGAGCGCATAAAAACCGCTCAACCCGATAAAAGGCGGGTTCCCGGGAGTGCGGAGGCTCCGGGTGAAATTGCGGAAAAACGTCCAAAAGTCTTTCAAATTGGCAAAGATGATGTACCCCATCCACAGCAAAAGCCAGAATGGGAATGTCACCGATGCGATTATTGCGCAAAAAATCGGAGCAATGAATGATTTGTAAAAATTTTTCATATACATTCTACCTTAATCCCACCTGTTTTGCCTTCTCCCGCCGCCGTCACCTGCCGGCGGGAATAACCTCATCAACCAGACCGTATTTGCACGCTTCTTCAGCGGACATAAAATAGTCGCGGCTGGTGTCGCTTTCGATCTTTTTCAGATCTTTGCCGGTATGGCGGGAAAGAATATTGTTGAGCATACTTCTCAAACGCAGAATCTCTTTGCTCTGAATCTCAATGTCCGCCGCCGTTCCCTGCATTCCGCCCCAGGGCTGATGAATCATAATCCGCGAATGCGGCAAGGCGAAGCGTTTGCCTGCCGTACCGGCAGCCAGCAGCACGGCCCCCATACTGGCGCACTGACCGATACAATAGGTTTTGACATCGCAGCTCAAAATCTGGATGGTGTCGTAAACCGCCAGTCCGGCAGTAACCGAGCCGCCGGGGCTGTTGATGTAAAGGTCAATATCCTTTTTGGGGTCTTCGGCCTGCAGGAACAGCAGCTGTGCCACGATCAGATTCGCCACATTATCATCAATGGGAGTTCCCAACAGGATGATGCGGTCTTTAAGCAAGCGGCTGTAAATATCGTAACCGCGTTCTCCGTGACCAGTCTGCTCCACAACCATAGGAACAAGTTGAGATTTGAAAGTGCGTTTTTGCAGCATAACTGACTCCTTGTGTTAAATGTTTAAATTGGGAATTTATTATTCTAATGTAGATATACGGGAAACAGAAATTTTTTTACCCCTGACTGAAAAAATTTTCCCCACCACACCTTATTTTATGCTGCAATTTTTGTTTCATTGTTAATGTTGCCATTGAAATTCAAGCACACCCACCCAACGACTTCGCTTGCAACCTTGGCGATGAGTTTTGACTCATTCTTGGTAAAAGTGCTTTTCTGCATAATTTCACGTATGGTGCGGATAAATTCGGAATGATTGCTGATCAACTCAGCCTTGTTGGCAGCCAACTCTTTCGCTGCCTGAGTAATTTCGGAGGCAGTGCAATTTTTGCGATCCATTTCGTACACCAAGTCAACCATTTTATCGCAAAGGATGTAAGTGTTGGACTTGACCTTACAGTTGGCAAGTGCTTGAGCAACGGCATTTATATTGCGGATCAGCTTTTTGCTAAAGCAACTGTTATCTTCGATTGCCTTAATCGTCGCAAAGAAATCAGTTTTGTTGGCATTGATGAAGTCGCTTTCTTTGCTCATCAGCTTGCACGCGGCTTTTGCAATAGCTGCAACCGCTTCATGGGCAACACTTTTTTCGAAAACAAAATCAACAAGTTTATCACAAACAACGAACATATTTTTAACAACCTTCATAATAATTACCTTTCACGTTATAGAATAATTGACAAATTTTAAGAAACTTTCTAACAGGCGACTGCATTTTACAGTCATAAAATCATTTTTTTATATAAAACCTCCTTTCTGCAGTTATACGATTTTCAATCAGCCCAGCCAGTTTTAAGAGCGGCTTAAACTCTTGCTGCTGCACATATTATATACGGCAAGCAGAAAATAAATTTTTCTGGTTTTTCAAGATTTTCTGAAAAAATCTGATTTTTTTCAGCCGGATTTAAGAGCGGCTTAAACTTTTGCTGCTGCACATATTTTATAAGGCAAGTCTTTCATCGTTCAAATACGATTTTCCTTCATCATAAGAAAGGATGACATCGTTACCATTCCACATCTGCATAATCAAATCATTGAATTGCATACGCTTTTCCTCTTTTTTATAGATTTATGTTTGAGCCGTAAGCAGTGATTGCTTACATTTATATCATAGCAGGTTTTTTGAATTATTTACAACTGGATTTGAAAATATTAATATATAATTTCGCAAACAGTTGTAGAGATTACATAAAATATAAAAAGCAATATTTGATGTGCCATTATATGTTTTTTTTCAACACGCCCCATAGAAAGACAATCTACCAAAAATGGAGTTCCTACGAAAAAGCATAAAAACACAGTAAAAAAATATATAACAATCCATATAAACGGAGCATTTGCGGCATACAGAGCCATGTGAACCGCAGATGCTCCATAAAGAACTGCACCATTACCAAAACCGATAACAACTAATCCACCATCTTTTTTCTTTATAGATGCAAGAAAATATAAAGCAACAAAAATCCAAAAGAATACAGAAAGACAAACTTTTACATCACTCATTATAATTTTTCCTTGCTTAATTTAAGAAGTAAACATTATTGTTTACACTAATATCATAGCAGGTAATTATGATTATTTACACCGGATTTGAAATTTTTTCAAATTTTTTTTCAAGCAGTGTAAAGTAGTATCACAACTGCCTTGCATTTATATATAACATCAAATTCCGTTAAAAATTACCTGAAGTTTGAAAAAAAATTGAATTTTTTTTCAAGTCCGGCTAAAGTATAGATACGGGAATCGGCACTTCTGGTGCCGCGGGTATTATGTCAATACGGTTGGAGCAGATGCTCGTGCAATAACTGCGTATATTCAGAACCAGTTGGCTGAAGATCAAGCAATATGAACAGCTGACTTTTAGAGAGTACATAGACCCGTTTACAGGTAGCAAGAATCCCAAAGCATAAAAAATACCGCTTCAGCGGTAGCTTGAAAAAAGGCGTGGTGCATACGGGGCTGTTGCAAAACCTCAAAAAAGGTGAGCAACAGCCTTTTTCTATTGTTTGAGCAGAAAGTTGGAGGTATAATAAGTTATGATAGGAGAAAATCATAGCTTATTTTACAAATTCTCAAGGCTAT
>SUWB01000056.1 GCA_015061745.1 Lentisphaerota bacterium | reverse complement strand
AATCCGATGGATTTCTCTGCGAAACAAAACTCAAATTCGGGTGTGTTTTTGTAAAGTATTATTCTCCAAACGCTTATGTTGCGTGATAATCCTCGTGTCCACGACACAAGGCAAACGGAGAATTTGAGAGAGAATTGGATTCTCCGGCAGAGAAACAGAGAATGTAATAATTCTCCGTTTGTCATAAGTCGTTGGTTTTCTTGGGGTAAAACAGGAAATAAAAAAGCCGTTTGGTGTATCCAAACGGCATCAGAGCAAAAAAAATGGTGGCCGGTCCCAGAATCGAACTGGGGACACGGGGATTTTCAGTCCCCTGCTCTACCGACTGAGCTAACCTGCCACATCGTCATCACTGACTATGTCCTTAATATATACCCTGTTTTGTACTTTGTCAAGCCTTTTTTTGATTTTTTTTCAGGATATTCCATTTTTTTTGAAAAATAGTGACTTTCTGACTCGTATCAAGTAGGCAGATCGCAATAAAAAAAGGAATATGACTATGGTAAATAATAAGGAAATCTTGAGACGACTGTGCCAAAAAAGTAATGAAGCCCGCTTGGTGGCTTTGGAAAATGAACTGCAAAACAATAATGTCAAATTTGAAAATTGGAACAATATGGCCGTCAGAATCCCCGGGGCGGCTGAAAATGTCGTCATCGTTACGGCTCACTTCGATGCCGTTGAAGGATCATTCGGATTCAATGATAATGGCATGGCCCTGGTCGCCGCTCTCAATATGTGCCAACAACTGCCGCACGATGTCGAAATTATCTTTACCAATGATGAAGAAAAAGGCGGTGGCGGCGCTCAATATTTTTTGGAACATTCTTCAAAACATATCAGCGGGTGTGTCAACTTGGATGTGATCGGCTGCTTCAACCAGATCTATCTTGACTGTATGAACTGCTCAGCAGCAGCCGCTTTGACAAACTGCAAACAAGGCCATATGCCGTTCAATGACGCTTGGGTCTTCGCTGAAGCAGGCATCCCCAGCGTCTGCTTTTCATCAGGTCCGGCGGAAATGACGTTCCAACGCGGTATCAGAGCTGTATGTTCCACTCTCCACAACGGACCCAATGACAACAATATCAATCTGATGAACTTCAAGATGATCCCCGAAGTTATCAGCCAAGTCAGAAATGTTATCGAGTTGATGAAATCTGCCTGATAAAGTCAATTCAGATCTCTCAACTGAAACAATTTTACTCGGCGTATCCAACTCCTACATAGTAGGACATCGCCTCCTGAGTGATATCCAGTCTGCCAAACTGGCAGACAACCGGATGACTGGAAGTAATCCGCAAGGCATACTGGGTCTGCGCAGGAATGACCGCACCCTGTAAATCTTCAGGTTTATCCAGCCGCAGAGAAATAATACGCTCCGCAGGAACTGTGATCCTGATGTCTTTTATGGGAGCACGGTCACTGAAGTAAACATCTATGATACTTTCAACATCTTCATTCAATGTGTTGAAAATCATCAGAGCTTCGTGTGACTCCAGTTTTCCGGACTTTTTCGGCTCAGGAAGATAGCCGTCAGCAAAATACCAAACCTTTTTTCCGCCTTCAATCATAATCAAACTCCTTAAATTATATAGAAAGGGGGACAATTCCCGTTCCAGTTGAAACATAATTTTTTTCTGTAACATATAATATAACTGTGTTTCCCTTTTATGCAATACAGAATCTATGGTTTTTACGCCGCAATTATGGATTTTTTATGGAGATTTCAGGCACTCTTGCTTTCCGGAACAATGTTTCCCGCAACTCAACGTCTTCTGCTTCTTTTTACAGGATTCTTATGCGCTCCTGCCTGACGATATCCTTTGGTGTGCAGCACAACTTTGGGACGGCGGCGCAGCTGACGCCGGTGGACAACAGGAGCAGTACTACCGGGATGATAATGGCGTTTTTTGCGGATAATGATCGGACGGGGCGGCGCAGCACGGCGTTCGGCTGTCCGGCGTATGCCGGGCAAATAGTGCACTCGATGACGGATCCGCCGCCCCCGGGGACGAAGATGTCTGCGGGGACCTACAAAAACTTTCCGCCCGCCGGAAGAAACATAGGTCGTTTGAACAATATTATTCAGGTAAACAACTTTTTGCGGGAGATCCTCTGACGGAACTGCTGACGGAACTTTCTTCTCAGCGGCTTTTTCAGGCTGCCGTCCGGCAGCGCGGTCATCAACATATTCATCATACTCCAAAACCATATACTGTAATGAACGGCCGGATTTATGAATTTTCATTTCCCACTGAGCATAATCGTTCCAGAGAGCTTCCTTTTCTTTGGGCGTCCTTTGCGGCTTCCCCAAGAGGGCACGGGCGACCCCGTCACTCATCACGTCAAGACCGTACCCCATTCGCACTGCCAACGGAAGAACCACAAGAAAGGCCTTGCACATCAATCCTGCACCGCCTCTGGCGATTTTTGTAACGGCATCACTGTCATTCCCCCACGGAGCAACGGCACTTTTAAGAGTCTCTCCCAATGTGATTTTACTGCTCCGGTCTTCGGGAGGTGCAAGAATAATGGCATCATCGTTGTCGGCAAGAACTCCGCGGCTGTTTTCTTCATTCAGTTCAATGATTGTGACCCCATTTTCCTCATACAGTATTCCCCGTTCAAAGGCCTGCTGGATCCGGGTACGCATCTGGGGAGAGACTTGCAATTCGATCACATCATCTTCGATTTTCACTCTCTCTTTTTCTGCTGTTTCTGCAACGGCCGCAAACGCGATCAAACAAACTGCCAAACAGGAAAGCACACCTTTGTGGAGCATTATAGAAATTCCTTTCTGATTTTCGGGATCATTGTTCGGGGGCAAATGTCCTTAATATACACTCAGATACTGCAAAATTCAAGTATATTTTATTGGAATGCAACAGTTGAAATCAAATGGAAAAAATTTTTCACTTTTTTCTTTCCGGATGCGTAAATTATCGAAAAAAAACACTATATTTTTAATTGGAAGGGGTAAACTTTTCCTTCCAGGAGCATAAAATGTCCGTGCAGTATGATATATTATACAGTGTAATAAGTCATACAGCTGCAAAAAACAAGGCTCTGTTCCCGATAAAAGTCGGTAAAAGAGGTTGAGAAGGAAAAACTACCCAGCTGAAACAAAAGGAGATAATCACCAACTGTGTACTTGCAATGAAGAAATATTTGTAATATATTAAAAAATTGAACTGTTATATCATTTGTTTTATTATTTTAGCATAAAGAAAGGCACTGAAATATGAGCGATAAAAAATCCATTTCCATTGATATGCACAACCGTATCACCGCCGCTGAACTGGAACAAATCATCCGGATGCAGCTTAAAACTCTTGCGGATAATCCTGAAATGGCTGCTCTGATGCCTCCCCTTATGGTTTGGGGAGCTCCGGGACTCGGAAAATCAACGATCATAAAAAAGGTGGCCCAAGAGTTCGGAATCAGTTTCATTGATGTCCGTCTGGCCCAGCGTGAACCCGTCGACGTCCGTGGTCTCCCCGTGCCCGACCGGGACAGGAAATGTGTGGACTGGCTCGTTTCCGGTGAATGGCCCAGAGAAGGAAAAGGTATTCTCCTTTTTGACGAGTTGACCGCAGCGGACAGAAGCCTGCAGGTCGCCGCCTACGAACTCATCCTGGACCGCCGCTTGGGGGATCTTTACAAAGTGCCGGACGGCTGGTACATCTGTGCTGCCGGAAACAGAACGGAAGATTCAGCTGTTGCCACAACAATGAGTTCCGCATTGGCCAACAGATTTATGCACTTTGAACTTACGGACGATGTGGACGCCTGGGCCAACTGGGCTGTCAAAAACAATATCCACCCTGCCGTAACAGCCTTTCTCCGTTTCCGTCCGGAGTGTCTTCTGCGCCAGCAGGGCGAAAACCTTGAACGCGGCTGGCCCACTCCACGTTCCTGGGAGAGAGTTTCGGTTATGCTGGGCGTCGTGCAGAATGCCGGCCAGGAAAACAATCTGCTGCGGAAAATGATCTACGGCCTCGTCGGAAACCGGGCGGGAGTTGAATTTTTTGAGTTTTACAATCTCAACTCACAATTTGAAGATGTCAAAGCTATGATGACAGATCCGGAGATTACCGTGGAAATCCCCCAGAAAGTCGATAGAAAATACGCCTTGTGTGCAGCGATGTCATACTTTATATGGCGTGGAAAAGATGAGGAGGAAAGCCGGAAACTGCTGGAGGGATTCTATCGTATTTCCCTGCAGTTGACCAGCGATTTCGCCTGTATGGCGATGTGCGACGCAATGACGGGAGCAGGTATCATCAGTGAATCTGATGCGGCGGCCAAGCTGTTTTACCACCCCGGATATGCGGCGTGGAAAAAGGTCCACGGAAAAGCTATGAAAAAACATCTTTCATTTTAAGATCAGGTAAATCTCTGTGAATACAACTGTAAATATAAGAAATACATCCCAGGAAGAAGAAAAGCGCAAAGCAATCTGCCTTGAACAGCTTTCCCTTGACCGCCAGCAGCTGCTGATGCGGTGGCCCTTCATCGGCGGAGTCATTATGCGTATGGAACTGGTCGCTGTCAGAGATGACAGACTGGAAACAGCTTCAACGGACGGAAACAGCATCTTTGTGGATATTGATTTTTATTCAACGCTGGATAAAAATGAGCGGCTCTTTGTCCTTGCCCACGAAGTATGGCATTCTGTTTTGCTCCACTTTTCCAGGCTGAAAGGCAGGGATCCTGAACGATTCAACATTGCAGCAGACCTGGAAATACATTTCACTCTTGCCCAGGAGGAAATGAAAGAACCCTGGGTTCTCCCTCACGATCCCCGGTGGGCAGGGCTTTCGGCGGAGGAAATATATGAAAAACTTGAAGATTTTTCGCCTCCTCAGAAGTCTGGTTCCCAAGGTGCTTCAGCAAAGAACGGCAACGACAGCGGCGGCAGTTTTGACCGGCACATCTATCAGGGAGATCATCTGGAAGATCCCCGCGAGGCGGGAAACAACAGCGCGCAGCAGGAAAGTACGGAAGAAAATTCCGGAAACGATGCCGCTGCCGGAAAAAATCAAAAGGATTTTCAAGATACAGAGTTCGTTGTTGACAATGACTACACGCCTCAGGTGTCTTCCTCCACAACGGAACGGGTCAGAGGACGGGTCATATCTTCGGCTCAGCAAGTGGAACGGACTCAAGGAAAACTCCCGGCACACGTCGCCCGACTGGTGGAAAATATGCTCAATCCCATTCTCCCCTGGCAGGAGCTCCTCAAGCAGTTTGTTTCCAGCTGCTACGGCGGGAAACGCAGGTGGCTTCCTCCCTCAAGGCGGCACGTCTGGCACGATTTGTATCTGCCGAGTATGAGAGATGAAAAAATCAGTGCCGTGGTCGCCGTTGACACCAGCGGCAGTACAATTCCCGGTCTGGATTCTTTTTTCGCAGAACTCCACTCTCTGATGAAAACTTTTGGCAGGTATGATCTGACTCTCATCCATTGTGATGCGGCAATTCAGAAAGTGGAAAAGTTTTCAGATGCCCACCCTGTGCCGTCGGGAAAAATGGAATTCCAAGGCGGTGGAGGAACCGATTTCAGACCTGTTTTTGATTACGTCAAAAAGATGAAACAACCTCCTGAACTGCTCATTTATCTTACCGACGGTTACGGTCCGGCTCCGGAACAAGCTCCCGCATACCCTGTTTTGTGGGTGCTGACCAAAGATCACCTGAAGCCTTGTTCCTGGGGGAAATTCACCGTCCTTGAATAAAGGACTGTACAGATTTATAAGATGTAAAGGGAAAAATATATGGCAAATACTTCTGAAGAACGGGCGGAAACTAAACGGCTTTGTTCGCTTTTGCACAAATATGCTCACGATATCTGCTGTTTCCTTGGCTATGAGGGAAAGGAAATCTTTCTTGATAAATTTCCGGATGTCCGGCACTATCTGACGGATGATGTTATTCTTTATCTCGGCCATTATCGTGTCCCCGGATTGTCTCTTGAGACACTCTATGATTATCTCAACGGTGATAACAGGCAATTATTCTGCGAAAAAGTTTTTGCCCTGCGTAAAAAACTGCCTAAACGTGCCTTGATGAATATCTATCTGAAGATCTCACCCAGCAGTAATTACTTCGATACACTTGCCCTCAGAGAACAGCCGGAACGGGGAACGCAGGAAGAATATTGCGAGTCTGCAATCATCAATACCAAAAACAATCCCCCGCAGAAGCTGCCGAAAGGAATCGAGGAGGCTATAAAAAACAACTCCTATCCCGCTTTTGCTATGTACAGTGAAATGTACAATTTGAGGATCACTTTTCCCCTGTTGAACTTCATTGTCGAATGCGGCGCAACTACGCTTATGGGGGAGTTGATGAAAGCAAAACGGATCCCCGCGAAGATCCTGAATAAACTTCTTTTTTACGCCGTGGTGCACCTGCCGGAAACGACTTTGATCCCCTTGCTGGAAAGCATCGAAGACGGTCTCCCCGGGCAAATCAAAAACTGCAAAGATGCCGCCGGGAAAAATCTTCTGTGGTATGCAATCTGTAACAAAAAAACATATACCAGCGAGGTGCAATGGAACGATCCGGGAAGCAAGATGACCGAATATCTGCTCAAACTGGGGTGCGATCCTGATAATCTCAATGCGCTGGATGTTTCGTGGCGGTACTGTCTGCTCAACGCCAATCTGTCCCGCCGCTCCCAAAGGACGGAAGAATTTGAGGGCGTTGAAAAAATCGTTGACTCCTGGATCGGTTGTTACGGGCCCGGAAACGTCACCCCTGTCACCCTGCGGGAACTGCCAAGGTCTCATTCAGAGCTGCCTCTCAATAAAAAATTCCAGCAGCTCCTCGGCAACAATTTCAGGGAACTTATCTGGAATTTTGAACCTCTTTCCTGTTCCACACTGCCCCAGGAATGGCGGAAGTATGTGAAGCGGGAAGATGTTGCGCTCCCGGCGATCCCGCTTGAAGGGAAAAGGTGTCTGCAATGGGCAATGAAAAGTTATCATCACCCCCGGTATAATGAGAGGGGATTCGACGGTGTCCCCGGAATATTGACTGCGATCCCCAAGAAATCCGCTGATGAAACAATTGCTGACGATGACGCTCAGCGGGTCGCGGAAATTATAAAAACAGGTCTGCGGCTCTATCATCCTGCTGTGCGGAAATACTGGATCGATAATGCTCTGCCCGGATATGAGACACTGCGGTTTCTTTCAGGGATCCCAAGGGAAGATATTGCTGATCCCCTTCTGGCAGAAGCAATTGCACAAGATGACGCAAAACTCTTTGCAAGCTGCTGCCGGAACAAAGAACAGCAGCTGCTGACTCCGGGGGTGATCGATGCGGTTTTCAGGCAGAGCAAAGGCCGTATTTCTCATTGGCTTTTTGATAACTCGGAATACTTCAACACACTTTTTCCACCCCGGATTCTGGCGTTTTATGCCGCCGGATGTCTGGATGACCAAAGCGGGAAAAAGCTGCTGACTTTGCTGATAAACCGCGATCACACAGCGGAGCTTTGCGAGGAGAGCTGTGATTGTTTCGGCAGCAATCTTTTGTTTCATACCATATTCAACAGAAACATCAGCTGCTTTGCTCCTGATTGCGAACTGGTCAAATTCCTGAAATACAAGAAGTGTTCAGTAAAACATATCAATAAATTCGGTATCGCATTTCACGATATTGAAGCCGTACTCGATGAGGAAACTTTTACTCAAAGAGAAAAATATCTGGAAGCCGTGAGAAAAGCCCTTGCCGGGTGGTAAGGAAACAAAGCAATGTGCAGGGCAGCTGTTCAGAACATTTTTCAGGAACAGCTGCCGTAAAATTTTGCTTTACTGTTGAAAAACGGTGTGGAAAAATCACATTTCCGGTGCTATCTTATATAAAAAACAATACTTTTATGCTTTTTATACTTTAAGGAGTAATCAGACTATGGCTGAAAATCTGGACTTTATCCGCGAAATAGTGGACACTGACGTCAAAAATGGCAAACACGGCGGCAAGGTCATCACCCGTTTCCCTCCCGAACCCAACGGTTATATCCACATCGGTCACTCAAAGGCCATCTGTTTGGACTTCGGCGTAGCAAAGGAGTACAACGGTATCTGCAATCTGCGTTTTGACGATACCAACCCCACCAAAGAGAGCACCGAGTATATGGAGTCCATTATCAACGACATCAAATGGCTCGGTTTCGACCCCGGCGACCGGATCTATTACGCCAGCGACTACTTTGAAAAAATGTACGAATGTGCCGTGGAACTCATTAAAAAAGGCCTCGCCTATGTGTGCGACCTCAGTGCCGATGAATGGGAAAAATACCGGGGCGACTCCACCCGGCCCGGCATTGAGCCCCCCGGCCGCAAACGTTCCATCGAAGAAAACCTCGACCTCTTTACCCGGATGCGCAACGGCGAATTTGAGGACGGTGCTATGGTCTTGCGTGCCCGTATTGACCTGACTTCTCCCAATATCCATATGCGTGATCCCGCAATTTACCGTATCCGCCGCGCCCACCACTTCCGTCACGGGGACAAATGGTGCATTTATCCTATGTACGACTATGCTCATCCCCTGGAAGATGCTTTTGAAGGCGTGACCCATTCACTGTGCACCCTGGAATTTGAAGTCCACCGCCCCCTCTATGACTGGGTGCTGGATTCTCTGGGCTACGAGGTGAACAACCGGCCCCGCCAGATTGAATTTTCACGCCTCAACATCACCGACACTGTGATGAGCAAACGCAAACTGCTCCAGCTGGTCACTGAAAAACACGTTTCCAACTGGGACGATCCCCGTATGCCCACCATCTGCGGTCTCCGCCGCCGGGGTGTGCCTGCGGAAGCGATCCGCAACTTCTGTGCTATGGTGGGAATCACCAAGGTGGACGGCATCACCGACTCTGCCGTGCTGGATTACTGCACACGGGAAGTCCTCAATGCCAAATGCCGCCGCTATCTGGGGGTCCTTGATCCTCTCAAGGTGACCATTACCAACTATCCTGCTGAAGGCGTGGCCGATCTGGATGCGGTGAACAATCCTGAAGATCCTGGTGCCGGCAGCCGCAAGATTCCTTTCGGCAAGACATTGTACATCGAAAAGAGCGACTTTATGGTGGAGCCTCCCAAAGGATATTTCCGTCTTGCCCCCGGCAAAGAGGTGCGTCTGCGTTACGGATACTTCATTAAGTGTGAAGAATATGTCACCGATGCCAACGGCGAAGTCATTGAGCTCAAATGCACCTTTGATCCCGAAACCCGGGGCGGCAACGCTCCCGACGGACGCAAGGTCAAGGGAACCATCCACTGGGTTTCCGCCGACTCTGCGGTGGAAGCTGAGATCCGTCTTTATGACAAACTCTTTACCGTTCAGGCTCCCGGAGCGGACGGAGCGGACTTCCTGACCCAGCTCAATCCCGACTCTCTCAAGGTCATTACAGGATTCCTGGAACCGGCTCTGGCTGAGATCGCTCCCGGAGAAAGTGTCCAGTTTGAACGTATCGGTTACTTCTGCTGCGATCCCGATTCCAGGGACGGCAAGCAGGTTTTCAACCGGACGGTGACCTTGAAAGACTCCTGGAAACCCGGAAAATAATCAACTGAAAGATTGCCGAATATGAAAAAATTTCTGTTTCTTGCGGCACTTTTCTGTGCCGTCCTGCTCCAGGGCGGCGAGAAACTCCCCAAGTACATCATCCTTTTTATCGGTGACGGTATGGCCACTCCCCAGCGGATGATCGCAGAGGAGTTTGCCTTAAAGAGCGGTTACGGGAAACTGCTTATCAACCATTTTCCCTTCCACGCCACCACCCGGACGGTTTCCACAAGTTCTCTGGTCACGGACTCAGCGGCGGCGGGAACTGCCATTGCCTGCGGCACCAAAACCGCCAATGGCCGGATCGGCGTCGATCCCAAAGGGAAAAAACTTGAATCTGTGGCGGAACTTGCCAAAAAGAAATCCTACAAGGTCGGTATCGTTTCCACAATGGTCATCAACCACGCAACGCCTGCAAGTTTCTATGGTCACCGCCCCTCCAGACAGCAGTATTATGAGCTGGGCCTGGATCTTATTGAATCCGGCTTTGATCTCTTTGCCGGCGGCGGTATCCGTCAGGTTTCCAAAAATTTCAAAGGCCCCAAGCCTGACATTTACGGTCTGGCACGGAAAAAAGGTTACCGCACTATCACTGACAAGAAAGAATTTCTCGCTTTGAAGCCCGGATGCGGCAAATTTATTTACTCGGCCGCCCCCGGATATATGCCCGCAGCTATGGATACGCCGCCCACAGGCACCACATTGGCTGAAATGACTGCAAAAGCCCTTGAACTTCTGAAAAATCCCAAAGGATTTTTCCTGATGGTCGAAGGGGGAACCATTGACGTTTTCGGTCACGCCAATGAGGCTGCCGCCAATCTGCGTGAAGTTCTTGCCCTCGATCAGGCGGTCAAAGCAGCGGTGGATTTTATGAAAAAACACCCTGAAGACACTTTGATCGTGGTCACAGGCGACCACGAAACAGGCGGTATGACTATGGGCTTTGCCGGCAGCGGATACTCTATGTCAACGGAACGGCTGGCTTTCCAGAAAGTCTCTGCCGGAGCCTTTGCTAAAATCGTCAAAAATGCTCAAACTGAGAACAAAAATTTTTCCTTTGCCGATGCTCAAAAGCTGCTGACAAGAGATTTCGGATTCAAATTTTCCGGAGATCCCAAAAAAGATCCTATGGTCTTGAGTGCAGCACAAATCAAACTTCTTGAAGATGGCTTCAAAAAGAAAAAACTTGCTCACGCGGCCAAAAACGTAATGAGCCAGAAGGCCGGTATCGGCTGGACGACCGGTTCTCACACGGCATTGCCCGTCCTGACCACCAGTATTGGTGTGCAGGCTCAGCGTTTCACAGGATTCATTGACAATACAGATATTTCCAAAAAACTTAAAGAGCTTCTCCGATGAAGCTCCGGAATTTTCATCACCTTACAGCCATAGCAGTAACCTGCCTTTTTTCGGCAGCATTGCTTTTTTTGCCTGATCCCCCCTCTATGAACCGGGGAGACTTTGAGGTCTGCCGGGCAAAAGTGCTGGATGTGGACAATCAGGATGTGGCTCTTCACGGACTTTTGAAGTGCGGCTCTCAAAGGTTGGATGTGGAACTTCTTTCAGGCAGACACAAAGGGAAAAAGTTTCGTGCCAACAATCAGCTGCGGGCTCAAATGGAGCTGGATAAAGAATTCAGAAAAGGGGACATCATCACTCTGAATGTCCCTGGGGGGGATTTCCCCGCCGATACGGTCCTTGCCGCACGGGATCACAGCCGTTCTTTCTGGATTTGGGCACTGGGAGGGATTTTCTGCCTTTTCCTTTTGCTGTTTGCCTCCTGGACAGGAGTTAAAGCGGTATTGAGTTTTGTTTTCAGCTTTATCGTCATCTGGAAAGCGGTCATTCCAGCTGTTCTTGCGGGGTGGACTCCGGAGGCAGTCATCGCCGGAGCAACTGCACTGCTGACCTTTGCCATTATTTTTCTGGTGGCGGGTTTCAACCGCAAAGGGGCGGCGGCTTTCTGCGGTTCTATGGCAGGAGTCCTCACTGGTTTGCTGTTGAGTTATCTTTTCACCCGTTTGATCAGGATCAACGGTGCAGTGATGCCCTACTGCCAGGCTCTTTATTACTCCGGGTATGAATTTCTCGATCTCCAGAGGCTTTTTTCCGGAACGCTCATCCTCGGAGCGTCGGGGGCGGTTATGGATCTGGCAATGGATATCGCCGCAGGCACAGAGGAGATCGTAAGACACAATCCGGGACTTTCCCGGAAGCAGCTCATTGCCTCAGGAATGCGGATAGGCAGAAGCGTGGTCGGCACAATGACCACCACACTGCTTTTAGCTTACTCGGCAGGATTTCTCACGCTGCTGATGATGTTCCGGGTCGAAGGACATTCCCTGACAGCGATCCTCGACAATCCCCTTGTGGCTTCAGAAGCGGTCAAAACCCTCATCGGCAGTTTCTGTCTTGTGCTGACAGCTCCGTTTACAGCACTTATTGCCGGAAATATTTTTTGTGCAAAAGAAAGTTTCAATGGAAATACAGAGGATTTTCAGCCCCCGGCAGCTTGAAAACACTTCTCTTGCGTGCTATAGTATAAGGAAACGTTCAATTTCAACAGTAAAAAGGTAAAAAAATGAAACATTTTCTCACACTCTTTCTGACAGGGGTTCTGTTTCTCTCTTTTGCAGGGGCCGCAGAACTGGAAATCGTTAAAAACGGGAAAACTTCTTATGTGATCGCTTTCCCTGAAAAAGCCTCCCTCAATTTGAACCGGGAATACCGTTATGCCTCCCAGCTGCTCCGGGATCTGATCAAAGAACGCACCGGCGTGTACGTCCACTTTGTCAATGAAAAAGATGTCAAACCCGGACAGAAAGCCATTTTTGTGGGCCCCGGTAAAAACGCCGCAAAACGGGGAATGATCAAAAAATGGGCCCTCAACGAATACCGGATGAAAGCTGACAAAGGAGATATTTTCCTTTTGGGCGATGATGATGATCCTTCTCCTGCCAAACGGGTCGGCTATCATTCAATGCGTAACGGCAGTGTCAAGGCAGTCCTTGAATTTGCCAAACAGTATGTGGGAGCCGACTTCCTTTATCCCGGCCGCAAAGGAATCAGCGTCCCCAAATCCGGAACATTGACCGTTCCCGACTCTTTGAACAAAGACGCCGTTCCCTACACGATGTTCGCTATCGGCCGGGGTATGGAGCAGTATTACGCCCTTGCCAATGATATGCTGCCTGCCCCCTGGTACAAATGTCACGGCGGACATTCTCATATCCCCGCCATTCCTCCGGCCAAATATCTCAAGAGCAATCTTGAATACTTTGCCATTGTCCGGGGCAAGCGCAACGGCTATCCCGGAATCCCCCAGTACTGCCTTTCCAATCCTGATGTGCAGAAATTGATCTACAAAGAGCTCGTTGACACATTGGGGGATCCCCGTTTCAAAGAATCCCAGCTGGCTCAGACTGACGGATTCCGGGTCTGCGAATGCGGACCCTGCAAAGAATTTTTCAAGCCCGGTGCCGGACAGGCTGTGTGGAAACTCCACCTGGATATGGCAAAACGGCTTCTCAAAGACCGTCCCGGAAAGAGTGTGCGTATCATTGCCTACGGCCCCACGGTTTATCCCCCCAAAGGAATGAAATTCCCTGAAAACGTTTCCGTGACCATTGCCGCCGGACAGCGTCTTGATGAAAAATATCTCAAATCCTGGTATGACTGCAAAGTCCCCAAAGGCTTTGATATCTACCTTTATAACTGGGGCGAATATCACGTTGAAGGTCTGACCCCCACCTTTACTTTGACTCAGGCTCAGAAACAGACAGCTATGTTCCGGAAATTCGGTGTCAACGCCCTCTACTTCTGCGGCCTTGCCGAACTGCCCGGACTCAATATGCCCGTCATCACCTACTATCTGCGGACCTTTGCCGGAGACAAAACCGCTCCTGAAAAGTTCCTTAAAGATTTCTGTGCCAAAACTTACGGAGCTAAAGCTGCTCCCTTTATGGAAAAGTTCTACACCCTGCTTTATTCCAGAGTCGAAAAGGTGAAAGCCGGCAAAGAGGACTACACCGATCCCGGCCGTAAAAACGTTGTGACCAGTGTTTTTGCCCGCAACGTGGCACTGCTCCACGACCGTTACCCCGACGGGGTCATTGCTGAACTTGAAAAACTCCTTGCCGCAGCGGAAAAGAATGCCGTCAAAGGTCAGGGAGATGAAATGTTCCGTCACGCCCGGTGGGAATTCGATTACCTGAAACTCACCGCCGGAGCCTGCAATGCCTTCTATGCTTACCACAAGACCCCCGACCAGAAAACATTTGAACGCCTTGCAAAACTCATTGTGGAGCGTAAAAAATTCATCAATTCTCTGCCCACCTATAAGCGGGGCAGCACCAGCTATCACAAACCTGTGGGCAACTTCAATACCCTGGGGAACTTCCCCCTTGATATGGTAATGGTAAACGGCCGTCTGGCAGCTCCTCTGCAAGCTCCTTTCAACTGGGATGTGGAGTTCTATCTCGAAAAGAAAATGCGTCCTTCCGGACGTGTTCTCAAAGCCGGCGATCCCCAGTGGCAGCAGATGATCGATATCTTTGCCAACAAAAATGTGAAATTTGTGAAAGATCATCCCCTTTTCGTCCGCTGCAAAGTCCAGGGAGAAAATCTGATTGCCGAAATGCGTTTTGACAATCTGCCCAAAGAAAATCAGAAAGGCACTGTCGAAGTCCGGCTTCAGAAAGATAACGCATCTCCCCGCTACCGTCTCTGGGGTTCTTCTCTGGGCGGATATGCAGGAATCCACAAGCGTACCAAATCTCAGCAGGGCAATGATTACAGCGATGCCTGGGATCTGAAACCGGCAGAACAAAAGCAATTCAAAGTTGCTTTCCGCCGTATTGTCAAAGAAGGTCAGAGTCCTGTCCTTGAAATGACCATTCCCCTGGCTCTTTTCGGAGGCCCCGTCAAAAAGGGTGAAAAGCGGTTTATCGACTTTGTTTACCACACAAAGAGTTACTGCTATACCTGGGAATACAATATCAATCTCATCAACTGGCGGCACCGTTACACCGGTATCGGAACCGTTGAATTCTGACAATTCACTAAACTGTTAAAATAAAGGAGTCTTATTATGAAAAAATTGCTGCTGCTGCTCTGCGGTGCTGCATTGCTGCTGGCGGGATGCCAGACAGCTCCCAAAAGTGTTCCGCCCCTGGTGCTGAAAAAATCAAGTGCCGTGCGGATCGTTTATCCTGCCACTCACGCCAATCCCGGCATTGAGGTGTTCTTGCGCAAGGCCGCTGCCACTATCCAGCGGGGACTTGCGGAAACTATCGGTGTCAAAGCTGCCATTGAAGTGGAAGGCAAAAACACCAAGTTCAAAGGAACGACCATTTACCTCGGCAATACCAAAGCCATTCAAGCTCTGGGGATCAAGCCCCTTGAATTTGAGAACTTCAATGCTGTTATCGCCAGCTGCGGCAATGATATTTTCATCGCCGGCAGCGACCGGCAGCGTTTCGGCAAAAAGGGCCGTGTCCGCCACAACAGCGACTGCTTCCTCGGAACCATTACAGGAACCATCAAATTCGTTGAAAAATATCTCAACGGCAGATTCCTCCTGCCTGGTGACAACGGTCTGGACTTTGTCCCTGCCAAAAGCATCGTTATTCCCGGCAATTTGAAATGGAACATCACTCCCCGGATCATTATGGGTGCCGGTCGTGCCAACGGATATATCTATGATTACTCCAACTCCAACCCAGGCTACGGAAGATTCCGTATGTACGGCGGACACTCCTATTATGACGCTGTGCCTGCCAAAAAATATGCAAAAACCCATCCTGAATATTTTGTGGAACGGGACGGCAAACGTTCCGCTCTGGGCAATCATCTTTGCATTTCAAACCCTGAAGTCCAGGAACTGATCTACAAAGAGATGCTTTCAAAACTGGATCAGGGGGCAGGGGCTGTGGAACTTGCCCAGACTGACGGTTTCACCCCCTGTCTCTGTGCCAAATGCAAAGCCTTCGGAGTCCCCGGAAACGATTACGGCGAAAAAATCTGGATCCTCCACCGTTCTTTTGCCGAAAGATTGATGAAAGACCGTCCCGGAAAACAGGTGGTCATCATCTGCTATCCCCCCAACTTTACGCCCCCCAAAACCTTTGACAGTTTCCCCGCCAACACTATCATCGAACTTTGCACCTATTCTGAAAAGGTCTTTACTGACTGGAAAAAAATCAAAGTCCCCGGCGGGTTCCTGGTCTACATCTACAACTGGGGCAATTATCATCTGCAGGGGTACACCCCCAAGCAGCCCCCGGCCTTTGTGGCTGAACAGGCCAGAACCTTTGCCGCCAACGGCGTGAAAGGCGTTTACCGCTGCGGATTCGGTGAACTTTTCGGCTTGGAAGGTCCTGTGTACTACATTTACGGCAAGATGCTGGACAATCCTGAGCTCAACTACGAAAAGCTGCTCCTTGAATTCTACGAGCGTGCCTACCACGAAAGTGCCGCTCCTATGCGCAGCTTCTTTGAAGCCCTGCACCACGCATTGAGTGTCTCCCCCTGGAACAGAGACAACCGCTACGTCCTTTCACAGCGTCATTTCTTCGGTATGGTCTACAACCCTGAACTTATGGACACTCTGGGCAAAAACCTTTCACGCGCCGAAAAAATCGCCCGGCAGCCCAAGGTCAAGGCACGCATTTCACTGGTCCGTGCCGAATTTGAATACCTCAAATCCATTGTCGATGTGGTCCAGATGTACCGCGCCTATCGTACCGCCCCCAACTGGAGCACCTTTGAACTTCTGAGTAAGGCCCTTGACAAACGCAACGCCCTCGTGGACAAACTGGCTTCCCGCAAGGGCCGGGTGGGACAGTTCAAAGCCTTCCCTGAAGTACGTTTCTTTGACGGAGCAAGCAAAGCCTTTCTCCTTGACAACGGACGTTCTTCCACTCTGGGAGCTCCTTTCAACTGGAACACAAAGATGCTCCGCGAAAAGAAGATCCTCCCCGGAACCGCCACCAAACGCCTGACCGTGAAAAAGGTCAAAGGAAAGGTCGAATTCAATAAATTCACCACCGGGGTCTGGAAAAACCTCAAATGGGAAGAAATGGGCGGCATCCAGCTGGGCCCCATCGTTGAAAAGACCCGGTTCAAGATCGCATATGATAATAAGAATCTCTACATCGCTTTCGTTTCCGATCTTGATCCCAAGAAAACATTTCACTCTCTGGGCCAGGACGGCCCCTGCTGGCGTAACGACTGTATGGAAATTCTCCTCGACCCCCAGGGAATGCGCCAGAGTTTCTATCATATGATCTATACCCCTGCCAAGGAATCCTACTTTGATGAGGCTTTCGGATTCATCACCGATCCCCTGCATCCTCTTTACAACAAGCACGACCGCGACTGGAACGGCAAGTGGAGCTATGTGAACCGGCGCGAAGGCGGCAAGTGGTATTCCCTCTTTACAATGCCTTTCAAAACCCTTAACGTCCCCACCCCCAAACCCGGTAACGTCTGGACCTTGAACCTGGGCCGCGAATCCCGCATCATCGGCGGCAGCGGTAACGAGATCCCCGAACTGTCTCTCTGGTCTCCCAATCTGGAAAACGCCGGATTCCACGACCGCGAAGCTTTCGGCGAAGCCGTCTTTGAATAAAAGTCGGTAAACGAGGTTAAGGGAATTGGGGCGGGAGGAAAGACCTTTTCAGGAAAGGTCATTTCCTCCCGCCCCAAACCCCACGTTCCTTTTCCAAACCTTTTTCTGGCACGTTTGTTTTGCACGATTTGCAAAACAAAAGTGCCTTTCAATATTTAGGGATATTGATTCTTTGAGGGAAAGTCGGAACATCGGTTTCGTTGTATTGACTTGCCCCCCTTTGTCCCCGGCAATTTCTTACGCAAATACAGGTGCGAGTTTAAACGAACATTTGCGATAA
>SUWB01000055.1 GCA_015061745.1 Lentisphaerota bacterium | reverse complement strand
GACGATATCTTCATCCGGTATAATGAACTGCACTCAAGTTACTGAACCGCCGTATGCCGAACGGCACGTACGGTGGTGTGAGAGGACGGCTGTCCAAATAATGGACAGCCTCCTACTCGATTGGAAAGATATTATTCAAGAGCTGTCAATGCAAAGAGCACCGGGAATACCTGTGAGGTGTTGGCAATTGCTCTGACAGTCACGCTTGTGATTTCATCATCAGGCCGGGGATTACGCCATTCCAGAGCTCCCACCGCCCCGGCAGGAGTCCCGGAAAAGGCATCTACACGGATAGCCGGAACAGAGTCGGGCAGGGGGAATTTGCTTCTGTCGCCGTAAAAGGTTTTGAAGTCATCAATGTTGAATCCGCAGCGTAACGGGATTTTTTCCACTGTGCCCGAAGCGTAATTGATCTCATAAAAACCGATATGGCAGCACCATTCCAGAGGATCTTCCTCATCAACGGTCTGGTAGGGGGCATTTTTTCTGATTCCTGAATTGGAGGAAAAATGGAAAAAGAGCAGCCCTTCAACTTTTTTACCTACTTTCACAGTTACGGATTCCGGAATATCTGCGGTACATTTTTCAAGGGTTTCAAGAAAAGTTGAACGGCTGGAATTTTCTTCAAGCTGACTGCCGGAAGCCGCCGTCAGAACACATTTCATATATTTGTTGTTCCAGGGATCAGGAACATCGACAGTTACATTCCGCCAGCTTCTCTGGCCGGGGAGCAGCGAATCGACCGCCCACTCCATAGCAGAATTGCTTACGAGAGAACCTGTATTGAGGTGTGAGGAAATTTCCACCGGAACAGAGTTTGTGTCTCTGACACAGGAGGCCAGAGGCGTGTCGGCAAAACGACTGTTGATGTGAGGCAGATAATTTGATGCAAGAGAATTCATATCATCTTGAGAAAGCCTTGTGCCCTGCCACAGGAAATTCGCACTGCAAAGCATTTGCCAGAGAGTTCCTTCCACCGCAAAACGATCACGGTTCATACCGATCCAGGAGGAAATTTCAGCTCCCAGTATATTGGGATCGGCAATGGTTTCTTCCCATTCATTCTGCTGCATCTGCATATTGAAGTTGCCGAGGATCATCTTGAAGTTGCGGGAAGACAAACGCTCCTGGTGACGGGCAAACTGCCACTCCCAGTGAAGCAAAAGAATATCCCGGGGGATCGAATCAATACAGGTATAGGTCGCAGCTCCGTCACAAATGGGCAGCAAACCGTCTGCCCACATTGCAGCAGCGATGTTCTTTTTGCTCAAAAATTCGTGAATGGCACAGACATCCTGAGCAAAGAGTTCAGGAGCCTTGTTCTGACACTTGGGACAGAGGGCAGGGGCACGCCATTCATCGTGACCGATATGGATCATACGGGGAGAGATCGTTTCAATGTATTCTTCCATAACATCAAACAATATTTCCCGGGAACGGGGATTAGAGGCACAATAAGCATCGGGCCAGAGAGCATCGGGGAGTTCTGCAATTTCCCGGTGAGCGGCCGTCAGGTAGTAGGAATGGGTCAGAGAGGGAATCTCCGGGATCACTTCCACACCGCAGCTGCGGGTCCATTCCACAAGGGCGCGGACTTCATCTTTTTCCAGACAGTCGCCTCCGGCAAGTTCGACGTGTGCGGAGTCCTGAAAGCGTCCTCCGGGGCCCATTGGGCGGCTGTGGTGGTCAAAGACCCAGCGGGCAAAGGCTTGGGTACCTTCGTTGATTTCCGGATGACGGTCAAAACGCATACCGCCGCCTACTTCAAGAAAAACCGTATTGCAGTGCAAAGCAGGAAGAAAACGGCTGACGAAACGGCGGTAAAAGGGGAGATCTGCCCGGGCAGGGAGAAAAAGATGAACGCCCCGGATAGGAAGACGGGGGGCGTCCTGCATTGTGAAAACTCTGATTTTTCCCCGGCACATTCGGGTGCGGAAAAGCTCGAGCAGTGTGTTGACACCTTGCCGGAGTCCTTCCTGGGCCGAGGCGGTGATTTTTATTCCCTCACGGGTCATTTGCAGCTCAAAGGCTTCAGCAAAAATTTTATTTTTCTGTACCTTGTCAGGAATAAATCCCGGTTCAAGGTACAAATCGCATTTCATACGGAGTCCGGAATAATTTTTTCCGGCAAGAGCTTTGAGTTCTTCTGTACAAAAGCGGTCAATGATTCCGGTCAGACCGGTTTGAAAAGATTTTTCCACACTTCCGTGGAAAACGGGAATCAGGAGCTCCGGGATCTCAATTTCCTCAGGGCCATATACAATAAAGTCAGGTTTTGACAAGAGTGAATTCATAGCAGACTTCCTATATTTTCAGCGGAATTGCAAACTGTAAAGATCAGCTTCCCGCATAATAAAACGCAAGTAAATTGTTTTTCCGGCAAGAGCAGCAAGAGAAGAACCGTTGTTCCAACTCATTATTCCTGCAATTTCATCACCGTAGCGGGTAAGAAAATCATCCCGGCTGAAACCGGGGATCACCTTGAGATTTTCATCAAGGAGCTCAACTTGGATAAATCCGGCCGCAGAAGTCGAATAGTTCAAAAAGAGCTCGCTCCCCTTAAAGGTCAAAGGCTGAGTCAGCAGCTCCCCTGTTGTTTCATCGGCTGTAACTGAAATGAAACCGTCGGTTCTCAAGGTGTAACGTCTGCCGCTGTGGGTGTGGTAAATGGAAAGCTCCTCAGGAGTGCTCTGAATAATATTCAATGCCGCATAATTGGCCCTGTCTTCCCAGCGGGCCCGGTCCAGCCCGGGACGGATCATCGCTTTGGTAAAAAGTCTGTCATAATGGTCTGACCCCGCCCGGGTGGACATAAAAAGAATATCCGTACTGCCGACAGAGATACTTCCTGTCTGCTGCGAATTGACGATACCGGGGGTGTACCGGGTGGGCAGGGCAACGTAAATGTGAGGAGCACGGCAGTAAGGATGAGTCTGGTTGGTGTACAAATGTTCTTCCGGCACGTTGGCATTGAGGGGAAGCGGCTCTGACCAGTGTTCAAAGTCTTCGGAATCGGTGCGTGAAATGCCCCGGCGGTTTCCGGGCTCCACCATTGAACGGAAATAACAGACATATTTTCCTTCTGCTTCGGACCAGAAAATACTGCTCTGGGAGTCAAAGGCATTTCCCCATTCCGGATTGAAAGGGATCAAGGGTTTGTCGCTTTTTTTATGCCAATGGATACCGTCTGCTGAAACAAAGGCGTGAAGTCCGTCCGTGGGCCCCTTGACCAGCGGACGGAAACTCAGACCAGAGACTGCTTTGAAACGTTCTTCCGGCGGAACACCGGGGGCATTGTCAATAAAGGGGGAAAAGTTGTGGCTGAAAGGAGGTTGCCCGGCAAGAATAACGTTGGGGGGCATCCAGGAGCAGCAGAAATCCCCGCAGCTGATCTCTTTGTAAAGCCCCAGATCAGGGTAATCCCATTCGATACCGTCTCTGCTTTCGGCATAACAGGTCAGTTCTCCGGGATTGCCGTCGTGCATAGCTCCCTGGTATTCCGGATGAGAAAGGCGGTAATAGGCACGGAAAAGATCGCCGTCCTTCAGAATGGTGATATATGTTCCCTTGAGGGGACTGCTGCTTAAAGGCTGCATCCGGGGGGTATGGAGTTGGAAACGCAAGTTTGTCATAGAACCGGTCAGGAACCGGTCGGTAAACAATTCCAGACGGGAACCGATTTCCCGGGGAGAGGAAAGTGTTGTCATAAAAATACCTGATATGGATTAAGCGTTACTTTGAGTCGATTTCTTCGAGCATAACAGAGTCAAAATAGACTTTGCCCTTTACATTGTAGACACCGAGGGTCATCGAACATCTGGCGGGATTTGAATCTTTCCCGGTGGTGAACTCCTGAACCACTTTGATCCAGTCGGAAGTTCCGTATACGGGAGCTTTGGGAACAGTGATCTGTTTGCCGTAGTAGAGTGTCGCATAAGCACCGCCCCGGCCGGCAGTTGTCCGTTGCAGATTTTCCGGACGGACAAAAAAGCTGAAGCGGTAACGGGTGTTCGGTTTCATTCCTGTGATCTGCTGAGCACAGTAGAAGCGTCCCGGTCCCGGAACGGTACATTGCAAAACAGGTGAGTTTGAACGGGCAGCGGATTTTTCAAGTGTAAAAAGACCGGCTTTTGAGGCGTTCCAGAAGGGGATTTTTCCCTTTACTGCGGGCAGGCGGAAATTGCCGTTGCGGATCAGATTTTTTTCCGTAAGATAGAGCGTGCCATAGTTTTCAAATTCCTGAAAACTCTTTTTCAGGTAGGGACTCCAGGAAAAGTGACTGACTCCGCCATTTTTGACAGATTCAACATAGCTGAAATTACCTTTCAACTCTTTTGCACAGCCTTTGAGTTCAGCAAGAGGAATGGCCAATTCAGCATACCACCCCTTTGCATCCTGTGAACATTTGATCCGGGCCTTTGTCTGAAAGGCTCCTTTGGGGGTGAGCTGCAAATTTTTGACCGCATAACTCATTGTACGGACTTCGCCCGCCGGGTTGCAGGCATACTGGTACATCACTCCTGCGGCGGGATGCAGCATAACTTCGGCTTCGCTTTCAAACCAGAATTGATTGCCCTTGCCGGAAAAATATTTCAATTTTGAAGCAGGAAGTGCTGTAAAACTGAAGGATACATAGAGATGATCTTTGTCCCTGAGCAGCTTCAGTGTCCGGCTGGGATCTTTTAGAACAGTTTTTTTACTGTTGAGGGGACGGAAAGGAATGGCAACAGCCTTTTTCCAGGGCATTTCACCGGGCTTGCCGTCAATGATGATTTTCTCTCCGTCTTTCATCATCGGGACAGTTTCGGACCAGTTGGAAACAAGAGAACGTTCAGCGGCCCATTTTTTCCGGGCAGTGAGCATAGGACCGAAAAGTTCCTTTGCCATAAATTGTACCCGGGCAAGGGCGGCTTTATTGCCGGCACACTGTTTTTCTGACCATCTGAGCAGACGGGAGATCCTTTCCATAACAGCTTCGTCATAAATCTTTGTCCAACGTTCGATTTCGTTGGGGTAATCAACTTTTGCCGTATCTTGTTCACCGGCACGGGCGTAGATTTTGAGCCAGCATTTTTCCAGCAGATCATAGGCTTCACGCATAGAATTGGCCGCAGGGCCGAACATCAAAGTAAAGTGCTCTTTGAGCAGGGCGTCTGTGTCGGAAGATGTGTTCCAGCTGATCTTGCTGAAAACATAAAAGTTGAGATATTGGAAAAGGTAGTGGTCAGTTTCAGCTTCAAGCAGTGCTCCGTTGATATACGGGGAGATCTCTTTGAAATACTTTGCAACCGCACGGGGCGTCATCATCGGCAGATCCGCAAACTGCCGGTAGGGATCACCGGGATAAGTCCACAAAGTGCCGACTTTGGCATTGCATTTTTTATTCCACTGACGGATAAGTTCCAAGTCGCTTCTGCCCCGTTTAGTTCCCACGGTCCAGGGACCTACGGCCGCAAGGGTGAGCCAGATATTGTCGGGCAGTTCAAAGGAGGGGATCTGCCGGTAGGGATTGTAAGCCATCATATTGAGACGGCCGGGGATATTTTCTTTTTTAAGTCTTTCCCCCATATATTTGACAAAACTCCAGACGTGATCGCTGACTGCCTGAGGGCCTTTTTTGAAATCCGCCTGACATATTGCACAACGGCAGAGATAGAAGCTGTCGTTGGGCATAATGTCAAAATATCCGGGGATCAGGGAACCCGGCCAGCGGAAACCGCCGTGTTTCGGGCCCAGATCGATTCCGGCGGAAACGGCACTTTTTCCGGTCAGAAAGGCTTTGGCATCTTTGAATATCTGCTCTCTCAAGCCCCGGTTCGACAGACAGAGCTGGCCGTATATCCCTGCGTGATTTTCTCTGTCCCATCCCAGACGGGGCTGAGTGTAACGCAAGCCTTTGTCGGTCAGGGCAAAGAATTCAGGGTGAGTTTTTGCAAAACGGTGAACATATCCCAACTGTGCCAGACCGTGAGCGGCCATAATGGCATAACTGCCGGAACGCAGCCGGTAATTGTTCATACCCGCTTTTTTGACAACATTGTTACGTTCTGCGGGAGTTCCCTCGTACCATTGGGAGACAGTGGGACGTCCGGGAATGGGACGGACGCCGGGAATGACTTTGCGGGTGGTGAAGTCGGGACTTTCTGTGATTTCAATGGTACCGGGGATCTGCAAGGTCGGCTGTGACGGAACGACAGTTCCCATTTTTCCGGGGAAGTAGAAACGGACACCTGTAAAACGTTCAAGGAAATGGTAGACGGCGTAGAGTGTTCCCCGTTCCCATTTGCACCAACCGCCTGCTTCACGGACAGGATCGGCTTTGGGATCGTCCCGGCCGGCAAGATAGATATTATTGCTGCGGGAAGATATGATAAATCCGTCCCGGGGAACATTTTTGAGGGAAAGAGATACTTTTTTCAAAAAAGTTTCCCCGAGAAAAAGATTGACCTTTCCTGCTTGGGGGGCCGTGACGACGGGAAAATCGGCTCCTGTTGCTTCTTTGAGAAGTGTACGCAGTTCATCTGCGGCAAAAAGCAGGATTTTTCCTGCCCGGGGAGGCAGCACGATCACAGCCTGGGCAACTCCTTTGCTGCTGAGCGTGAGACGCTGAGTGGAATCGAGCTTTTCAATGTGGATACCCTGTGCAGAAAGAACACTGCTGAAAATAAGCAAAAAGCACAAAAAGAATGTGCAGCAAAGGCTTTTGAAATACATTTTACGACCTCAGATTGTCAGAATCAGTTGGCAGTGATTTGTACACCGCCGGCATTGTAAAAAATACTGGGGAGGTAATAAGACTTGTTAAAAAGAAGTATGGGCTGATTCAAGATCTCATTTCCGGCAAGGGAGCTGCAGCGCATATCGGCATAGATCACATTGGCACGATTGTTGTGAGCCGTCTGCAAAGCACTTCTGTCTGCGTGATAATAGGGGTAGAGCTGATTGCAGTAGCCGGTATTGAATGTGGGATTCCAGCTGTCTCCGGCAAAAACGAGACTTCCGGCACTCTTGGGAGAGGTTCCGGAGGAGTTGGTTATATGGGTCGTGCCGAGAAAACGGAAAGCATAACGGTTATTCTCATCTCCCTGAGCCAGGGCGTAAGTGTAACGGCCTTTGGGTTTTGCCGGATCAAATTTGCGGCTGGGGCAGAAAAAGGCTTTGGGGATCAGAGAATCATTTTGCTGTGTTGTATCTTTCAAAAGAGTGTCATAAGAGGGGCCGCCCAGGTAGCCGGCCAGCCTGCCGATTCCGCTGTGGGTGATATGCTCCTGAAATCCGCCGAAACGGGATTGATACCAGCCATTGTAATCATTGCCGTACATATTGACAGCCAGGGCAACCTGTTTCAAATTTGAAACACAGTTGGTTCCTTTGGCTTTTTCGCGAGCCTGCTGCAAAGCGGGAAGAAGCATTGCAGCCAGAATGGCGATGATGGCGATTACGACCAATAGTTCAATCAGCGTGAACGCTGATTGAGTGAAGATGTGAAGGTGTGAAGAGTTTGCCTGCGGCAAACGTGAAGTGCGCCCTGACGGGCGTAAGGATGTGCATTTTTTATGAATTTTTTTGAGGCAATACAACGGTAAAACACCTATTTGACAAGTAGCACTCACCAGCAGTTCGATCAGAGTAAAAAAAGAGGATTTGTTCTTAGCGTTAAAAGTATGTTGTTTCATAAAATAAAAACCTTGACAATTTAGTTATATTATATTTATATGGAAATATACCAACATATGATAATATACCGCAAAGATAAAAATATTGCAATGTTAAAAGATGCGATTTTTGTGTCAAATAATCACGGAACTCTCCGCTTTACGGTTCGTGTCTTTTGCGGAATTCAGCAGGAGGAAGCCCGAAATAGCTCCGGAATGCTTTGGAAAAATGGTAACGGTCAGCATAGCCGCAATTTTCTGCGATCTCCTCTATGGAGTGTTGGGAATTACGCAGTAATACAGAAGCGTGTTCCATACGGAGCATTACCAGATATTGCCGGGGCGTCCGGTGCATTTCCTTTTTGAAAAGGTCATAAAATTCGTTGATCCCCAGGCCAGCCTGACGGCAGAAGCGGTGATTGTCAATGGGGTGATTGATATGTTCGTACATAAGATTCACCACTTTGCGGATTCGCGGATCAATGGATTCTTCTGTTCCCTGGAGGCAAAGGGCAGGGGGGACTTTTGCCAGAAAGCCAAAGAGCAGAGCATAAATTCCAAGCGACAGGGGGATCCCTTTCTTTTTCATCATTTTAGGAATGGTCTCTGCGGCATTGTCCGCATCCAGAACCACGGGTGTCCGGCGGATCCGGTCAAGGATGCCGGGGGAATAAAAGTGTATGTAAAAGTGGTTGAATGGTTGTTCCATACCCGATGCAAAAGGGGTGAAAGGGGGGATCAAAACGACCTTGTCAGGCGTCAAATCGATTTTTTTGCCGTTGGAAACGATCCAAGCCCCTTCCGTGGCGTTCCAGTAAAAACACCAGTGGCGGAACCAGGAGTCCGGATAGTCCCAGTATTTGATCTTTCTGAATGAACAATTCAGTATTTTCATCTCCTGCAGCTGGCTGTCAGAAGAAAAAGGTGCTTCAATGTGACGATTTGACATAAATATTTTACCTTTTGACATTGTCAAAGAGCTCTATTGGTGGTATAATATAACACAAACATAGAGAGTTGTCAATAAAAAAATATACCAGAGGTGTATAATATGTCAAATTTGAAAGAGGCGCGCGAAAAACTTTTTCAACGCAGAACAGAATTGCAGTCTCTGATGCGTATCGCATTGGGAGAAACTGCCGCCCCCGGCTATGCCGCCCGGGCGAGAATGGAAGATACCACCCGTATCCCCCTCAACGAAGAATATCGTGTTCAGCTGGCTCCGGAATTTGATGCTTTTGCTTCAGAAGTCCGCAAAGAGCTTGCCGCCAAGCCTGAACTGCCTCACGGCGAACCGCTGAACAGTGAAAATGTTTGGCTCTGGGGCGGCCCGACTCCGGAATGGGGCGGTTCTATGCAGCCCGATACCCTGGTTCGCAATGCCGCTTACTTCAACGCCGAAAACGGTGTTTACGTTTACGGTGCCACCAGCGAAGAAATGATCGCCCGTCACGCGGGAATGAAAAAATTGCTCGCTATGGTCACCACCACCTGCCGTGCCCCCGGGCAGCAGCCTGAAACCAATGCCGAATGTGCTGAAAAACTCAGCCGCCTTTCTCTGAAGTATCCCAACATCAAAGGCGGTATGATGGACGATATGACCGCCGCCCTTGATGATGTGAATGATGACAAGGTGGAACAGGTCGCCGCTGTTAATGCCAATCTTAAAAAACACAATCCGGCTCTGGAGCTCTATGGCGTTGTTTACTGTCACGAGCTCGGAGTGAAAAACTTTTCAGCACTTCAACCTTACCTTGACGGTGTCAACCTCTGGTTCTGGTATCAGGAAGAACTGCTCGAAATCGAGAAATACGTTACCCTCTGCCGCGAGAATTTCCCCGGCAAAAAAGTTCTGATGGGACTTTTCCTCCACGACTACGGTACCGCTGATGCCGGTACGATGCCGGAATTGCTCCTCCACCAGCTCAGTTATGCCCGTGCATTGCTCTCTGAAGGAAAAATTAACGGTCTTGTGATTCTCGGAGACCGGGAGATCATCAAGTGGCCCGAACAGGCTGCTGCTGTAAAGGGATTCCTTGCCGGTAAGTGATCCGGTGAAACAAATTTATATTATTGAAAAAAGGAAAAAAATTATGGCTGACAAAAAGCTCCGTTACGTTCACGTGGGAACCGGACAGCGTTCCTGGATGTACATCACCGCTTTGATGAAAGAACACGCTGAAGCAGGTGTTCTTTGTGCTATCTGCGACACCAATCAGCACCGTATGGACTATTGGAACAGATACATCAAAAAGAACTACGATCACGATCCCATCCCCACATACAAGGCTGCGGATTTTGACCGTATGATCGCTGAGCAGAAACCTGATAAGGTCATCGTTACATCTGTTGACCGTACTCATCACAAATACATCTGCCGTGCTATGGAACTCGGGTGTGATGTCATTACCGAAAAACCTATGACTGTGGACATTGAAAAGTGTCAGCAGATCATTGATACCCAGAAACGTACCGGCCGCAAAGTGACTGTGACTTTCAACTATCGTTATTCCCCCCGGAATACCAAAGTCAAAGAGGTCATCCGCAGCGGAATCGTTGGGGATATCACCAGCGTGCATTTTGAATGGGCTCTGAGCACCTGCCACGGTGCAGATTATTTCCGCCGCTGGCACCGGGACAAACTGAACAGTGGCGGTCTGCTGGTTCACAAATCCACTCACCACTTTGACCTTGTCAACTGGTGGATGGACACTGAACCTGAAGAAGTGTACGCAATGGGAGATTTGCGTTTCTACGGCCGCAGCAATGCTGAATCCAGAGGTATCGACTATACCTATTACCGCACCAGAAATGAAAGAGCCGCCAAGGATCCTTTCCGTTACGTCGGCCCTCAGGATGAGCATTGGAAAGATGTTTTCGACAACATTTATTTCGGTTCAGAAGATGAAGATCATTACTTCCGCGACCTCAATGTGTTCAGCGACGGCATCAGCATTGAGGACAATATGGGTGTGATCGTCCGTTACAAGAACAAGGCCATTATGACCTATTCTCTCAACGCTCACGCTCCCTGGGAAGGATATCGTGTTGTTTTCAACGGTACCAAAGGCCGTCTGGAAGTCAATTGCGTGGAAGTTTCAAGCTACAAGAACCGTACCACCAACGAATTTGACATTGTGAACTATCCCGGAGCCCGTCCCCTGGAATCAGCCAGAGCTGATCTTGTTCCTGAAATTCTTTTCCAGCCCCACTGGGGACAGCCCTGGATCATCGACTATCCTGAAGTTGCTGCCGATGCCGACCACGGCGGCGGTGACACCTTGATCCTTGAACACATTTTCAGAGGTGTGAAAGAGGATCCGTTGGGTCTTGCTGCCAACAATATCGACGGTGCAAGATCTATTCTCACCGGTATCGCAGGCAATATTTCTATGCGTACCGGAAAGGCGGTCAAGATCGATGGCCTTGTGAAATTCTGATCCTTGTTTCAAAGGTACAAAAAAGCTCTGCCGGAAACGGCAGAGCTTTTTGTTTGGTATGCGCGGCACGCGCATTGACTCGTCGGTGAAAGTCCGATACAGGCCTTGTCAGTAGGAACTGTTAGCGAAAGCCAAGGGTGTCCATTATAAGGTGGAATCTGAAAGAAGGCAATAGCAAAATCCCGGTCTGACGAACAGCACGTACAGTCGTGCGAGAGGACGGGAATGACGCGTTTATCCTTCAACAGTCTCCCCTGCTTGATTAGCCTTTTCAGCTTCTTTACGGAATATCATTTCCCGGTATCCGGAGGGGGACATATTGTTCATTCTGCGGAAAAAGCGGGAAAAATAACGGATGTCTGGATATCCGGTCATTTCAGCCACGTCACCGATCAGAAGCTGCCGGTTCCGCAGCAGATCCAGAGCGGTGCGGTTGCGCAGTCTCAACACCATTTGCCCCGGTGTTTCTTCTTTATACTGTTTCCACTGTCTGCGGAATGTCGAAAAACTCAGACCATAATGTGCGGCAACAGCTTCAAAATCGATATCTTCAGTATAGTGATTGTTGATATATCCTTCAATGGCCTCGACCGGTGTCATCCTGTTGGGAGAGACGATACCGTAATATGTGCTGCCGAGCATTGCCATAACTAAACTATCCAACTGTGTGCATATCCCCGGAGAAACAGGTCCTTTGAAAAGCTGCAGAAACATCTTCATATAGGTAAAAAACGGTGAACCCTCTTCCGGATACATCACGCCGAATTCATCTCTTGAAGGTTGCTGTCCTCCCAGAAACTGTTCCGGATGCTGAATAACGAAATAGAATTCATTGCACGGCATAAGAGGAGTCGTTACAGCGTGTTCCCCCGGCAGAAAAAGCATACAATGAGGCTTTGTCACAACCATTTCTTTCCCCCGGGTACGAACGAGCAATTTTATGTCGGGAGCCCCTGTGCGGTAAGAAAAACTCAAATGGTCGAAGACTCTGTCTATCGAAGTCGTTTTGTTTTCCAGAAAACCGGCACGGGTCAGGGGCCCAATTGACAAAGTTATGCGTTTGCTTGTGTCATACCAGATGATAGCCATAACAAAAAATGAAATACTTTTGAAAAAAAAGTCCACATAAACGGAATTGCTTTTTTATTGAATCTGGAATATAATATACCACACAATGAATAAAAATGCAAACAATGAGGAAAAATGTTTCTTTCAGCTTACACCTTGTCCTATGGAAATTGGACTGTGATCCCTTCTCATTGGGATCGTGTATTCGGCGAGATGCGTGCCAATGGATTTGATGCGGTCGATCTTTCTTTTTCTGAAAGTGAAGCTATGTATTCTATGCGTGCTATCGAACAGCAGATCGCCATAGCACATAAATATGGACTTAAAGTTCTTCTGATCCCCAGCCGGTTTGCCGGAAGGTTTGCGGGGGCACCTTTTATGACAAGCAATTTTTCTTCGGCCCATCCGGAATGGGAATTGCCGGGTGTCCCCGGATGTTGTTGCGTGGATGTACCGGAAGTACTTCAGGCTTCTGTCGATTTCATTGAAATGATCGTGAAAAGTTTTGATCTGGACGGTTTGATTTTTGATGAACCTAAAGAAGCTGAAACACCAAGTTCGCATCCTGCGACCATTGCCCGTTACGGACATCCCGGAACTCAGGAGGAGGCACGCTTGAGTATGCTGGATTATATACAAACGCTGATCTCGACGGCAAAGAAGCTGCGGCCGGAGCTTGCGATCACTCTTTTTAATATGCCGCCTACGACACCTGAATTCACCCGCCGTGCAGCAGCTCTGGAGTATGTCGATTATGCCGGATTTGACGGAACACTTTGCGGGAAAAGTTATTTTCACGAAACGGTGTGCCGGACCAAGGCTTCTGTCCTCGACCTCTGGCCTCGTATTTGTGAAGAAGCTGCGGGAAAATGTGGGACTTTTGCCTTGCTTGAAAACATCCTGATTCCGACTTCTGAACACAGGAACTATCACCGGGAACTGGAGGAGACACTTGAGCGGATCAGGCCGGATCATCTTGCCTGTTATTACTACGGACACAATAACGAAGATCCGGAGTATATTCAAAAAATCACTATGGAAGCGATCCGTAAATATCAAAAACAAAGGAGGTGAATAAAATGAGAAAAACGGGGAAAGAATTTGGGATGATAGAGCTGCCGGTCAGTAGAATGTGTCAAATCACTATTGTTCCGTTGCGTTTTTTTAAGAAAATCAGTAAAAAGTACACATCCTCACGCCCGTCAGGGCATACTTCACGATTCCATATCTTCACACAACCGGCGTTCACACTGATTGAACTGCTGGTGAGTGTTGCTTGTAAAGTTAGGTTTTTGCCGTTTTATTACCTCAAAATAATTTATAAAAAGTACACATCCTTACGCCCGCAAGGGCGCACTTCACGCATTTTTGACAACGGTCAAAAATGCTCTTCACATCTTCACATCTTCACTCAATCAGCGTTCACGCTGATTGAACTTTTGGTCGTTATTGCTATCATTGCCATACTTGCTTCTATGCTGCTGCCCGCTCTGCAGCAGGCAAGAGAACGGGCAAAGAGCGTTTTATGTACCGGTAATTTCGGCAATATCGCCAAAGCAAGTTCCAGTTATTGCGATGACAACAAAGGGTTTTATATTTCACTGTATAATGCAAATACGTGGAGTAAATCCTCTTATGAACCTTTTTCCGGTCACTCAGGTATGCCGTGGGTGGATTCACGCAGTACCCGCAACGGGATGCTTGCCCAGTATCTCGGGGTTAATGACGGACGAAAGATCGGCGGATGGACGAAAAACGGTTCCACTTATCTGCCGGGGAAATTTGTGTGTCCCAGCGTTCTTATAGAGGAACTTGTCGCTGTCGACGGTACTGGAGACAATTATATATATGGGATCGCTTTCAATGAAAGCTACTATTATCCGGGACTCAACAAGCCCTGTATAAAACAGTCAATGGTCAGGTATCCTTCACGGACGGCTCAACTTCAGGAGGGATCAGCCGCCAATCCCCGGGTATCCGCCGAAGGCAAGGATAGTTTTCCCCGTTTTTCCCACGGTAAAAAAACGGTTTATGCCGGGCGCAAGGTATTTATTCCCAATGACGGTATGGAAAATGTCGGATTTGCAGATTTTCATGTCAGTATGGTTTCAGCCCGCCGGATCCCGATTAAAAATATTCAGCTGACCGATGAGTGCCGCAGCAGCTTCTGGAACCCCACCGCCGAACAGGCGTGGGCCAGGTAAGGTGATTTTCAGAAAATTACAGGAGTTTATTATGAAAAAATCCACGTTGTTTAGTGCGGTACTGTTTGTTTTTTCCGCACTTTTTTCTGCAGAAATTACAGTCAATCCGGAAAATGCTCAGATTTTACTTTCTGCCGAATGCGGCGGCATCGCCGAATTTGCCGCAAAAGATCTTCAGCATCATTTGAAAATGATAACCGGAAAAACGATTCCCGTCGTTTCTGTACCTCAGAAGGATAAATTCACTTTCCTTTTTACCAATCCCCAGGGGATGAAAAGTGAAGAAGCACGTTTTGAAGTAACTGCCCGCGGTGTCACCTTTGCGGGAGATGATGAAAAATCTCCCAGAGGCGAGTTGAAAGCCTTTGGCCGCCGCCGTACAGGATCAATCACTGCTGTCGCTGAATTTCTGGAGCGGCAGCTGCATATCCGCTGGATGGAACCGGGCGACAATGGTGTTTTCTATATCCCGGCTTCCCAATTAAAACTTACCGAAGGCAAATTCACCTGGCATCCCTGGCGATTGATTTCCCGGCACATCCGTCCGGATTATCCGGGCGGTTATTACCGGAGCGGCAAGCTGAATACCGCCGGTATTCCGGAAAGTCTGCAGTACAGCCGTGATGAATATAACGCCAAAAGCAGAGAGAACCTGATCTGGATGAAGCATCACCGTATGGGCGGAAGAGTCTATATCCCTTTCGGACATTCTTTTACCCGGTGGTGGAAGCGTTACGGGAAAAATCATCCGGAATATTTTGCTCTTTTCAACGGCAAGCGAGCTCCGGCCCGACCTCAAAAGCCGGAAACGATCAAGATGTGTGTTTCCAACGAAGCACTGCAGAACAAAATCGTGGAATTATGGGCTGACCGGAAACCCCGGCCGGCATACATCAATATTTGTGAAAACGATTGGGAAGACTATTGCGAATGTGTCAGCTGCCGCAAACTTGATGTGACCCCTCCGGGAGAGAAGTGGCAGGATCACTTGAGTGACAGATATTTTTACTTTGCCAATCAGGTGCTTGCCAAAGCCCGTAAGATCGATCCCCGGGTCAAGGTAAGTATCTACGCTTATGCTTCATACGTGACACCGCCAATAAAAACAAAGGTAAGTCCCGGCGTGGTCGTCGGGCTTGTACCTTCAATGACCTCTCTTGAAAAAATGCAGAAAGTATATGAAGGATGGCGTAAGATGGGGGCAGAAACACTGTTTCAGCGTCCCAATGATCTGCACTGCAATATCGGATTGCCGATGGGATTTGAAAAGCAGCTTTGGCAGGGATTTCAAATCGGTTTCAAAAACGGCATCGTTGGAACAGATTATGATTGCAGTCACGGATTTTGGGGGGCTTCAGGCGTTGCGGAATATATCCTTGCCCGGGCACACAACTATCCTGAAGCTTCATTTGAGGAACTGCTGGCACATTATTGTGAAGGCTTCGGAAATGCAAAAAATGAGATCCGGGAATACTATTCCTACTGGCGCAGGAATATCTGGGAAAAACGGATTATGCCCGATCGGGCGGAACTTGCAAAGGCAGGCCGTTACGGCGACAGCCGCCGCGGATTGATGTGGCGACTTGCCCAATATTACACCGAGGCTGACTTCTCAATCACCGGGAAGATCCTCGAAAAAGCGGCAGGAAAAGCCCGGACTCCGGTGGAAAAGAAACGGATCGAATGGCTTTTACTCTGCCATAAACACTTTCTTATGACTTACAAGGCGATTTGTGCCCCCAAAGAAAAGAAAATGTCTGCGGCACAGGAGTTGCTGAAGTTCCGGATCGGCAATCGGGAAAAACTGAATTCCAATCTGTTGCGCCAGGGGACAATAGAAATCAAATACGGAGATTTGACAGGTATTGCCAAAGCGGCAAAATTCAAAGGCATACAGGATGTGCGGATGATTTCAAACCGCTGGTATTTTTCGCCAGATCCGCAAGATGAAGGTATTAAGGCAAAGTGGGCCCAATGGCCCTGGTATAAATACAAAAAAGAATGGTCTCCCATTTATGTTGACTGTCACTGGGAAAATCAGACACGCCCTGATGTGCCGGAAAAATTGAAAAAATCACTCAAGAATTATGACGGCTTCGGCTGGTATGCACAGAGCTTCAGCACGCCTGAAAGCTGGAAAGGAAAGAAAATCGGCATCTTTTTCGGAGCTGTAGATGAAGCAGCCCTGATTTACCTCAACGGCAGACAGGTGTACACCCGTGAATTCAAAAACGATGATGATTGGCGCAGTGCTTTCATTGTGCCTGTTTCCGGGGCGATCGATTGGCGCAAAAAGCACCAGATCATCACAGTGCGAGTTGAGGATAACCGGGGCGCAGGCGGCATTTGGCAGCCTGTTTTTCTGGTACAAATCCCCTCCGGGGAGTAGAGGATTTTTTGCAGTTCGCGGCGGGAGCGATCCCGCCGCTTTTGGGGGGGATGCACGGCATACGCATTGACTGCATCCCGGTCTGCCGAACAGCACGTACGGTAGTGTGAGAGGACGGGGCTGTTGCAAAACTATTTTTTTTGCCCCGAGCTATTTCTCTCCCCCATTGAGGCACAAGCCCTGAAAGGGCGGCAAGGGCTGAAAGCCCGGCAGAGAATAGACCTGGGCAAGGGGGCTGTAATTCCCCGCAGCCCCGGGACGATATAAGAAAAAACAAGATCAGCCCCTGAAAGGGCGGCAGAGAGATATCTCCGGGGACAAATCTTTGCGGGAGGATATCACTGGAAACAAAAGGTTTGCGGGGGGATATTGCCGGAAAACGATAATTTTTAAGGTTTATGGTAATTTTACCCGACCATACTTAAGGCTGTGTTTGATTATTTCTGCTCCGGGGAGTTGGGGTAAGAGACACGGCAAGCGTTTCTCTTCCCCCAAGCCCCCAACTCTTTCAGCCGGGGCGGCGCAGATAGGGGGTGCAATGGTGATACGGGATTTGAGAGGTGGTGGGCTCCGGCAGGGGATATGTGGAGCGTTCTTTCTTAGATTACGTATCACCCCTTGAGACAGCCTTTGGCTGATCTCAAGGGGCTCTGTTGCTCGGTCTACGCTTCATCTGCCCCCTGCCGGGGGCATCCGCTGCGGAATACCGCAGCGGTTCATTACGCTGCGCCCTGCGCGCTCGGCCTGCGGCCTTCGCCGGCTCCCGGCTCCGACCACGGTTTTGTGTAGTTTCAGCTGGCGGGTTCTTT
>SUWB01000007.1 GCA_015061745.1 Lentisphaerota bacterium | reverse complement strand
CGCCAACCTAAAGTATAAATACGGGAATCGGCACTTCTGGTGCCGCGGGTATTATGTCAATACGGTTGGAGCAGATGCTCGTGCAATAACTGCGTATATTCAGAACCAGTTGGCTGAAGATCAAGCACATGAACAGCTGACTTTTAGAGAGTACATAGACCCGTTTACGGGTAGCAAGAATCCCCAAGCATAAAAAATACCGCTTCAGCAGTAGCTTGAAAAATAGTTGCGCATGGCGAACCTGTTCAGAGCCCGTGTCGGGCTGCCGGCATCATCGCCTTGAAGGCGTGGTGCATACCACCGGCTAAGCCGGTGGTTTTGATTTCAAGGGGAAATTAAATTCTCCGGACAATCGTTTATTTTTGCAAATATTCAAGCAGTGCCGCTGCCAGTACCTGATGTCCTGTCAGAGTCATATGAACACCGTCATCCGGGATGAACAGGGATTTCAAATCTCCGTGGGCGGCACAGACCCGGTGAAAATCCAGATAGTTCCATCCTTTGCCGGCAGCAAAATCTCTGGCGGCCCGGTTGAAGTTTTTTATGTGTTCCGGAATCCCGAAAAGAGTGTGCTGGATTTTTTGCTCCCTGAGTCTGCCGTTACGTTCCAACTGATAGGGGTGATAGCCGGGAGCAGCCGAAATAACGGTGACACGGGCCCGGGGGGCCTTTTCCTGAAAGACCTGCCAAATATCTTCCAGACAGCGTTTTTCTTCTTCCAGAGAGGTCCCCGGGAATTTGTAGTCATCCCGCCAGTTGGCCTTTGAATCGTTGGCTCCGTAAAAAAGGAATATATCATCCGGGATTTTATCCCAGATATGTTCAAAGTGTTCAAGCCGGTAGGTGCGTGCCTTGCCCTGAAGCCTTTTGGCAAGACGGGGCAGATCATCGCCGCCGATACCGGCATTCATAAAGCTCCAGGTTTCCGGCAGAAAAGCTCCGGCAATATCGGTATAGTTGCGTCCGGCATCGTAAGCTGTCAGACTGTCTCCGAAAAAGAGCAGATGACGGGGGGATTTGTCAAAGAGGCAATTACGCATACGGGTGAGCAGCCGGGGAGGGGCCGTGGAAACAAAGAGAGACTTTCGGGAATTTTCCGCTTTCCCGACAGCGACAAAACGCATTCCCTCTCCGCCTGCGGCACGCAAGGGCATTCTGACGTTTCGGGTGTTTTCAAGAAATTCCGGCGTAAGATCATTTTTGCAATGTCCGTAACAGCATAGAAGTTCCTGAGCTCCGGAACAATTGAATTTAATTTCTTCTCCCGGCAATGCTACAATATGAGGCACATCAAACTCTGCTTCACGGACTGGCTCCGGATAGTTCAATCCTATACCTGTAATATCGGCATAACCTTCTGTAACTTCCCAAAAAAGCCGATCATTGACACAGGCGTGGAAATCGTCGATGGTGCCTTCAAATTTGTATTCCTGAAACTCTCCGGTGAGCTTATATTCCGGAGTTGTACGAACCATAAAATCCATATCGCCCCGGAAATAGGAGAGCCGCCAGCGGATACCTCCTTTGATCTTTCCTGTTCCCCGGGCACGGAATTTGAAAACAAATTTCCCGCGATAGGGGAATACACTGTCCGGATCGGCGTGCTCCTGATTGTCAATATCAAAAACGTGAACAAGGGTTCCATTTGTCACCCGGCAGAAAACGGGAGGGCCGTTTATTACTTCTGCGGTGCCGCTTCCTGAGCAGCGGTAAAAGGAAAGAAGCTGACCGAAGCAATTGTTCCTGACCAGATTGTTTTCTGCCAAAGGCGGAATCGAAATACGTTTTGCCATAAGTTCTGAAAACCCTATATTATTTAAGAAGTGATAAAAATTTATGCTGCAAGTTATATTTTTACGGCAGCCGTTTTCTTTCTCCCATAGCGGGTATGAGAAGCGGAACACCTGTTTGCCGTGCAAGGTCCCGGACCTTGTTGATGGATTCATAACAAGGGTGCATTGCAAGATCAAAAACGCCCCAGTGGATAGGCAGAAGCAGCCTGCCCTTAAGATCCCGGAACTCTTTTATAACATCTTCCGGAAAAGAATGATTATTGGGCCATCGTTCATTCCAGGCGTCGATTTCCAGACAGACCAGATCAAAGGGGCCGTGAGTTTTTCCTATTTCAGCAAAGTGCTTTCCGTATCCGCCGTCTCCTCCGAAAAAGATTTTACGGCCGTTGCGTTCAAAACTGAAGGATGCCCACAAGGTGGTAAAACGGTCATCAAATGTGCGGCCGGAAAAATGCCGTGCCGGGTGAGCTGTGATCTTGACTCCGGCAACGGTTGTATAGTTGTTCCAGTTCATTTCTATGATCCTGCGTGCAGGGATTCCCCAGCTGCGGAGTCTTGCACCAACTCCCAAAGTTGTGATGATGGGAAATTTTTTGTCCCTGAAAGCACGGATCGTTTCATATTCAAGGTGGTCGTAATGATCGTGAGAAATGACCACAAAATCAAGCTCCGGAATCTCAGCCCGGGGGAGGGGGCTCGGCGTGTAACGGCGGACGATGCCGGGCAGGGGGGCCGCATTACCGAAAACCGGATCGACCATAAAGCGGACTCCCCCCAGTTCAAAGATCAGCGACGAGTGTCCCAGCCAGCAGACATTGAATTCTTCAGGCCGGGGAGGAAAACTGCTCTTTATCAGTTCCACCCGGGGGTAGGGCTGTTTGGGGACATTGGGAGAGGAAAATATAAAACGGAAAAAGCCTGCTTTTTTTGCCAGTTTTTTGGGGTCGAGGTCGATTTTTTCGAGATTGAGAAATTTGCCGTTGCGATAGTTCGGAAGTTTGCTGTAAAAGGCTTTTTCCGATTCTGAAAGCCCCCCGCCGATCCGCCGCCAGGCAAAACAAGCTGTTCCGCCGAGCAGAAGTATGAAAAATAAAAGTACCGTCAGGAGGATTTTCAGACAAAAACTCTTTCTGCCTCCCTTTGCGGACTTTTTCTTTTTTTCTGCCATAAATACGATCCCCTTATGAAAATGAAGGATAATTGATAATCTCCGGGATAATATAGCACTTGTTTCACCTCAAGTCAAATAAATTTTCCCGTACAAAACCTTGACAAAATCCCTTTGATACCTTATATTATAAAACAGAAATATTCGTCAGTCTTATATTTGAAGGATCAGAAACTATGAGAAGTGATATAATGAAATCAGGCCTTGAGCGTGCCCCACACCGCTCCCTGATGTATGCTACTGGAATTTCTCCTCAGGAGATCGAAAGACCTTTTATCGGAGTTTGTAATTCCTATACCAATATCGCCCCCGGACATTGCCATTTGAATAAAGTCGGGCAAATCATTTGTGATGAGATCAGAGCCGCAGGCGGTGTGCCTTATGAATTCAACACCATTGCCGTCTGTGACGGTATCGCTATGGGACATCAGGGAATGAAATATTCCCTGCCCAGCAGAGAGATCATTGCCGACAGTGTGGAAAGTATGGGAATGGCGCATCCCTTTGATGCGATGATCTGTATTCCCAACTGCGACAAAGTTGTTCCCGGTATGCTTATGGGGGCTATGCGTTTGAATATTCCCACCATTTTTGCTTCCGGCGGCCCGATGCTGCCCGGTAAAAAAATGGACTTTACCAAGTCAGAAACCGACCTTATCAGCGTTTTTGAAGGTGTGGCCGGCAGAAAAACCGGAGCTATTTCAGAGGAAAATCTCGCTCAGTTGGAGTGTGCCGCCTGTCCGGGAGCCGGTTCCTGTTCCGGAATGTTTACCGCTAACAGTATGAACTGCCTCTGCGAAGCTCTCGGCTTGGCTCTTCCCGGAAACGGTACGATTCCGGCTGTCTCTGAAGAACGGATTGAATTCTGGAAAAAAGCCGCCCGCCGTGCTGTTGAAATGGCAAAAGATCCCAATGCGCTTCCGGCTAAGGCGTATGCTACTGAAAGCAGCTTTTTTAACGCTCTTGCCCTTGATATGGCAATGGGGGGCAGCTCCAATACGGTGCTTCATACTCTGGCTGTTGCCACTGAGGCCGGAGTCAAGCTCGATTTGAAACTTATTGATGCTGTCAGCCGCCGTACGCCCAATATCTGCAAGATCTCTCCTTCAAGTGTGTATCATATGATCGACCTTCATAAAGTGGGCGGCATTATGGCCATATTGAAAGAAATAAGCAAAGTGTCCGGAGCTTTGGACGGCAATACGCCCACAGTTTCCGGAATGACTCTGGCTCAGGAATATGCTTCTGCTCCCGAACCGGATGGCGTTATTATCCGCACCCTCGATAATCCTTACAGTCAGTCTGGCGGTTTGGCGATTCTTTTCGGTAATCTTGCTGAACGCGGTTCTGTGGTCAAAGCTGCGGGAGTCGATCCCAAGATGCTGACCCACAGAGGGCCTGCTGTGATCTTTGAAAGTCAGGAAGAAGCGTGCGAAGGGATCCTTGCCGGAAAGGTCAAGGCGGGAGACGTTGTCGTCATCCGTTATGAAGGCCCCAAAGGCGGCCCCGGAATGCAGGAAATGCTGGCTCCCACAAGCTACATTATCGGCAGCGGTTTGGGGGACAGTGTGGCTCTTATTACCGACGGACGCTTTTCCGGAGGAACTCACGGGGCCTGTATCGGCCACGTCAGCCCCGAAGCGGCTTCCGGCGGAACGATCGCTTTGGTGGAACCCGGAGATATTATAGATATTGACATTCCCAATCGTTCAGTGAAACTGGAAGTTCCTGACGAAGTTCTTGCCGAGCGGAAAAAGCATTGGAAACCGCCTGTCAAACACTTGAGCGGTTATCTGGCACGCTATTCCCGCAATGCCACGGATGCCGATACTGGCGGTGTTCTGAAATAATTTACTTAACAAACTCCGGTCCTTTTATGGAATCCGGAGTTTTTTTATGGAAAGGGGAGGAGATGAAAAATATTTTATTTCTTTGCTGTGCTGCCTGGAGTGCTGTGCTTTGGGGCAAGGAGTTTAAGAGCGGCACTTCTGCCGTGGTGCATAAGATTGACAAAGAAAGCAAAACGATAACTGTTGCTCCGGCGTTTTCTGCCGGTTCCGCAGCACAGGCCGGAAAGAAAGTTTATAACTTGCACTGGAGCAATAAAACTCAGATTTTCAAACAACATACAGTGGATTTTTCATCTCTCAAACCGGGGCAGATCGTTTGGCTCTTGCTTGCCCCCCAAGAGGCAAAAAAGGTCAAACAGGGAAAAACCTTTATTTGCAGACGAATGGTTATTGAAGCAGAACGGCACAGCCGTTTGGGATTCAGGTCAGCTGGAAAATTGTGTGCACCGGTTTATCCGGCAGAGGAGGGCCGGGGGGAGATAGAATATGCCGGAAAGAGGATCAAATTCAAAGCCCCCGGAAAAGTTACTGTCCGAACAGTTGTCTCTCCGGAGAATATAAAATCCGGCAATATGGTTTTGCAGATTTTCGGCACTGTTTCAGAAAATAAATTCAATATCAGCCATATTGTTATAAATACGCAGGAAAAGTGATACCTGTATTATACTCAAAAGTTTTATCTGCAAAAAGAAGCCGCACAGAAACTTTCTGTGCGGTTTTTTTCAAACGCTCTGTTCCCGGCAAAGGTCGGTAAAAGCCCTTGTGGGAGTTGGGGTGCAGAGGAAAGGCCGAAACGTCGGCTCGTTGTATTTGCTTGCTCCCTTGTCGCAGCGTAGGGCAGCGAAGACGGAAAAACTCCCATATAGGGCACAGAGCCTTTCCCAAAAATAACTCAGCGGAACATATACCACAATCCCACTGCCAGAAAAAGAATCTCCGCAGAAATGAGGCATATCGTACGGAACGTACTGTGTTCCGGTTTTGCCAGGCTGCCGGGCGCAGTTGACTTTCCTTCCAGACGATGAAAACCACCGCTGTAAAGATAACTGCGCAGTTCCCCTTTTTGACGGGGACGGCGTTTTTTCTGATTATTGACTTCTGCCATCTTTTATCAATTTACTCCGGGAATGAAATTTTCGTCACCGGTCAATGCGGCAATGGTTTCAGTCAGAATCTGCACAGCCCCTTCAGCATCCCGCAAGTCACACATTTCCACCTGTGAGTGCATATAACGATTGGGAATACTGATCAATGCCGTGGCGACACCGCCGCGGGTCATTTGCAATCTTGCGGTATCGGTTCCGCCTGTGGCCCGGTGAGCCGGGGTTTCCTGATAAGGGATCTTATGGGCGGCGGCGGCTTTACGAAGCAGTTTGCCAAGTTCAATGTTGTTGTCACAGCTGCGTGTAAGAATGGGACCAGCCCCGAGAGAGGCTTCGCCCAATTGTTTTTTGGGGACATCAGGCAGATCAGTGGCAAAGCCCACATCCAATGCGATACCGATTTGGGGAGCTATGGCGTAAGCGGCAGTTTCAACGCCCCTCAGCCCGACTTCTTCCTGAACAGTTCCCACACCATAAACAGCCACATTGAGCTTGCGTTTTGAAAGAGCTCTCATTGTTTCAGCAACAATAAAAGCTCCGATCTTGTCATCGGTTCCTTTGGAGGAAAAACGGTTTTTTCCGAGAAAGCGGAAATTGGAACGCATAGCAACGGGATCGCCAATTTTGACAATTTCGGCGGCTTCAGCTTTGGATTCCGCACCGATGTCGATCCACATATCTGTCAATTCCAGAGCTTTGCTGCGTTCTGACTCTTTGAGCAAATGGATCGGTTTTTTACCGATGACACCGGGGATCCGTCCGGATTCAGTAAGAATCTCCACTTCAGAGGAGGGCACATTGAGTTTATCAATGCCGCCGTTGGGACGGAAGTAAATCAGTCCGTCATCTGAAATATAAACCACTTGAAAGCCGATTTCATCATAATGTCCCGCCAGCATAACGCGGGTCTTGGCTTCAGGATTGAGTACGGCAATGGAGTTGCCGAGCACATCTGCTTTGACCTCATCACAACAGTCTGACAAATAGGCACGGAAAAGTTTTCCGGCTTCCATTTCATAGCCGGAAGGACTGGAAGTCATCATAAAATCTTCCAAAAACTTCAAACTTTTGCGATTGAACATAGTGAATTACCCCGATATTTTAATTTCAAAAAAAACAATCAAATTTTCAAACAGATTTCCTTGAAAAAACAAGGGAAAAAGAGGTTGAAAAGCTATTTGTAAAATATAGCATAAAGACGATCAATTTCAAGAGTTTTTTTCGCAGAATAACATTTTTTTGTCAAAAAAAATCCCCCACCCTTCACAAAGAAGGGCAGGGGATTGTGTCGCAGCAGAATATTACTGGATGAATCCGGTAAGATCCTTGATCTGACCGTCCATAATGGACTCGTAGACAGCGTCACCAATGGAGATGGCACGGAGACCGTCCACACTCTTGGCGAGGATGTCAAACTTGCGGGCGGGATCTTCACCGAGGAAGATATCTTCGTGGATGGCACTGTCGCCGCCGCCGTGGCCGCCTTCGCGTTTGACGATGCTGATGCGTTCACGTCCCTGGAAGATGGGGAAGTAGTCGATGTAACGCACACCGTCAGTGTTGGGGTTGGGAAGTGCAGCACCGCCGGCACCACCGAATTCAGCGGCTTCAATACGGCCGTGGGTACCGTTGAAGGCGAGATGATAGCCTTCGTAGGGGGTGGAGAAGTTGGCGGAGTAGTTCAACAGAACACCGTTGCGGTATTTGATGTTGGCGATAAAGGTGTCGTGGATGTTGATTTCAGAGTCGAACATACACATATCGGGACGATAGGTGGTGAAGAGCTTTTTGGGGCCTTCAAAAGCGTTGATGTGATCGTCCTTGGCAAAGATGGAAGAATTACGGGTGGACCAGCGGGCCTTGTAGGGGCACTGCATTTTTTCTTCGCACTCATTGCAGTGACGGCCATCCTTTTTGGAAGGATTGAAGATGCCGTTGGGGCCATAGTGGTTCAGAGCACCGAAAGCGTGGACGTATTCCGGAATACCGTCAACCCACCAGTTGACCAAGTCGAAGTGGTGGCTGGACTTGTGGATGGAAAGACTTCCGGAGTTTTCACGCATACGGTTCCAACGATGGAAATAGCTTGAACCGTGCTTGATATCGATGTACCAGTTAAGGTCAACGTGGGTCACTTTACCGATCTTGCCTTCCACGATCATCTGACGGATCTTGGTGTGGACAGGATTGTAACGGTAGTTAAAGGTGCAGATGACTTTACCTTTGGATTTCTTTTCAGCTTCCATCACCTTGAGAGCATCGGCGGTGTTGGTGGTCATAGGCTTTTCGCTGATGACATCAACATCATAACCGAGTCCGCGGACGATGTATTCAACGTGGTAACGGTCCATACAGACAACCAGAATGGCATCGGGTTTGGTTTCTGCCATCATCTTGTCGAAATCAGCGGCCAGATATTCGGGCACATCCTTGGCTTCGGGAACCTGATCTTTGCAGACCTGGAAACGGAGAGGATCAATGTCGAGCAGAGCGACCAGTTCTGCACAATGACTGAACTGACGGAGCATCGGACCGACATACATTCCAATTGCCCGTGATGAGACACCGCACACTGCGTATCTTTTCTTTTGCATAGTAATAACTCCCTTGATTTGTTAGCCGTTTTTACGGTTCTTCTATAATATAATCCATAATTCAGACCTCGTCAAGGAAAAAGTGTAAAAAAATGATGTTTTTTATTTTTCTGCTTGTAAATTTTCATTTTTACCTTATATTAAGGCAGAGAACATTCTACAATTACTATAAGGAAAAATCTTATGCCGCAAGCTGAAATCACCTGGTCGTTGATGCATCCTACCCAGTTGAATGTTGAATATATGGAACGGGTAATAAAGGAAGCTGAGAAGTTTCGTGTCGATTCATTTGAGATCTGTGCCGCCTGTCATACGCTGCTGGGGGGACTTGACGGACTTGTACTTTATGAGGATTACCCTGAAGTTGCCAAAAGCATCGACAAAGAAGGGATCCTTGCCAATCGTGAAAAACTGCGTAAAATTCTTACCCTGGCTCACAATTCCGGCCGTCCTGTATATTACTGGCACCGGGAAGTGACTGTCTGGCCGGAATTTCTCCGGCAGGTGCCGGGACTCAGGGATGAAAACGGAGAATTTGATCTCCTTGGAAAGCCTTTCGGTGATCTTTTGCGTTACAAACTTTCCAAAGCATTTGAAGCGTTGCCTGAATTGGACGGTATTGTGCTGACTTTGACTGAAGCGGATTTTTCAGCCATTCACAATTCAACTCCCGACGTTTATCCGCCTGAAAAGGTTGTGAATCATATCGTCCGCATATTTGCCGAGGAACACGAAAAGCGCAACAAGCGTTTCATCTTGCGTTCTTTTGGTTCCATCGCTCAGGATTACAAAGATATCCTCGCCGGAGCGGAGCTTGCTGCAAAAGATCACGCCTTTGAAGTCGAAACCAAGATTACGCCTTATGACTTTGTGCCTTTTTTGCCTGACAATCCATTCTTTTGCACCATCCCGAATTTGACTGCCGGAGCCGAGTGTGACAGTCTGGGGGAATTTTTGAGTGCCGGATTTCTGCCTGCCGAAAATGTAGATCACATCGTTCGTTATGTCCGTCACGCCCAGCGTTGCGGAGTCAGCCGTTATGCGATTCGCCTTGACCGTATCGGAAATTCTGTTTTTGAAAGTTGCCCTGTGAACCTTTATGCTTATGCACGGGCTATTGATGATCCGCAGATCACGGCTGATGAGATCAGAAGTGAGTTTGCAAAGCTCAATTATCCGGAAACTGTTGCCGCTGAGATGATTGAATTGGGAAAGATGAGTTTTGAATTGATTAAAAAAGCTCATTATATCAACCGTAATTTGATTTTTCACGGATTCCCGCCGAATTCTTCTTTGAAATGGCTCAAAGCGGGCGGATATTTTGCCCTTTTTGCCGAAAATAAACCTCTGGCTGCGTTGGAAGGGGTCTGGTCTGTTCAATTTAAGGAAAATACCCCCTCTCACCAAGAGATCATTGACGAAAAACGGGAAGCTGTCGCCATTGCCAGGGCCGGTTTTGAAACAGCTCAACGTCTTGCTCCGCAGCTTCCTGCTGTTTGGGGCAGCAGGATCTTGCGTCTGTGGGGCAATGCAGTCGCAGCCACAGATACATTGCTGTGCCTCATTGAAAACACAGTTGACTATGTTGAGTTTATGGCTGAGCTGCGTTCTCCTGAGGAGTATGCTGAAGCTGTCCGCAAAAGAAGCAGCAGGCTTGCTGAAGTTTCTCAAGAGGGCAGGGGAGTTCAAAACTTTGTCAATGGCGAAGAACACGATGTGTTCCCTTTGAAGGCTGTTCCTGTTGAAAAAGTCTATCAGGAAGGTGTTTGCAGCATTTATGGCACTCTGATTCAGGAATATGCTGCAGAATACAAGGCCAGACAGCTGTGGAGCAGCAGGCGTGATGTTGTTGACTTTGTTCTTCCCGGAACTGTATGTGACGACTGGAAATGCGAGCGGAATATGCACGCTTCACACGGTTCCATTGAAAACGGTATGCCTGTCCGCTATGTGGGGAATACTGTTTTTCCCAATGGCTTTCTTGAGTTCGATTTGCAGGGGGAGGGGCGTCTGGTTGAACTGCAGGGGGCAGGGAAGGTCAATATTGAAGTTGACGGAACTGTGTCCACGGTTATTATGGCGGCAGGCCAGAAATGTGTTATTGAAGTGCCTGCTGCGGTCAATGGCGTGCGGCGTTGCCGCTTGACCAAATCGGGCAGTGAATATCCCTGGATCCTGGGAGTCAGTTTGTTGAAGTAAAATTCTTTTTCAATAAGTGCTGTTCCCGACAAAGATCGGTAAAAAAGGTTTGGGGAATTGGGGCGGTGGAAAAGCCCTTTGAGGAAAGGTCTTTTTCCCCCGCCCCAAACCCCACGTTCTTTCTTGTCCGCCGTAGCCTTGGCGAAGGTGGATCCCAAACCTTTTTCAGTAACGCTTTTCATTTTTGAATTTTCAAAAATAAACGCTCTGTTCCCAATATGGGCAGGTAACTGCTTACAGAATATTCTACCGTGATCAAAATTCTTGATAAAAAATATCCAATGTTTTTATTTGCAAATATTTAGGGATAAGTTCTAAGTTTCCACGTCGCACAAGGAATCAATTATATAAGAATCAGTTTCAAAAATTAGAAACCTTCAAAGAGTGGAAACAATCCATTAAAATACAAGCAGTACTTCTTTACGCTTTTCTTTAAATAGAATTTCTGCCCACAAATACAAACATGAAAACAAAGTATGTCAATAACATTATTAATGACTTGTGGATTAAATCGTGTATCGTTGCAAGAAATTACTTTTGCCTGTCGTTTAATATAGGCAAGTGCTTGTGCCTTTGTATAAAAAAGTTTGGAGAAATCATCGAAAGATTGTATTCTATTAAATATCCATTCTTCAATTCTTTCTTGAATTTGCAAGCGAAAAGCGTCCAGAACTTCCCCTGGCACATGAGCAATACATCCATCAGGGCATGTCAAATATGGTTCACAATTCATAACAGTGATTGTTTCACCAATATCTGAACAGTATTTTTCATATACCGTTGTTTCTACCATTTTCTTATGACAATCAGGACAATATTCCATTGAATCGTATTTATTCATTTTTACACCAATCAATTTGAAGTCCCAGTGTTTTTGCTTCTTTGGCTATTTTAACATTTTCATCTCTGTCGGTGAAAAGATTTCAGGATAAAGAATATTTTTTCACCTCCCTATGTCGGGAATAGAGCCTTTTAATAAAAGCAGTCAGGGCAATGTGAATTGTGTTGACCGCTTTGAAAATATAGAGCTTTTTACCGCCTCAACTCTTTCAATCTTTTTTTACCGACCTTTGTCGGAAACAGTGTAATATATAAAAAACCGGAACCTTGTAAGGTTCCGGCTTTTTTGTGTAAGGGCAGGGGAGATCAGCGTTTGACGCGGGCGTTTCCGGCCCAGATGCTCCAAACCTGTTCTTCGTCAGCAGGCTGACCGTAGTCAGTCAGGTGGGTGGTGGCAAGAGCACCGGTAGCCCATCCGAACTGGATCCATTTTTCAGGTTCCCAGCCTTTGAGAATGGAATAGAGGAAGCCGCCCACAAATCCGTCACCGCCGCCGATACGGTCGAGAACGTGGATTTCACGGGGCTCAACAACAGCCCATTCGCCGTTGACATTGGTGATGGCACCCCAGAGGTGGCAGTTGGTGTTGATGACCTGACGCAGAGTAGTGGCGAAAGCATAGGCATTGGGGTAGGCGGCCTTGACGCGGGTGACCATCTCTTTGAAGTTTTCAATCTTTTCGGTGATACCTTTACCGCCGGCTTCGGGGCCCTGGATCTTGAGGCAGAGCTGGAAGTCTTCTTCGTTACCGATGAGAACGTCGGCAAGGCTGGCGATTTCAGCAAAGATGGCAGAAAGTTCTTCTTCACGATCTTTCCAGAAAGAAGCACGGTAGTTCAAGTCAAAGGAGATCTTGGAACCATATTTCTTGGCGGCACGGGCGATTTCAAGGCAGAAACGGCTGGTGTCGGGAGAGAGGGCGGCGATCAGACCGGAAAGGTGAACGATCTGGACACCTTCCTGACCGAAGATACGGTCAAGGTCAAAATCTTTGACATTGAGCATACGGCCGACTTCGCCGGCACGGTCATTCTGAACGCGGGGACCGCGGCTGCCGTAACCACTGTCGGCAAGGTTGAACTGATGACGGAACCCCCAGGGGCCGCCCTGTTCAAATTCGGGACCTTCGTAATCCATATGGCGGCTGGCCAGATTGTCTTTGATCATACGGGCAATGGGGCTGCCTTTGACAAAAGCGGTCAGAACCTTAACGGGCAGGCCGAGATAAGAAACAACGCTTGCAACGTTGGTTTCGGCACTGGTGACCTGCATCTTGAAAGTGTCGCTGCAGTGGAAGGGCTGAGCATCAGCAGGGGTCAAACGGATTCCCATACTGGTGGGGACCAGCAGGGCATACTTTGCATCTTTTTTGAGTTCCAGAGACATTTTTTTATTCCTTTATGTTGGGTCTGTGAATTCAGAACACTCCTTAATATAACATCGTAATTCAAAAAAGCAAATTAATTTGTTGTTTTTTTCTCTCGCGCGCGCCTGTTCTATAAATATATTCCTCGAAAATTGTTCTTTTGATGCGATTGCTCGCAATGGGGTTTGCAGCGACGCTGTTGGCAGGATAATATCTTGAGTGTCCCGACCCGTCTGAAAAAAGGTCGGTCTTAACGGGCTTGAAAAAGGGGGATAAAGGCAATATATATAATGTCGCATAATGTATGTTATGTTAAGTTAATGAGAGGTGCTTGTTTGCTTTTGTTAATAGTAAGTTGTTTATTGTCAGTTTGTTATGAATATGTTTATAAGAACTGTTAATAACTTGATAATGATTTTTTGGCAGGTTAATAGCGTTTGTTTGACGGGAAAGAGAGTGTAAAGAGGTGTTGGAGTGTGACAGCTGCGGAAAGAAACTGTTGGTATCATATTCTATTTAAGGGGCCGGAGTGTTGAAGTCCCCGAACGCAGGACTATGGTGCCAAGAGAAGGGAGTTTGAGAGCCTTCGACAGAATTACTGTCCGTGTAAAAAGAGGCAATGGGGCGAGGAAGGGGGGGGGCGAGCAGAATACTGTACTGCCCTGCCCCTGTCTTTCTGGAGGAGATGAAAAGAACGATATAAATCAGGCAGCCCGGATTGTTATTGATTCCTGTTTTTGCCTGCCGGAACTGTTCTTTCTGCCGTGAAGTGGGACAGCTTTGATTGGCGGGGGCAGGGAGCAAAAAGGAGCGTTCCCCCCTGCCCTGTCATAAAATCAGGCAGCCCGGGAAGTTTTATCGGTACGCAACAGAGCTGTAACCGCAAAGACAATTGCGGAGGCTGCTCCGAAACTTGCCAGGATTCCCCAGAGGAGAATCGGGAAATTTGTAAGGCGTGCAAAAAGCAAAGAACCGATATAAGGCCCAAGAGCAGCGGCAGATCCTCTGACAAAAACCCAACCGGAAAGGTATCTGCCAACCCGGTCAGCAGGAGCAGCAGCTGTGATTACAGCATAAATAGCCACTTGAACAATCAGTTCACCGCAGGTGAGAATGATGACTGAACAGACAACGTCAATGAAGTTTTTTGCGAATCCCAAATAAAAATAGCCGCAAAAATAAAACACTGCACCAATAACCAAACGCCAGTTATGGGAAATTTTTAACTTACTCATCAATGCTGTAACAGGAAGCTGGCCGAGAATAACAGTAAAACCGTTGAAAAAGTAGACAAATCCCAATTCCCTGCGTGAAAGAGCAACGACTTTTGTGGCATAGACAGATAAGACGGAATAAAGTTGAGCCGAGAGAAGTACCAGTAAAAAGACTCCGGCAAGAATTGCCAGAATGTAATGATCTTTCCAAAGCCCCCCTGCCCTGTTATTTGAAATGGATGTTAAGACGGGATCTTTGGGAGTGCGGCTGGTTTCCGGAAGAACGTATCTGATAAAACGCTCAGAGCCAATACAGATGCAGGCCGTAATAACAAAGAGCAATTCATACGGCCAAGATGCAAGGAATGCTCCTGCCGCCGGTCCCAACGCCCAACCGATGTTGGTTCCGATTCTGAGTTTGCTGTAAGAACGTGGACGTTCTTCTTTGGTGGTAAAGGAACTTAAATAAGCATCAGCACTGTTTTCAAAAATAACACCTGTACCGGAATTAAGAAAGAAAAGGATGCAAAATACCCAAAAAGGGGCTTCAATAGAGATCATTAAAGCCAGCAGCAGAAACAGACAGGCGCGCCCCCCCTGCCCTATGCGCATAAGATTGGTTCGGGGGTAATGATCCGAGAGCCAGCCTGCAAGAGGAGGCAAAAAAATACTGGCCGAGGCCATAATAGGAAAAATCAAACCCGCCTGCTCCATAGGCAGATTGCGGGTTTGATGAAGATATACCGGGATAAATGGGTAAACTATGGAATAGGCTATGGAATTGATCATCCAGGAGCCTGCCAGTGCATTATCCCGGCTTTTAAGGAATGCGGAAATTTTTTTCATTTCAGAAAGCCGCAAACACCGTCAGCCATAATTTGGGCAGCCAGGGCGACCAGATACATTCCCGTCAATTTGCTCAGGATCTTGACTCCCCTTTCTTTGAGTGTGTGAGCGACACCGTGTGAAAAGTAGAGCATCAATCCAACTCCGGCGCAGGCGAGGACGATTGCAGCACAATTCCAAAGACGTTCTGTATTGCCTGTGACTTCGGAACCCATAACAAGAAGAGTTCCAATGGTGCCGGGGCCTACTGTGCAAGGCAGAGCCAGGGGCACAACGGCCGGGTCGTCACCGTCTTCGAGCTCACGGGCTTTGGGAGTGCCTGATTCACGGACAAGATCAATACCGCTCAGCATCAGAACCAATCCGCAGCCGATACGGAACGCGTGGAGCGTGATGCCCAGATACTTGAAAATCAACTCACCGAAAAGGAAGATGATCAACGAGATCACAGTTACAGCCACTCCAACCCGCAGTGCAAGTTTTTTTCTTGCTTTTGTTTCCATATGCTGTGTCGTTGCGATAAACAACGAAAGAATAAAGAAAGGGGTCAAAAGCAAAAAGAGCTTGATGACAAATCCGATAAAGCTTGAAATATTCATTTTCAGCGGTTCTTAAGCTGTTCCTGCAATTCAGTATCGGCTGCCAGGACCTGAGCCTGTTGTTCTTTGCGGAAATTATGAAGTTTTTCTGCGAGTTCCTGATCGTTCAAGGCTAAAATGGAAATGGCATAAAGAGCCGCATTTTTGCCGCCGGCTTTACCGGCAGTAACTGCTGCTACCGGAATGCCGGGAGGCATTTGAACGATGGAAAACAGGGCATCCATACCGTTGAACGGAGCAGAAGCAACAGGGATACCGACGACCGGAAGAACCGTATGTGCTGCGATAACACCACCCAAATGGGCGGCCATACCGGCGGCACAAATGATTACTTTGTAACCGTTATTTTCTGCATTGGCCGCAAATTCCGCAGCTTCAGCGGGGGTGCGGTGAGCAGAAAGAACACGGGCAGTAAACTTTACACCAAACTTGTCAAGGATATCAAAAGCGCCCTGGACGATGTCCAGGTCGCTTTTGCTTCCCATTACAATTGCAACAGGAATATTATTCATAATCTTATTCCTGCTCGCTGTTTTCAGTCACGTTTACGTCAGCTTCAGAAAGCTCAGACTTGGTGCCGGGAGTGACAAATTCATACGTCAAAAGGCCTTCAGCGATTTCAAGCAGAGCCACATCAAGAATCTGCTTTGAATCACATTTGACCATCGGACGAGCCTTTCCCAAAGCCAGCTGTTTTGCACGTTTCGCAGCGACAACAGAAAGAATCTGGGGATCCGGAATACGCTCTTTTGCTCTGGCGAGATAGTCGTTATTCATATAAAAAATTCCTTTCTTCAGTAATCAATGATATCACGATTGTTGGAAATCAGCGTGTCATCTCCGGACATAACCTGAGCATAACGCAGATTGAATTCGTGGATGCCGTTAAGCACATAGCGTTCAGCCACGGCGGCACGGTCAGCACACTTGGAAGCATCTCGGAGCAGCAGCAGACCGACAAAAATGACGGTTTCCATTTCCACAAGATTCCGTGCCATCAAGTCGTGATAGGCAGGATTCTTGAGGGAAGAAACAAACTTCACTGCTTCACGCTGTTTTTCGAGGAGCTCCATAAGTTTGTCTTTGAGAGCAATAAGCTTTTCACCGGCAACTTCGGCTGCAACTTCGGCGATCCGGGTGTCAAGATGACGCTGGATGACGCCGCCGATAGCGGCAACAACTTGAAGCTGGGTGGTGCCTTCGTAAATATTGGTGATACGGGCATCGCGGTAGTAACGCTCTGCATTGAAGTCACGCATATATCCGGTTCCGCCGTGGATCTGAATGGTGTCGTAGGCGATCTGGTTGGCACTTTCGGTACAAAGAGCTTTGCACATAGGAGTCAGCTCAGCTGCCACACGCTCATAATATTTTTTGAGCTGACGCTGTTCGGCGGTAGGTTCGCCGTGATCCACAATGTGTGAATAAGCATTGCGCAGGTCAACGATGCGGGTGGTTTCATAAAGCAGCGCACGGGCAGCAGTGAGTTTGCACTTCATAGAGCTCAGCATAGAATAAATCGCAGGGAATTTATCAATGGTGCTCTTGAACTGTTCACGCTCGGAAGCATATTTGCGGGCTTCACGGTAAGCCGCTTCGGCAATACCCACAGCCTGGGCACTGATGGCGACACGGGCTCCGTTCATCAGACTCATAACATAGCGGATCAATCCCATACGACGCTGTCCCACAAGTTTCGCAGGAACGTCATTGAACTGCAATTCGCAAGTGGCCACGCCGTGAATACCCATCTTGTCTTCAATACGGCGAACCACCAGCTGAGGACATTTTTCGGCGATGAACATAGAAAGTCCGCGGGCATCAGAGGTACCGTCTTCGGAACGGGCCAGCACCAGGTGCACCTGAGCACAGCCATTGGTGATAAAACGCTTCATACCGTTGAGGAACCAGTTGCCGTCGGCATCCTGCCAGGCACGCAGACGGACACCGGGAAGATCAGAACCATAATCAGGCTCTGTCAAGTCCATAGCACCGTCAAATTCACCGGTTGAGAAACGGGGCAGATATTCAGCCTTCTGAGCATCGTCGCCGAAAACAGCGATCGTTTCAGCAATGTCCTGCAGTCCGAAAATATTTTGCAGTGAAGCATCGGCCCGGGAGACCATCTCTGTCATCATTGTGTAGACAGAAACAGGGAAGTTGAGACCGCCGTACTGGTGAGGCAGCATAACGCCCATAACACCGGCTGCGGCCAGATCCTTAAGGTTCTGGACGGTCAGGGGATCATAGGTTACCACACCGTCGGCGAACTTTGCTCCGTTCTGGTCGACTTCGCGGGATCTGGGAGCGATGCGGTCGGAGCTGACTTCGCCCACCACGCTGAGGACGCGGTCATAGTTGTCGAGAGCATCGGCAAAATCCACCGGAGCACCGGCATATGTTGCAGAGAATTTATAATCATTTTCCAGCAGCCCGACGGCTTCGGAAAGATCCAGATTTTTCAGCGTGAACACAAGGTCACGGTTGTCGGAATAGAAGTTACCCATAGTAAAAGAACTCCTTACTGCTTGGATTTGAAAGCTTTGATCATCTGGGGAATCACAGTGTTGAGATCACCCACGATGGCATAATGGGCGCAGCTGAAAATAGGCGCGCCGGGATCGGTGTTGATGGCAATGATCTTTTTGGACTCTGCCATACCGGCACGATGCTGGATGGAACCGGAAATACCGCAGGCGATGTAGAGGCGGGGACGGACGGTTACACCGGTCTGGCCAATCTGGTAATCGTGAGAGATCCATCCGGCGTCAACAGCGGCACGGGAAGCACCGACTTCGCCGCCAAGAGCTTCAGCAAGATCATAGATCAGTTTGAAGTTTTCTTTGGAACCGACACCATAGCCGCCGGCGACGATGATCTGAGCTCCCTGAAGGTCGACTTCTTTGTCAGCACGGACACGTTCAAGAACTTTGATCACAGTTTCGGCATCAGTGAGAGCCACATCGACTTTCTCGATCTCGCCCTTGCGTGAAGTATCGGGTTCGCCCAGCTTCATAACGCCTTCGCGGACAGTCACCATCTGAGGATCATCCCAGGTGTTGACGATGGTGGCAATGATATTGCCGCCGAAAGCGGGACGGATCTGCATCAGTTTGTCGGTGTAGAACTTGTTATTTTTCTTGTCCTCAAAGTCATCAATCTGCAAATCTGTACAGTCAGCAGTCAGACCGGCCAGCTTTTCAGAAGCAACACGGGGAGCAAGTTCCCTGCCCTTCAAAGTGGCTCCGAAAAGCAGAATGTTAGGTTTGTGAGCCTTGATAAGATCCATAATGACCTTGGCGTAAGGCAGCACAGTAAAAGGTTCCAAACGGGGATCTTCTGCAAGGAAGACCTTGTCGCAGCCGTAGTGAAAGAGCTCCGGAACGGCATTTTCAAGTTTGTCGCCCAGGAACACTGCTTCAAGTTTTACACCAAGACGGTCAGCAAGTTCACGTCCTTTGCTGATAAGCTGAAGACTGACAGAAGCTACCTTGCCGCCTTCCTGTTCAACAAAGACCCATACGTTTCCTCTTTTTTCGCTCATAGTCATCACCCCAGAGTATGGTCGGTAATCAATTCGTGGATAAGCTCGTTGATACCGGCTTCAGTCGGCTCAATCTGCTTGGCTTCGCTGGCGGTGAGCACCACGCTCATCACCTGCTTGACCTTGGTCGGAGAACCCGCAAAACCGATCCGCTCAGGAGCGGCGTTCACATCGGCGGCGTTCCATTCTTCGATCAGAAGTCCGGCCTGTTCCAGTTCAGCAGCTTTGGCAGCGGCTTCTTCAGGAGTCAGAGGAGTCTGTCCGGCGGGACGGGCGATTTCGCTCTTGGTACGGGCGTGTTTGAAGCGCATAATGTTATGGGCGTTCATCGGCCGGGGATCATTGGCATCAATAACCGTCAGCAAAGCGGGCATCGGAGCATTGAGAATCTCGTAACCGCCTTCAATGGCACGGCGGACAGTAATGCTTTTTTCGTCAAGGTCAGTGACTTCTTCCACGTAGCACAGCTGGGGGATCGCAAGTTTTTCGGCAATCTGAGGTCCAACCTGGGCCGTGTCGCCGTCAATAGCCTGACGACCGCACAGAACAAGGTCGATGTCGCCGAGTTTTTTGACACAGCAGCTCAAGGTGTAGCTGGTGGCAAGGGTGTCTGCACCGGCCAGAGCGCGGTCTGTCAGCAGAACAGCCCGGTCTGCACCCCGGTAAAGAGAGGCACGCAGGACTTCAGCTGCGGCGGGCATACCCATTGTGGCTACGGTCACGTGGACTCCGTAGCGTTCTTTGAGCTGAAGTGCAAGCTCAAGAGCATTAAGATCTTCCGGATTGAAAATTGCCGGAAGCGCGGCGCGGTTCACGGTCCCTTCCGGAGTCATTGCGTCTCCGGTGATATTCTGGGTGTCCGGAACCTGTTTGACAAAAACAAGTACTTTTTTATTCACTTGGTCATACCCCTCTTTTTCGTTAGAGTACAAAAACAATTATTATAATATAGCACTGAAAGGCGTAAATTTCAAATGCTTTTATTTTTCAAGCAGAAATCCTCTGGCAAAAGCCCCTTCGAAACTTATTTCTACGCCGCTTTTGAGCTCTGCTGCAGAAAAAGTGCCGATGGGTTCCAGTGTTGCCATATCCCGCAGAGTTCCGGGGGAGTCGTCCGGGAGTGCAAACTTGACCGTTACGCTGCTTTGTCCTGATTTGTTGGCAAAAATTGCAGCCATTCCCTGCCCGCTTTTGCGGGACCAGCGGAAATATCCGTCCGGAGTCCGTGCCGGGTCGCCGGCAGCGGGGAATTCAAAAAGCTGCATATCCGTCAATTCTCCGGATTTGGATATCTTTTTGAAACAGTCAAAGATATTTTTTGCAGCCTGCCGGTCGGCGGAGCTCAATGTACGCAAATCTCCTGCCATAAGCGGATTGCCAGCTAAAGCCGTATAAAGGTTTTCAATGGCTCCGTCTCCTGACAGTTCGATCAGTGTGCCGGAAACTCTTTCAGGGGGCAGCATTGCGGTAAAGGCATAAAGGGCTTCCCTGATCTTGCGGGCATCGTAGAACCGGGGGGCAACGTGCAGGTTGGAAACGTGTTGAATATCACTGTACTGCAAGCCGGCGATCCCCGGAAATTCTGTCCCGAAAACTTCAAAACTGTAATCCAGGCACAAGTCAGGGTAGGCCGCCTTGAGATTTTCTCTCAGAGTGTACATAGAACGATACTGCTCGATCATAGCATCTTCACCGTTCTTGTGATAAAGATGGTCGTGGGAAGCGCAACCGGTGCACAGTACTCCGTAAGGACTGATGATGTTGCTGAAGTCCATCTTGAAGTAAGATAAATCGTATTGCTCCGCAAGAGATTTCAGTTTTTCAGCTACAAGTTCTCTGTGCGGGGAGGCAAAACAGCGTACACCGTGCTGCCCGCTCTTTTTCATTGCCCCTTCCGGAAGCAGACAGTTGTTTTCAGGTGTACTTCCCAGATTGCCGTAATCAGTTCCGATATTGAACCAGAGACCGAACTTCAGCCCCTTGCTGCGTACATCCGCTGAAACAGCTTCAAGCCCCCGGGGGAATTTTTCGCTGTCGACCTGCCATTTGCCGTTAATGAACCAACCGTCATCCAGGACGAGGATATCAAATCCTGTTTCCCTTGCTGCGGAAGCAATTTCAGAGACCAGTTCTTCGTTGATATTCTTGAGAAAGGGGATCCAAGTGCAGTACATAGGGCCTGCAACAGAAGTCAGACGGGGCATATTTCTGCGGACGAGTTCCCGGAAATCGTTTCTGCCCCGGCAATCGGATAAATTGCCGTTGTACAGCAGCAGGAAGATTTCTGCTGAGGTCCAGGATTCTCCCGGAGCGATATATTTCCTGAAAAACGGTGTCGAACAGGAGTAGCCGTAACGGATACCGGTCGCCCAGTGGGGATAGGCCATTACATAACGCAAGGGGCCGGGAATGGCACTGCCGGTAAAATAACCGCTTTGTGCTTCTTCGTCGTGGAACCTGAGCATATCGTCGCTTCCGGTGACAGTAAACTGAGTCAGCGCAGGAATCCGTCCCTGTTCCCGGAAGGGCTGAAGATCCACCGGTTCACGGGGGGCAAGATTGAAGGTTTCAATAATCAGCTGAGAAAGATCAAGCTCTTTTTCCCCTGCTTCAAAACGGATCCTGCGGATACAGCCAGGCAGATCGGGATAAATGACCGAAACAAGCACCACTTGTCCCTGCCCTTCCGGCAGATCAAAGGAAACATTGAGGATCTCTGAATTATATTCCCCGTTAAGGATTTCATAACCGGCATATTTCAATTTCTGGGCTCCCGGCTGATATCCGGCATAAGAGATCCCATTGAGATTGAAAGAAAATTCAGGAGCATCGTCAATAACTGCAAACTCTTTTTCGCCCAGGCGGCAGCTGACACTTCTGATACCGTCGGCATCAAGACGCAATGTGCGTGAGAAAAGAGTATTCTGCAGCAGAAACTCCCCGTTTTCAAATTTAATCATTGTCAATGTTTCCTTCCGGTTAGGTACAAATCACCGTTTAAGGGCCTTTGCACCGATATCGTGCCGGTAGAATCCATCTTCAAAAGAGATTTTTTCGACTCCGGCATAAGCATTTTTAATGGCCTGGGCAATATCATCGCCCAAGGCGGATACGCCGAGGACACGACCGCCGGCAGTGAGGATCTCTCCGTTTGCTCCGGCAGAAGTTCCGGCGTGGAAAACCACGGCTCCTGCCGCCGCTGCTTCCGCGAGGCCGCTGACAGGTTTGCCTTTGGCATAGCTGCCGGGATAACCGCCGGAAGCCATAACAACAGAGACCGCTGCTTTGTCTGTCCAAATCAATTTGGCATCGCTGAGTTTGCCGGTTGCTGTTTTGTACAGCACATCATACCAGTCACCGCAGAAGCGGCGCATTACAGGCTGAATTTCAGGATCGCCGAAACGGACGTTGAATTCCAGCACTTTTGCCCGGTTTTCGTGAATCATCACACCGACAAAAATAACACCGCGGAAATAAAGTTTTTCCTTTTGGACACCTTTGAGGAAAGGCTGCAGGATTTCGTTTTCGATCTGATGCCATACCTCATCTGTCACGACCGGAGCGGGAGAATAGGCCCCCATACCGCCGGTATTGGGTCCCTGGTCGTTGTCAAAGACACGCTTGTGATCCTGAGAAGAAACCAAGGGCACAATGGTGTTGCCGTCGCAAAGGGCGAGGATTGAGGCTTCTTCGCCGAGGAGACATTCTTCGATCACGACTTTGGCTCCGGCATTGCCGAAAGTTCCTTCAAAGCAGCCGTGGAGGAATTCGAGAGCTTCATCGCAGCTGTTGGCAACAAGAACCCCCTTGCCTGCGGCAAGTCCGTCTGCTTTTACAACGATCTGCTGTGCTCCTGAAGCATATTCTGCCTTGATGTATTCCGCAGCAGGTTTTTCTGACACAAAGACAGCAGCCTTGGCAGTCGGAATATTGTAACGTTCCATAAAGGCTTTGGCGTATGATTTGCTGCCTTCCAGCTGAGCTGCCTTGCGGTCAGGACCGAAAACAGCCAGATTACGGGTTTTGAAAACATCGACCAAGCCGGCGCAGAGAGGGGCTTCGGGACCGACCACGGTCAAGTCGATATGTTCTCTTTCGGCAAAAGCTGCCAGTTTTTCCAGTTCATCATCTTTAATGGGGAGGCATTCTGCAATTGCAGCGATGCCCGCATTACCGGGAGCACAATAGACTTTTCCCACATCGGGACTGCAAGTGAGCTGCCAAACAAGGGCGTGTTCACGCCCGCCGGAACCGACGACCAAAACTTTTTTCATTGTTTATTTCTCCCACAAAAGGTTTTCTACATATTCACGAACCCGGCGCAAATTTTCCACAGAAGGAAGTGCCGGGAAGTCTGAAAAACGGTATTCTAAATTGCAGGGGCCGGTATAACCGTTCCGGCGCAGATCTGCAAAGGTGCGTTTCAGGTCAATAACACCGGTGCCGGGGGGCATATGGTCTTCCCATTCTCCCATATTGTCTGAAACGTGGATATTGGAGATCAAACCGGAGCAGTTGTCACATACTGCGGTCAGATCTTCGTGGATGTTTGAGTGATTGATATCAATGGTCATCCGCAGATCATCCTTTTGGAAAGAACGGACAAACGCTGCGATCTCAGCACTGTCGGGATAACGTTCATTGATTTTGGGCTTGTACGGAGCAGTCTCAATGCAGAGGACAAAACCCAGTTTTGAATAAAATTCATAGAGTTTTTCCACCTGTTTACGGAATGTTTTTCCATAAGCAGGATCATTATAGCGGTCAAGATAATGTTCCACAACGGGACAGGGGGCAAACTCTGCCAGAGCTTCGACCCGGGCACAGGCCGCATCTATTCCTTTTTGCAGCTCAGCTTCGCTGCCGCTCAAAGGACCGCCGTAAACGCCGTGGATCGACCAGACCTTTATGCCTGATTTGCGAATCATTTCAATGTCGCCTTTTTTCTGGCGGCGTGAAAGTTCAACCATTGTATAACCGGCCTGTTGGGCGAGGTCGAGAAAAAGTCCCAGTGAACGTCCTTCACCCTCATCTGAGCCGAACACACTGGTGCTTAAACTGACTTGATCTATTGTTTGCATAAATATTAATCCTTCCAAATAAAGTTTGATTGCTCAAATGTTTGAAGACGGTACGCACTTTTCCACTGGCGTTCACCATAAAAATCAGCTGCCGCATCACCGGAACGCCGTGACCACTGACGCATTACCTCGCTGGTAATGGGGATTGCCTGATGATAGAAGCCATTGGCAAAAACTCTGACCAGCAGCCATTCACAGGGGAATTGGGGGATTTGCGGCAGATTGAGTTGAACAGCTTTGCCGAAACGGGCACAGCTGCAAATATTCTGATGTCCGGCGTAGATCATAACAGGGAAATTTTTGAGTTCTTCCAGCAACTCTTTATGTTCTTCTTTGTTTTTGATGCCGAGACAGCTGTTGTGATTGATCCGCGGAGCTTCAAAAAGGTGGTAATGGGAGGAAATAATCAGTTTTTCTCCTTTGTCCAGGTGCTCTTTGATAAGGGCGGCATCTTCTGCTGTGAGCGTTCCGTCAGAAGTGTCAACTGCGAGCCAGGTGAAACCGAACTTCTCAAAACACCACCGTCTGGGGCCGAGATATTTTTCCCAGAACCCTCTTTCCGGATAATCGTGATTGCCGGGGAGCAGATGCAGCGGAATGGGGGGATTGGTCAGCAGCGTGTCGCAGAGCATATATTCATCCTCTGTTCCTATATTAGTAATATCGCCGGGCATCACCGCAAATTCAGCTCCCAATTTTGCTGCATTGGCGAGGGTTTCACTCATCAAAAAGGCAGATTCAATAAAGAAACGGCCTTTGCGGTTTTCATCTTTGAGAGAAACGTGAGGGTCACTGATGAGCGCAAAACGACCTAATTCCTCGCCTTCCGGTGCGGGCAAGGTGGTGAATTCAAGTTTTACACCTGAAAGTTCCGCCTCGTAAAAACGGCCCGGAACAAGGTCTTTTACTTCAAAACGTCCTGTTCCTGTGGCTTCAACAGATTTATATTCCCGGCCGTCAATTGTAAGCACAGCAAAGCCGGCTCCTTCAAGTTCATAACTGAAAAGAGCCGAATTCTCGGTCACATTGATGATATCTGCGTAATTCATTTCCTTAATATACCTCTAAAAAGTTGTTGTTGCAAGTCAAAAAGTGTCCGCAAAAGAAGCAAACACAGACAAATTGCATAAATTTCAGGCGGCAAAAACCATAAAACAAGCAGCAGGGGAATCATCAGGAGCGGCAGATATTTTTTCCTGCCCTCGCCGGAAAGGGTAAAACAATTGGATATGCCAAGACAGAACGCCGCCAGAAATATGGGAAACGCCATCATAATGAAACGGCGGGCATCGCAATAAGTGTGCGTATATCCCAAAAAGAAAAGAATAAGAGGAATGGCTGCCAGAGAAAGAGCGATCCGGGTGTAGCTGTTGCGGGTAAAGAGAAGTCCGGCGATCCCTGCTGTCATCAGCAGTTTGTTGCTTCCTATAAGGAATTTTATATGCCGTAATTCAAGAAGTGTACTCCAGTTGAATCCGGTATCGGGGCGTTTGTCCGGAGGAAAATCCAGATAGTGCAGAGAATAGCCAAAGGTGAGCGGATTGCCGAATTGATAAGTATTAATCAGCAATTGCCACATAAAAACGAGCAGGAATCCGCCGGCGGCAGCTGAAGAAATATTGAAGAACGCCCCTGGGGTTTTATTTTCCATTTTTTCATAACAGATAAATGCGAGCAGCGGAGCAAAGAAAATGTAATTGATCCGCACCAGACAGCAGAACCCGAAGGCAGCACCGATGAAAAAAAGATTTCGGGGAATTGCAGAAAGCCGTTGGGCAGCGGCAATGGTGCAAAGAACTGCCAGCAAGCCGGGAGTGTCGCTCATTGCGTTGAATCCGGCATTGATACACACCGCATAAAAACGCCACCAGTCAGGGAACATATCCCAGGACGTCGGCAGGGAAAGAAAGGGGGCAAAGGCAAGTTTATCCCAAAACTCGCTGTGGTAGATAAAGAAAGGATAAAGAGCCCACAGCAGTACTGCGGCAAAAGCACAATAGTTTCTGATCTTAAAACCTTTCAGAACCACAAACGCCGCACCGAGGGCCGCCGGAGCCAGAATAAGTCCGTCGAAACAGGAAAAAAGAATGGCAATATCGTAATATTCCCGAGCTCCAGTCAGCAGTATAAAGGGCAGATAAATGATCCCCAGACCGATGGTGAAATTCCAGGGGCCTGCAAAGTTTCCCTGAAGCATATCGCTTATGGTTTTGAAATATCCCGGCTCGTCTGCCGCAGAAGGAAGCGCGTTGCCCCAGAAGGCAACTTCCGAAAGAAGCAGAATCTGTCTTACCAGAACGACAAAAAGGATCAGGAAGAAGTTTTCTGAAAATGAATCGGGCAGGATCTTTTTTTCTTTTTTCCATTTAAAAAAGAGAAATACAGATACTGCCAATATGGAAATCAAAACCGCAGTTACCGGCAGTTGCCATTGAAAATCCTGCCCCTGAGTTACTGGTTCATTTCTCTCATTAACGGTAAGCTGCGGGGAAATAAATCCCCCCTGCTCCAACTCTGCAAAGTCATAATAATAAGCAATGGGATGTTTTACAGAAAAGTGGCGTTTGGGTGCATTTTTGACCTGATAGATCCCCGGTTCAAGAGAATATCGGTGCGCCGAAAAAACATTCGGCTTCTCAAATACGGGAGTCGTATGGGACACTGTTATTTCTGCTCCGGAACAGATGATGCTTACAGCTGTCAGGAGCAGCAGTCCGGTTTTACACAGCACCGATAAAAGGGATTTGACGGCCATCTTCATTACTGTCCAGTCCATATCCTATGAGGTAACGGTCAGGGGCTTGAAATCCGGAAAATTCAGGCATAATGGCATCAGCCGGTCTGACAACATCTTTGATGACAGCAACTGCCGCTTTGACACTCAATGCACCTGCAGATGACAAATAATCCCGTACTGCTGAAAGAGTCAAACCTGTATCAAAGACTTCATCGACAATCAAAACGTGTCTTCCTTTAACGCTCATTTTTAATTCCGAACGGAACTTCAACTCCCCGGAACTGGCGTGCCCGTGATAGCTTGCCACAGAGAGGGAGTCAATCCACAGGGGAATGTCCATCGCACGAACCAGATCGGAGGCGAAAATCATACCGCCTGTCATAAGCACAATAACGGTCAGCGGTTTCTCCTTGTAATATTCGCTGATTTCTCTGCCTAACTCGGCGACTCTGGCGGCCAGAGCCTCCCTGCTGATTATGACTTCAATATCTTTCATAAAATGTCAACTGAGCATTTCTTTGATAACTGCCAGAATTTCAGACACTTCACTCATACGTCCCATACCGTCTGCTCCGCAGGCGACGCGTCCGGCGGCAGGACCGATGATCCGGACACCGTGTTTTGAGAGTTTTTCAATATTTTCCTGACAGGTCCAGTGTCGCCACATATTGGGATTCATAGCAGGAGCGATGGCTGCTTTGCCGTTGAATGTGGCTGCAAAGGTGCTCAGGGCGTCATCTGCGATCCCGTTGGCATATTTTGCAATAAAATTGACTGTTGCCGGAGCTGTAACGAAAAGCTCTGCACTCTGAGCCAGAGCGACGTGTTCAGGCTGCCACTGAGGAAGTTCCCAAAGAGAGGTGATCACCGGGTTGCGTGAAAGGGTGCGGAATGTTAAAGGCGTTACAAATTTGACAGCGTTTTCAGTCATAATGACCTGAACTTCAAATCCGGCCTTGACCAAATCACTGCATAACTGTGCACTTTTATAGGCAGCGATGCCGCCTGTGACACCGAGGGCGATAAGAGTTTTACTCATTGAAAAGCTCATTTTTAAGCGTTTTTGTAAGAAAGCGGAAAGAACGCAGCACGGCAGTCAATTCAACTGCGGCCTGTTCCAATTGATCGTTAACGATGATATAGTCGTAAATACCATAGTTTGAAAGTTCAGCTTTTGCAGCTCCCAACCGGAGTTGGAGCTGTTCCTCTGTTTCACTGCCTCTGCCTCTCAGACGGGTTTCGAGAGAGGCGAGCGACGGCGGGGCAATCAAGACAAAATGAACAGAGCGGGCAAGTTCCGGGTCTTTTTCGGCTGCTGCCCGGATTTGCTTTGCCCCTTGTACATCAATATCTAATAAGACCTGTTCACCGGCTTTGAGACGGGACAGAACTTCGCTTTTTAACGTGCCGTAACGGCGGGCAAAGATACCGGCATATTCCAGAAATTCACCGGCTTGTACCTTGGCTTCAAATTCCTCCGGGGCAAGAAAATAGTATTCTCTGCCGTGTTCTTCTCCGGGACGGGGGGATCTGGTGGTACAGGAAATGGAAAATTTCAAATCATCCAAAACTTTCCGGACCTCCTTTACCAAAGTGGATTTTCCCACGCCGCTGGGTCCGGAAATGACGATCAGATTTCCGTAGCGTTCAAATTGATTCATCTGCAAAAGCTCCGCATAATTTTTGCCAATCCGGAAAATTCCAGCGTTCGGGAAATTCTCTGCACTGAACCGGTTTGACTTTTTCAATGGCACAACAGGCAACTCCTGTTTCATCTGTGGTCAGGTACTCGCAGCTGCCGTCTGATTTTTCAATAAGACTCAAATGCCGACGGTCGGGAGTAAGGCGGGTATGGAATTCAAAAAACTCCTCCTCGCTCATTTCAAGATAAGCGGCAATGGCTTCGGCTTCACCCGGTGCCAGTTTTACCGCTCCCGGCCATCGGCAGCAATTGCCGCATCTGCGGCATACAAATTCTTTCACCGTGAAAAACTGTCCAGAGTCAAATCATCCTGCTTGATGTCGATCAGCAGAAATCCCAGGACAAAGTCGACGATTTCGACGGGGTGCAGGTAAAGATCTCCGTCAATAAGGAATCCCAATGATCCGCCAATGGCCCAGTAGTCGCGGGGGCCTTTGAAGAAATCATAGGTTCTGACTGTAGGATCAGGGATCCCGGCGCGCATTTCAACATAATTGTCGACCCAGGGGCTGTTGTTCAGCATAGAATAATGTTCTTCGCCGATGCTGATCAGAGAGTAGTACCACATTTCCTCAATACCGACACCGTACTGACGGTTATGTGACTTATAAAGTTTCGCCGTTGTACCCCAGCCGGCACCTACATCAATGGCACGGGTGCACATCAGACGCGCCTGAGCAACCAGACCGGCACCCAGGTTGACTGAAAAGGAATCGAGAGCATCGAGCAGCCGGTTCGGAATATAGAAAACCAGCTTTTCCGGCAAGCTGTCGATAAACTCACTGGCGGCAGAAGGTTCTGCGGCCTTGAGAGGAGCGGAAAAGAGCAGCCCGAAAGCCACAGCAGCAGCAAAAATCACTTTTTTCATCTGTATTATCCTTTCTGAACAGAATTTGAAAATGTATTCTCTATAAACTAATATCATTTTACGCATTTTGCAAGAGAAAAAAAGATTTTTTCTTAAAAATTTACCGTTTATCGTTCTTTTAGTCCTAAAAAACCTCTAAGCGGACCTCCTTCCTCTTGACAATTCACGCAACAGGAGTTATATTATAAGACTAATAAGCTGAACGTGCGCAGCTGCTGCGTGGAATTCAGTCGTTGCCGTCATCCGGCTTTGCTCTGAGACCGGGGCAAAAAGGAATGTGAGACGGGGGACGGCAACGGGATTCCGCTTGCACAAGTCGTCTGCGTACCCAGTTTTGGTTTCTGACATCAATAATCAACAGAAGGAAAACTAAAAAGATGGCTGAACAGAAAATCGTTTTTGAATTTGATGAAAACCGGACTATGGAAATTTCCACCGGTAAAGTTGCCGGTCTTGCCAATGGCTCCTGTCTTGTCCGTCAGGGTGACACCGTGGTTTTGGCCGCAGCCTGTTCCGGAGCTGCCAAAGAAGGTGCAGACTTCTTCCCGCTGCAGATCGATTATCGTGAAAAATACAGTGCCGCAGGTAAATTCCCCGGCGGTTATATCAAGCGCGAAGGCCGCCCCTCCACCAAGGAAATTCTCACCTGCCGTATGATCGACCGGCCTCTGCGTCCCCTCTTTCCCAAAGGCTTTTTCAATGAAGTGCAGATCCAGTGTCTGCTTCTCAGTGCCGACGGTGTCAACGAACCTGATGTTCTGGCTATGGTGGCAGCTTCTGCCAGCTTGATGCTTTCTGATCTTCCCTTCCAGGGCCCTGTGGGTGCTGTCCGTGTGGGCAAGATTGACGGCAAATATGTTGTCAACCCCACCCGCGAACAGATGAAAAACAGCACTCTTGATTTGATCTATTCCGGTACTCCCGATCTCGTTATTATGATTGAAGGTGAAGCTGAATTCGTTTCTGAAACAGAAATGCGTGAAGCTATGTATGTGGCAAACGAAGCCATCAAAAAGCAGTGTGCCGCCCAGGTCGAACTTGCTGCAAAGGCTGGACGCGCCAAGAAAGAATATCACTACTATCTCGTTCCTGAAGCTCTGCAGGCTGCTCTTGAGAAATTCTGTGCCGACCGCATTGAAAGCGTCTGCACTGTCCCCGGCAAAGAAGACCGTATCAACGCTCTCGACGGCTTGCTCTCTGATGCCCGTGAAGCTCTGCGTGCCGACTTTGCCGATATGAGCGACGAAGACTTCAGAATCGAAACTGCCAAGGGCTTTGACGATCACGTCCGCGATGTGACCCGTCGTTTGATCCTTGAAAAACAGTACCGTCCCGATGGCCGTACAATTACTGACATCCGTCCCCTTTCTGCTGAAGTGGCTGTGCTGCCTGTGGTTCACGGCAGTGCGCTTTTCTCACGCGGTGAAACTCAGGCTATGGTCATCACCACTCTGGGTAATGAAAAGGATGCTCAGGAATTTGACGATCTTTCCAGTGCCACCGGCGTCGGATTCAAGCGTTTCTATCTGCACTACAACTTCCCCAACTTCAGCGTTGGCGAAGTCGGCCGTATCGCCGGTCCCGGACGTCGTGAAATCGGACACGGCAACCTTGCAGAACGTTCTGTTGCCAAGGTTATGCCCAAGGACTTCCCCTATGTTGTCCGCTGCGTGTCTGAGATTATGAGCTCCAACGGTTCCACCTCTATGGCTTCCGTTTGCGGTGCCACCCTCTCTCTGATGGATGCCGGTGTGCCTATCACCGCTCCTGTTGCAGGTATTTCCTGCGGTCTTGTGACCGGTGATAACGGCGAACGTCTGCTGCTGACCGACATTCTCGGTGCTGAAGACCATTTCGGTGATATGGACTTCAAGGTTTGCGGTACCCGTGACGGTATTACCGGATTCCAGCTCGACCTCAAGTTGCCCGGTATTCCCATTGATCTGCTCTGCGAAGGTATGGAACGCAACCGGATTGCCCGTATGAAGATCCTCGATGTGATCGAAGCCTGCATTCCTGCTCCCCGTGCCGATATCAGCCCCCGTGCTCCCAGACTTGAAGTCATCAAGATCAACCCCGACAAGATCGGTGCTCTTATCGGTCCCGGCGGAAAGAATATCCGTGCCATCACTGAAGAAACCGGTACTTCTATTGATATTGACGATGACGGCAGCGTGAAAATTATGGCGGCCAATGCTGAGCAGCTTGCTGCCGCTGTTGAACGCGTCCTCGGCTCCACTGCCGAAGCTGAAGTCGGCAAGATCTATCGCGGTAAAGTTGTTACGGTCAAAGATTTCGGTGCTTTTGTCGAAATTATCCCCGGAGTTGAAGGCTTGCTTCATATTTCTGAAATGGCTGATTACCGGGTCAACAAAGTTACCGATATTTGTTCTGAAGGTCAGTTGGTTACTGTAAAGGTTATTGACATCGACCCTGCTTCCGGAAAGATCAAACTCAGCCGCAAGGCTGCTTTGAAAGAAATTGACGAATAATTGATCGTCAGTGATACAAAAAACAAAGGCGGTCTCCGGAAAACTCTCCGGCAGACCGTTTTTTTTAAGAGCTGCAATAATTTCAGGAGAAAGTGATTGTGGGAATGTTGGAAAAAGGTCTCAAAGGCAGCGAGATCACTATCCGCTGTCTTGAACAGCTTGGCGTGGATACTGTGTTTGCTTATCCGGGCGGTCAGGCAATTGAACTGCATCAGGCCTTGAGCCGTTCATCAAAAATCCGGGTCATCCTGCCCCGGCACGAACAGGGCGGTGCTTTTGCCGCCGTAGGATACGCCCGTGCCAGCGGCAAAGTCGGGGTGGCAATGGCTACCAGCGGTCCCGGAGCCACCAATCTGGTCAGCGGCATTGCGGATGCTTATATGGACTCCGTTCCGACTGTTTTTATCACCGGACAGGTTTCCACCCGTTTTATCGGTAAAAACGTGTTTCAGGAAACAGATATCATCGGCGTTACCCGGCCCATCGTCAAGCACAGTTTCCTTGTCCTTGACATCAGTGAACTTGCAGATATTATGACCAGGGCCTTTGAAATCGCTGCGTCCGGCCGTCCGGGGCCGGTGGTGGTGGATATCCCCAAGAATATTCAGCAGAGCGTTTGGGATTTTGATCCGGAAAGCGTGTATTTCCGTACGGCCGCTCCTCTTGCGCCTCAGGCAAATGATATTGCAGCTTTCAGAAAAATGCTTGCTCAGTCGGAACGCCCCTGTCTCTGTCTCGGCGGTGGCGTGATCAGCTCCGGAGCTGCAGCGGAAGCTGTTGAATTTGCAGAAAAGTTCAATCTGCCTGTTGTTACCACTCTTATGGGAATCGGAGCCATACCGGACGATCACCCCCTTTCGCTTCAGTGGTTGGGAATGCACGGAACGGTAGGAGCTAATTATGCTGCCAATGAAAGTGATCTTTTTATTTCTCTGGGAGCCCGCTTTGATGACCGGGTGACTGGAAATGCAGAAAAATTTGCTCGCAATTCCAAGATCATTCACGTTGATATCGATGATTCTGAGATCAATAAAAACAAAGTGGCTGATTTGGGGATCCTGGCAGATGTCAAAGAGGTTCTCAAAGAGATGAACAGTGCTCCTGAATTCAAGGAACGCAAGGAGTGGTTTGAAAAAATCAGAATATGGAAAAAAGATCACCCCTTCTCTTACAAGGAAGTTCCCGGACGTCTTCACGCCCAGTATGTTATAAAAACTCTGTCTGAAATGACCGGCGGTAATGCCGTTATCGTTCCCGGTGTCGGACAGCATCAGATGTGGAGTGCCCAATTTTACGATTTTCAATATCCCAGGCAGTTATTGACTTCAGGCGGTCTTGGAGCTATGGGGTTCGGACTTCCCGCAGCAATGGGGGCAAAAGCGGCCCTGCCCGGAAAAACCGTTATCAATATTGACGGTGACGGCAGTTTTCAGATGAATATTCAGGAACTGGGAACATTGGTTGTTGAAGAACTGGATGTGAAAATGGTGGTCATCAACAATATGCACCTGGGAATGGTAGCTCAGTGGGAAGATTTGTTCTATAATCACCGCAGGGGCAATACGGTTCTCGGCAGAGCCAAAGGAGGCTGCCCTGCCCGGCAGCAGCAGTGCGGAGAGTGTGACGGAACAGCGTGCAGTTCTGCCTATCCTGACTTTGTGACCATCGCCTCCGGCTATGGGATCCCCGGACGTCACGTTTGGAAAAAAGAAGAACTTGAAGAGGCTGTCAACGAAATGCTCAATACTCCGGGTCCCTTTATTCTTGATGTGCATACACCTTATGAATGTGCCGTTCTGCCCATTATTCCTCCGGGCGGTGATTATACGCAAATTATTACAGCGGAGTAAAGATGATTCTCTCAATAAAGCCATCCCGAATCAAAGGGGTTATTGGTGTTCCCGGATCAAAATCTCATACGATCCGCGGCGTTATTTGCGGTATTCTTGCTGATGGCGTGAGTACTCTTGCTTATCCCCTGGAGTCCGATGATACCAAAGCTGCTATCGGAGCGGCGCGGGCCTTGGGGGCGGATGTGGAGCAATTTGCTGATTACTGGAAGATTTACGGATGCGGCGGAAAATTCAGAAATCCCGGCAAAACAATTGATATGCTCAATTCGGGAACTTCGCTGCGGCTCTTTTTTTCTGCCGCTGCGAGAGAAGATTTCCCGGTCTCCTTTGACGGGGATGCTTCTTTGAGAAGCCGGAAAATGGCGACTTTGATAGAAACGCTCGAATCTCTCGGCTGCTGCTGTACTTCAAACAATGGTAAATGTCCTGTTTCTGTTTGCGGTCCAGTCCGGAGCGGCAGAGCAGTGGTGGACGGGGAAAGTTCCCAGTTTTTAAGTTCTCTTCTTTTTGCCCTGCCCTTTGCAGACGGAGAGTTTGATCTTGATTTGCCTTTTCTCAATGAAAAGCCTTACGTTGGCATAACTCTTTCCTGGCTGGATTTTCTGGGGATCAAATATGAAGTTTCTCCGGATTGGCTTCATTGGCATATAAAAGGCAATCAAAAGATTTCCGCCTTTACCCGGGCAATTCCTGCGGACTTTTCCACAGCAGCATTCCCTCTGGCGGCCGGAGTCCTTGCCGGCGAAGAATTGAAGATCACTAATCTTGATTTTTCAGATTGCCAGGGCGATAAAGTGGTTTTTGACCACTTCAAAGAAATGGGGGCACAGTTGGAATATGGTGATGTGTTGACTGTCAGAGGGGGTGAAAAACTCAAAGGCGGCATTTTTGACCTCAATGCCACGCCGGACGCTTTACCCATTATGGCCGTTGCTGCGGCATTTGCCGAGGGAGAGACCCGTCTTATCAATGCGCCTCAGGCACGGATCAAGGAAACAGACCGCATTGCCGTTATGGCACGGGAATTGACAAAGATGGGAGTCGATCTTGAAGAACTGCCCGACGGACTTGTTATTCACGGAACCGGAAAAGTGAAAGGTTCTCTTGAACTGGAAAGTTACGGTGACCACCGGATCGTTATGTCTCTTGCAGTTGCCGCTTTGGCTGCTGAGGGAGAAAGTGCTATCAGAGATGCGGAATGTGCGGGGGTGACTTATCCCGGATTTTTTGAAACATTTTCAGCGTTGGGAGCAGATTTTTCTCTTTCAGAATAATCATACTTCAACAACAAAAAAAGGGGAAGACAATATTTTTTTCTGTCAGCCCCTCTTTTTATGCCATTTTTTTGCCGGAACAGGTTGAAAAATCACGCTTTATGGTGTATATTAGAATGATTTGTATAATTTATAATCTATTTACTTGGAGTTGATGATGAGTGACGACTGCTGTTGCCGCAAGGCCGCACCCGAATTAACGATCGGCGGTTGGAGTTTGAATATCCCGGAATATTGCAACTGTGCGTATGATGTAATTGATCGTTATGCTCAGGAAACCCCTGAAAAGTTGGCTATGATCTGGGTCAATCAGAAAGGCGATGAAAAACGCTTTACCTTTGCGGATTTTTCACGGCTTTCAAATCAGGCGGCCAATATGCTGCTTGCTCAGGGAATCAAAAAGGGCGACAGAGTTTTTCTGCTGCTTCCACGTATCCCTGAATGGTGGATTTTTTCAGCGGCTCTTATGAAGCTCGGAGCCATCTCCTGCCCTGCCCCCACCTTGCTTATGCCTCACGACATTCAGTTCCGTATCAACTACGGCAAATTCAAAGCTGTTATTGCTGATTTGGGCGGAGCTGAAAAGGTCGATGAAGTCAAAAATCAGTGTCCTCAGCTTGAAAAACTGATTATGGTCGAAGGCGCAAGAGAGGGCTGGATCGACTATTATGCAGAAATTAAAGCTGGAGCTTATTCAGAAACAGAACTGAGCTGCGGCAAAGTTGCGACCAAGGCAAAAGAGCCTATGCTGCTTATCTTTACTTCCGGAACCAGTAAAAATCCCAAACTGGTTCAGCATACTTTTGATTACCCTTACGGCCATTTGGTCACCGGTGGTCTGTGGCACGGTCTCCGTCCCGGGGATCTGCACTTTGCCGTGTCTGATACCGGCTGGGGAAAGAATGTGTGGAGCAACTACTTCGGTCAGTGGATGATGGGAGCCACTCTTTTTATTTACGATATCCGCGGCAAGTTTCATCCTGAAGAACTTTTCCCGCTCCTTGAGAAATATGAAATTACTTCATTCTGTGCACCTCCCACCATTTACCGTATGCTGGTGCTCAATGATTTGAGTAAATACAACTTCAAGAAACTGCGCAGCTGTACCGCCGCCGGAGAGCCGCTCCACGCGGAAACCTGCCGTATCTGGCGTGAAGGAACCGGCATTACCATTCGTGAAGGATACGGTCAGACTGAGACAGCTTCTCTGATTGCTACTTTTGCTGATACCCCCCAAAAGATCGGTTCTATGGGAAAAGCTGCTCCCAACTGGCATATCGAACTTCACGACGACGACGGTGTTGAAGTTCCTCAAGGGGAAATCGGCCGGATCGCTGTTAAGATTTCTGACGGCTTGCGTCCTGTGGGACTGCTTGATCAGTACGCCGGAGCTGATGATGATAATGCCAGTTACTTTATCAACGGTTACTATTATACCGGCGACAAAGCGAAGCTTGACGAAGACGGTTACTATTGGTTCTGCGGACGTAATGATGACATCATCAAGAGTTCCGGTTATCGTATCGGCCCCCTCGAAGTCGAAGAAGTCATTATGCGTCACGAATGTGTACAGGAAGTCGCTGTTGTCGGTGCTCCTGATGCCCTTCGCGGTGTTGTTATCAAGGCTTATATCGTGCTGAAAAAGGGCTACGAAGGTTCTGAGGATCTGATCAAAGATATTCAGCGTTTCGTCAGAGTTGAAACGGCTCCTTACAAGTATCCCCGTTTGATCGAGTTTGTTCAGGCTCTTCCCAAGTCCTTTTCCGGGAAAGTCAAACGTGAAATATTGCGTAAACACGCCGAAAATGGCGGCGTGCTTGTAATTGATTAATTTGAGAAAAAATCAGATTATGGAACCTTTGCTGCAGCTCGACCGTCCGATAGCGGTCTTTGATATCGAAAGTACCGGAATCAATCCTGCAAGTGACCGAATAGTGGAAATTGCTGTGTTGAAAATCATTCCCGGGGGAGAGAGCCGTTCAACTGTACGGCGGCTTAATCCCGGGATCCCCATTCCGGCTGCTGCCTCAGCGGTTCACGGGATTTATGATGCAGACGTGGCGGATTGTCCTTCCTTTGCAGATATTGCAGAGAAGCTTTTTAATTATCTTGACGGATGCGATCTGGCAGGATATAATCTGACCACTTTTGATGTACCTATGCTGACTGCAGAATTCAAGCGTGCGGGGTATGATTTCTCTGTTGAAAACCGCAGAGTTATTGATGCCTACAATATTTTTTGCCGAATGTTTCCCCGGACGCTTACCGGGGCTTACAAATTCTTTTGCGGCAAGGATCTTGAGGGGGCTCACGGTGCGGCCGCAGATACTGCTGCAACTTGGGAAGTTCTGCAAGGAGAGCTTGAGAAATTTCCGGAGCTTCCCCGGGATAGTGCCGGTTTGGCGGCCTTTTGCGAACAAAGCGATCCTGATATGGTGGATCGTACCCGTCGTTTCCGTTGGATGGGCGATGATGTTGTTATCAATTTCGGTAAGTTTGCCGGACGTCAGCTGAAAGATATCGCTCAAAATGAACCCGGTTTTCTGCGGTGGATTATGCGCAGTGATTTTCCGGAAGAAGTCAAAAAAATTGCTTCAGATGCCTTGATCGGAAAGTATCCTGAACGCAAAAAAGCTTCCGGGAACGGAACAAACAATTGAGATTTTTCCTCTGCTGAACTTTATGTGCGGCTCACGCACAAATCCTTTGATTGACGTCAGCTTGGAACAAGTGCGCCTTCCGGGGAATTTTCTTTCTTCTTCCCTGCCCCTTGCATTCATTGCGGGACTCAGGCGTTTTCCTGGAGTTTTTTGACCTGTAAATGCAGTTTCAGCTCAACAGGATCTGAGTCGTTGTATAGAAGTTCGACTTCATCTCCCCGGTTCAAATGCCCATTGAAACGGCTCTTGCTGCAATAAGCAAATTCGGGGATCAATACAGTAAGTCTGTCTCCCTGTTTTTCTACGACGGTTCCGCGGCCCTGCCACTCCGGATGCCGCTTCAGATAGTGAAGCAGGAAATATTCATTGGCGTATTTTTCCAGTTTGTGCCGCAAGGAACCTGCTTCATCAGCCCGGGTCAGACGTTTTGCAATGTATTCAAGCTCTAAAAGAGGTTCGCCTTTGAGGTAACGCCGGATTTGCTGATGAGCCAGCAGATCGGCATAGCGGCGTAATGGACTGGTAACTCTTGAATAGGGAATCAGTCCAAGCCCGGAATGTTTACCTGCGACGACTCCTGTGATACCGGCGGCACAATTGCGCCGCAATTCAAACATATCAGCCAAACTGTCGCTCAGTGTACTGAGATCAATATCAGGGGCAGCCTGAGTGACATAGGGAAACGGGATCCCTTCTTTGTCCATAAAAGCGGCCACAGCGGCACCTGCACAGAGCATTGCATTGGCAACCAGTTCTCTTTCCGGGGTGACCGGACACGGTTTGATAATGATCTCATCATTCTGCATACTTGTTTTGACTTCTGGAAGCTTTATGAATAATGCGCCGTTTTCAGTACGCATTTGTTTGAACCGATCGAGGGCATTACGCATTGCTGTGAATTCCGGAGTATCCATCAGCTGCTCAGCAGCACTTTCGTAGGAATGACGTTCCACGTGAACCGTGGACAGGAACATTTTTTCCAATTGAGGAGTTCCATTATCATCTATTCTGATAACAAATGTCATTGCCGGCGAGGTGCTCTTTAATCCAAGTCCGAAACGTTCCACAGCAGCAGGGGGAAGCATCGGCGATTCTATTTCAGGCAGATAACTGCTTTCGCCCCGCCAGGACGCCTCATCATCGGCTTCGCTGCCGGGAATAACGACTGCTGAAGGATCGGCAACGTGAACATAAAGCAAGCCATTTTTGAATGCGATTGCATCATCAGGATCGTTGCTTGAAGCATCATCAATTGCATAGGCCGTCTCAGAGGTGAGATCTTCACGTTCTTCTCCGGGAAGCTCAGCAAGCTGTGCTTGAGGCATTTCAATATCTACGCCGAGCCGTGCCGGCCAGGGATCGTAAAGTTCCTGCCATACCCCCAGACGGCAAAGCAGAGTATGGGCTTTATTGGGGGCAGCTTCAATGCCCAGTTCTTTCATCAGAGAACTGCTTTCACTTTCGCCGTTGCCAACAGCTTCAATTTCCCTCAGAAACTTGAAATCATCAGGGGTGACACTGTTATTTTTTATTCTGGCGATCAGTTCATCGCGTAACTTCTTTTTGTTTTCTTTTTCCTGGTTTTTCTTGAGCATTTCTGCTGTTTTTTCCGGATCCTGCAATGTGACACCGCTTTCAACGGAACCTGTGAAATAGAGTCCCTCTTTGAGGATATTCCACGTCCACCAGGCAGCTGCCGGGGAGGTATTTCCAAAGGCAAGTTCAGTAAATTCTGCAAAGGAAAAACTGCAGCCGTCAGCCAACTCTTGAAGTTCCTGCCACTCAACGTTCGGCATTTCCGGAAAGTTCAATGCTGTTACCGGACCGGGATGCAGCAGTTCCACATCTTTCATCCGCACAGAACGATTTTCCCCGTCTTGTGTACGGATTTCGATTTTATCTTTGCTGACAGCAGAGATAAGAGCGGCTTTGCCCTTGTAGATCACCAAACTTCCGCTGTTCATCAGATCATATGCCCCATACGTTCTTTTTTGGTCTGCAGGTAGTAGGCATTATCAGCACCGGGTTCAATTACAATGGGGACTCTCTCTACAATTTCCAGGCCATAGCCTGAAATGCCCACCAGCTTGCAGGGGTTGTTGGTCAGCAGCCGGATGCTTTTGACGCCCTGATCCAGGAGGATTTGCACACCGATACCGTACTCCCGCAAATCAGCGGGGAATCCCAATCTTTCGTTGGCTTCAATGGTATCACATCCTTCGTCCTGGAGTTTGTAAGCGTGAACCTTGTTAAAAATACCGATTCCTCTGCCTTCCTGGCGCAAATAAACGAGAATTCCGGCCCCCGCTTCAGCGATTTGCCGCATCGCAGCGTGCAGCTGATCGCCGCAATCGCAGCGGCAGGAACCGAAAACATCGCCGGTGAGACATTCACTGTGAACCCGGACGAGGACTTTTTCTTTGCCGTCCACATTTCCGTAGGTCAGAGCCAAATGCTCCTCGGTATCCACTTTGGTACGGTAGGCTGTAATGGTGAAATCCCCATAGGGAGTGGGGAGTCTGGCACTTTCTCCACGGATAATAAGCTGTTCGTGGTGACGGCGGTAAGAGATAAGATCTGCCACGGTCCCCCATTTGAGGCCGTGTTTTTTACGGAATTCATCAAGTTGAGGCATACGGGCCATTGTGCCGTCGGGATTCATAATTTCGCAAATGACGCCTGCGGGTTTCAGACCTGCAAGTCGGGGCAGATCGACAGCGGCTTCCGTATGCCCGGCACGGCGCAGCACACCGCCGGGGCGGGCGATCAGCGGGAAAGAATGTCCGGGGGATACCAGAGAGTCGGGCGTGCTGTTTTCATTGATAAGGGCCTGAACAGCAGCGTGACGGTCAAAGGCACTGATTCCGGTGGTCACGCCCTCCCGGGCATCAACGCTTTGAGTAAAGGCAGTTCCGAACCGGTCTCCCAGATTGGCAGGAGTCACCAGATTGAGTTTTGCTGCCCGTTCCGCTGTAATGGGAACGCAGATCAACCCGCACCCTTGAGTTGCCATAAAGGCGATCTGGGCGGGGGTAATCAACTCAGCGGCACCGACAAGGTCGCCTTCATTTTCTCTGTTTTCGTCATCTGCAATAACCACCAGTTTGCCTGCTTTGATATCAGCAATCAGCTCTTCCGGTGTGTTGAACTGGAACTCACTCATAAAAAAACTCCTTCACAAAGAATTAAATTTCAATCAGCCGGGAAAAGGGAGTGATCTTCAAAGCTTTTCCGGTTAAATGGTCATAAGAAACAGCGGCACCGTCGACCCGGAAAGTGCCTTTTTCGACCACCGGCAGCCTGTTGGGCAGGCCGATGGTGAACTTTTCCAAAACAGCGGGTATCTCCCTGCCTAATACACTTGCATCTGCGCCGCACATTCCTGCGTCTGTGATATAGGCTGTTCCACCGGGCAAAACTTTTGCATCGGCTGTTTGAACGTGGGTATGGGTGCCGAAAACAGCGGTCACTTTTCCATCGAGGAAGTGTCCCATCGCAAGTTTTTCGCTGGTCGCTTCCGCGTGGAAATCAACAACGATCGTTTTGACTCTTGAAGGGACCTGTGCCAGCAGTTTTTCAACGGTTTCAAAGGGACAGTAGGCAGAATCTTTCATAAAAACTTTGCCTACAAGAGAAATAACAGCGACTTCTCCGCTGCCGGGATGTTGAAAAATCCCCATTCCCTTTCCCGGATGCCGGACGGAAAAATTTGCCGGTCTCACCATCCGGTCAAGAGCAACGATTTCTCTGGGAAACTCTTTTTGATCCCAGGTATGATCTCCGCCGGTGACGACTTCCGCAACAGTCAGAAGCTCTTTGACGCACGAAGCACTCAATCCGGCTCCGGCGGCAGAGTTTTCGCCGTTGACCACGGCAAACTGGGCATTGAATTCCCGTTTCAGTTCAGGCAGTATTCGTGTAACGGCATTTCTGCCGCCTTTTCCGACCACGTCTCCCAAAAAAATCAAATTCATATTACACTTTTCCGCATTGGTTGAAAATGGTCCGCTGCTGCGGACACTTGTATAATATACACTCACAAAGGGTTTAATTCAACACAAAACCCGACTGAAAGGAGGTTTATCAGCGGGTTTTCAAGGTGATTTGAAACGTGATCCTGCCGTCAGGCGGACGGGGCAGCAGATCAAGCTGCGAAAGTAGAGCCTGTACAGAATCTTCCATTGCCCGGTTGCCGCTGGCACGGATGACTTTTGCAGACTGGACCCGGCCGTTGGCGGCAATGGTTATTTCGATCACAGTTTCCGGAAATTCCCCACGGAGCAATGCTCTGGGGGGCTCAGCCCAACGGGAATAAATGTAATTTTCAACATTTTTTCCATAACGCTGGAATGCCGCTTCGTCAACTTTTCTGCCGCCGCCGGGAGTCTTATTATCCTGTTTCGGCGCATATTTCTGGCTGCGGTTACGATTTCCAACCGGCACTCTGGGATTGATATTCACAGGAGTATTATCCTGAAAAACATCATCCATATTGTTTTTCCGCTTTTGGGGCGTTTTCTTTTTGGGAACCGGTTTTACCGTTTTTTTCGGCGGCTTTACCGGGCGTTTTACGAGTTTTGGTTCTGAAATTTTCTTTTTCGGAGGCGTTTTCTTTTTTGTGACTTTGGGCTTTGGTTTGGCTTTGGGGGCAGGCTTTGATTTCGGCTTAGGTTTGGTTTTGGGTTTCGGTTGGGGTTTGGGTTTTACCACTGGGAGCTTGGGTTCCGCAACCTGTTTTGGCGTTTGGGGCGCAGGCGGGAGCAGCGGTTCCGGAGGGGGCGGTTGCGGCAATTTCCGTTCCGGCATTCCGACATCCGGTCCTTTGGAAAGTTCGGCAGCACCGATCTTGACTCTGAAAGCATTTTCTTTGGGGGTTCTCTTGTTCAACATATCCCAGAACATCAGCGGGCCGAAAACGGCACACAAATGCAGAAGTGCAACCAGAAAAAAGGTCACGCCCCGCCTTGATGCTGAAGATACTGCCCCCGAAGAACGGTGTTTCATTTAGAACTTTCCCCCTGAGTCACCAGAGTAATGTCTGTAAAGCCGCCATTACGGATCTTGGCCATAAGGCCGATGACATCTTTATAGGAACAGCTGCCGTCGGCCCGGAGCAGCAATTGAAGTTTCGGATTGTCCTGTTTCAAATTTTTGAGTTTGCTGAGGAGTTCTTCCGGAGTAACGGGTTCATTGTCAATGAGGATCGTTCCCTTTCCAGTCAGAGAAACACTTTTGAAATTATTGTCGGGAAGTTCTGCACTGTTCATTTCAGGAGGCGTTACCTGAGTGCCATATTCCATCAGGGGCATTGTGATCATAAAGGCAATGAGCAGCAGAAAAGTCAGGTCCAGCAAAGGAGTCACATTGATCTCGTCAATGGAATCCCGCGTACGGTCACGTCGGCGGCGCATAATTTATTGCTCCTGATTTGATTGCTCAAGTTCAAGCTGTTCAAGTTTAAGCCGGACCATAAACTCCTCAGTGAAGTTATCCATCATATTGGTCAAGTGGCGAATCGTTCCGTTGAGCATATTGTATCCGACCAGAGAGGGAATAGCGACGACCAATCCGGCAACAGTGGTCAGCAAAGCACCGGCCACACCGGGGGCAAGGGCAAAAAAGTCAGGTTTTCCGGCAAGGGCAATGCCGCAGAAAGCCATCATAACTCCCCAGACGGTACCGAAAAGACCGAGGAAGGGACTCAAACTCACCATCGTTCCCAGCATCCCGATGCGGGTTTCAAGCTGTTCGATCTGGTGGGACACTTCCCTTTCCAGTACGGCCTCAATGGCACTGAGCTGAGCTTCTGAAAGTTTGACCGTTCCCCGCAATCTGGGGTCACAGTTAAAGGAACTCTGTTCATAAAATTCGTTGAGCTTGTCAACTCCGGCTGCGTAAAGTTCTCCTATGGGGCTGTTGTTTTTTTCTCTGCTCAAGGTCGCAGATGCAATGGCTCCCTGATGAGCACGGAATTTGTAAAGAAAACGGCGGGAAAGCATCTTGGCTCTGCGTAAAACAAGACCTTTATCAACCATTACAGTCCAAGTGATACTGGAACTGATCAGCAGCAGCAGCACAATACCTTTTCCCACAGAATCACTGTGCTGGAAAGCATAATAGACTCCGGGTGTTGCGGCGGCAAGGGGCAGTAAAAAATTCATAAATCCGATCCTCCTTGAATAAAAAACGGCTCGTTATTGAGATAAAAATATTTTTTTCGGAAAAAAAAATGAAAAAAAACACGATTTGCACTTTATAAAATATAGTTCCGGTATTATATTCTGCAAGTGCAATATGTAAAAAAAATGGAGATTTTTTATTTATGACAACAGTAATCGGCTTTGATATCGGCGGAACCAAGATCGGAATCGGTTTGGGAGATGAAAAAGGAACTATTCTCGGAATGGCAAAAATCGACAATGTCAATACCGATCCCAATGATATTCTGCCTCTGATGGTTTCTGAAGCCCAAAGGCTGTGTGCCGAAAACGGAGTCAAGGTTTCAGATTGTCCGGCATTCGGCATTTCTGCGCCCTTCCCTGCTGATGCACTCAGAGGAATTATGATCGCCCCTCCCAACAACCCCAAATGGCGTAATGTTCCGGTGTTGAGTTACTTGCAGAGCCAGCTCGGCATCCCCGGATGTTTTGAAAATGATGCCAATTGCGGAGCTCTGGCAGAGTGGTTTTTCGGAGCCGGACGCAACTGCCGTGATTTTATCTATCTGACAATGAGTACCGGTATCGGCGGCGGTCTGGTTTGTTCCAACAATCTTGTCCGGGGCGGCAAGGCTCTCAGTGCCGGAGAATTGGGCCATATCTGTGTGCAGCTTGACGGCCGTCAGTGCGGCTGCGGTCAGAAGGGATGTTACGAAGCCTACTGCGGCGGCCGTGCACTGGCACTCCGGATGCAGGAAGAACTCAAAGACAAGCCTGACAGTATGATTATGCAGATCGTCAACGGCGAAGTCGAAAAAATCGATATGATCGTTCTTGAAAAGGCCGTCCGTGCCGGAGATGCTTATGCTCTGGCTCTGTGGGATGAAATGTCTTTGCGCAATGCTCAGGCATTCGGACTTTTTATCAACGCCTTCAATCCTGAAAAACTGATCCTCGGCACTATGGCCTGGGCTATCGGGGAGCTTTACACAGATCCGATCCTCAAATATCTGCCCCGCTTCTGCTGGGATGAACCCCGTGAAGCCTGTCAGATCGTTTCCAGTGAACTCAAGCGTAATATTGGAGCCTATGCCGGTATTGCAGCTGCACTCAATTACCTGAAAGAGCATTGAAAAAAGCGGAAATCTGTGCTATATTAAGCACAGGAATTTTTCTGTAAAACTTTCCGGCATGCCGGGGGAGTCAGTAAAAAGCAAGTGTCAATTCTTAAACTCTGAGGCGTTATGCGTTATTTCTATTTTCTCCTGCTGATGTTGCTGATATTCGTATCAGGATGCGGCAAAAACAGTGCAGACAAGATCTCTCAGGTCAAAATCGTCGGCGGCAATGAGCAATGTCTTCAGCCGGACGGCAAGATGTCAGTTCCATTGCGGGTGCACATAACAGGACAAAGCCCCCGGAATCTCTTTGGAAAATCCTCTTTGCTGCCTGTTCCCGGGACAAAAGTCCTTTTCAAGAGTCCAGACAGCGCAAAAATCAAGATCACTCCCGTAACTGCGGTTGCTGATGCAGGCGGTATGGCCGAAGCCAAATTGACATTTCCTGAAACGATCGGTGAGCAGCTGATCGAAATCGTCCCTCTGGGGGCAGAGGAGCACAAATTGACGACCAGAGTGTTTTCAGGTCTTGAAATAAGTGGGGCCAATGCTGAATATTTTACCGGCAGCACCTCTGATGCCCCCCTTGTTGTCAAGATCACCCGTCACGGTAAAGGTGTCCCTGGCATCCCCGTCCGGTTCCGTTTTGCCAATACGGTTGAAGGTGTGGAGCCCACTGCCCAGATAATGACTCCTCAAGCAGTTACAGACAGCAAAGGTATTGCCTCCACCTTTGTTAAGATGGGGAAAAAAACAGGGTGCTATAATATTCTTGTTTCGGCAGGGAATGCCGCAGATGAAATCAGGTTTTCTGACATCAAGATTGAGCTTCAGGCTATTGACTTGTGGTCAGTCATTCTTTGTGTAACGGGCGGTCTTGCATTCTTTCTGCTGGGTATGTGTATGATGAGTGACGGGATCAGGTTGGCTGCCGGTGAAAATATGCGTAAAATACTTTCCTATTTCACCAGCAACCGTGTTTCCGCCTTGCTTGCCGGAACGGTCGTTACCGCAATTATTCAGTCCAGCTCTGCGACCACTGTTATGGTCATCGGTTTTATCAATGCCGGACTTTTGACCCTTGTTCAGTCAATGGGAATCATTTTCGGAGCCAACATCGGTACGACGATCACGGCCCAGATCATCTCTTTCAATCTTTCCGGACTGGCGTTGCCCTGTATTGCAGTGGGATTCTTTCTGACATTGAGTAAGAAACGTACCGTCAATGCCTGGGGAACTGTATTGCTGGGGTTCGGTTTGCTTTTCTTTGGTATGCAGATGATGAGCAGTGAACTGAAATTGCTGGGTGAAATGTCCTCTTTCAGAATGTTTTTCAGTCTCTTTGATTGTGCTCCCGTCAATGGCAGTTCTCTGATGCCTTTGGGATCAGTTATTGGTGCTGCGATCATAGGAATTGTTATGACGATGATATTGCAGTCCAGCTCCGCATTTACAGGAATCGTCCTCGCTCTTGCGGCGGGACAGCTGGTGAACTTTTACACTGCAGTTCCGCTGCTGATCGGTTCCAATATCGGAACAACTGTTACCGCTCAATTGGGAGCTCTCAATGCCAACCGGGTTGCCAAGCAGGCTGCTCTTGCACATACGCTTTTTAATGTGCTTGGAGCCGTTATCGTTGTTGCAATTTGTTACATTCCTTACAAAGGATATCCTTCTTTCCTTTATCTTGTCAATTCTTTTACTCCCGGTAATGCATTTGCCGAAGTTCCTCAGAATCTGGAACGGCACATTGCAATGTTTCACACGATCTTCAACATTGCCGTTGCGTTGCTTTTGCTGCCTTTGGCCAAGCAGTTTGCTTCTCTCTGTACCTGGCTGATCCCCCTTCGGGATGAAGTGAGAACGACCCTGCTGGAACCGGCTTTGCTGAACACGCCTTCTGTCGCTTTGAAACTTACTTCCAAAGCCCTTGAAGAAATGGTCGGTGGTGCCTGGAGTATGGTGAACCGGGCCGTTAATGACCACTTTCTTTCTGCGGATGTGGATGAAAAAAAGTATGAGCAGCTTGCTGAAGAAGAAAGCCATATCGACCAGATGCAGTCCGATGTGACAGCTTATCTGGTGCAGCTGACCAGAAAACGTCTGGTGGAGCCTCAGGCCCAGATGATCCCTCTGCTGATGCACTGTACCAATGACGCCGAAAGGATCGCCGACCACTGTGAAATCATACTGCAGCTTAACGACAGAATGGTCAAACAGGATAAAAAACTTTCTGAAACCGCCAGAAAAGAGGTCAAAAAACTCTGGAAACACGTGGAAGAACTCTCTGAACAGGTAGTCGCAGGACTTGCCGGAAAAGATCAGATATCTTCAGTTATACTGGAACAGCGTCTCAATAAGATCCACGCTTTGGCTGACGAATTTGAGGCAGAACACATTGAACGTCTCCGCAAAGGTTCCTGTACGGCAGCCTGCGGTGTCATTTTCATTGAGCTGCTGGGTGAGATCGTCAAGATCGCCGACCGTTTGGCCAATATTGCAGAGCGTTCACCGGAAATCAGAAAACATTATGTCAATTTGTAATACAAAGGAACTCTGAATGAAAAGAATCATTCCATTTCAGGAGGTCGTCGATGCTGTGAGCCGCCTTTGCGGCGAAGCAGCAGTGAAACTGCCGGCAGATGTGTTGGAGTCTCTGCGCAGTTGTGCAGCAAAGGAAACCCGGCCTCTGGCAAAAAGTTTTTTCAATCAATATCTGGAAAATGCGGAAATAGCCGTTACTGAAAATATGCCCCTTTGTCAGGATACCGGTTTTGCCGTGTTCTTTGTTGAATACGGTGAAAATGTTCAGGTGGACGGCGAAGGGATCACTGCGGCGATTAATGCCGGTGTCAGAGAGGGCTATGCAAGATATTATTTGCGTAAATCCATTGTGGAAGAACCTCTCTTTGAACGTAAAAACACCAAAGATAACACGCCTGCCGTCATTCATTTCACTCCTGTCCCCGGGGATTCTGTCAGAATCGTTCTCGCTCCCAAAGGAGGCGGATCTGAAAATATGAGTGCCCTCAAGATGATGAAGCCCTCTGACGGCAGAGCCGCTGTGGTAGATTTTGTGGTCAACAGTGTCAAAAACGCCGGCGGCAATCCCTGCCCGCCTGTTATTGTCGGTGTCGGTATCGGCGGTACTTTTGAAAAATGTGCCCAGATCGCCAAAAAAGCGTTGCTGCGTAAAGTCGGAACCCCCAATCCGGATCCCCGTTACGCTGAACTTGAAGCGGAGATCCTTGAAAAGATCAATGCAACCGGCGTCGGTTCTCAGGGGCTTGGCGGTGACATCACCGCTCTTGCCGTTCACATTGAATATTTCCCCTGCCACATTGCTTCACTGCCTGTTTCAGTGAATCTCAACTGCCATGCGGCAAGACACGCTGAGGTGACCTTATGATAAAAGAGCTTACGACCCCGTTGACTGCCGCAGATGCCCGTACCCTGAAGGCCGGTGATGAAGTCCGGCTTACCGGCATTATCTGGACCGGTCGGGATGCCGCACATAAAAAACTTGTGGCACTTCTTGAAGCAGGAAAAGAGCTCCCTGTGGAGCTGAAAGATCAGATCATCTATTTTGTAGGGCCCTGTCCTGCGCCTCCCGGCCGTCCCATCGGCAGTGCCGGTCCCACCACCAGCGGACGTATGGATGCCTATTCCCCGATCCTCATTGAAAAGTGCGGTCTTACCGGTATGATCGGCAAAGGGGGGCGTTCCGCTGCTGTCGTCGATGCAATGAAGCGTTTTGGTGCCGTTTATTTCGGAGCTACGGGCGGTGCCGGAGCTTTGATCGCCAGAAAAATCAAATCTTGCGAAGTTATTGCGTTTCCTGAATTGGGAACTGAGGCGATCCACAAACTTTACGTTGAAGATTTCCCCCTCGTCGTCGCTATTGATGCCGAAGGAAATTCCCTTTACGAGTGACATTGTAACCAAAAGGAGCTTTCATTATGAATCTTGTTATGATCCTTGCCCCCGGTTTTGAAGAACTTGAAGCCATCGGTACTGCTGATGTCCTTGCCCGGCTCGGGATAACTGTCACATTTGCCGGACTTGATTCCATCAAAACGACAGGCTCCCATAGCTTTACCATTGCGGCTCATCACAAACTTGCAGATTTGTCTGTTTCTGATTATGACGGAGTCATTCTGCCCGGCGGTTTGCCCGGTTCCACCAATTTGCTTGAGTCCGATCTGGTCATCCGCTGGATCAAAGATATGCATATCAACGGCAAGATAACTGCAGCCATTTGTGCTGCGCCCATTGTTCTTGCCAAAGCAGGAGTCCTGACCGACAACAGATTTACGATGTACCCCGGCTTTGACAGTTACCTCGGCAACTTGCACTACACCGATGCTTTGGCTGAACGGGAAGGCAATGTTGTCACCGGTAAAGGCCCGGGAGCTGTTTTTGCCTTTGCCGCCAAGATCGCTGAAGCGGCAGGCCTTGGTTCTAAAGTAGATGAACTTTACAGAGGAATGTTCGTTCAACTCTGATTTTTGCATAACGGAACACTATAAATGTCAGTTTTTACCTGTATCAAAAAAGATCTTTCATCCAATGCCCGCCGGGGTGTTGTGCATACCAGAAGGGGGGACATACAGACCCCCATATTTATGCCTGTCGGCACAAGAGGAAGTGTTAAAGCAGTTTCTCCCCGTGAACTGGAAGAACTTGGAGCCCAGATCATATTGGGCAATACCTATCACCTTTTTCTGCGTCCCGGGTGCGAAATCATTGAAGCTGCGGGAGGTTTGCATAAATTCATCAACTATCCCCGCCCCATATTGACGGACAGCGGCGGTTTTCAGGTCTTCAGCCTTGCCACTTTACGCAAAGTCACTCCTGACGGCGTGAAGTTTGCTTCTCACATCGACGGCAGCCGTTTTTTTCTCGGTCCCAAAGAATCTATGGCGATCCAGCGTTCTCTTGACTCTGATATCGTTATGGCCTTTGATGAGTGCACCCCCTACCCTGCTACCGAACTTCAGGCCTTGAAATCCCTTGAGCTTACGAGTCGCTGGGAAACAATGTCAAGGGAACAGCCTCTTAATGACGGACAGCTGCGTTTTGGAATTGTTCAAGGCTCAACATTTCCTGAGCTGCGGAAACGTTCTGCAAGAGAGATCACGGCACTGAACTTTGACGGTTATGCTATCGGCGGCGTTTCTGTGGGGGAACCGGAACCGGAAATGCTCAAAGCAGTGGATGCCGCTGCGCCGGAATTGCCCTGGGAGGCTCCCCGCTATCTTATGGGAGTCGGTACGCCCCGGCAGATTGTGGAAAGTGTTGCCCGCGGCGTGGATATGTTCGACTGTGTAATGCCTACAAGGCTTGGACGGCACGGTGCAGCTTTCATTGAAAACGGCAGAACGATCAATGTGACTGCCGGGAAATACTCCAGAGATTTCACACCCGTCGATCCTGAATGTGACTGTTATTGCTGCAAAAACTTCACAAAAGCATATATCCGTCATCTTTTTAATGTGGGGGAAATTCTTGGTATCAGACTGCTGACATTGCACAATCTGCATTATTTCCTCAATCTGGCAGCAAAGATCCGCCGTTCCATTGAAGACGGAACCTTTGCTGAATTGAGGGCCTATTATTCAGGGGATTTTTCCAGATCCGCAAACTGAGCACCGATAAAGGTTGCTAAATCAAGAGGATTGATGACCACGGTCAAACCGATCCTGCCGCCGCTCACTCCGATGGTATCGTAGAGTTGAGCGGTTTCTTCTATAAAGGTGGGAAAGAGTTTTTTCATTCCGATAGGGGAACAGCCGCCGTGTATATATCCTGTGAGGGGCAAAAGAGTCTTTTGGAGTATCATTGCGATACTTTTTGAGTGGGACGCTTTTGCCGCCTTTTTCAGATCCAGTCCTGCTGTTGCAGGCATCACAAAAACAAAGTGTTCGTGAGCCGGATTTTCAGTGACCAGAGTTTTGAAACACTGTTCAGGGGGGATTCCTGTTTTTTCTGCAATAGACAGGGCATCTATTTTACCGTCTTCGGCAGAGTATTCCAAAGCCCGGTATGGGATGCCCGCATTGTCCAGCAGACGCAGAACATTGGTTTTTTCCATAATTTATTTCTTCCGGAAGAGCCCGCTGCGCCATTCTTTGATCGTTTCAGCCTCAAGGAGTTCAAAACCGAGTGCCTCATAAGCCTGGACGACGGAGTCAAATTCTTCTTCAAGAATTCCTGCCAAAGCAAGGTATCCCCCTTCCTTTACCCAGGAAGATATATTGTTTTTGAAACTCTTGAGCAAATGGGCAAGAATATTGGCACAAACAAGATCATACTTTTCAGGGCGTCCCTGATAGTCTGCCGCATCAGCAGTCACAGGTTCAAATCCGCTAACTTTATTAAGAGCCATATTCTCTTTTGCCACCATAACGGCATCCGGATCAAAGTCAAACGCATCAATAGGAGCATAGCCGCAAAGTTCACCTGCGATAGCGAGGATCCCGGAACCGCATCCGGCATCCAGCAAACTGAGGCCTTTGTTTTCAGCTCCCAGCTTGTCAATGACTTTCAGGCAAAAATAGGTTGTTGCGTGCTGTCCTGTGCCAAAGCTCATACCGGGATCAATGGTCAAGACTTTCTGATTGGGTTTACAGGGATTTTCCAGCCAGCTGGGCAGGATCAGCAGTCTATCAGAAATTTCAATGGGGTGGAAATATTTTTTCCAGGCTTCACTCCAGTCGATACCGGAAAGCACAGAACGTTGAATGTTATCAGCCTCAATACCGATTTCGTTCCAGAAAGGCATCTGTTCCCTGATGAGAGCTTCAGCTTCATCAGCACCGGCAAGATCGAGGGAGTAAACCGTGTGAATCACCCGGCAGTTCTCTCTGTCGATCCAGGTGCTGAATTCAACTTCAAGGGCAGAAAGCATTTCTGCTGCCAGAGAACCGTCTGTGGAAAAGTCTTCAAAAGAGACACAATAGAGGGTTTCAGGAACCTTTGTCATTTATCAAGAACCTTTGCAACTTTGGGTGTGAGCATTTTTGCAAACATATAGAATCCGAGGTCAGTGGCGTGGACACCGTCAACAGTGAATTCAGTCCAATCTTCCTCGTTTTTCCAACCGCCGTAAACAAAGGAAATATTCTTATCCCCTGCCCTGCGGCGGCGGTTGACCTCAGCCCTTTCAAAACGCCAGGTATCTTCTGCATCCTTGGCTCTGGCAGTAACACTTCCGGTTTGGATATATTCTCTGTTGAAGTGGAACTGCGAAACGACCATAATGGGGGTTTCAGGATGTTTTGCTCTGATGATATCGATACCATTGCTCAGGGTGGCAAAGATGCCCTCTTTATGGGCATTGGCTTCATAGTCAAGAATATACATTGCCGGATTTTCAATGCTGGCAAGTTGTTCAAAAACATAAGTTTCACCTCTGCCGCTGCCGGAAAAACCGAAGTTGAGGAAGGGGCGGTTCAAACGGCGGCTCATAATATTGGTGTAAGCCATCCCGGGACGGTTGGCACATCCGCCCTGAGTGATAGAGGTACCGTAAACAACCACGGGAGCCGCATCTTTCCAGGGGGTCGGAGCTTTGATTTCAGCACCTTCGGTGAAACCGATTTCAAAAGAGTCCACGCCGCAATAGAGGGGGAAGTTGATGGTAAATTCCCGCATTTCAGCGTGTCCAACTTTGAAAAGATCCACTTCATAAGAATCACAGTTGACCTTGATGCGGCTTGAACCGCAGAAATATTGAGGACCGCCGGGTTTGCCCATATAGATATCGAATCCGGAAGAACCGATCTTTGTGCAGTGATCCATCAAAGATTCGTGCCCCAAAACGACTTTGATCCGGACGACCTTGGTGTTGCTGATAAAGGAAAGCTGTCCGCCTGCAGTATGCCAGGAAAGACCGTTTACCGAGGGCGGCAGCTTGTCATCCAGGGGAAATCGCCGGAACACGTCGCCTTTTTTACGGAAATAAAAACCGGTAAGCCGCAGGGGGGTATCATCGGCAGTCAGCCATTGTATCTTTTCTTCTTTGACCTCGTTGACAGCCATATTGCTGTCAAACTTTTCCACGGCCAGTTTTTTGTCATTGCTCATTTTTCAAAACTCCTGTACATTCAAATATTTTTTCAGGCACTTTTCCCAGTATCGGGCGTGCATATAAAATCCGAGATCAGTGGGGTGAACGCCATCTATGGTAAATTCCGTCCAATCAGGCGTACGGCCCCAGTCACCTGATACAAAATGTATATTTTTATCACCTTTTTTCCTGCGGCGGAGGACTTCCGCTTTCTGGAATCCGGTCATTTTTTTGACATCAACGACCCGTTCTGTAAGAGAATTCGTTTGTACATATTCAGAAACGTAGTGAAGTTTCCCCGTCACCAGAATGGGCGTGTTTCTGTGTTTGCTGCGCAATATGTCGATTCCGCCGGGCAATGTGGCCGCCATCGCTTCAGAATCGACATTGGGGCCATAGTCAAGAATGTAGAGTTGCGGCTCTTTGATCCTCGCCAGCTGCTCAAAAACTTCAGGTTCCCCTTTGCCATTTCCGGAAAATCCAAAGTTGAGAAAAGGCTGGTTAAAACGGCGGGTCAATATATTTGTCAGGGCCATACCGGGCCGGTTGGCACAACCGCCGTGAATGATAGAGGTCCCGTAAAAGACGACCGGGTTCTCCTGTTGCCAGGGGACGGGACTTTTTACGGTAGATTGCTTTTCAAGACCGATCTCAAGGTGTTCGACCCCACCGTAAAGGGGGAAATAAATGGTAAAAGCCTTCATTCCGGGAGGCAGCTCTTTTATCAGGTCAACACAGAATTCAGAATCCGCAAGATTCATTCGTGTGACACCGCAAAAATACTGTTTGCCGCCGGGCGTCCCCATATACAGGTCAAATCCGCCGGAAGAAATGCGTGTATTGACCCCTAAACGGGATTCCTGCAAAAGAGAATATTTCAGTCGTATAAACGACGAATCCGTCATAAAAGCCACCTGTCCCCCCGGGGTGTGCCAGGCAAGGCTGTCAACTCGGGGAGGCAGAGATACATTTTCCTCAAAACGACGAAAGGGCATCTCCTGCTGCCGAAAATAAAATCCCGACACTCTGAAACTGGGGGAGTCAGGAGAATACCATTTTACAGAATCGTTCATTGCCACTGATCCTCAAAAACCTCATCAAGAGCCCATCTTGAGGGAGCTTCAGGTTCTCTTGAGATCCACTTGCCGTTGGTGAAGTCAGGGAAAGGCACCACAGCACCGCCCATAGCGATGGATTGTTCAGAAAGAGCTGTCACACTCATCCAGGCGGCAACGTCATAAACGTCAATGGGGGTGGGCTTGCGTTCCCGGACAGCTTCAACGAACGCGGAAAGCACCAGATAGTCCATTCCGCCGTGTCCGCCAAGCTGCTTTTTGCGGAAACTTTTCCAGATGGGGTGATCGTATTCCTCGTAAAACTCCTCGACTTTAGACCAGTGGTGCTCTGAATAGGGATTGCCGGCAGGGTCGATCAATTCTTCTGTTTTGCTGATGCCGTCAATAAATATTCCCCGGGTATCTTCCAGCCAGAGCCCTTTGGTCCCCTGCACCCGGCAGTCCCGGGAATAGGGCCGGGGCAGAGAGATGCAGTGACGCAGCATAATCGTTTCGCCATTGGCACAGCGGATCACAGAAATGATCATATCCCCTTCGTTGTAGACCACATCCATACCGTGAGCTTTGGCAGCAGCAGCAAAGCCTCTGGCCTTGGAAGCTGTTGAGGAAATCGTCATAAAACGGTTGCCCCGGTTGATCTTGAGGATCTTGGCCATAGGCCCGAGGCCGTGAGTGGGATACAGATCACAGTTCCGGAAGCGGTTGTGAACAGCCCTTTCCTTATCAGGTTCTTTCCAGGACATATAGGAAAGATCGTGCTCATAGCCGCACTCACAATGGATCAGTTCGCCAAAGAGACCTTTTCTTGCCAGATTGAGAGCCAGCAGTTCATTTCTGCCGTAACAGCAGTTTTCCAGCATCATACAGGAAACGCCGGTACTTTCGGCAGCGTGAACCAGGTGCCACAGTTCATCAAGAGAAGCTGCTCCGCCGACTTCGATACCGGCATATTTGCCCTTTGCCATACACTCCTCGGCAATCTGGAGGTGGGAGTTCCAGGATGTTGGGATCAGAACGGCATCTACGGTCGCATCGGCAATCAGTTGGCGATAGTCGTGATATTTGGAGGGCATAGCGAATCCCGCTTCAAGGATCTTGCGTTCCAAAAGAGCGATTTTATCGTCCCGCAAATCGCAAATTGCGGTAATGTTGATTTCCTCTTTCATTGCGGCAAGGGATGCCAGCAAAGTTTCTGCCCTGGGACCGAGTCCGATAATGCCGATACCGACTTTCTTCATAATAATTACGCTCCTTGTGCACTTACTCAGAGTCCGGGAACGGAAAATTCCGTCCGGCAAGAGTTGATGTTAAAGAAAAAAACTGTTCTTCGACAGTTAATATACACTGTATGGAGTAAAAATGCAATGGCAGTAAGCCTCAAGAACACTCCTTTGTTGAAGTAAAATCCAAAAAAAATGTCAAAAGTATTTGCATTTTGCAAAATGAGGGATATATTAAACCGAAAACATATTCTGAAATTATGTGCCATTGGAGAAAATTAAGATGAAGTTTAGTGCTCTTGTTGCTTTAGGCTTGACACTTCTGACCGCAGCCGGATGTATGCACTCCGGAAAGAGTGTGACGGCCCCCGAACCCCAGCTTACTCAAAAAGCAGTTGCCCCCCGAACGGTTTGCCGTCCGGAGCCCCAGTTGACTGATGCCCGGAATCTGCTTGTCAATTCCAGTTTTGAGTTTCATCCCTTTATGCCCCACCGCAACGGCAGAGCTATCAGTTACGCTGCCGATTACGTTCCTTTCTGGAATGCCGACACCGCCACCTCTCTGAAAGTGATTCGCGATTCCCATATTGCCTCCAATATCCTGCCTCCTTTCGGAGTGCCCTGCGGAGTGGAATTGCGTCCCGGACAGAGCTTTCATCAGTTTTTCACCTTGCCTGAAGCAAATTTGCTTTACGGCGATACCGTCAGTTTGAGTTTTTACGGTTATCAGGAATCCCCCGGAGCTTTGAAAGGCGAGATCCGGGCGATGAAAATTGAGAGTGCAGACGGCACCTGGTCTCCCAAAAAAGATTTTAAATTGAGAGATGCAAGAACTTTTGCCAAGATGTCCCGGGGTGAACTTGTTGTTGCCGCCTCAGCTGCTGCCGTTTCCCAAACTGTTAAAAAGACAGTGGAGTTCAAAGTTGATAAATTTACGATTCCCGGCAACTGCACGCCCGGTAAAAAATCGTACTCCAAAGATAACAACACAGTAGGACTTGAGGTCCGCTTTACCAATACCTCTAAAAAGAGTGTCTGGATTTTTGCCCCCAGCCTTGTCCGCGGAGCCAAAGCACTGCGTGCCGTTGGAACTTACCGGACGATCCCTGAATACTACCGCCACATTCCCCGGACTATGCAGAAATTGTGGAAAGGGGAACCGGTACACATTCTGGTAATGGGTTCAAGTATTGACCGCGGCAGTGCCAATCCTCCTTTGTATCCTTATGATGAAAATCCCAAGTCCCCCCAATATAAACAGCCTTTGAGCGACAGTCATACCGGATTTTCCACAAAACTTGTAGGCCGTCCTGATCTGGAGCCTTATTTTGACTGGTCCAACCACTATTTCAGCTATGCCGGCCGCCTCAAAGTTGAATTGATGAAGAAGTTTAATCTTACTGGGGATAAAATACTTATGAACTTTATGGCAGCCGACGGCTCCTGTGTCGGCGAGGCCCACTCCGGTTTGAAACAATATTGTGAACTTCTGCTTCCTCCTGCGGGCGGAGTCAATGCCCATAAAGCAGGTTTCACCTGGAAGCAGCTTTATCCCGGTCTTTTCAGCCGTCCGGAAGGTCCCCGTCCCGACTTGGTGATCTACGGCAGCGGAGCCAATGAAAAAACAGATACGCCCAACGAATGTGCTGTTTTTGAGGGTGCTATCCGCTATATCCAGCGTAACTATCCCGGCGTTGAATTTGTCGGCTGTATCTATCAGAACCGTGGCGGTTATACGCCCAATGGTTCCGATATGCAGGCTATTGCAATGCGTTATCAGATCCCCTTTATTGACTTCGGCCTTGTCAACGACCGTTTGACCCGGTTAATCAATCCCAACGCCATCGGCAACAGTGACGGCCATCCTCAGGCAGCGATCCATTACGTTTGGTTCAAACAGCTGGAACGTGCTTTTGAGTGCACCGGGCCTGTTGTTGCCGGATTCCCGCAGCTTCATCTGCCTGAAAGAGTTATGCCCAGATCTTACAACTGGGAAGGTGAAATGAAGCTCTACCGGGCCAAAGATCCCCGTTTCTTCCGTCCCAATGCCTTTATTATTGATGACAGTGCTTTCAACTGCTGGGCAAATTTGACATACAAACTTCCCAGAGGCCAGAAGGCTCCCAAGGGGAAGGTTTATGTCAACGGTGTTGAAAAAGGCACCGGCAGAAGCCCGATCTATTACAATCTCCGTAACTCTTACTATCGTCACGGAGATCTTGCCCTGGGAGATCGTTACGTTGTTGAAGTCTCGGCTCCTTATGCCTTCAATGCAATGGACACCAAACTTTCCCCCAATCGCCGCTATGTCGGTGTTGAGTCAAAACTTTTCAGCGGTGTCAAAAAGGTAACTGCTTTCAACTCCAAGACCGGATTCCCCTATGGCCGCTTCGTGACTGTCCTGCAGCCCGGAGAGAGCTGTCAGGTAAAACTGATCGGCAATGCATTTGCTGTGGCTTGGGTGGACACCCCCGAAGGCGGTATCCTGCAGGCTGAAATCGACGGCAAAAAGGTCTTTGAACAGCCCTCCTATGTTCCCTATGTCCTTCTCAATAAAGAGAAAATCTTTATGGAAAACCGTAAAGGTATTGAGGGAATTCCTTTCGGTGTCCACACTGTAACTCTCAAGGCTGTGAAAGCTCCTGTAACTCTTATGGGTGTTTACAGTTACGATACCCGGGCTAATACCCGGTCGCAGCGTATCATTCAGGATTTCGCTTGTGACGGCGAGTACAAATTCGAGCCTGCCTTCAAAGCTGTTCCTGTTGTCAATACTTTTGGTTCGCTGAAAGTCAAGTCCGTAGCTCCCCAGGGAGCAGTTTTTTCCGGAACAGGTATTTTTACCGCAACAGGAGAATAAAAAATGCAGGAACGTCTGGTTACGATCCGTAATAAGGCAGGAATTCACTGCCGACCTTCCAGTGTTATCTTGAATACCATCAATCAGGAGTTTCCCGACCATCGTTTTGAGGTAATTCAGGACGGAGTTGCTACAGAACTGAACAGTATTCTTGCTTTGATTTCGCTCGGTTTGAGCTGCGGAACCCAGGCCGTTGTTCAGGTCGAAGGTATTGACGAAGAAAAAGCAATCAAACGTATCGGTGATCTTTTTGAATACGAATTTGACTTCCCGTCAAAGTGATCTTTTGATTTTTTTCTTACTGGCCCTCTCAGGATTGTTCTTGCGGGGGCTGTATTTATTTGAATACAGTCACTTTGTCAACTTCAGTTTGGCTATAGGGGCTGATGTGGGAGAATATTGGGCACGTTCTCAGGAGATACTGAAAGGTACTATTTTTCCTGCTGCTCCTGAAATACACGCTCCTTTTTACAGTTTTTTTCTTGCCGGGATGCAAAAAATCGGCCTTGAAGTGCCGGGAATCCGCATTTTTCAAACACTACTCAACTATTTTTCCTGGCTTGGGCTTTTCTTTTTGCTTCTCAAGAACAATGTCCCGAAAAAAATCTGCTTTGTTTTTTTGGGCATTTCAATGTTTCTTGCCCCGTTGGTTTTTCATCCGGCAGAACTGGTATCAGAGTCCATATTGCTGCCGTTTTTGAGTTTGACATTTTTCTTTTTTTACCTTGCAGAAAATCATCCGTGCCGGAGAAAAGTTCTTTTTGCTGTTCCATCAGGCATATTTGCCGGAGCGGCTTTTTTGACCCACGGTATGCTTTCCGGATTTCTTGTTTTGGAAACCTTTTATCTGCTCTGGAGAAAAAAGTATTTTACTGCACTTGCTTTTACTGCAGGTATTATTTTAGTTGTAACTCCTTTTCTTGCAGCAAAAACTCTGCATTACGGGCAATTGACAGGAGTTCAAGGAAACACTGCTTTCAACATCTTTTTGGGGAATAATCCCCGGGCCAACGGTCTGTGTTATATGCGTCCCGGAAATTTTTGGCGGGCAGCACATTTCCGGGCTGAAGCCCGTTCCAGGGAGCGTCAGATTTCCACAAACCGTTACTGGATGGAAAAAACATTGACCTTCTGGCAGAAAACACCTTTTAAGGCTGTGGGATTATATTTGAAAAAAATCCCTCTTATTTTCAGCAGCAAAGAATATATTGCCGGAGCTGATGGCGGTTTTCTTTTCTGCCGGACGGATTCTATGAATTTACTGCGTTTTTTTACTTTTCCTGTATTTTTGCTTTCCTTTGCCGGAATATGGTACTTATGGAAAAAGAAAGAATACCTTTGGTCCCCTGCCCTTATTCTGAGCGTTTCACTTTTTCTTATGCAATTATTGACTGTTACATCTGGCCGTTACAGATTTTTGATGTTTCCCGGAGTCATTTATTTGGCAGCAATAGGGGCCGTTTATCTCAATTGGAACAGGTGGAAAGTGGCCGCCGGAGTTGTTTTTTTACTTTGCGTCTGGCAAACCTACAATTTTATCGGCTTTGATAAAGCCGAAGGAACAGCCTTGCTCGGGCAGGCACACTTTATAAAAGGCAATTATGAACACGCCAAAGAATTGCTGCTTTTTGCAAACAAACGTTTCCGTGATTCCTCCCGGATCGGCAATATGTTGGGAAATATTGCTGAAAAAGAGGGAAATATCCCTCTTGCAAGACAATATTATACCGATGTGACACGCAATGAGCCTTTTATGCCGGAAGGATGGATGAACTTAGCCAATGTGACTTCCTCCCCTGAACAGGCAGATCGTTTTTTCCGTCGTGCTCTGAAAGCAGCCGCCCCCTCCCCCGGAGCGGATTTGACATTCAACTATGCAAGATTCCTTTATGCCTTAAAGCGTTATGATGAAGCACTCAAATTTTTGGAAAAAACATTTGCTATTGAGCCCAATCATATTCCGGCACTGAATTTAAGCGGGCTCATTGCTGCCAACCAAAAGGATTTTGCCCGGGCGGCTGCCTTTTTCTACAAAGCCGCCACAGCAGCTCCCCGGGAAGAAGGATATTGGAAAAACACGATTATCACTGCCCGTTTGGCAGGGAATCGTTCCCTTGAAGAAAAAGCAATAAAAAAATATCAGCAATTACAATACAGGAAAAAACTCAAATGAGACAACTTCTTTCCCCCCAATACCCGGCTTCAACAAATTGTTCTGTTGAAAATCCCGAATTTCTTGTAATTCCCGGAATTGATGAATCAAGTGACAATGTACACGTCCTGTTTCGCCGGGAAATCATTGTTGAATCAAAAGGGAAAATCACTTTTTTTATTGCCTCCTGCGGCCACTACTCTTTTAATATCAACGGTTTTTACGGTATTGGTCCTGTCAGAAGCACTGACTCCCGGATTTTTTATGATTCCTATGATCTGACAGAAATTCTCACTCCGGGAATCAACCGTATCGAAGTTGAGCTCCATTATCCGGGGAGCAGTTACAGGACGATCCCTGCCTGTGTCCCGGCTTTATGGGTTCAAATAACAGGGGCGGCAGATGCTCCGTGGGAGTGGGCTCTGGATTGCAGACATCAAAAGGCTTTTGAATATACCTTTCAGCTTGGAAAATGCGAAAACAGAGATGACCGGAAAAATAACTTTTCCTTTGCTCCTGCAACCGTTGCTCTCAATCCCAATGGTGTCGAAATATGTCCCCGGCCGATCCCGGCTCTGACCAATGACGAGATCCCGTTTGAAAAAATTGTCCGTTGCGGTTTTCTGCCTGAATTTTCTCCTGATGACGATGATTTTGCCGAACGTCTCGCCAATGAGGTGCTGACTCCTGATGCAGCAGCTTTTAACGGCAGCGAATTTGCCCCTCCCCCCTGCGGATATTATGGAACGTTTGCCATTCTTGATCTGGGAAAAGAGTTTTACGGCAATGTTGAAATTGAAATAGAATCCGATGAATCACTTATTATTGACCGGGCCTACGATGAAGTTCTGACCTTTTCGCGTGTAAAGGCCCGTTATGCGTTTGGCAAATGGATCCCCAAAGCACGTCACGCAGGAGATTCCTACCGCTTTGCAGACCGCCGAATCACTCTCCCCGGAAAAAATCTCATCTCTGTGAGTTTTGCTGATCGGGGAGGACGTTTTGTTGAAATAGCCATTCGCAATCACACAAAAGCTGTAAAAGTAACAAAAATCACCGCCATTGACCGGATTTATCCGGTTCAAGCGTCGCATTTTGCTTGTGATGATCCTTTTTTCAACCGTCTTGATGAGATGTGTGCACATACTGTCCGTCATTGTGTGGCAGATACCTTTGTGGATTGTCCCTGGCGGGAACAGGCTTTCTGGGTAAACGATGTGGAAGTTTCAGGCAGATATTATCTGCTTCTCGGCTCTGATCCGGCCATTCTGGAACACGTTTTACAGGTTGCTTTGGACGGGCGGAAGAAATACAACTGGCTGCCGGCAGTTTATCCTGCCGGGGATTCGATGCCTTTCCTGTCAATTCCGGCCATTTGGGTGCTGATCCTTTACGATTGCTATCTGCATACCGGAAATAAAGAATTTGTGGAAAAAATGCTTCCCAAAGCCGTTGAAGTACTCAATGACTACGCTCAATTTACCGATGAGAGCTCCCTCGTCCCTGAACATCCCAGCTGGTGGAACTTCATCGACCTTGCCTATGTCAATGCCAAGTCCGACTTGCAGGGCCATACCGCTGTTCTCAACGCCCTTATTGCCGCTGCCTGGCGTTGTGTTGCCCGTATGGGAAATAATCAGGAAGCAGAGGAAAAGGCACAGAAAATTTGTTCTGCTATGAAAAAATATCTGTGGGATGAGTCAGACCGGATGTTCCGTGACAGCGATGTCGCGAACCACGGCTTTGAACTTCGCAGTGCTCATCCGGCAGCCATATTGCTTTGTTATGATCTTATGCCTGAGCTGTTTGAAGATTTGAGCAAACAGCTTTACGCTCCCGGAGTGCTTCAGCCTGAACCCTATTATCAGCGTTTCTCTGTTGAAGCAGCTTTGAAAACCGGACAAACCGATAAATGTGAACAGGAAATCCGGCAAATCTGGGCTGAAATGGTCAACAGTGATTCCCCCACGGTCTGGGAACTGTCAAAGTTCGGTCCCCGCCCTGATTCCAATACGGCCAACAGCTGCTGCCACGCCTTTTCGGCGGCACCTATGTGGTATTGCAGACGTGTAATGGCAGGGATCCGGCCGGTTGAACCGGGATTTAAAACTTTTGAATGTCACCCTCTTTACAAAGGGGATTTCCACTGCATTCAGCCGACTCCCTATGGCAATATTGAAGCCATACAAAAATCCGGGAAACTCACAGTGAATTTCCCGGATGCAATCAAACGAGTTTGATGTTTTTTCAGAGAGGCCTGATCCAATCAGGCTTCTGTAATTCCTGAACTTTGTACTTCTCATCTTTAAGAGCGGTGATTTCGTATCTTTCGATGAGAAGCAAAGTTCTGCGCACCATATCGTGATGTGACTCACAAGTATTGATATTGCGTACTCCCAGGTGGCGTTTGACCACATCTCTGTTGCGCCAGTCGGGCTCCCAGTTTTCCTGATCCACGGCACCCAAACTGCGGACGTGGTACAATCCGGAACCGGAACACCAGATATCAAACCAGTGCTGCAACGCTGCCGGATCGCTCAGGGGGGAACTCAAAACATCAAGATAATCAAAGAACTTCTTTTCACGTTCAGCGTCAAAGAGTTCGATTGAGGTCTGGATCTGCTGGTAGGGGGTGACTTCCATACCGTAAACGCCCTGAGCGTCAAATTTGAAAGTCACAAGGTAGCCGCCGAACCAGGTGGGCAAAGACCATTCCGGATTCCCTGCGGGGAAGAAAAAGTTGCCGGGACAGTAAACAATGGGTTTACCGTTCCACAATTCGATTCCTTCCGGACAGTGGGTATGACAGTTCCAAAGCAGATCAGCTCCCGCGTCAATGAATGCCCGATAGGTTTCCACCATACGGGGAGAGGGGAAAGGATTGGTCTCGTGTCCGCCGTGAATGGCGATAAAGACAAGATTTCCTTTGGCTTTTTCTGCTCTGATCTGATCAAGTATCTTGAAAATAGCCAAAGTTGCCACACCGGCACGGTTTTCCCGGGCAGCACCATATTCATTTTCGCCGTAGTTCAGCAGAGAAATGGTGATATTGCCGCAAGTAAGGATCAGAGGTTTCGCAGCATCTTCAATATTTTTCCCGGCACCGACAGCTTTGGCTCCGGCAGCCTGTACCCGTTCAATGGTCTCAAGAGCTGCATCGGGGCCGAAGTCGCCGATATGATTATTGGCAAGCAAAGCCACATCGGCTTTAAGGTGAGAGATGATCTCTGCACACTTGTAGGGCACTTTGAGGTTGGGACCGGTTTTGTCAATGGGAGTTTCTGACTCGGTGATAGTCGTTTCCCACTGGACAACACGCAAATCGGCGGCATCAAAGACAGGTTTGACCTCTTTGAAGACCTCAGCGACCTTGCCTTCCATAATGGCATCCAGTCCGGTTGCCCGGGGGCAAATATCTCCGGCAAAGAGAATTGAATAGTTTTCGGCACCTTTTTCGCGCCAATTACAACAGCGATCGACAAATTTCATAAAACAATCCTTTCTTGAAAGATTTTCAGTTCAATATACATCATAAAGTGATGACTTTCAAGCAGGCATTGAAAATTTTATGCTCTTTTCAACTTTTTACGGCAAAGAAAGGAATTTCAACACATTTCTTTTATGAAATATTCTGCGACCCGGTAATCCGTATCAAGCTCCGGATGAAATGTCATTGCCAGTTGATTTCCCTGTCTGACGGCAGTGATCCTGCCCTGATGTTCAGCCAGGACTTCAACTCCCGGCTGACAGTATTCGATCTGCGGAGCCCGGATGAAACTCATTGAAATATCCTTCATTCCGGCAAAAGTGCCGCTGGTGTGAAAACTGCTCAGCTGCCGGCCGTAGGCATTCCGTCTGACAGAAATGCCCAAAGTTCCCAGATGTACCGTCGGGTCATCAAGAAGCTGCCGTGCAAGCAGGATCGTTCCGGCACAGGTTGACATAACAGGGAGTCCTTCTTCAATACGTTTCCGGATTGTGTCAAACATATCCAGTTCCCTGAGAAGTTTTCCCTGGACCGTACTTTCTCCGCCGGGCAGGATCAAGGCATCAAAAGGAATGTCAAGATCTTTTTTCTGCCGCAGCTGATATGTTGTATGTCCGAGGGCTTTGAAGACCTGTTCGTGTTCAGCAAAGTCCCCCTGTAATGCCAAAACCGCAATGTGCATCAGATCCCCCGTTCTTCCATAATGACTTTGATCTCAGCGGGATTGATACCGACCATTGCTTCACCGAGACCGCTTGAAAGTTCAGCGATCAGAGCAAAATCTTCATAGTTGGTCACAGCCTTGACAATGGCGGCAGCACGTTTGGCAGGATCGCCGGATTTGAAAATACCGGATCCCACAAAAACGCCTTCAGCTCCCAGAAGCATCATCAACGCGGCATCGGCAGGAGTCGCCACGCCGCCGGCAGCAAAATTCACCACAGGAAGTTTGCCATTTTCGTGGACATATTTGAGAAGGTCAAAGGGCACCTGCAGCTCTTTTGCGGCCTGATAGAGTTCATCTTCTGCCATATTGGCGACCCGGCGGATTTCCTGAGTCATTTTACGCATATGGCGGACAGCCTGAACCACATCACCGGTTCCGGGCTCACCTTTGGTGCGGATCATAGCCGCACCTTCATTGATCCGGCGCAGAGCTTCTCCCAGATCCCGGGCACCGCAGACAAAAGGCACTTTGAAAGCTCTTTTATCAACGTGATAAATATCGTCGGCGGGGCTCAAAACTTCACTTTCGTCGATATAGTCGATTTCGATAGCTTCAAGGATCCGTGCTTCAGCAATGTGTCCGATACGGCACTTTGCCATAACCGGAATGGATACGGCCTGCTGGATACCCCGGATCATACCGGGATCGCTCATACGGGAAACGCCGCCTGCGGCACGGATGTCAGCAGGGATACGTTCCAGAGCCATAACGGCACAGGCACCGGCATCTTCTGCGATTTTTGCCTGTTCGGGAGTGGTAACGTCCATAATGACGCCTCCCTTGAGCATCTTGGCGAGGTCGCAATTCAATTGATATTGTTCGTTGTTCATTTTTTCTCTCCTGTTTTGATGTTTTTGACTTGAATTTAATATAATCCAGTGCTATATTCAATACAAATAATAAAATTGTATGGATTACAATAAAATGCCAATAAATTCTTTCGATCATTTCTATCTGAGCTGGATACCGGATAAAAGTCTATTGAAACGCCCCTTTTATCTGACTTTGGCCAATGCTCTTGAAGCCGATATCGTTTCCGGGAAACTTTCAAGCGGCACAAAATTGCCTCCCCAGCGGGAGCTTGCAGACTATCTGGAGCTGAATTTCACAACTGTGACCCAAGCCTATAATCTCTGCCGTGAAAAAAATCTGATTTATGGAGTTACCGGAAAAGGCACATTTGTTTCCCCTCTTCCCGGTAAGAGTTTGCCCCGGAGTACCGGCAGCAAAGGTCTTATCGAACTGGGAGTCGTCAAAGGATTTGACCATATAAAAGCCCCGATCATCGAAGCAAGCCGGAATGTGTTGCAAAAAGGGTACATTGAGGAACTTTATTCCTATACAGAACCTGCGGGACATCTGCATCAGCGGGCTGCCGGAGCACATTGGATGAAACAGATGGATGTCCAGACAGACAGCGAACATACGGCGATCTTTTCAGGTGCTCAAAACTGCCTGAGTGCCGCCCTGCTGTCACTTTTCCGTATCGGAGATAAAATGGCTGTGGATGAATTTACTTATTCAAATCTCATCGGAACAGCACGGCTTTCACATATCCGTTTGATTCCTGTAAAAGGAGATGACAAGGGAATGATCCCTGAAGAACTGGAACATCTCTGCCGTACAGAGGGGCTCAGGGGAATTTTTCTTATGCCCAATTGTGCCAATCCCACGACCTGTTCCATTCCGGAATCCCGTAAAGATGAGCTGGCTCAGGTTTGTGCCCGTCATAAATTGATCACGATCGAGGATGACAATACGGGGATCCAGCTCCTTGAGGCAGGAAATTACTCTTCTTTCTTTTCCCGGCTGCCGGAACAGACCATTTACATTTGCAACTCAACGATGACCTTGTGCAATGGTCTGCGTGTTACTTTTGCCGCCTTTCCGGAACAGTTCCGTACCCCGCTTCTGAATGCTCTCTTTTATTTGAATATCAAAACATCTTCTCTTGATGCGGAAATTATGACAGAATTGATCTTGAGCGGAAAAGCTGCAAAACTTCTTGAAGAAAAAGCTCTTTTGGCCCGTGAACGCAATGCTGTCGTTGACAGGATTTTTCCTGAAGCGGTTACTCCGGGAACCCCTGCGGCCTTTTTCCGGTGGCTGCCTTTGCCTTTCTGGTCTGTGGACGATATGGAAATCGAACGCCGCTTGCAGCTGCAGGGGGTCAACGTTCACTGTTCCGGACGATTTACAGTTGCACGTCCCACCCGGCGTTTTATGCGTCTTGCCATATCGTCGCCGGGGAGTATTGACGAACTTCAAAGAGGATTAAATATCGTCAAATCCTTTATTACAGACAATTTGACTGAAGTTCCTCAAAGGTCGTGAAGTTTGAAATAAACCTCTTTCAGCCATAAGCTGCTTTGCTGCTTTGCACGCTGAAATTGCTCCTGATCGCACACAGTGCCGGGAGCTTTGTTGATGATCCGGTTCAGGTAAGAGTCATTGCAGCAAAGAGAGCCTTGTATGATATCTTTTTCTGTGATTTGAGCCATACGGATCTCTTTGACCGTCGTTCTGCCGCAGTCATATATAATAAAGATCCGTCCGTCAGGAGCTTCAACGGCATCGGGATAAGAAACATTCCTGGTCTCTGCACCGCCCGTATCGAGCATCAGAGAATATTTCCAGCTTTCCCCGTCATCTTCAGAGAGAGCGGCTTGCAAATCAAGTCTGCCGTTTGCAGAATTATTGTGGATCAGCAAGACTCTTCCTGAGTTGAGTCTGCGCAGAAAAAAACGGGAACTTGCATTAAATACATTGGTCAATGTGCCTTCGCTCCAAACACTTCCCTCAAGGTCAGGTGAAACGCATCGTGCAATAAGCGGATATTGGGTACGGGCAAAGAATAAAAGAGAGTGATCTTTGCGTTCAAGGATCATCCCCTCATCAAAATTGGATAAAGTTTTATTCACATAGGGTGTGATCCTTTTTCCGGCTTCACACCGTTCCCAACTTATTCCCATATCTTTGCTCCGGGAATAACGGTAATAAGGTGAACTCCAGTCGTAGGCACACAGAAGCCAATCGCCATTTGAAAGCACCGTGGGCTGAGTCCGTAAAAAGCCTTGAGTGATTTTACGCGGCAAACTCCATTGCAGTTCATCCGCATCAGGATCATCACATACAATTGCCCATACTTCCAGATGATCGTCGTCAGTCAGAAGCCGCCCTGCCCCGTAACGGCGGCGGGTGATAAAGAGCCACATCCGCTGCAAGGGATCAAGCCAGAGCTGGATATCGATGTTCAATATATTTTCCTGCGGATCGCCGGGAATGACCAGTTCCGGGGCAGACCAACTCCACCCCTCATCATCACTTCTTACAAGGAGATTGTAATTTTCCGGATCCGGTTCCATAACTCCACCGGAATACCACCCTGCAAAAAGCCTGCCCTTGGGAGTGCGGAGAATGGTGGGGCATCCCTGCCACCAGCGGGAGCTGGTCTGATATTCTTTTCCGGGATTCCGGAGTACTTTGAAACTCTTATTATTCATTTGATTTTTGATCCTTATACGCTGAAATATTCAGCAGCATTTGTTTATATTTGCTACTGATAGCATACTGTTTTTTAACGGGATACCATTGCTGATCTGCCAGATAATCGGCAAGATCGGGGTTGTTGCGTGGGATCCCGTGGAATTCCAGGACCCAATCAGCCAGATTTTTCCGCACGGCAGGCCCAAACTCAGGGATAGTGCGTGAAGCCCAATATTTTTTATAAAGTTTGGGATTTTCTTTTTTATAGCGTTCTTTAAGGTTACGTTCCTGCTCCAGACTGGATCGAACGGCCTTGCAGACAAGTTCAAATTCTTCCTCATTGCAAGGGATCGGGTAAAAGCTGTAAGAGATTTGGATATTATCCTTTTTCTGAGGTTTCCAGGAGTGAAATACCAGTTCCAGACAGTTTTTATCTTTGTTGTAATGCCACTTTTCAAAAGCAGGATTCCACATTCTGCGCATAGGCATCTCAGGAGAAAAGAGGATACCGGGCTTTTTTTTCCGTTCTTCCAACCGTTTTTTGCGTTGAGCAGCACTTTCTTCCCAGGCCCCTCTTTTGGCAAGATATTTTTCAAACTCATAAGGGTAATAGCGAAAAACTGCTTTTTCAATGACTCCGGCCCAACTGGAACCTGTTTCTGTGATATACATTTGCATCTGTATCATATTTATGGTAAACATTTCCATATTCAAGCAGTCACACTTGTATTTGATCCATTGGTCAAAGTAGTTGTGCTGACGTCTGGTTGTTCCCAGCCCCATTCCCCCTTCCATTGTATAATTGACCAGAAGTTCCAACTGCTGATTGGGTGGGAAAGTCATTTCCCATAAGAAAAGCTGGCTGAATTTACGTTTCTTATCATAAGGGACAAAACGGACAGGGAGCTTTTGTCCATTGACCGAAGCAGAAAAAGCAAATCGTTCAATCAGCTCTTTTTGATCATATTTTCCTTTGGGGCTATATATATATGCACCTCCCAGCGGGAATCCCACAGGAAGCGTTACACTTTTTTCAGTCAGATTACGAAACACAAAACGGCAGCGAAAATCCATTTTATCCATATTGCGTAAGGAAAGGTCAACCGGTCTTTTTCCCGGCCGGGGAATCATCTCGATTTCCTCTGAGACCATTTGGATTTGGGAATTTTTTTCCAATACCGGCGTTTGCCCTTGGCCCCGGAAGATACCTGCATTGCCGAAGGAATAAGATAACACAGAAAACAGGAATAAAAAAATCAATATTATTTTCATTTCTTACCTCTTTTGGGACAACCTTTGAAGTTAATATACCTCTATTGCGGAGATTTTACAACTGCCGCAGAAAAAAATCATAAAAAAATCCGGTACCGTTCAGATACCGGAATATAACGCTGACGAAACTTTTATTTGCCGTATTTTTCAAAATAGGGCCGCAGGGATTCGCCCCAGATGGTATACCCTTTGGTACCCCGGGGGTGGAGCAGATCGGGCATCACACTGCGTTCCAGGATTCCTTCCGGAGTCAGGAAGTTTTTACGGATATCGACCCAGATGATCTTTTTATTGTCGCAGAATTTAACGATTTCCCTATTGACCTTTTCGTTTTCGATCCGGCGGGCGTTTTTGTTGTCAGCACCGCGGGGGAAGATGGCGTAGAGCAGGATCTTGGCATCGGGATAGCGTTTGCTGACCTTTTCAACAATGGCTTTGATACCGGCCGCAGTGGCTTTATAATTGCCCCGGTTGTTGGTTCCGATCATAATGGTAACAAGCTGAGGTTTGATCAGATCAAGGATACCGCTTTTTTCAATCAGCCAGAGAGTGTGGTATGTACGATCCCCGTTACAGCCGAGGTTGAGAACATTGTAAGGGGCCATATATTTCTTGTAAACTTCAGCGGCTTTGGGGTATTCCCACTGGTGGGTAATGGAGTCTCCCAGCATCAGAATCTTGATCTTATCTTTGTCTTTAAGGGCATAAGCCTTTTTAGCTTCGTGCCGTTTGATGTGCCGTTTGAATTGCACAGGAGTGGTAGCAATTTTGATTTCCTCTGCCAAAGTCAGTTTTTTTGCGGGCTTTTTCTTTTTTGCCGCAGCTTTGGTTTTGGGAGCGGCATCTTTGGAAGCCGGAGCTTTTTTGGCAGGTTCAGCTGCTGCCAGCTGGAAGATCATTGCCGCAGCAAGGAGCAATACTGTAAAAGTTGTTTTCATTTTTTGCCTTTCTTTTGATTATTTTTTTATTTGCAAAAACTCATTTATCTGCTGCCAGTAGGTGTCACCGGCTGTTGCAATAATGTTGTTGTGCCCTGCCCCGCGGATATGAAAGAAGCGTTTGGGGTCAGGAGCTTTGGCAAAAAGTTTTTTGCCGTGTCTGAAAGGAATGATCCGGTCACGGTCGCCGTGCATAATCATTACCGGCATCTTGACTTGAGGGATTCTGTCGATACTGACGAATCGGTTTCCAGGCACCCAGGCCAAACCGACGACACCGTAGGTGCTGGTAAAAGGAGCTTCAAGAATCAGAGCCTTTGCATTGGTAATTTGAGAAGCCAGAAAGACTGCTGCTCCGGTTCCCAGAGAAAAGCCGTGGATGACGATTCTTTCCGGGGGAATCTTCTTTTCTTCAGTCAGGTAACGCCATACCCGCAAAACATCCCTGCGGACTCCCGCCTCAGAAGGTTTACCGCTGCTGCGGCCGTATCCTTCGTAATCAAAGGCACAAAAGCCGTACCCTTTTAAAGCAAACAGTTCTTGCCGCCATTGGATCGTCCGCAAATTTTCCGCATTGCCGTGGCAGTGAAGAAAAATCAGCCCCTCCTCTTGAGCCGGCGGAGTATACTTTAATGCGATATTGCCGGAATTTTTCAGAGCCAGCATTTCCACACCCTCAAGTTTCGGATAAAGGTCTGGACGGGGCTGAAAAATGATTTTGTCTGCCATACAGCCGGCACATAAAGTAATCAACATAAGCACTCCTGCCAAAACAATAAAAGCAAACAGATATTTACGGTATTTTTTCATTCTTTATGAAAAATCGAACTTCCCACGCGGATCAAAGTTGAACCGCAAGCGACTGCTTCACGCCAGTCATTGCTCATTCCCATAGAAAGCCCGGGAAGTTTTACATTCAGTTCAGCTTCGATTTTGTCCCGGCACTCCCGTAATCCTGAGAAAACTTTGCGGCATTCAGCAGCATCGGCCTCAAGGGGAGCCATCGTCATAAGACCTGTCAGTTTGATATTGGGGGCATTGACCGCAGCTCTGGCCAGTTCAATGGCACGATCAACGGGGAATCCCCCTTTGCATTCTTCGCCTGAAACACTGATTTCAAGGTAAATTTCAGGAGTGCATTTTTCTTCTCCGGCGATCCGGCTGATACGTTCAACAAGTTCAACAGAATCGACAGAGTGAATAACTTTTGCCACTTTGAGGATTTTTCTGACTTTGTTGCTTTGCAGTCTGCCGATAAAGTGCCAGACAATATCTTCAGGCAGGATTTCCGACTTGGGATTGAGTACCTCAATACGGTTTTCGGCAAACTCCCTGACTCCGGCATCGTAAAGTTCCCGGATGACATCTGCTGACACCGTCTTTGAAACGGGAAGCAGTTTTACACTGCCGTCAGGAGCAAGTTCGGCAAGTTCTTTTTGCAGAGCAAAGTAATTTTCAGTACAACTCATTTTGATTGTCCATTGAATTTCTTACGGTTTTCGGGCATTGCAGCCGTGATCTTTGTTCCGGCGGGCAGACTTTCTGTCAACCAGACGTTGCCTCCGATGACGGAGTTATCACCGATGGTGATATCTCCCAACACAGAAGCTCCTGAATAAATGGTGACGTTGTTGCCAATCGTGGGATGACGCTTCTGTCCTTTGATCAAAGCACCGCAAGCATCTTTGGGGAAACTGACAGCCCCCAGTGTAACGCCCTGATAAATCCGGACCTTTTCTCCCAGAACAGCAGTTTCTCCGATCACCACGCCGGTACCGTGATCTATAAAAAATCCTTTACCGATCCGGGCTCCGGGATGGATATCAATTCCGGTAGCAGAGTGAGCATATTCAGTCATCATCCGGGGAATCAACGGAATCTTTTCTTCATACAATATATGCGCCAACCGCTGAATGGCAACAGCTTTGAGCCCGGGATAACTCAAGATGACTTCGTCACAGCTGGCAGCGGCAGGGTCACCGATATAGGCTGCCTGGACATCAGCTTTGAGCATTTCACGGACTTGCGGCAGTTTGCTCAGTAACGTAAAGGCTGCTTCTTCGCATCTGGCAGACTCACCGCACTCGCAAACGTGTTCTGCGCTGCCGTAACGGTGCAGTGCCCGACAAATCTGGCTGGTCAATTCCGAAAAACAAAGTTCAACGATTTCCTCTGTATCGACTTCGCCCCGGAATCGCTGATCGAATCCGGGAAAGAGCAGTTCCAAAAGTTTTTCTGTCACGCTGACGATCTCAGACCGGCGCGGCAGATTGTCCTTGTTGGTATAATTCACACCGAAACGGTCATCGTAGGAACGGGAAAGACTTTCGGTGATAAGTGAAAGTTTTTGAGTTGTTTTACTGCACAGCATAAATATTTTCACTCCACATTCTGAACCTGCTCACGCAGTTTTTCCAATTCAGTTTTGAATTTGACCACCAAAGCAGAAAGTTCCGGAGAGGGGGCTTTGTTGCCCAAAGTTGTGATCTCTCTGAAAAACTCCTGAAGCAAAAAGTCCATACCTCTGCCGGCAGGTTCTTCAAGTTCAAAGAAGTTGCGCAACTGTCCGAAATGGCTTTTCAGGCGGGTGATTTCTTCTGAGACATCGGATTTATCCAGATAAAAAAGCATTTCCCTGGCAAACAATTCGTCATTAGGCTCAACAGGGAGCTTTTCGGCGGCAAGTTTGCAGTAAAGACGCTTTCTTGCGATTTCCGGAACTTTGGCAGCCAAAGGTTCAATTTGCCGCAAAAGTTCTTCAAGGAAAGCGGCACGGCTGCTCAAATCTGCTTTCAATGCCTCCCCTTCTCTGCGCCGCATTGCGGTAAACTCCTCTCCGGCAGCATCCAGAGCTGCGGTAAAGGCTTCAGTCATTTCAGAGATATCAATGTTTTCACCTGCTGAAACAATAACATTAGGCAATGCCATCAACTGTTCCACGTTGACTTCGGCACTCAAGTTCTGAGATTGCCGAACCTCTTTGGCAATGGCAGTCAACTGGTTCAGATATTCAGTATCTATAGTTTGATTGACAGCTCCGTTTTTACGCAAAAGGACCTTGACGTTGACTGAGCCCCGGCTGATAAAAGAGCTTATTTTCTGCCGGATGATACTTTCAAGGCCGCTCAACTCGGCAGGAAGTGAACAGCGCAGTTCAAGTTGTTTTCTGTTTACACTTGAAATTTCAACGGAAAAGTAGATTTGATCAGCATATTGTCCATCGGCTTTTCCAAAGCCAGTCATACTGCGCATATTATTTTTCTCCTTTGGCTGTACTGTCTGCTTTTTTTACGGTATTGTCCGCTGAATTTTCTTTGGCTGAAACAGAACTTTCTGCGGTATTCTTTGTTTTTTCCTTTTGAAGCTCAGACTTCGTTTCCAGGGGGAAAAGATACTTTTCCGGAGTCTTTATGATTTCAAGGCGTGCTTTTTTGACTTCATCTTCCCCGAAAATTCCAGCCATAGAGATCTGCCAGTCCGACATATCTGTTTTTCCGACACCGCAAAAAACGGCATAGCGGTCGTTTTCAAGTTTCCAAAGCAGAGAAAGCTGCACATTCTCATCAGAAACTGTCGGGAGGGGGTATTTTTTCCAGGGGCGGGGGGATTTTTCTTCTTCTTCCTCTTTCGCAGCAGGAACCGGATTTTTTTCGGGAACAACAGGAGTCCCGAGATCAAACTTGCTCCGGATCAGTTCGGGATAGGAAAAACGGATACGGTTCAGCTCAGCGGCAGACATCTGTTCATTCAAAGAGGTCAGAGCATAGCGGCGTGCTGCGGCAAGTGCTGCAAAGGCCTGACTGTCGAGAGCTGCTATGGGACGCCGGATCAATCGTGCCGGGTACCAATTATTCATTGCCGCATCGGTAACACCGAAGACAAGATAATCCTTTTTCTGTTCGGGTATCCGCCAGGCGATGCAGACTTGCAGCCTGCCGCCGCTGGCTACGGAACCTTCTGCAACGCTGCTGCCGTTTCTGTTCAAGATTCTTCCGGTAAAGAAAACCGGAGGTGTCATCTTTACAAAGGCGTACTGTTCGGGAGTCAATTCACGGGCATTTTCAAAAATATATTTCCGTGCAGATTCCACCGCCTGTTCCTGATAGTGCAGATTGGAATAACATCCGCTCAGAGCCACAATTGCCGCAGGCAGCAATAAATGGTACTTGTTCATTGCATAATCTCCTCAAGCTTTTTCTGTTATGCAGTTTTTTCAAAGGATGAATAAAAAACTTTGAAAGAACCTGCCATAATATATAACCTTTTCTGAAAAAAATCAAGACAACCACGTGGCGAAAACTCAAAGAACGCTATAAGAAATGTCTGAAAAACACCCTGAAGGATATGCAGTTTGGTATTTTCTCAAAACAAATCTTTCACATTCCCTTGATAAATGGACAAAAGAGTGTTATATTTTGTCGAATAATGTTGTTCCGAATATAAAGAGGTGTATTTGTATGGAAAATCTGACCGGAGTGGACTGCGTGGAGGAATATTTTTCCTTTGAAGTCCACGATTTTGCTTGTGACGGCTGTCCTTGCAAGATTGTTGTTCCTCCTGAACCGCTGCCCGGGAAACCCTGGGTATGGAAAGCTGAATTTTTTACTGCCTTTCCTGCATTTGAACTTGAAATGGTCAAGCGGGGCTTTTATCTGGCTTTTATGTCAGTGGGAAATACTTTCGGCTGTCCTTCTGCCATAGATCACTTTGATAAATTCTATGATCAGATGACAAGCTGGGGATTTTCCCGCCGTCCCATTATGCTGGGGCTGAGCCGCGGAGGTCTTTATATTTACAACTTTGCCGTCAGAAATCCTGAAAAAGTGGCCTGTCTTTATGCCGATAATCCTGTCTGTGACTTCAAATCGTGGCCGGCAGGCCGGGGGAACGGCGAAAAATCTCAGAGCAACTGGGAAAAACTTATCAGAGACTATAATTTCAGTTCAGAGCAGGAGGCTCTTGAATATAAAGGAAATCCCATTGATAATCTGGAAATTCTGGCCAGACACGATGTTCCTCTGATCCACGCTGCCCGAACTGAAGACAAAGTTGTTCCCATTGCGGAAAACACCGATATCGTTGAAAAACGTTATACAGCCCTTGGCGGCTCCATCAAAGTTTTCCGTCATCCGGGGGGACATCATCCTCACGGACTTGATGATCCCACGCCCCTTATTGACTATATATTGCAAACTGTACGGTATTGAAACTATGAGTGAAGAACACACTTTTACCACCTCGCTTCAGGCTCAAAAAGTCGCAAGAGCTATTGTTCTGCTTGCCCGTGAGCGGGGATTTATCGACGGGCAGCTTGCGACGGCTCCTGAATTGGGTGAAATTGAAAAGCAGCTTTTTTTGAAAATGTTTGCGGAATTGCGTGCCAATGAGAAGATCGCAGACTGCACTCTTTCCGGAATTCAGATGTCTGCTCTTTTTACCTTTGTTTTTGCCAAAGCCGCCGAAACGGCTGCTCAAATTTACGAAGGCGTAACCAATATTGAACTTGACACTGAGGGAATGCTTTCTGTCAATGTGCCCATCGCAGCGGGAGAACTGCTCAATTCTTACGGAGCGGAACTTGATTTCCCGGATATCTGTATGGCGCGTTTTGTGGAGCTTTCGCAGGAGCCGGAGTTTGAAAATCCCTTTTTCTCTCTCTTTGAAGCGTTAAAGTGGTGCTACCGGATCTCTTTTCACATCTTTTGGGAATATCTTGAACAACAAAACCGTTAAAAGGGGAGTTTTTTTATGGAACATTTGAATGTGCCTCCGGCAAATCACGTTAAAGTCCTGGACGGCCAGGGCTGGGTCGGTCTTATTGATCATCTGGGAACTGAATCAACTATTGTTAATGCAGCCCGGGTTTCTTTCGGTAAACTGAAATCCGATATGGATGAACGGGATGTCAAACTGTTGGAGTATCTGATCGAACACCGCCATACCAGTCCTCTGGAACACATTGTTTTCACCTTCAGCATTCACTGTCCTCTTTTTGTCCGGGGCCAGTGGCACCGTCACCGCACCTGGAGTTACAACGAAATCTCACGCAGATATACTGAAATCGATATGGAGTTCTATACGCCTCAGCAGCTTCGCCGTCAGGCAGAATCCAACCGTCAGGCTTCTGTGGCCGATCCCGACTTTGACAGCAGTGCTCTGGTTGCAGAAATCGACGCCCATAACAAAAACTGTATGGCCTTGTATGAAAAACTGCTGGCTTCCGGTGTCTGCCGTGAACAGGCCCGCAGTGTGCTGCCTCAGAATATGATGGTCACATTCTGGGGAACGGTGGATCTTTCCAATCTGCTCCACTTCCTTGAACTCCGCGACAGTGAACACGCTCAGTGGGAGATCCGGGAATATGCGATCGCCATCAAAAAATTGATCAAACCTTACATTCCCAATGTTGCTGCCTACTTTGAGAAAAAAGGTCAAGCGTGGTAATGATCTGACGGGAGTCGTATCAGAAGTGCTGTGCAGCACTGCCGGGGCCTTGACTGCAAAGTTCTGGTGTCGGCGGGTGCTGTTTTGAGAACTCAAAAACAGGAAATAACAGCCAATGTCTCTCACACCGAAAACACTTGAGGAACACCGTTCTTATCTTTATGATATCTGCCGCTTGAAATTCTTTTTTATGGCCCGGTGGCTTAAAGAACATCCGGAAGAAGAATTTTCTGCTGTTTTACGCAACAGAGTGGATATTTTCCGAAAAACCGATTTCAATCCGGAAGGGCTCAATCCGGAAGGATTTTATTTTGACGATCCCCGGTGGCTGGCCTTTGAAAAACGTCTTGAAGAAATTTACGCGCTGGTCAATGGTGATGAAAAGTGCTTTGAGGAATGGGGCTTCGATCTGGTGCGTCCTCATATTGACAACCGCTGCGAAAGAGATTATCTCGATCAGTCAAGACTGGCAGGTTATCAGTGCGGATTTCTCCGTCATAACCTGCTTCTTACCCCGGAGCGGCCCGATGTGCTGGGATTTCATATCGCCAACAACCGGCAGCCCTATTCATTCTTTGATGATATGGAATATGTCAAAGAGTGTTTCAACAAACTTCTTGACATCGCAGAAGAAAAATTCGGAGTCTCCAAGATCGGAACCGGTACCTGGCTCAACAATCACCCTAAATGGCTGGCCCTCTTTCCCGAAGAGTGGCACAAAAATATGAATCCTCCCAATACAGAAGTCTCTTGGCATTACGGTTTCTGGGGACAATTCATTACTTCAAGAGGAACATTCAACGCCAAAGCGGCCGCAAAGGTAAGAGAAACAGGGCACTTGCCCTGTTTTCCCCGCTACAGCTGCTGTTCCACCCAGGCAATGCGGGCACACATCAATTCTCTCTGAGCACAGTACGGTGTTCATCCTCTTTCCCACAGGAAAGGGGATTTTTTTTGCAGAGATTTTTACACTTTGTTCCATAGGGGGGAAACTCTCCCGAAGCTGTGGCTGAAAGACTTCAAATGCTTAAAAATGCTAACCTCCCCGGAGCAATGCTTTTCAACAAGAGCAACATTTATGATGAGCGTTTCTGTCAGGTCATAAAAGCGTACTGCGGAGAATAAAAAAATTGGGGGAACGGGTGTTCTCCCCTTTCCCCTATTACGCATTATGTCCATCATCGCTATGCGAAAATATTAAAAAAATCTTTGGGCATCTCACAGAAAATTGCCATTTCTGTCCGGATCTTCCCTGTACTTTTTTGGTGAAACGCCGTAAAAACGGCGGAACTCCGTGGAAAAATAAAGAGGATCTTTATAGCCCGTTGCAAAAGCGATCTCCTTGATGCGTAAGCTGCTGTCCCCCAACAGGACGGCAGCACGCACCATACGGCGGTGGATCAGATACTCAATTGGAGTCATTTTCATATTATCCCTGAAAAGAGCCAGAAGTTTCTGCGGTGGCAGGGAGAATTTTTCTGCCAGAGAGGCTATTTTGATTTCCTCATCAAGATTTTCCTCAAGATAATGGCGGATCCGGCACAGGGTCGAAGGCTCCCCGCCCCTCCCGGAAATCCTGGCGGCACTCTGCAAAAATTCATAGAGCAAGCCTCCCAGTTCTTCCGGTCTCACAGTGCCGTTAAGGCGAATCATCTTTTCACGCAGCTGTTCCATCACTCTTTCTATGAAACGGCTGTTGTCAAAGGAAAGACATCTGAAGGAATCAAAATCGAAAAGTTTTCTCAAACTGGAGTACATACTGCCGCCGGGAATAAGACCATATTTTTCACAGGGACCATATTCCGGCAAATACAGCAGAGTATTGTTTGTCCCGCGGGGCAGAAAGACCAGATCCCCTTTTTCTGCTTGGAGCATCTGATTGCCGCTTCTGAAAAAAAAGCTTCCGGAAACAATGTATTCAAAAGAATCAAAGTTCTGCTCCTGCCGCAGCTGGCAGAAAAGTCTTTTTTCAAGGTAACTGTGACTGAGAAAAAGGCACGACAAATACCCTTCACCGGAAGTACGGACTCTTTTACTGCTTTTTATGCTGCCTGTTTCATAAATACGACAAACACCTGCTTCTTTGATCAAAGAGAGATCGGGAAGATTTGAAAAAATATTTTCTGAACAAATATTCATTAAAAATCCTCATATTTTTGTTTATTTTCCTTATAATAATATAACTTTAATACATTGTTTTTTCAAATATAAGAGCTATATTATCACCACATCCATACAAAACAGGGAGAATTATGATGAAACGATTTGTACTTGAAGATCACGCCGACAGTTTTCTGCCCGAAAACAAAAAATGGACTCTGGTCTGGCACGATGAGTTCGATGGAACGGAACTTGACCGCTCCAAATGGGGATTCCGTTTGAACTTCTGGGGAAAAAGGCTCAAGACCTTCACCACTGAAGGCGTGGAACTTGACGGCAACAGCCATTTGCGGCTGCACCTGCTCAAAAAAGGAGAGGATTATTATTCCCCCCATCTGCAGACCGGATCACTGACCTACGATATTCCCAAGGATACAGACGGCATCTGGCCTTTCGGAAAACGTGAGGAACCCAAATTTATGCACCGTTACGGCTACTATGAGATTCGCTGCCGTCTGCCGAAAAACCGGGGGTGGCACGCAGCTTTCTGGCTTCAGGCTCCGGGTATCGGTTCCCATCCTGACGCCCGCTTCGCAGGGGTCGAGTGTGATATTATGGAAAACTACCGCCAGTACACTGACGGCAAAATCATTGCCGGAAACATCTGGGGCGGTTACGGCGGAAACGGATCCAACGGCGGCGGACACTTCGCCTGGGACTACAAAGAAACGCCCGACGGCTGGCACTATTACGGTGTTGATTGGTCGCCGGAAGGATATGTTTTCTATGCTGACGGCGAAGAGATCGGCAAGGTACTTCCGCCGGAAAGAGCTGCCGAAAAAAATCTCATCCCCGATCCTGTTCGCGGTCTCCAGCCGGGCAGTGTTGACATCGGGCCTGTTTCAGAAGTGGAACAATTCATTCTTGTTTCCACGGAGTGCCACGGCTATCGCGGTCCCGGATTCGGGAGTGCCAAAGTAGGTCATCCCGCAGGGACCCCTGCCGCAATCTTGAAAGAAGCAGTTCTGCCTGACTATTTTGAAGTCGATCACGTCCGTGTCTTCGACCAGGTCAGGGATTGAAAATCATCTCACTTCACATCCAGAGCCCGGCGCATCCCCTCCCCCAGAAAATTGCAGGAAATGACTGCCAGAAAGAGGGCAACGCCGGGAAAGAAGTTCAAATGCCAATAATCCAGCGGATTGTCAAAAGCCTGACGGAGCAGTCCTCCCCAGCTTGCTGTGGGAGGCTGAACGCCGAACCCCAGAAAACTCAAGCCGCTTTCAGCAAGAATCGCTCCGGCAACACCAAATGTAAAACTGATCAGGACCGGTCCGGTAATATTAGGCAGCAAATGACGGAACATAATCTTTACAGCAGGGATCCCGGAAACTTCACAACTCTTCACATAAGGCAATGAACGCTGTTTCAAAGTTTCTCCGCGTACCAGGAACGCTACGCCGATCCACCCTGTAAGGCCGATCACAGCAATCACAATCAATATGGATTGTTCAAACTGTCTGTCACCAAGAATGGACATCAGTATAAGCAAAAGCAGAAAGGTGGGAAAGCACATCAATATTTCCACCAGACGCATAAGAGCCAGATCTACTGTGTTGCGGTAAAAGCCCGCTATCAATCCTACGGCAGAGCCGATCACCATAGCAATCAAAGTGGCAATGATCCCCACAGCAAGAGAAGCCCGTGCCCCGTAAATCATCCGGGAAGCCACGGAACGCCCTACATCATCCACTCCGAGAATATGACGTTTTGACGGCCCTTCAAAGGGAGGGGCTGTCATCTCAAAAGGGCCGTAAGGTATGGGCGCAAAGAGCACACATCTGGCTGTCTGAGCTCTTTTGCGGTAATCGACTTTGTCGATCCGGGGCTGTATCACCAAAAAGGGAATCAATAAAAGCAACGCTCCGGCAATACGGAAAAAACTCCTGTATTTCAGAAATCCGGTCAAAAGGAAAAAAGGAATATAAAGAGCCAGAAAATTGAAAGCTCTTTCAATCAGAATCTCACTGCTGTCCGGAGCAAAAAAAGAGTGAAGAAAAGGCAGCAGAACCGCTCCGTTTCCGTCGATCATAAGCAAAGGTCTGCCGTTGGCTATAAAGGGGGCATAAAGAGCGGGCAGCAGCAGCAGCAAAGCACCTGTGATTCCGGCGATCGCCATTGGATCCCGGAAGAAACGTTTGAGAGCTATGGCAAAAAGTGAATCACTTGCCATACAAACGCTCAAGTTCGCCAATAAGGCACGGAGTCAAAGTTTGACGTACCTGAGGAGACTCAAGCTCCTCACGGGTAAAGAACCGGACTTCATCGATTTCTTCACGCTGAAAGTCAAAAGGACCGTCAGAAACGGCCTTGTAGACCCGGGCATCTTCAGATTCGATCTCATTGCGTATTTCCACGTCAAAAAGATGTTCCAAAGGCGTATTTTCAGGCAATCCCAATTCTTCAGCAAGCTCCCGCCGGGCACCGGTCAGATAATCTTCTCCGGCAGCCAGGTGTCCCCCCACGGAGGCATCCCATTTCCCCGGTTGGATACGTTTGGTGAGACTGCGTTTCTGCAGCAGCAGTCTGCCGTCTGTTGAAAAGACCAGCACGTGAGCGGCCCGATGAAGCAACGTATTGTCTCCGTGGGCCTTTGAACGTTCCGCAAGACCGATTTTACGGCCTTGAGCGTCGTAGATATCAATAAGTTCGCTGCTCATAGTTTTTTTATTTGCGGATAATGGCAAGAAGTTCATCCCGTTTGGCCGTCATCAGTTCCGGAGTGTCTGCTTCGACGATCAGACGGATCAGGGGTTCAGTATTGGAAGCACGCACATTGCACCACCAGTTATCATATTCAGCAGAGACTCCGTCAAGCTCAAAGACGTGTCCGTCGCGGCAGTATTCCTTGATCTCAGAAAGAATCTCTTTTGTATCCCGGCTGACTTTGGAATTGACTTCACCGGATGAAAAATATTTACGCAAAGGAGCCACAAGCTCGTGGATCTTTTTGCCGGATTTTGCCAAAAGATTGGCCAGCATCACAACGGCAAGGCCCTGAGATTCGGCAGTACAATTCTGCTTGAAGTAGTAGTGGCCGGAGAGTTCTCCGGCAAACACGGCTCCCGTTTCACGCATTTGAGCTTTGATAAAGGCGTGACCGACCCGGGATTGGATGGGCGTTCCGCCCAGAGACCTGATACATTCGGGAACAGCACGGCTGCTCCGCAGATCGTAAAGGATCGTCGCAGGACCGTTACTCAGAATATCCTGAGCGATCAGAGCGGTAAAGAGATCCATAGGAATAACATTTCCCTCATCGTCAATAAAGCCGCAGCGGTCAGCATCGCCGTCAAAGGCAGCTCCGAAATCGGCTCCAGTTTCTTTGACTTTGGCACAAATGGCATCAAGGGTGTCAAGTTTCAGCGGGTTTGCTTCGTGATTGGGGAACGTTCCATCCAGTGTGTCGTAAAGGGGGATAACATCAAAAAGGTCAGCGATCCCGGCAAATTCATAAAGTCCCATCGCATTGGCATAGTCAACGACGACTTTGAACTTGCGGTCGAACTTCACAAAAGAACGCAGGAACTTTGCATATTCCTCTTTGATGTCGTATGTGGAAACCCGGCCCGGAACGGCACAGGGTTTCCAGCTTTCGTTTTCAACGATTTTTTGGATATCCATAATTCCGGTCACTCCGGAAATGGGAACAGCATCAGCAAGACAGAGCTTAAAGCCATTCCACTCTCCCGGGTTGTGACTGGCTGTAATCATCACAGAGCCATCTGCTTTCAATGTTCCGTTGGCAAAGTAGCTCTGGGGAGTTGAACAAAGTCCGAGGTCTATCACATCTGCCCCCTGAGCTGTCAAGCCCCGGGACAAACCTTCAAAGAGATCCGCTGAATGAGGACGCATATCCCGACCGACAACGACTCTTTTGGCCCCGGTGAATTCCACATAGGCACGACCGATCTTCTCGGCCATTGAGGCATTAATCTCTGCGGGAAAAATACCGCGGATATCATACGCTTTGAAAATTCCGGACATAAAAGACCTCCTGACTTCGTATCACTTGAAAAACAGATTATTTGTCGCAGTTGCAATCGCAATCATCATCGCAGTGGCATTCATCGCCGCAACCGCAGCCGCATTCATCTTCGTCATCAAAGGCATCCATAATCTGCTCGACGATGGCTTCGGGGGTGAAACCGAACTTCTCAGCCAGCACTTTGTAGGGAGCGGAAGCACCGAAGTCGTCCAGACCGATGGCCAGATTGGCAAAACGGTTCCAGCCAAAGGTGGAAGCAGCCTCGATGGAGACAACAGGAACGTGGCAGGGAAGCACATCTTCCTGATATTCGGGATCCTGCTTGACAAAGAGTTCCTGAGAAGGCATAGAAACCACACGGACGCCGATACCTTTTTCGCGGAGCAGCTTGGCAGCACCGAGAGCCAGATTGACTTCGGAACCGGTAGCAAGCAGAATGATCTGGAAGTCTTCATCTTCGTCGATGACATAAGCACCCTTGGACACATCCACACGGGCAGCCTGTTCAGCACTGAAGGGAGCCAGATCCTGACGGGTCATCAGCAGAGCCACAGGACCGTCGGCCTTAAGGGCTTCAGCCCAGGCGCCGGCGACTTCGTGAGCTTCAGCAGGACGCAGCACGGTGACACCGGGAATACTGCGGAGCATAGCGATCTGTTCGATGGGCTCGTGGGTGGGGCCGTCTTCGCCCACATAGAAGGAGTCGTGGGTAAAGATGTAGATCTGGTGCAGTTTCTGAATGGCAGCCAGACGGATGGCGGGCTTCATATAGTCAGAGAAGACAAAGAAGGTTGAGGTATAGGGAATATTCAGACCGGTAAGAGCCATACCGTTGGCGGCAAGGCCCATAGCGAATTCACGGATACCGAAATGGAGGTTGCGTCCGGCATAGTTTTCGGCACTGAAATCGCCGCCGACCTTGAGATTGCTCTTGGTGGAAGGAGCAAGGTCAGCAGCACCGCCAAAGAGAGCGGGGACCAGTTCAGCAGCTTTCTGGAGAATGGTTCCGGAAGAAGCACGGCTGGCAACAGGTTTGTCAACGGGAGCCGCAGCCATCAGCTGAGCGGTGATGTCAGCGGGAACTTCACGGTTGACAAGAGCATTGACTTTCTTGGCAAGTTCAGCATCGGCGTTGACAAAAGCGTTGAATTTGGTATTCCAGGCTTCAGCAGCAGCGGCCAGTTCCTTGCAGCGGTTGTCGCAGTAGGCTCTCACATCGTCGGCAACGGTAAAGCTGCCTTCCAGGCCCACATTGGCTTTGAGGGCGGCAAGTTCTTCGTCGCCCAGGGGTTCGCCGTGGACGCAGGCTTTGCCCTGCTTGTTGGGAGCTCCGAAACCGATGGAGGTCTTACCGATAATCAAAGTGGGACGGCCGTCGCTCTTCTGGGCTTCAGCCAGAGCGGCGTCGCACTGAGCGGCATCGTTGGCATTGGCAATGCGGAGCACACGCCAGTTGTAAGCTTTGAAACGGGCTTCAACATCTTCGCTGAAAGCCAGATTGGTGGAGCCTTCAATGGTGATGGTGTTGTCATCATAGAAAACAACCAGATTGTCAAGTTTCAGGTGGCCAGCCAGAGAAGCGGATTCGCTGGTGCAGCCTTCCATCATACAGCCGTCACCGGAGATGACGTAGATTTTCTGATCGGCAAAACCGGCTTTATCAAGACCGGTTTCGGCACCAAAGTGCTTCAGAGCAATAGCCATACCCACAGCAGAAGAAAATCCGCTGCCCAGGGGACCGGTGGTCACATCAACACCGGCAGTATGACCGAATTCAGGATGACCGGGGGTCAGGCTGCCCCACTGACGGAACTGCTGGAGCTGTTCCATAGTCATACCTTCATAGTTGAAAAGGTGCAGCAAGCTGTAGATCAGCATAGAACCGTGACCGGCAGACAGAACAAAACGGTCACGTCCGAGCCATTTGGGATCGGCGGGGTTGTGACGCAGATACTTGTCCCACAGAGTGAAGGCATAGTCTGCGCATCCGAGAGGCATTCCGGGGTGTCCGGATTTTGCTTTCTGGATCGCTTCGGCAGCCAGAACACGGATGGTGTTGGCACTTTTTTGGGCCAATTCAGGATTGTACATAGTGTTTCCTCGCTTTTTTTTGTTTTTTCACTGGAAAAATCCAAGATTGTATGTTATTTTTATAAAGTAACACATTTTTATGTCAAAAACAAGTTTTTTTCTTAAAAAAATGACGGAACGTTTCATAACATCGACTTTAAACCGCCGGGAAGAGGCAAAAGAGGTCTCTTTACGCCCCCGGCATTTTTCGGATTTTCCGGGTCAGAACCGGATAAAAGAACAGCTGGAACTTTTTGTAAGGGCAGCAAAAGAGCGCGAAGAAGCTCTTGACCATATTCTTTTATGCGGTCCTCCGGGACTGGGGAAGACAACTCTTGCCTACATCGTTGCCAACGAACTGGGAGCCAATCTCAAAAGTTCCAGCGGGCCTGCCATTGAAAAACCGGGAGACCTGGCAGGACTGCTTACGGCTCTGGAACCGGGCGATGTCCTCTTTATTGATGAAATCCACCGCCTGAGCAACACTGTGGAGGAATATCTTTACAGTGCAATGGAGGATTTTTTCATCGACATTATGCTTGAACAGGGCGCAGGAGCCCGGTCTGTCCGCTTGTCGGTCCCCCGTTTCACGCTGATCGGAGCCACCACCAGACAGGGAATGATCACTGCACCGCTCCGGGCCCGTTTCGGAGTCAATATCCGGCTGGATTATTACGACACAGACAGTTTGCAGACCATCGTGCAGCGTTCAGCAGACATTCTCAAGGTCAAAATCGAACCCGAGGGGGCCCGGGAAATCGCCGGCCGCTGCCGGGGAACGCCCCGTATTGCCAATAATCTGCTGCGCCGGGCACGGGATTACGCCCAAATCAAAGCCGACTCTGTTATAACAGGAGAAGTGGCAGAAGCGGCTCTGGAGCTGCTGCAAATTGATACTGACGGTCTGGACGAAATGGATATCAGGATTCTTGAGACCATTATTGTCAACTTCCGCGGCGGTCCTGTGGGATTGAAAAATATCGCTGTCTCTGTCGGGGAGGAAGAAGACTCTATTGAGGAAGTTTATGAACCTTTCCTCATTCAGAAAGGGCTCCTCACCCGAACTCCGAAAGGCCGGGTCGCAACTCCCCGGGCGTGGCAGAAACTGGGGTTGAAATCTCCGGGTTCCCAGGGAGAACTTTTTTGACATCTGAATAATTTGGACTTAACAAGGAGGATTTTTATGGAAGGCAGTGCATTGCTTAAACTCCTGAAACTTCAGGAAGCTGATATGAGATTGCGGGATATGGAAACCCGTTTGGCCACGCTCCCTAAAGAGTTGGACAATATTATTGCAAAGAGAGATAAGACCGCAGCCAGTACTGCGGCAGCTGTGGCCGCTTACAAAGCAATAAAAGCCAGGATCAAACAGGAAGAAGAACTGATTGCAGAACTTGAAGCAGCCAATGAAAAAATGCTCCAGCAAAGCGTGCTCGTAAAGAAGAACAACGAGTATCAGGCTATGCTCAACGCCATCGAAATGAACAAAAAAAAGATCGGCGAAGCAGAAGAACGTATCCTGATCGCAACTGACGAACTGGAACAGTCCCGTCAGGCAGGAATGAAACTCAAACAGCTCAACGATGCAGAAATCAGAAATCTGAAGATTGAATTTGATGAGCTCTGCAGTTTTTCAAAAACGGTCAAAGAAGAAATCGCCAAAGCAAAAGCAGCCCGGCCGGCTTTGCTCACTGATATCCCCGCGCCTCTGCTTTCTGCCTATGAAGCTCTGCGTAACGGGAAAGACCGTTCGATCCCTCTTGTTACGGCAGATAATGAAGTTTGCGGCCATTGCCGTCTCAAGATCACACCGCAAACGGCAACCGCCATCAAGCGGGGAGAGATCGCCTATTGCGATAATTGTCAGCATTTGCTTTACGATCCGGAAGCCCTTATGTAACTAAAGTTTGGAAAAGGTGCTGATGGAACATTATTCGGAACAGTTTTTGAAAGAGGTCGTTTACCGGGCCATCGAGTCTGATGAACTGGACTACAAGGCGGCTCAGTCCTGGAACGCTCTGACCAGAACAGGCAGGGGTAAGATCGTCCGTCATCTGATTGCTCTTGCCAATACAAAAGGCGGCTTTCTGGTCATCGGCGTCGGGGAAGACCGCGCCGGGAAACCTTCCCTTTATACGGGGCTTACCGATGAGGAATCAGCCTCCTTTGATCCTTCTGCCGTAGGGACTTTTGTCAACCGCTGCGTGGAGCCGCCTATTGACTTTACCATTGAAAGACCGGTTATCGACGGCAAACGTTTTGCCATATTCATAGTCAAGCCTTTCAATCAGCTGCCTCACGTCTGCTGCAACAGTGTTGATACGGAACTTGCTTCCGGCGTGTTTTACATCCGCACCCCCGAAGCTTCGAGCAGACCGGCCGCAAGAGCTGTTGAACTGCATCAACTGATCCAGCGTGCTATGCGCAATCAGCGCGGACAGTTGGCAAAAATGCTCCGGGGACTTCTGTATGAATCAGGAACCATTGCTAAAAACAGCGATGTCCAAGCCCGCTTTGATGACCTTATCAATTCATCAGCCGAATATTTCAGGCATCGTAAAAATCCCGGAAAAGAGGCCTGTATTCTGCAGCTTTCGGCGATACCTGACGCTGGTGATTCCGCAGAATTTGCCCTTACGGAACTGCGCAAAGCTGCTGAAGAAGCCTGGAGGTGGCAGCCGGGGATTGATTTTTTTGACCACGAAAATATTGATAATGCCTACATTACCAATGTTTCTCTGCGCTTTATGGCAACTGAAGCAGACTGGATGTGGCAAGCTTTCAAAAGCGGTCTTTTTCACTGTATCGGCGCATTTCCTCCCGGCGACACGCTCAATGCTGAAGTTCTGCGCTCCTGGTGTCTTTGTATTGCCGGTTTTCTCGGGCGTTTTTATGCCAATCTCGGTTGGCAGGAAGAACAGCTGCGCTTCAGAGTGGAATTGCTGAATGTGGAAGGAATGAAACTTGACTGCGGCAAAGGCACTCCCGGCGTATGCCGTATCAATGATATCCAATTTGAGTTTTGCCGCAGCTCTGCGGATCTTTCTGCCGGTTCCGCAGCTCACGGGGCCCGTATCCTCCGGGGAATCGGAGAAAGATTCAACCTCGATGACGATCAGCTTTCTCTTTTGACAGCCCCTTGTTTTCTGGAGAATTGCTGCCGATGATAAAACCGGTTTCCACCTCTTTCGATGCCCCTTTTGAAAAAGAGATCCCATCATCCGATTGGAATGTTGAAGATGAATTTGAGACCTCTTTTTCTCTTGACGAGTTTGAAACGGCATACGAAATGTCCCCCGATGAGGAGCTGCGTGACGAGTTCCGCAATGAATGTGATGCCTTTTTTGCTCCCGGCGGTATCCTTGAAACACAGGCAGCTGCCGTCAATATGAAATGTGAGCACCGTCCCCAGCAGCGCGCAATGGCAAACGCCATTGCTGAAGCTCTCTGCTCTGGGGAACATCTCTGTATTGAAGCTCCCACCGGCGTGGGAAAAAGCTTTGCCTATCTTGTGCCTCTGGTCTGCCGTGCCAAACGTCACTGCCGTCCGGCAGTTATCAGTACAGAGACCATCAATCTCCAGGAGCAGCTTATCAGCAAAGATATTCCTTTTCTCAGTAAAATAATGGGGATTGACATCAAAGCCTCTATTGCCAAAGGACGGCGCAATTATCTTTGCCGCCGCCGTTTTGCGATGCTGACAGGAGAACAGCGGGATATGCTTTTACCCAATCCCTCATTGGCACTGGATATTGAAAGGTTGAGTAAGATACTTGAAAAAGGCGGCGGAGGTTCAAAAGATGAATTTTCGTTTCACGTGGACAAAGATGTTTGGAATCTGCTCTGCTGCGAAACTGGCAACTGTATGAAAAACAAATGTCCTTATTTCAGAAACTGCTGTTACTTCAAAGCCAAAAGGCAGTGGGAAGAATCCGATATCATCGTTGCCAATCACGCCCTCTTTTTTACAGATCTGGCAATGCGTTGTGCCGAAGGTGCCGCCGGAGCCCTGCTGCCCAACTACGGCGCAGTGCTTTTTGATGAAGCTCATACGCTTGAAGATGCCGCAGCCAGTCACCTGGGTGTGCGTCTTTCCCGTCCGCTGGTCATCAGTATGCTCAACCGCATATATAATCCTGACAATGCCAAAGGGCTTTTGATGCATAAAAACACAATTCCGCCTGAACTCAGAGGAAGTGTGGCTGAAGCCAGGGATGAAAGTTACGGATTTTTTGCCGCTTTTGAAGAACTGCTTGACCGGCAGAATGAGTCGGCTCTTGAAATCAACCATCCTGAAAATTTCATTGACAATCTGACTCCGAAACTGATGCGTCTCGCTTCCGGATTGCAAAAAGTCGCAGATGATGAAGATGAAGACGATGCATCATTCAAAACGGAAGTCGATTCTATGATCTCACGCTGCCGGGAAACAGTTGACGGCCTTGACACTTTTATGCACAGAACGATGCCGGGAGCAGTCTACTATGCCGAAGATGAACCGGGCGGAGTTACTCTCAACGTCACCCCTCTCAATATTGCGGAAATACTTGCTGAGCTGCTTTTCAATCAGGATTTCACCGTTATGCTGTGCAGTGCCACACTGACAGTCCGCAATCGTTTTGACTATTTTGTCAGCCGGACCGGTTTTTCCGGGAAGACACTGCAATTGGATTCGCCATTTTCTCCGGATCAGGCAAAGATCCGTATCGTCCGGAATATGCCCGACCCCAAATCCAAGGAATACAAAGACACGTTGGCTGACGAAATATTTTCGGCTGTGGAACTGACGGATGGCAAAGCGTTTGTTCTGTTTACCAGTTACGAACTCTTGAGATACTGCCAGGAAAATCTCCGGGATGATTTTATGGATCACAACTGGCTTTTGCTGGTTCAGGGAAGTGCCCGCAGCAGGTCTCAGCTGTTAAAAGATTTCAAGGACGATATCAATTCCGTTCTTTTCGGAACGGACAGCTTCTGGACCGGCGTGGATGTCCCGGGGGAGGCTCTCAGTCACGTTATCATTACAAAACTCCCCTTTTCTGTGCCTTCACATCCTCTTATTGCAGCCCGTATGCGAAAAATAGAGCAGGAAGGCGGTAATTCGTTTTCGGGCTACTCCCTGCCGGAGGCTGTTCTGAAATTCCGCCAAGGCGCAGGCAGGCTTATCCGCAACCGCACAGACCGGGGATTCATCACCATTCTTGATCCCCGGATGATTACCCGGAGTTACGGCAGAATGTTTCTGGAATCCCTGCCCTACCCCAGTGAAATCATTTGATAAAATATTTGAAAAAATCTGCTTTTGAGAGTATATTAGTTGAGTTACCCAAACTTACATTATTAAACAAAACAAGGAGAAAAAATAATGGCTTGGATCATTCTTGCCGTCGTTGCCGTATTAATTATTGCGGCTGTCGCTGTTTACAACAATCTTGTCCGCTGCCGCAAAGAAGTGGACAACGGCTGGGCTCAGATCGATGTGCAGCTGAAACGCCGTTGCGATCTTATTCCCAATCTGGTGGAAACTGTTAAAGGATACGCCGCCCACGAATCGGGATTGCTTGAAAAGGTCACCAAGGCCCGCAGTGCGGCTATGAGTCCCAATCTTGATACCGAAAACCGTATTGCTGCAGAAACCCAGCTTTCAGGAGCCCTCAAAGGTCTGATGATCCAGGTCGAAGCCTATCCCGACTTGAAGGCGAACCAGAACTTCCTTGCTTTGCAGGAAGAACTGACTTCCACTGAAAACCGTATTTCTTTCGCCCGTCAGCACTACAACGATACGGCGACCAACTATAATACGGCTATTGCGGTTTTCCCTGCTTGCATTTTTGCTTCCATATTCAACTTCAAGGATGCCGCCCTCTGGCAGATCACAGATCCGGCAGACCGGGAAGCTCCCAAAGTTAAATTCTGAAAAATTTTCCTATGGCTCAAAAAGAAACTTTCCGAACACTTATTGCTGCAAATTGCCGCAACAGTGTTATTCTTATGGCAATTATGCTGCTGCTCCTGATTGGGGCCGGAGCTGTTTTCGGCAAAGCATTAATGGATGACTTTACTGTCGGTATTGTCATCGGCGGAGTGGTGGCTGTTATTCTGCTTTTTATTGCCTGGGCAGAAGGGGAATCGGCCATTATGAGTATGAATGGTGCCGAAGAAATCACCAAAGAAGATTGTCCGAAACTTTTTAATATCGTTGAAGAAATGTCCCTGGCCGCCGGTGTCCCTATGCCCCGGGTTTATATCATTGATACGGATTGCCCCAATGCTTTTGCCACCGGTCCCAGTCCTGAAAATGCGGCCGTTGCTGTCACAACAGGGCTTTATGAAAAACTCAACCGTGAAGAACTGCAAGGCGTCATTGCTCACGAAATGGCACACATCCGCAACTTTGACATCCGTTATTCTATGCTGATGGCAGTGCTGGCAGGGGGAATCGTTATGCTGAGTGAAATCTTTTTGCGTATGAGCTTTTTTGCCACTTCCCGGCGACGGGATGACCGGGACAACAATATGCAGATCATCTTTATGATCATCGGTCTTGTTTTCGCCATACTTTCTCCTGTTCTGACGGCAGTCATCCAGATGGCGATGAGCCGTCAGCGGGAATATCTTGCTGATGCATCAGCGGTAGAGTTTACCCGCAATCCCAACGGTCTTGCCAATGCTCTGGCAAAACTTGCTTCGGATACAACTCCGATGGAATACAGTAAAACGACAGAGTCTATGTACATTGTGAGTCCCGCATTGAATCTGCGGCACGGTGTTGATGGTTTATTCAGCACGCACCCGCCTATTGAGGAACGTATAAAACGTTTGCGCGCCCTTAACAGTTAACAAAAAGGTTAAACGTATGAAAAAAATTCTTATTTTTTCCGCATTGCTGGCTTCATTGCTTCTTTCCGGGGCGGATATTTCCGTCATCAAGGACGGCAAGTCTGCTTATGCAGTTGTCTATGCCGACAAATCTTCTGTTCCCGGCATAGTGAATTACAATGCCATTGCCGCCGACACCTTGAGAGGACTTTTGTTCCACGCCACCAAGGTCAAACTGCCCATTTACAGAGAAAGTACCTTTAAGAACAACCGTAAAGCGATTTTCATCGGCAATACCGCTGCCGCCCAAAAAGCCGGTCTGACTCCTGAGAAATGGCAGATCTGGGAACACCGTATTGATGTAAAAGATGGCAACATTTATTTGCACGGTATGGATTTCCGCAATACAGCCAGCCCCAGAAGTGTTTTCCGCTCCTTCTATGTGCTTGGCAGTTACAAGGCAACACTTACCTTTCTTGAAAAGTTTGCCGGAGCGGTGTTTGCGGGGACTCCCAATACCAAAGAGGCTGTTCCTGCTTTGAAAGAGATAAAAGTTCCTGACAATTACAAATACCGTCACATTCCCCGGATCCAGTATACCACCACCGGTGCCGGCCGCCGGAATTTGGAATATGATGTGGCCAACAATGCTTTCTTTTCTCCCCATTACGGCAACTACGGCGGACACAATCATCCCGTTGCGGTTCCCGCCCGGAAGTATTGGAAGTCCAATCCGGAATATTTCGCTGTTATGCGGGGCAAACGCAATCCCGGCAGCCAGAATCAGCTCTGTCTTTCAAACAAAAATGTTCAAGAACTGATCTACCAAGAACTGCTCACTCATCTTGACAAAGGTTATGAAATGGTGCAGCTGGCTCAGAGTGACGGCTTCATTCCCTGCGAATGTCAACCCTGCCGGGAACTTTTCGGCGTTAAAGTCACCGCCTCCCCCAAAAACTTCAGCAAGCACCGGGTCGATCCTGCCTGGGGAGAAAAGCTCTGGATCCTTCACCGGAAGTTTGCTCAACGTCTCTTGAAAGACCGGCCCGGCAAACGGGTTTGCATCATCGCCTACGGTCCCACAAAGATCCCGCCGAAAAGTTTTAAGGAATTTCCTGCCAATGTCACTGTGGAGCTTGCTCCTTTTTCTGAAGAAATCGTGGAATCCTGGAAAAATCACAAAGTCCCCGGCGGTTTTGTGGTCTATCTCTATAACTGGGGATTTTATAAACTTGAAGGATTTATGCCCAAGCAATCCTGGGATTTCTGCAAAAAACAGGTCAAGCTGTTTCACGCAGCCAATGTCCGCGGTATTTACTGCTGCGGCTTCGGTGAACTGCACGGACTTGAAGGTCCCACCTATTATATCTGGCTCAAGCTGCTCCAGGATCCTGATGCTGATGTAAAGGCATTGCTTCAGCGTTTCTGCAAGCAGACCTTCGGGGCGGCCGCAAAGGATATGGAGGAGTTCTACACCCTTATTGACAAAAGAGTTCAACTCAAGTTTACCAATAAGGAGATCGACTGGAACGATCCCGCTCTGCTCAATGGAACGATGCCCGCTTCAAGAAACAATATCGGAACTATTACTCTGCGTTGGCCCGATTCTGTGATCGCCCGCCTGGATGCCATTCTTGCTGCTGCCGAAAAGAAAGCTCCCGGCAACTGGCAGCTGAAACTTGCCCGGTTGGAGTTTGATTTTATGAAATGGACGACCCGGTCAGTCAATCAATTTGCCAAGTTCCGCAAAACCCTCAAGGCCGACGACTATAAGGCCTTTGAAAAACTCGCTCTCAAACGGCTGGAAACCATTGAAAAGTTCCCTGTCAACAAAAAAGGTCAGGTCTTTTTGAATGGTCTGCCGGTGTTTTCCTACGCAATGCCCGAACAGCTGTTGGCGGGGGGCAGACTTTCTGCACCTCTTTATGCTCCTTTTAACTGGGATCTCAAATGGGTCAAAGAAAAAGGGATCATTCCTGCCGGACGGGTCATCAAAACCGATGGAAAACCTCATTATCTGGTTCCGCTGAACTTCCTCAACTCTATGACAGCTCCTTATAAGGATCAGAGCTGCCGTATCTTCTGCAAACAGGATGACAAAAATCTTTATGTGTATTTCATCCTTGCCAACAGTGATTACCAGAAAATGCGCAAGACCAGTATTTCTGTTCTGGTCGGTCCTGATCTCAAGAATCTGAAACGCTTTTCCGCCCGGTTCCGTTCAGGAACCAGTGCAATGTACATTGTAGAAAAGAGCAACGCAGCCAACAAAGGTCAGGGAATGGTACTGAAAAACAAGGGGAACGGAGTCAAGGTGACTGTTCCCGCCTCTGGTATCACACTGCAAAAGGGAGAGATCGCTGCAGTTTTCACCATTCCGTGGAGCAAGGTCGGTAAAAGACCCGCTTCCGGTGAAAAATGGCTCTTTAATGCTGTTTGCGACTTTACTCATCCCAATCCCCAATATGGCAGGATCTATTCCATTTGGGAACATAATTTCGATCAGGTGACTTGGCGGAACACTCACGACCGCCAGGGAACGATCCAATTCTGAGCCACTTCCCTTTTCCTGCTCATCGCCCTGCTGCAACAGTTCTTGCAGCAGGGCTTTTTCTTCATTGCTTCAGCGCAAAAAAACTACCGGCAGAGCCGGTATGTAGCCGGACAGCTTCAGCTTTAAGTCTTTAAAAAAGTAAACTCCATGCTATGTTATGCAAGGTTCGCCAACCGCATATACACAA
>SUWB01000054.1 GCA_015061745.1 Lentisphaerota bacterium | reverse complement strand
GCAATAACTGCGTATATTCAGAACCAGTTGGCTGAAGATCAAGCATATGAACAGCTGACTTTTAGAGAGTACATAGACCCGTTTACGGGTAGCAAGAATCCCAAAGCATAAAAAATACCGCTTCAGCAGTAGCTTGAAAAATAGTTGCGCATGGCGAACCTGTTCAGAGCCCGTGTCGGGCTGCCGGCATCATCGCCTTGAAGGCTTGGTGCATACCACCGGCTAAGCCGGTGGTTTTGGTTTGAGTGTTAATGCGTCTTACCTTCTGCCGCGGTGATGAACCGGGCCGTGGTGGCCGCGATGATGCCGGGGGGCAGGAGCATAATGCCGCACAGGATGATGACGCAGAGGAACCACGACCACCGGAGCCGCCGGAGGAGGTGTCACCACCACCGGCGCAGGAGCGGCAACCACGGCCGGCCGCGTAACAACAACCGGTGCAGGATTCACAACAGCACCGACCAGACCGATAATATTGGCGGCAAGCCTGACTCCGTCATTGTGATGATGCCCGTGAGCCATAGCCGGAACGGCACAAAGTCCCATAATCCCCAAACAGCACGCAATTTTTACAACTTTCATTTTTATTTCCTTTCTTTTTTTTGGAAAAGTCTCACTGACTTATTCCGTTGTTCTGACCATATAACGCTGCAATTTTAATTTTATTATCCTTATTATTAAAAAATTTTAATTTTTTTACAATTTTAATCATTTCCTGGCATTTTTCCGCCGGAACATAAAAATTTTCCTGCAATAAAAATTCCTGATGTGGAAAAAAAAGCCTTTCCGTGCTATATTATACAATAATATTAAAATCAAACCTTATGAGGAAAAAAAATGAATTACATAAACGAACAGATCAAAGGTTATCTTGCCAACAGTTCTATGATCCGCCGGATGTTTGAGGCAGGTATCGAATTGAAAAAACAATATGGGGCAGACAATGTGTTTGACTTCAGTCTGGGAAATCCGGATCTGCCTCCCCCGCCTCAGGTCAAAGAGGCTTTAGCTGAAATTGCAGCTGCAGCAGACCAGCCCTTTTCAATGGGTTATATGCCTAATGCCGGTTTCCCCGAACTGCGGAAACAGCTTGCTGAACAGATCTCCTTTGAACAGCAGCAAAAGATCGAAAGCTCCAATGTCGTTGTCTGCTGCGGAGCTGCCGGTGCACTGAATGTATTTTTCCGGGCAGTGCTGAGTGCCGGAGATGAAGTTCTCTGCCCCTCCCCTTACTTTGTGGAATACGGTTTCTATGCCGGTAACTACGGCGGCAAACTTACTCCCGTTCCCACTCTTGAAAACTTCAAGCTTGACCCTGCTGCATTCAAAAAAGCGATCAATGCCAATACCCGGGCGATCATTCTCAATTCCCCCAATAACCCCACAGGGCGTATTTATACAGAAAGTGAACTTGAAGGTGTTGCCGCAGTTGTCAAAGAAGCAGAAGCCAGATTCGGCCGCCCCATTTATGTTATTTCAGACGAACCTTACAGATTCCTCAACTTTGACGGAGAAGAAATACCTCCTTTCTTCGGACTTTTCTCTCACCCCGTCATTATGGGCTCCTGTTCCAAAAATCTTTCTCTTGCCGGCGAACGTATCGGTTACATCGCCGTCGGCAACTTCGACGGAGCAGATGAAGTGATGAATGCATTGATCCTCTGCAACCGTATTCTGGGTTTTGTCAATGCTCCCATTGTGGGACAGAAGATTCTTTCAAAGTGCATCAAAGCTCAGGTTGACCTCAACGTCTACCGTGAACGCCGCGATGCAATGGCTCAAGTTCTTGATCAGGCGGGAATTGAATACTTTATGCCCAAAGGAGCCTTTTATTTCTTCCCCAAATCCCCTACTGCCGACGAACAGATTTTCATTGATGCCCTCCTTTCAGAGCGGGTATTGGCGGTTCCCGGCCGTGGCTTTGGAGCTCCCGGATATTTCCGGACAGCCTTCTGTGTTGACAAGTCCATTATCGAAAGATCTGCCGAAGGTTTCAAAAAGGCAGTTGAAAAGGTCAGGTAACTGGAAAAATGGCTGTTATTTTTGCCCTGTGCTGTCTTGCCTGTTCAGCAGTAAATGATTTTATTTTCAAGCTCTTTGCCAACCGTCCGATGTCCCGGGGAGTTTTCTTTTCCATCATCGGCGTGATCATCACTTTGACGATGGCACCGACTTTGAATATCCACTCTTTTTCCGGAAATATGGCAAACACCCTGATCTGGGGCTGTGCCGCCGGATTTTTTTCAATCGTCGGCAATGTGCTGCTGATTGAAGCAATGGGAAAACTCAGTGCGGGGATCTGTTCCACCATTTACCGCTTGAATCTGATTTTTGTGGTACCGGGAGCGATGTTCTTTTTCGGTGAAACACTTAATCCGTTCCAGTTATGCGGAGTGCTGGCAGCAATTCTGGCCATTATTCTGTTTTCTTTCAGCACACTTTGCGGAAAACAAAAATCTTCGCTGGCAGGTATGATTATTATCGTTTCAGCAGCACTCCTCCGTGCCGGAATGGGCCTTGCTTACAAAAAAGCTTTCCTGACCGGCGTTGAAGAATCATCTCTGGTTTTTATCAACGGCCTTTTCTGGGTTTTCGGCGGTTTGATTTATGCCTGGCTCAAAGACGGTGTAATCAAGATGCCCGGCAAAGCGACCTGGGGCTTCGGGGCTCTTTCCGGACTTTTTGTCTGTGGGATCGTCTTCTTTATGGCCAAAGCACTTCAGGCCGGAGCTGCCGGGGTCGTGCTCTCCATTGCCCAGATGAGTTTTCTCGGTACATTGCTTTTGAGTGTCATTATTCTCAAGGAAAAACTTGAGAAATTCAAGATCGCCGGTATCATTTGCGGTACAGCGGCCATATTGTTTCTGGCTTTGAAATAATATGGAACGCATCATTAAAACCGGAGTCACCTGGAACGGAGAGGGGCTCACTGTTGCCAATTATCTGGCAGGCCGTTTCACCTATCGTTCTCTTGAGGAGTGGAACAAAAGAATTGAACTTAATGAAATCACTGTCAACGGTCAAAGCGTGACTCCTGATTACATCCTTAAACTGCACGATGTTATTGAATACCGTCCGGGAGACATCGCTGAGCCCCCCGCTGATCTTGATTACACTGTTGTTTTTGAAGATGAACATTTACTGGTCATCAATAAGCCCGGCAATCTTTGTGTTCACCCGTCAGGGCCTTATTTCAAAAATACCCTCTGGTATCTTTTGAAGGAACGTTTCGGGGACATTCATCTGATCAACCGTCTCGACCGGGAAACTTCCGGACTTCTTATTGCAGCCAAAAGTTCAGATGTTGCAGCCCAGCTGGCAAAAGCTCAATATGAAATCAACAAAGTGTACATTGTAATGGTACACGGCGAATTGCCCGAAAAAATTTCTGCCAAAGGCTTTCTTTTTGACGACAGTATGAGCAATGTCCGCAAAAAACGTAAATTTGCTCCCGGAGAACGTCCGCCGCAAGGTGCGTTAAAAATAGAGTCGTCGTGGACGGAAATTTATAAGCTGGAATCTCAAAACAGCTTTTCTCTTGCTGCGGCACAACTCAAAACAGGCAGAATGCACCAGATCAGAGCAACAATGTTCTCTTACGGCTTCCCTGTCGTGGGAGACAAACTTTACGGAAAAGATGAAAATCTTTTTCTGAAGCTGCGAACTGATTCTTTAAGCGATCAGGATAAAGAACTGCTGCTGCTGCCCTGCCAGGCCCTTCATTCGGCCAAAGTAACCTTTGTTCATCCGGTAACAGGGAAACAGCTTACTTTCAACGCGCCCTTTCCGCAGCTTTGGAGTTCTTCCCCTGCCCTGCCGGTCTGGAAGACACAGACGATTCCGGACGTTCTGTAAAAGCAATTTCGCAATTGACGATCCCCTGGTTTATGGGTACGCTCCACAAAGTTCCCTCTTTCTGAGCCCAGGCAGGAAACAAACCGAAAAACCAGGAATACTCATATTTTTTGATCTCTCCATTATTGAACGTCAGACGGAGTTTGAGATCATAGTCGGCAGCAGGAGTTTTTTTCAGTCTGAAATGAAGCATCCTGCCGTCGTATTTACACTCAAAAAGGGGATTTCCCGTATTAAGCATCACCCCTGCGGCAGCTTTGAAACGCCCTTCTGAAATCTGAAAACAGGGGACCCTGTGAGGCGAATCAACCGAAGCTATATGAAGCAGAATCAGATGTTTGCCGAACCAATTGACGTAAGTCACAGGACGGCAGCGGGGATCTGTATACAGTTTACGGCGGAGAGCTTCTGTTTTTTCATAGGATTCAAAGGCAGGATCGTGCAAATCGAGCAGGAGCCAATCTCCTTCACGGTATTCCGGAGACAAAGGTTTCGCAGGATATTCAAACATAAAATGTGCCCTGAGTCGCTCGGCAGCAAGAAGCCGCCCCGGTTGAGGAGGCAGATGTTTTTTCAAAAATGCCACAGCTCTTGAAGCATCTTCTTTGAAAAAAGAATAATCCTTGGGATACAGACCGAATTTATAACCGTAACCAAAGAAAAAATATCCGATAACAATACCGGCACAAACAGAACAGACAGCTCCATACCTGATGTCACCGCGACATTTGATAAAACTTTTTTCTCCATTAAAAAGTCTGCCCATATTCACAATTGCCGCAGCCCAACACAAAGTTCCCAGCTCAACTCCATACTGAAGAAGGGGTGTCTTTACTTCATCTGCACTTTGGATAAAAAATCCCCCAAGCAAAGGCACTCCTATAACCAATAAGGCCGGAAATGCGGCGGCAGCAAAAAAAGCAGGCGTGAGGATAATCGCTGCAAAAAGAAGATTCCGGGGAGAAAAAAGAGCCGTGAAAAAAGCTCCCGGTCTGAGGAAAGGAGACAAGGCGATCTCAATTGGCGAATTTCCCAAAGTTGCGTACCTGAAACTTTGTGCGTAAACAGTTGCCTCCCCGCCCCACGGTTGAACCACAAGAGCCAAAAAAGCAAACCAGCCCACCATCGCCAGAGCCAAAAGAGCTCCCGGAAAATACTTCTTTTTAACAGCAAAAAGATAAAGTCCCCAACCGATCCAAAAGATCGCCACAGTTTCCTGAACCAGCAGTGAAAGAACGACACAGAGAGCCATTCCCCAAAGAGAATTTCTGCTTCTGGCAATAAAAAAACACAAAAGCAGAGGCATAAAAAATATAATAGGATGAAAGCCATAAAAAAGACACAGGCTTTGACGGGTAAAAATGGGATATATTGCCGCCAAAAAAGCACAACATAATGCCATATTGTTTTTTAATCCGCTGCATCGGGCAAGACAAAAACTCAAAGGAACAGCAGAGGCGATCACTGCGGCATTGACACAAAAAACGGTTTGCGCAGATGCAGCGATCCTGATTGCAGCTGTCATAATAAGATTTATCAGAGGATTGAAGTGCCCGGCAGCACAGAGCCATTGCTTCAGCGATGCACTTCCTGAGGCAAGAGTCTGGTAACATTCCGCATATTGTCCCCAGTCTCCGAAAATCAAATAGAGGGCCTTAAAGGCAGAATTCTGCAAATACCAACTTAGCCCAAAGACGCAAAGTGTTATAAACAGCACAAAAGGCCAAGACCATTTTTTCCCGATTTCAGGAATTTTCTCAAACTTTCTGTACTGCAAACTTCCCAAACGGAATGCACTCCAGGCAAACAGAGCCAAAGCGTAACAAAACATTCCACTGCTGTCATTGGGCCAGACAAAAATAACAGGAGTCAGCCATAAAGGACGTAAGGCATACTCATATAATGCCGTTTTCTTCCGCATCCAAAAAAGCCAAAACGCCCCCAGAAACAGAGGGATGATCCACATCAGAGGCGAACACTCTTCTTTGAATATGGCAAAACCATAAATATGAACTGTCGATTGAACGCCATAAGTCAACTCAAACAAGGCAAAAGTGCCAAGCAGAACTGAGCCCAGGAGAGAAAAGAATTTCAGTTTCATAACTGTTCTCACAGTTTTGTACGGAAAAGCTTTGCCCGCAAGATCTCAAGATCCTCCTCCGGCAGAGCCAAACCGGAGCGCATCTGCAAATGACCGGAATTTAATTCCATATAAAGTTCATTGACTGTTGCGATCTTAAGCTTTTTGAAAAGCCCCATATCCACTCCCAACCGGAGTGCAGACAAAGCGTCGACCGCCTCATCCGCAGGAAGTCTGTAACAGCATTGCAGCATTCCATATGCTCTTCCCACGTGATCAAGAAGTGTAAACCGGTCTTTGTGCAGCAAATTCCGGCGTGCCCGCCGTTCATATTCCACAATCTGCCGGACGATGACAGAAAGCTGTTCAATAATGTTTTCTTCGCTTTCGCCCAAAGTTACTTTATTGGACAACAGATAAAGTCCATTGTCGCTGTCCTCGTATCCCTCTGCGCCGTCATCAGCTCCGCTGTCGTCATATACTTTCTTCAAGGAGCAGCCGAGCACATTGACACCTTCAATGGTGGGAGCAATCTGCTCACTCATAACCAATCCCGGCAGATGAAGCATAACTGAAGCCCTCATACCGGTTCCCGCATCGGCAGGAGACGCCGTCAAATATCCCGACTCATCATTCCAGGCAAATTCGAGAGAATCCGCAAGCTCATCATCCAGAGCACTCACCTTGCGCCAACACTCCTCAAGCTGTAATCCGGGCATAAGAGCCTGCATCCTCAAATGATCGCCGGCATTGATCATTACTGCACAACTGCCATCATTACTGACAGCAAGAGCGGGGAAACCGGAAGAACCGATCAGCTCCGGCACAGCCAGGCGGCGTTCAAGAAGAAATAACTTTTCCATTTCGTCCAGCTGCGCCACATCAAAAAAGAATCCCGTTTCTTTAAAATGCGAAACTGTACGGCAAACGGCCATTATTGCCTCGGCCGCCTGTTCTGAATCGTCCAGGTTTGCCGCAGAGGGAAAAGGAAGAACTGCAAGATTTCTTGCAAGGCGTATTCTGCTTGAAATACATATCCCGTCAGAAGAAGCTGCCGAAAGAAAACTTGCCGGATTTTTCAACAAACAGTCAATATCCCGATTCATCATTTTTCTTCTCCGCTCTGCAAAGATTCCATTTCGGCTTTGAGTGCATTGATTCTGTCACGATATTGAGCGGCCTTTTCGTAATCTTCTGCAGAAACGACTCTGGCAAGATCGAGTTGAAGCCGATCAATTTCAAGTTTCAGAGCAACCAGACTTTTTGTACAGGCTCTGGGACGTTTCCCCATATGGATCTTGCCTTTGGGAGAAGATTCAAGAAATTCGTCCATCCACTCAGCAAAAACGGAATAACATTCAGGACATCCCACCTTGCCGGAATCACGCATCTTTACCAATGTCCACTTGCAATGGGGACAAATGACCCGTTGGGTTGTTTTGGGAACAAAAGATTCTGTTTTTTTCTTATTCCCCGGAGTCTTGCCGACATTAAAAATAACTTCAGCCAAATTGAATCCAAAAGCCCCCAAGCCGCTTGCGAGTTCTTTTTCTCTGGCGCACTCAGGGCAAAGATTTGTGCTGATGCACTTACCGTCTTTGACTTCTTTTATATGAATCGTGGCTTCTCTTTTTTTGCAAACATCACACAGCATTCCAACACCTGTATGCCTTTCATAAAACTTCAGCTGCGAAAAGAAAAACCGAAAAACTTTTTTCTTCTGCTCTCTTTTCGCAATAGATCCGCAGTATACTATAATACACTACAAGCAGAAATTCAAGAAATATATACGAATATTCTCCTGATTTTCCTGTTTTACAGCTTGAATACCGCTCAGATATTTTCAATTGCCTTTGCGTACTTGCAGTAAAGAGCATAACGCTCATCACAATTCCGCTGCGGCGTGTAGACTTTGCTGCATCCGGATTCCATAGCCCGCTGGGCCGTAAAAATATCAGGATGGACTCCCGATGCGGCAGCTCCGAACATTGCTGCGCCCAATGCACAGGTCTGGTCAGAATTAACAATCGCAATGGGCATATTCAAAGCATCTGCACAAAACTGCATAACAAAAGGAGACTTCTTGGCAATTCCACCGGTGGCCTTGACGCTTTTGATCTCAAGAGAGTTTTCTCTGAAACGCTCAAAAATAGCCCGGGTCCCAAATACAGTTGCTTCAACCAGAGCACGGTAAACCATAGGCGGAGTCGTTCCCAAAGTCAGACCGAAAAGAGCTCCGGTCAAAAGCGGATTGGCATCAGGTGTTCTGCGCCCATTCATCCAATCCAGGGCACATACCCGGGAATCAGGCAGCAAAGCCGCCTCTTTTTCCAACTCAGCCAAAGAAATTTTGCTGCCGCTCCATTCCAGAAAACGGCGGAACCAGGCGTAAATATCTCCAAAGGCAGACTGCCCTGCTTCAAGTCCGGTAAGTCCGGGAAGCACAGAACCGTCCACCTGCCCGCAAATACCGGGAATACACCTTTCAATTGCAGGCATTACAATGATATCACAGGTTGAAGTCCCCATTACCTTGACCATTTCCCCGGGAACGATCCCGGCTCCGACAGCTCCTACGTGACAGTCGATGGCCCCCACTGCGATCACTGTCTCAGCAGGCAATCCCAAACGCTCAGCCCATTCAGGAGAGATTTTACCCACGGGAGTATCGGCCGTAAAAGAATCATTGCCTATCCGTTCCGGAAAAGCCGCAAGCAGCGGATCGACGTTCCTGAAAAATTCCACAGGCGGCAAACCGCCCCAGGAAGCGTGCCAGAGAGCTTTATGACCGGAAGCACAACGGCTTTTTTTGACCGGACATCCGGCGAGCAATCCCGTAATCCAGTCGCACAGTTCCACAAAGCTCCATATTTTTTGGTGGACTTTTTCATTATTTTTGAGAATGTGAAGCAATTTGCTCCAAAAAGATTCACAGGAATAAGTGCCGCCGGTATACAAAGTGTAATCAATTGAGCTGTTTCCGGCGACTTCGTTGATCCGTTCGGATTCTTCAATGGCTGTATGATCTTTCCACAGTACAAACATTGCGTCGGGATCATCTTTGAATTCCTCGGTCAGACTTAAAGGGATCCCCTCCTGATTGACTGCACAGGGAGTGGAACTCGTTGTATCGACACCGATTCCCCTGACCAGACGGGGATCTCCGTGTTTAAGCACCTCTTTGATCACCTTTTCCATACATTCAATATAGTCGAGAGGGTGGTGACGGAAGCGGAATTCCGCTGCGTCAGAGTACTTGCCTTCAGCCCAACGGGGATAATATGCCACACTGTCAGCAATTTCTTTACCGCAGGAATCAATCAAAAGGGCCCGAACACTGTCAGAACCGAAATCCAATCCTATGAGCAATTCATTCATAAAAGAAAACTCCTTATTTCCCGGAACCGGCAATCAGTCTCAAAAGAGCCTCAAGCATAACCGCCGGATGAGGCGGACAGCCGGGGACATACATATCCACAGGCAATATGGACTCAACTCCGCCGGCAGTTGTTCCTTCCCGGTAAAGACCTCCTGAAATGGCACAGGCTCCGCCGGCAATAACAAAGGAGGGTTTAGGCATTGCATTGTAGGTTTTTTCCAATGCAAGACGCATATTGTCACTGACAGGTCCCGTTACCAGCAGGGCATCTGCGTGGCGGGGGGAAGCAACGACCTGAATACCGAAACGCCCGATATCCCAGGCAAGGGTATTCAGCACATTGAAATCCAATTCACAAGCGGCACATCCGCCGGCAGAAACCTGGCGGATCTTAAAAGACTTGCCGCAAAGTTTCCGTAATTCCGGATTGGATGATTCCTTCCAGGGTTCAAGTCCCGGAACTTCAAGGGCTTCTTTTGAAAAAGCTCCCATACGGTATTCTCCGGAAAAACGGATTCCTTCAGGGCAGACTCCGGCACATTTACCGCAAAAAATGCAACGTCCCAGATTGATCTTGCCATTTTCAGAAATGGCATTTACGGGACAGATCTGTTTTGCTTCTTCTGTAACCTTTTCGGGGTAGACTTCAGGACGACCGGCAAAGCGATCGGGCAAAACAGGAGCAGTGGCAGGAAAAGTCCCGGTACGATATCCCTGACGCAGACGCGCCATAAATGCTTTCAACATCTTTTTTCAGCTCCTTATATTTTACAGATCGTGCCCGCAGTAGGACAAATTGAAACTCTTGTTGCAGATAGGGAAATTTGAAATTTCTTCATTTCTCAATGCCATTGCCAAACCGAACCAGTTATGGAATGAGGGATCCACGATCCGGCTTTGTGCAATATTGCCTTTTTCATCAGTAACGACAATCTGGCACAACTCACCGCGCCACGCCCCGGTTATGGCAACTGCCATAGAATTTTTCTGAAGTTTGTCTGCTTCAAAAGGTGTCATTACAGGGCCTTCGGCAAGATTCCGCAGATTTCTGCCGATAAAGTCGAGGGAGGCAAAAATTTCATTGTAACGGATCCTGGCCCGACTCAGCACATCACCGGAACCGCCGGGAACAGCAGCAGGCACATCCACCTTATAAAATCCGGCAGGCAACTCACGGCGGACGTCCATATCCATACCGGAAGCTCTGGCGGCACAGCCGACAAGCCCTATGGAACGGGCCGTTTCAAGAGAAACACAACCGGTAGTTTCAAAACGGTCAAGCACAGTGGGCGAATCAAACATCAAATCAAGAGCGTGTTTCAATTCAGGATTGATCCTGTCGAGCCACTTGAGCAGTTTCTCACACCGGGCAGGTTCCACATCGTAACGCACACCTCCCGGCTGTATGTAGTTGCGTCCGAAACGGTTGCCGCAGATTTCCGCACTCATATTGAGATATTCACCTCTTATACGTCCGCAGAAAGAAGCTGTGGGCAGATAAGCCACGTCTCCGGCCAATGCCCCCAGGTCGCCCGTATGGTTTGCCACCCGCTCAAGTTCGATCATAAGGGCCCGGAGCTGTTGAGCTCTGAGAGAAACTTCTGTTCCGGAAAGTGCTTCAAAAAGCGATGCTCCTCCCGTTGCAGCGGCAGCGGCACTGTCTCCTGCAGCCGACTCAAACAGCGGCAGCGTTCTTGATGAAAAAGCTCCTTCAAGCAGTTTTTCGACGCCCCGGGACTGATACCCCAGCGAGATTTCAAGAGAATAAACCTTTTCCCCCATACACTGAAAACGGAAATGTCCCGGCTCAATGACTCCGGCGTGAACAGGTCCAACGGCGACCTCATTGACAGCATCACCGGCCATAGTAAAGTATTCTCCGTCAGCCTTGCGGATAGGCTTCAGCCAGGGATGTCCCTGAGGTGTATAGCCGTATTTTTCAAAAAGTTCCCGCTCAAACCAGTGAAACTGAGGAGCTTCAGGAGTGAGGGCAATATAATTTTTTTCTGCCCGGGCGGCGGAGCAATAGAGACACTGTTTCTCTGAATCGATCATAATGACACAAAGCAATTCCTCTCCCTCTTTGCGGAGCGGGAAAAAAGCGGCCACACGATGTTTTTCATTTCCGACAGTGTCGATCAATGTTTGTCTGAAATTGGCAAATTCAAGCACAGGTATCGCCTCAAGAGAAACGGCACTGCAGTTTTTAAGTTCCAAAAAGTTTTTCATTTCAACATTCCTCCGAACTCCGTCCAGAAATAAACCGCAAGCACCAATGCGGCAATAAGCCCGGCCGCAGGCACCCAGATCAATTTTTCTGCAGGTGCGGCATCAACTTCAGCTTCGCCCTGCTTGCCCATAGTCATAGCAAGCACATTCTTTGTCATACCGGCAAATACAATAAACAGCAGCACTGCCACTGTCAAAGCCAGCCACAAAGGAGCCGAACAGAGCAATTTAAGTTCTGTAACAAACAAAGGTGACGGCGGCACACCGCAAATCAGCAGCGTACCGGTCAGAAACAGAATCGCGTTACGGGGCATAAGAGTAAACAGTCCTGACACTTTGCCAACCTGTCGGGTTCCGCAGGCAAGAAGCAGATTTCCGGCAAGCAGAAAGAGTGCCATCTTGATTGCTGAATGAGCACACAAATGAGCGATCGTCAAATCCATACCGCACAGAGCAAAGATAATGGCAGCGATCCCCATATGTTCAATACTGCTGTAAGCAAGCATCCGCTTGAAATCCCCCTGATGGATAATGAAAAATGCAGCAGTTGCCAGTGAGATCACCCCCAGAACGATCAGCAGATTTGAACAGAAATTGCCCAACGCAGCCGGTGCCGCAGTTGCGAAACGGATTATTCCAACAAAGGAACAGTTGAGCAATCCTGCTGAAAGCAAGGCTGACACTGCCCCCGGAGCTTCGCTGTGAGCATCAGGCAGCCAGGTGTGGAAAGGAGCCAACCCCATCTTGGTGCCATATCCGGCAAGAGCCAGAACAAAAGCAGCTTTGTACCAACCGGGATCGAGGGAATTTTTTATCTTGAGAAATTCTGCAATCTGAAGATCGTGCAGTACCACACCGCCGTTGCGGGCGGCAAAAGCAAGAAACAAAGTTCCCAGAAGTGCAAGACCGATACCAACAGAACAAATCAGCAGATATTTCCACATCGCTTCAAGAGCTCTGCCGGAACGGTGAAACAAAATCAAGGGAGCACTGAAAAGCGTCGTAGCTTCGATTGCCACCCACATAATACCGTAGTTTTGAGAAAACAGCACCAACGTCATTGTGGAAAGAAACAGAGGCAGACAAATACCCAATACCATTTTTGATTTATCTGAAGTTTCTTCTGCTTTAAGCCAGAAAGCACAATATACCGTAACAGCCAGATAAAGCAGCGATGTCAACAGCAGCAATGTTGCCTCATATTCGGACGTAAGCCCGATCCACCGTCCGGAAAAACGCAGTTCAACACTTTTCAGGATGAACGCCAAATGCAAAAGACTTCCTGACAGCAGCAAGGTACGGCAGTAAGTTCCTTTGAGCAAAGCGGCAGCCAATGCTGTCAAAAGGGGGACTGTTATTGAAAGAACGGGAAACAGATTCATTTATTTACCCTCCTCTGTATCGGTCAAAAGATTCAAACGGTCTGCGTCGATATGCTCAAATTCACGGCTGATCTGGAATACGGCGATTCCCATAACAAAGACCAGTACCAGAACGTCAAGCAGGATTCCAAGCTCCACAAAAAAGCCGTATTCAAGATGCATTGCCACTCCGAAAAGGGCAATACCATTTTCAAAGGCAAGAAATCCCAACGCCTGAGTGATAGCCTTGCGGCGGGAAATGATAATAAACAAACCGGTGAAAACAGTCATCGCCGCCGCAGGAACGGCAAGAACAGGCACTCCGGAAAGTTCAAGCGAACGGGAAAGCCAAAGAGCAAGAGCTCCCGCAACGGTAATAATCAAAAGTGACCAGGAATATCCGGCAAGAGGTTCAAGTTCCCGCTTGACCCCGGCTTTGTGCATTGCACGCACCAGCATTACAGGCAGCAGAACACCTTTGACTGCAATATTGATGAAACTTGAAAACCAGAATTCACCGCCGGGGACACCGGATTCCCAGTTCCACATAAAACAGGGCAGCACCCCCAGCAGCACTCCCTGAAGTGCCACCATTCTGATGCAGTGCAGCAGACGGCTGGAAGCACTGAGCAAAAGACACACTGCCATAAAAGCCGTAAGTATCAGACTGACGGTCATATTCATTTGACACCTCCCAAAAGAAGCAGCAGAGCCAAAGCTCCGAATTCAATACAAAATCCTCCCATAAGCATTTGAGGAACCTTGAGAAAACGGTATCTTGCCATCATAGATTCCGTAATGCCTACAGCAACGGCAAGGATAAAACAAATACCGGTCATAACCAAAGTTCCCATCCAGGGAGAAAAGGCTCCGGCCGGAATGACCAGTGCCGCAAAAATCGAGCCGAATATCCACAACTTGAGCCCTGCCCCGTAATGGATGAAAGCCAAATCGGGACCGCTGTTGTCAAGGATCATAGCTTCGTGGATCATCGTCAGCTCAAGGTGGGTTTCGGGATCATCCACAGGCACACGGCAGCATTCCGTAAGAAGCACAACATACAGAGCCACAGCAGAAAGCACCATTGAAGGAGCGGAAGCTCCCCAGAAATCACAGGGACGGCCGCAGAGCATAACAGACAATTCACAGCTGCCGCTTTGTATGGCAAGGAACGCCAGCAGCAGCAGCAATGTTCCTTCTGAAATCACAGAAAACTGCAATTCTCTGGCAGCTCCCATACCTTCAAAACTTGACGCTGTATCAAGAGCTCCGAGCACCGTCAGCATCCGTCCAAGCCCGAGAAGATAGAGAAAGAGCAGAGCATCTCCCTGAAATCCCAGGGGAGAGTGAGCATACCCGAGAGGCAGAAAAAGCAGAGCCATAAGGCAGGCGGCCAATGTTCCCACAGGGGCTATTCTGAAAATCCAGGTGGAACTGGTACTGTAAACAGTGCCTTTGCGCAACAGTTTGAATATATCATACCAGGTCTGCATAATCCTGGGGCCTTTGCGTCCGGCAAAAAATGCTTTGACCTTATTGATGACTCCAAAGAGCACAGGGGCCAGGATCAAAGCCAGCAATGCGTTGACAATAAAATATTTCATTTGTACCACCTCAACAAAGAATTGCCCAGACGATCATAGCAATAAGAGCTATGGTCATAATCAATACATACATATGAAGATATCCCGACTGGAACTTGTGGACCCGGTCAGAGATTCCGGCAAAAAACTTGAAAAGAGGTGCCCAGAAAAAACGTTCAGAACCGTCAGGAGCCTCCCATTCAAAGGAGGCTTTTTCAGGAAAGAGTCCTTTGGGGGGCTCCACTTTACGGCGGATCCGCAGGAAGCCGTTAAAAAGATCTGCAAGAGCCTGCACTACTGCACTGCCGGTATATTCCATCCGGGCGGACGGCTTGGCATAGCCGCAATCCCAGGTGGGGCCGGAAAGATTTTCCTTTCCCCGCACCAGAACGTATCTCCGCCAGAAAAATATCCAGGCACACAAGGCATAAAACACGGCAGAAAAAATCGCTGTCATCCACAGAATCTCCACTGCATTTTTAGCAACAGCAATATCTTTCAACAGGAATCCGAATATCAAGGGGGCTGCAAAAACACTCAACACAGCAAGAGTCAGCAGAACGATCATCGGCACATACATCCAGGGAGATTCTTTGCCGCACTCTGAAATCTGCCGGGATTCCCCGAGAAAAGTTCCGCCCACAGCTTTGGCAAAAGCAACCACGGCACAAGCACCGGTAAGACTGAGTACAAGAGCGCAAAGAATCCCTGCCCCGCGGAGCATCATCGAATTTGAACAGATCCCCGCAAAAGCAGCAAGATATATCATCAATTCCCCGATGAAGCCGTTAAAAGGCGGCAGACCGGAAATTCCCAGAGAGGCCAGGGTGAAGCAACTGCCCGTAACCGGTGTTTTTTTCATCATTCCGCCCATTTTATCAATGGAAAGAGTGCCTGTTGAACAATATACCTGCCCTGCCCCCAGAAACAAAGTGCCTTTAAGCAAAGCGTGATTAATGATATGAAATACAAATCCCAATCCGGCAAAAATAAGCATTTCTGTGTGTTGAGAATGGGCAGCAAGGAAAACACTTCCGAGAGCCATTGAAATGATCCCCATATTCTCAATACTGCTGTATGCAAGAAGCCGCTTCAAATTGTCCTGAGCAAAAGCAAAGATGATCCCGCCGAGACTGCCGATGCAGCCGAGAATCAGCAGTGTCCAGCCAAAGAATGCCAAAGGAGAGTGAAGCAATACCGCTTCAGGAAATACAAAATTCAAGATCCCCCAGAAACCGAGATTGATCATCGCTCCCGACATAATAGCTGACACAGGAGCGGGTGCGGCAGGATGTGCTTCAGGCAGCCAGAGATGAAGCAGAGGAAAACCTGCTTTCAATCCGAATCCGGCCATTCCGATGACAACAAGCAGATATCCGGAACCCTCTGCCTTGTGGGCAAGTGCCCAAAAGAGCATCAGCAGCAGCCCCCCTGCTTCACAGGCAAGCAGATAGATCCAGGCCACCCGCTTAAGTTCTTCAGCTTTGTAATTGAACATCACCAGCACAAAACTGAAAATTCCCATAAGCTCCCAAACGATCAAAAAAGGAACGAAGTCTGAGATCAGAGGCAAAGCCAGCATAGTGGCCGCTGTCAAATTGAAAAATCCCCAATAGATCCCGGGATTGCCGTGCCCCTTGATGTAGGCCAGAGAATGAAAGGCACCAGCAGGGGCCAGAATAAGAGTCGGCAGCATAAACAGAGCCGACAAGCCAGGCTGCGAGATACATATACCGGCCAGTCCGGTGACTGCGGCAATAACTGTTCCGGCAACTCCCACCGCTCCGGCAAGATTGCCCCTCCGGCAACAAAGCAAAGCCAACACACCAGCGATGGCAGCTATGCCTGCACTCCAATAAATCATAATACGCTTTTACCTCCACGTTTTTTGAGTATCTTATTAATATACCACCAAACAGGAGTTTTTTCAACAACAAAAGTGCGTCAGAACATCAATTTGTAAAACAAATTCCCCCCGAGCATAACCCCGGCAAGAATGAGCACTGTATAAACAAGGACGGTAAATTTCCTTTGATCCACTTTGTTATGCAGACAGTCCCCCAGCGTCATACCGGCTGCAATAAAGGGAAGCATTCCCAGGATCATCCGCCCCATTTGCGGTGTCCACACCGTGCCGGACAGTGTCCATTTGACGGCCATAACCGTATTGGTCGTCAGCCACAGAGAACTTAAAACGGCCCGGAATTCTGACTTTTCTTTCAACGCTTTTGAAGCATACATCACAACCACAGGCCCGCCGGAACTGAAAGCCCCCTGAATTATGCCTCCGGTAAAAAGTACAATACGGGAAAGGAAACTCTTTTTGCCGGGGACTTCCGACAAAACCGGACTTTGGCTTGAACGCAATGAAAGCAATCCCCTGATCCCCACAAAAAACATAAAGCAGACCAGCAGTGCAATAAGCCATTCTTTGGGCAGAGTGTCCATCATAAAAAGTCCGACAGGCACTCCGAGTCCGACGTGAAGAACAATAAATCCGTATTCCCGCCAATCCAGATTACGCCGGGAACGCAGCACGATGAACAACGAAAGCAAGATACTCAGAGATGAAAGTACCGGAACCGCCTTGTCCACGCCGATCAGAACAGCAATAAAAGGCAGAGCCATAACAGTAGATCCGAAACCGGCGATTCCTTCAACGGTAAAGGTGATAAAGACAACACTTCCGGCAATAAGAACAATCAGCCATTCACTCATAAAAAAAATCCGCTCCCTTAAAATTTTCCTTAATATACTTGCCAATCTCTGCTTTTACAAACTGAAGCCCTTGAATTATCTTGCAACCGGTGTTATATTTTATCTGTTGGAATTCAATTTAATTCAATCAGGAAGCAATATGAAAAATCTCGTCCACTTTGTCCGCTGGGAAGTCATCCCGCAGGAAACTTGGGATAAAGTCTTTGAAGAACTCCCCTCGTGGGGAGTCTCCCATACGGTTGCTCATCCCCTCTGGGGAAAACTGGAACGGCAAACGCCCGGAACTTTGAAAAAGATCAAACAAAGGTGCGATGAACTGGGCTTGATTACGCCGGGCTGCCACGCTTTCTGGGGTAAAGGAAACGATATCGGCTGCACTGATCCCGGCCGTCACACAGAACTTGTCAGAGAGCACAAAGAGTTCCTTGAGCAGCTTGCAGAAATGAATGTCAAAACCTATACGATGCACCTGGGACTTGAGGAGTTTTCCGATTCCTGGGAGTATGTCAGACGTTCTATTGAGAAACTTTTGCCCACTGCGGTCAAAAATAATATTGTTCTGGCTCTTGAAAACGGCAGTGAGACACCGGAAGAACTGCAGAAAATGATCGCCCTTGCAGATGAATTTGATTCTGAACAACTGGGTTTCTGCTTCGACACCGGCCACGCCAACTGCTACGGCACAAAGAATGTGAATGAACTTCTTTCATTGATGTCAAAAAGAATCGCTGTGCTTCACCTTCACGACAACCACGGCTCCTTTGATGACCACAATCCGCCTGGCGGCGGCAATATTGACTGGACAGATCTTGTTCCCAGACTGAAAAGTTTACCCAAATTACGCAATCCCGAAACTGAATCAGGGGATTGGAGCCGGGAATCCTGGGAATCTTTCAAAAAAATGTGGAATCTTTAATCTTTTATACAAATATGAGGTAAAAATATGTCTGAACAACTTGCATCCTTTGACTTTCATCTTCATACCTGCTGGAGTTATGATGCCACAGCTCCCGTGGAAAACTACTTTGAAATGGCTGAAAAACTGGGAGTTTCCCATATCGCCATCACCGAACACCACCAGATGGACTCCCTGCCCGAAGCCATTGAAGCGGCAAAAAAACATCCCTCTGTCAACTATATTCCCGCTGCTGAGCTGACCGTCCACAGCCCCAAAGGAACCTTTGATATGGTCTGTCTTGGCCTGCCTCTGGTTCCCACTCCCGAACTGCAGCAGGTCTTTGCCGCCTACCACAACTGGCAGCGTGAATACGGCGATGCACTCTGTGCATTGCTCTCTGTTGAAGGCTATCCCTACTGCCGCAAAGAACGGGAAATCCTGTTGAAACGTTACCGTCCCCAGAAAACCATTGATGTTCAGGGAATCACCCACGTTCAGAATACGGTTCAAAACGACTACCTCATCAAAGAGAAAAAACTTTTTGCGGACGTTGATGCAAAAAACAATGTGGTCTGGAACTCAAGTTTCTCAATGCCTCATTACCCCGAATACGACTTCGTCCTCCCTGCCGTCAAACGGGCGGGCGGTCTGGTATTCATTGCCCACCCCAAAGGTTATTTCCGGGGCCAGGATCTTTACCGTATGGATGAACTGCGTGAAATGCTCGACTTTGACGGTATTGAATGTGCCCATACCTCCATTCCTCACGACCTGACTCCCTTCTACCGTCAGTATTGTTTGGATCACGGTCTGCTTTCCACCGCAGGAAGTGACACTCACTCCACCAATGATGGCCCCTACCACTTCGGAAAAGAGTGTCAATTTGCCACCCATATCGGCGAAAAACGCTATGTTGAAGAAATTTTGGAAAGAATTTCTGTATTTCGCCCTTGACATTTGACACAATTGGGTGTATATTTAATAAATAATAGTGAACAAACAACTAATGATAACATAAAAAGAAGCGAGGTATACAATGTCCCAGCATCCCAGTCTCCGCGTGGGCGGCAAGATCCGCAAAGTCCGTAATGTTATGAAACGCTATGAGCGTATCAATGTGCTCCGGGATTCCGGCCGCATTGCTGAGGACAAAGTTCTCGGACTTCCCAAGACCAAACCGGTTGAAATGTAATTTGAAACCTTACGGTCACAAAGAAAGCCTCTGGATTTGATTCCGGAGGCTTTTTTGGTATGCGCGGCATGCGCATTGACTCGTCGGTGAAAGTCCGATACAGGCCTTGTCAGTAGGAACTGTTAGCGAAAGCCAAGGGTGTCCATTGTGAGGTGGAATCTGAAAGAAGGCAATAGC